>NZ_RWIN01000075.1 GCF_009761815.1 Pseudomonas sp. PB120
GTGTGACAGTCACATTGATTCAGCTGACACTCCGTCATCGCGAGCAGGCTCGCTCCCACAGGGGAATCAGTTCTCAAAACAAGCCGTGTTCAAATCAATACAGCGTATTGAAATCAAGACAACAGCTCGTCCCGACTTTCCTTCCTCTCCTCGCATGCCTGTATTGATTTCAATACGATCGCCTTTCGCCCGACGTACAAAAAACATCTTAACCAATTGATTAATAACAACTAAATACAACTGGCACTGCCCTTGCTATGACTCCCCAAGCCACCCGAACAACAAGGAGTCGATATGAGCGAACTGAGATTCACCACCGACCACGAATGGCTGCGCCTCGAGAGCGATGGCCTGATCACCGTCGGCATCACCCCTTTCGCCCAGCAAGCGCTGGGTGACGTGGTCTTCGTTCAGGTGCCCGAGCTGCGCGCCTTCGCGGCTGGCGATGAAGTGGCGGTGCTGGAATCGGTAAAAGCCGCCAGCGGCGTCTACATGCCCCTGGACGGCGAAGTGGTCGAGGTCAACTCGACGCTGGAAAGCTCCCCCGAACTGATCAACGAAGACGCGCTGGGGGCAGGCTGGTTTTTTCGCCTGCGCCCCAGCGACGCCGGCGCAATCGACACCCTGCTCGACCAGGCGGCTTACGAGCACCTGATCAACACTGACGCTTGAGGGCTTCACCATGTTCAACAGCTTTTTTAGCAAGCAAGACCAGATCAAGGGCTACGACGACGAACTGCTGGCGGCCATCAACGCCGAAGACGCCCGGCAAGAACACCACATCGAATTGATCGCCTCGGAAAACTACACCAGCCCACGGGTGATGGAAGCGCAAGGCAGCGGCCTGACCAACAAGTACGCCGAAGGCTATCCGGGCAAGCGCTACTACGGCGGTTGCGAGCACGTCGACGTGGTCGAGCAACTGGCGATCGATCGGGCGAAACAGCTGTTCGGCGCTGACTACGCCAACGTTCAGCCTCACTCCGGCAGCCAGGCGAATGCTGCCGTTTACCTCGCGCTGCTGCAGGCCGGCGACACCGTGCTGGGCATGAGCCTCGCCCATGGTGGTCACTTGACTCACGGCGCCAAGGTCAGTTTTTCCGGCAAGTTGTACAACGCCGTGCAGTACGGCATCGACACCGCGACCGGCCTGATCGATTACGACGAAGTCGAACGCCTGGCCGTCGAGCACCAACCGAAGATGATTATTGCCGGGTTCTCCGCTTATTCGAAGACTCTGGATTTTGCGCGTTTCCGTCAGATCGCTGACAAGGTCGGCGCGTACCTGTTCGTCGACATGGCCCACGTTGCGGGGCTGGTGGCGACCGGTTTGTACCCGAACCCGATTCCGTTTGCCGATGTCGTCACCACCACGACCCACAAAACCCTGCGCGGTCCGCGCGGTGGCCTGATCCTCGCCAGGGCCAACCTGGAGCTGGAGAAAAAACTCAACGCAGCGGTGTTCCCCGGCGGCCAGGGTGGACCGTTGATGCACGTGATCGCCGCTAAAGCCGTGTGTTTCAAGGAAGCGCTGGAACCCGGCTTCAAGGCCTATCAGGCGCAAGTGATCCGCAATGCCCAGGCGATGGCCAAGGTGTTTATCGAGCGTGGTTATGACGTGGTGTCTGGCGGTACCGACAATCACCTGTTCCTGGTCAGCCTGATCCGTCAGGGCCTGACCGGCAAAGACGCCGACGCCGCCCTCGGCCGCGCCGGGATCACGGTGAACAAGAACGCGGTGCCGAACGACCCACAATCGCCCTTCGTCACCTCGGGCCTGCGCATCGGCACGCCAGCCATCACCAGCCGTGGCTTCAAGGAGGCCCAAAGCATCGAACTGAGCGGCTGGATCTGCGACATCCTCGATCACCTCGGCGATGCCGACGTCGAGGCCAACGTCGCCCGCCAAGCCGCTGCGCTGTGCCGCGACTTCCCGGTCTACCGCGACTGATCCACACGATGATGTGTAGCAGCTGTCGAGCTTGCGAGGCTGCGTCTACCTCCGTAGCAGCTGCATCTACCTCCGTAGCAGCTGTCGAGCTTGCGAGGCTGCGTTCGGCTGCGAAGCAGTCGTAAAATCAGACGATGCGGTGTGTCAGTAAAACCTCGCACGCAGGTTTTACGACTGCTGCGCCCGAGCGCGGACCGAGCCGAACGCAGCCTCGCAAGCTCGACAGCTGCTACGGAAATTCGTCGTAACAACCGGGGCTGGCAACCAACAACCCCATGGAAGCGAAACCTGTTTGAAGCCATGATGAGGCATCCACCTTTTTTGGAAGCCTCGCATGCGCCGCCTTCTGTGCAACCTCCTCTTGCTTGGCCTCGTTGCGCCGTGCCTCGCCGACGCCGAGCCACGGCCCGGGCACATGGTGTATGTGCGCACGATTGATCCCAGCATCGAACAAGACATCCGCTACGCCGGCGCGCACAACTTCACCGGCCACCCGCTCGACGGTTATGCGGCGCCGGAGTGCCTGTTGTCGCTGGAAGCCGCCAAGGCGTTGTCGCGGGTACAAACAGCGTTGCGCGCGCAGGGCTATGGCCTGAAGGTATTCGACTGCTATCGCCCGAGTCGCGCCGTCGCCGACATGGGGCGTTTCGCGACGCAGCCGGGTGACCCGCTCAAGGCCGAGTTCTATCCGCGCCTGGACAAGAAAGACTTCTGGCGCCTGGGTTACGTGGCTCGGGTTTCCAACCATTCCAAAGGCAGCACCGTCGACCTGACGCTGACCGGGCCCGGCGCCCTGCCCGCCGACACCTGGAGCCCTTCCGCCCCTCAAGTCGACTGCACGGCCCCCTATGGCCAGCGTTGGCACGATGGCGCGCTGGACATGGGCACCGGCTTCGATTGCTTCGATGAGCCGGCGCACACCGACAGCCTGACGATCAACGCCCTCGCCCGGAAAAATCGCCAGGTACTCAGCAGCGCCATGGAAAAAGAAGGCTTTTCCGGCTACTCCAAGGAGTGGTGGCATTTCACTTACTCACGGGATGAAACGTTGAAGAACGTCATGGACTTCCCGATCACCCCGCTCGCGTCCGCCAGCGTGCTCGACGGCAGTCATCAGCTGATTGTGGTGACCAGCAAACACTGGACGGACACCCACGGAACCGCCCAGCGTTATGAACGCCAGGGCGATACGTTTCGCAAATTTGAAGCCCCGTTTCCGGTGATGTTGGGCAAGAGCGGACTGGCCTGGGGCAAGGGCCTGACCCGGATCGACCCCAACGATGAGCCGAGCAAACACGAAGGCGACGGCAAGGCCCCCGCCGGAATTTTCAAGCTGGGAACAGCCTTTGGCTACGACACGACGGCCGAGACCCGACTGCCCTACCTTGCCCTGACACCCACCCTTGAATGCGTGGATGACAGCCAGTCCAGTCGCTACAACGAACTGGTCGACAGCGCGACGGCGACCAAGGACTGGAGCAGTTCCGAGCACATGCGCAGCATGGATGAGCTGTACCGAAAAGGCATCGTCGTCGAACACAACACACCGCCGTCCCCGGCCTCTGGCTCGTGTATTTTCCTGCATATCTGGCGAGCCCCGAACGCACCGACACTGGGCTGCACGGCCATGGACCCGGCGGATATCAGCCGTTTGTTCAGTTGGCTCGACCCTCGTCAGTCGCCGTTGCTGATCCAGATGCCCGAGGCGCAATACGAAAGGCTTCGTGAAAGCTGGCACCTTCCCGAGCGTTGAGATACCGGCACTTTTGCAGCAACCGAACGACGCGGCGAACGAGCTTTTGTGGCGAGCGAGCTTGCTCGCGGTGGGCTGCGCAGCGGCCCCAAGATTTTCGGCAACCATGAGAATCTTGCGACTGCTGCGCAGCCGAGCGGGAGCAAGCTCCCTCGCCACAATAAGCATTCAGCCTCGGATTTCTGTTATTGGGTGACGGACGCCTGAGTCGCTTGCAGCCCAACGAACGGCGCCTTGGCCCACACCACCTTGCCGCCCACCACCGTCAGCAGCACTTCATTGCGCGCCAATTCAGCCTCGGGCACTTGCATGAAGTTTTTGTCGAGGACGATCAAGTCGGCGAATTTGCCCACTTCCACCGAACCCACCACGTTCTCCAGCTTGAGCTGTTCGGCGGCGTTCAACGTGATGGTGCGCAGCACTTCAGCCCGCGACAGTCCCGGGTCGGCATTCAGCCTGCCGGCGTATTTGGGGCCGTAGCTGTGCGGGTTCAGCGGATCGCCGGAGCGGGTGACGCCGACCTTCAGCGCCAGGAACTCGTCGAGCGGGTCAACGGGCCAGTCGCTGCCATAGGCCACGCGGCCTCCGGCGCGGGCGATGCTGCCTGAGGGTTCCATCCGGGCAAAACGCGCGGCACCGAGGTGATCGCTGGTGCCGTCGACCGTGGATGGTGCTTGCTGGGCCCACTGGAAGGACATGTTGGCGGTCACGTCGAGTGCCTTGAAGCGCGGATAGTCCGCAGGGTCGACCGATTCGTTGTGCGTAATGGTCGGACGAAAACCGTTGCCCGGCAGTTGCTGGCGGACGTACTCGATGCCGTCCAGCGAATCGCGTACCGCCCGGTCTCCCGTGGCGTGAAGGTGCGGATCAAAGCCGGCCTCGACGGCCTGCAGCAGTAGCGGCTTGAGCACTTGCGGCGGGAAATACAAGTCGCCGACATTCTTGCCCGGCGTCCACTTCGGCGCCTTTTCGGTGCCGGTGTTGTGCAGGTACGGCGTCAACATGGCCCCGGTATCCGCCGGCGCGTTGATGATGCCGTCCATGAACAGTTTGACGTGACGCATGCTCACGCCCGGCGCGGGTTTGGCTTCGCCTTGATCGTAGGTGGTGGCCAGTGCCTTGGCCTCGGCGATGGTTTTTGCCGGGTCGGCCGCGGCGGCGGCCGGGTCCAGTTTGATCGCCAGCAGCGCCCGCGCCGTCAGCTCCCCGGACTGCTGAAGCGTGGTGAACGCCTTGCCATTCTCCGGCCCCGACAGGGCATCGAAGAAACTGGTAATGCCTTGCTGGCGCATGGCGTCGAGCGCCGCACGGGTCTGGATCAACTTCTCGGCATCGGTGGCGGGCGGCACCACGGCGGCCATGGTGTCAGCGGCGCCGTCTTCGCAAATGCCAGTCGGGTTACCCGCGCTGTCACGCGCATATTTGCCGTCAGCGGGATTGGGCGTGTGCTTGTCGATACCCGCAACGGCCAGGCCGCGCGAGTTCATCAGCACCGTATGAAAATCAGTGGAACGGACCTGGATCGGGCGCTGGGTCTTGAGCGCATCCAGGGTCGATTTGTCCGGATCGCCGTCGAGCCCGTCCATGCCCATGCGGTCCCAACTGCCGACTTCCAGCCAAACATCGGGGCCTTTGTCCTTCTCCGCATCCAGGCACGCCTGGATGGTTTGCTGGAACTCCTTGCGGGTCATCGTCCGGTATTTCAGGTCGCACAGGGTCATGGCGCGTCCGCCGTCACCGGGATGCATATGCGCATCGATGAACCCGGGCATCAGCATGCGTCCGGCCAGATCGATCTGCTGCGTCCGCGCGCCGATGAATGCGGCAACCCCCTCATCACTGCCGACGTAAACAATCTTGCCCGCCGTCACGGCAATCGCTTGCTGCACCGAATTCTGGCCATCGACGGTGTAGACGTAGCCATTGCGCATGACCATATCGGCGGCGGTCGAACCCTGGGTCTGACACCCTACCAACGCCACACCGGAAAATGCCGCTGTCGCCGCAACGGCGATAAATAGCCTGGACAATTTCAACTGCCTCACCCCTGTTTTTATAGTTTTGAAGTGGCCCGAACAGACTGTCGTGCAGGCCGCTGATCTGCAGGGCACACGATATAGAGCGCAGTTGAAACAGGGACCTCTGCAAATGAGGAGGGGTAAGGCAAAAATCTGTCGGCCAAGCGACGCATACTTGTAGCAGCTGGCGAAGCCTGCGTCCGGCTGCGTAGCAGTCGTAAAATCAGTCGACGCGATTTGTCAGAAACACCTCGCGCTATGGGTTTACGACTGCTACGCAGCCGGACGCAGGCTTCGCCAGCTGCTACACGTTATGCGTTCAGGTTGGAGATTTGATCAGTCGCGGCGTGCCGTCTCCACCAGCGAATTCGCTGAGCGCAGCACAGAACCCAACTCGACCTTGCTCTTCACGCCCAACTGCACATAGCAGTTGCGCAAATACGTGCGCACGGTCGCGGGGCTTAAGGCCAGGAGTTTGGCGATTTCTTTGTAGGAATGGCCGGCGGCGAACAGCATGGCGGCCGTGCGTTCGCGGGGGGCGAGCATTGCGCCGCGCGAGGGCGCTTCGAGCGAGAGGATGACGTGCTCCGCGTTCGGGGTCAGGGTCAGCGCGCAGCGCCCGAGGCGCATCACGCACGGCGCCTTGGGCAGTTGCTCGATCACCTCGATGGGCAGCATCGAACCGCTCCACCCCGGCAACTCGCGCTGGATCGCCGCACACACCTTTGCGCCCACATACAGCAAACTGCCGTCCATGCGCGCGACGCCGAAGTCTGTTGCGCCATTGCCGGTATCGCTGCGGATCATGTCCTGTACCTGGAATCGCCACAGCTGCAACAGGTGGTCGCAGAACGCCGAAAACAGCTCGGCTTCGCTGTCGCTGAACACCGGTGCGTGCTCACCACGGTAGAGACAGACGAAGAACATCAAGCCACTTTCGGGCAACTCGAAGGTGATGCACATCGGGTGATAGAGATCGTGGCGTCGGGCGAATGCTTCCACGGCTGCATCGGGATCGCTAAATCCGCTTTCGCGAATAACGGCGCCGGGTTGACTCAGGGTGTCATGGGAGAATCTGTCGCGGTCAGCGCTTTGGTGCCATTCGGCGGCAAACGATTCGGGCAGGTTGATTCGCCCGTGCATCCAGCTTTTCGGAGGTGTTTCGGCGCCTGAGGTGGACATTTCGCCCCACCAGGCTGACGCGAAGGGCACCAGTGGCCGGAATGCCTGCAAGCCGTCGGCGATGAATCGGGATGCGCCACGATCACGGGCCAGGCGTCCCAGGTGCAATACGCATTGATTGAATGCTTTCAGCGTCGACATTGGTGTGGCGGTGTTGTGCCCCTCCTCCATCTTTCCGGTCCTGTCTGCTACATGGCGTATTTTTTTGGACGATGCCATGGTGCGGTGATGAGGTCCAGTGTGTGGCGTGTTGTGGGTGCCGGGGCTTAGTGCGTTTGGGATTGGGATTGGGTACATATCCGTTTCTGCGGTCACGGCCGCTGACGGTTTCGCTCTTACAGCGACTCACTTTTCCAAACGCCGAAAAGTAAGCAAAAGGCTCTTGCCCCACCACTTGGTGCCTCGCTAGGGCTCGGCATGCCCTCACTCCGACATTGCTCCGTGGGCCGCCGCCATCGGCCATCCATGGCCGAGGGCGGCTAAACCGGCGTCCTGCCGGTTTCCCCACTCCGCAATGCCTGCGTTCGGCCAGCGTGGTTTAACGGGGCGCCTAAATCAAAAGCAAAGCGAGGCGGCCTGACAGCCGACCTGGCTTTTGCGGGTGTCCGCATTCCCCCTGTGGGA
>NZ_RWIN01000076.1 GCF_009761815.1 Pseudomonas sp. PB120
CTGGGGCGCGAAGCGGCCCTAAAGATGGGACTGCTGCGCAGTCCAGCGGGAGCAAGCTCCCTCGCCACAGAGTCAGTGAGTCAGAGTTCAGGAGTCAGGGTCAGTCCATCGAGCGGGGCAACTGCAAGGTCACCCGCAACCCACCCTCACGCAGGTTCTGCAAACTCACTTCCCCGCCATGGCTATGGGCAATGTTGCGCGCAATTCCCAGGCCGAGGCCATAACCCTGCTGCTGCCCCGACAACCGAAAGTGCGGCTCGAACACTTGCTCCAGGCGCTGCTCGGGAACCCCCGGCCCTTCATCGTCGACATGCAGGACAAACGCGTTCTCATCGTCATCGATATGCAGATGCGCGTTCTGCCCGTACTTCAACGCGTTGTCGATCAGGTTGCCGATGCAACGCTTGAGCGCCAACGGCTTGCCGGGATACGCCGCCAGCGCCCGCCCTTGCTGGGTAACGCGGCCGTTACCGTTGGGCGCCAGGTACGGCTCCACCAGGCAATCGAGCACATGGTTGAGGTCCACCGGTTCGATGTTCTCGTGAATGTCGGTGTCCTTCACGCATTGCAGCGCACCCTTGACCAGCAGCTCCAGCTCATCCAGATCCCGACCGAATTTGGCCTGCACCCGCTCGTCTTCAAGCAATTCGACGCGCAACCGCAACCGGGTAATCGGCGTGCGCAGGTCGTGGGAAATCGCACTGAATAGCTGGCTGCGTTCGGTCAGGTAACGGCTGATGCGTTCGCGCATCGCATTGAACGCACGACCCACTTCGACCACTTCACTGCCGCCCCCTTCCGCCACCGGCTCGACCTCCGCGCCGAGGGACATGTCCCGCGCCGCACGCGCCAAGCGTTTGAGCGGACGACTCTGCCAGTGCACCAGCAGGCCGATGAACAGCAGCAAAAAGCCGCTGGTGAGCACGATAAACCAGACCTGCTGCGCCGGCAGGCCTTGCTCTTCAAGACTGGTGTACGGCTCGGGCAACAGCGAGGCGATGTACAGCCATTCACCCGGCGCCATCTGGATTTGCGTGACCAGCACGGGCGGGTTCACCGGCTCAAGCGTGAGCGCGTAGTGGGCCCAGGAGCGTGGCAACTCATCGAGCTTCAGCCCGCTATTGAAAATCCGCAGGTCTTCGGGACTGACGAAAGTCACCGAAATATCGGTGTCCTGGCCCAGGGACTCGCGCAACACCTGGTCCACCGCTTTGAGCACCGCCTCTTTGCGCGGCGTGATCGGCAGTACTTCCATGCCCAAGGGTTTGTCGTTGAGGGTCACCACGAAACGGGTGCCGCCCATGCTGCGCAACTGGTCGAGCACCAACGGTCGGAACGCCACCGGCAGCGAGCGAAAGTAGCTGACGCTGGCGGTCATCGAATGGGCGAGGCTGCGAGCGCTGGTGACCAGGCCTTCAAGCTGAGTGGCGCGCAATTGCGAAACCCAGATCACGCTGGACAATGCCTGGGCGAACAGTACCGCCAACAGGGTCAGTAGCAACATGCGCCCGAGCAGCGAACGCGGGACGGGGGCTTTGGCGGCAAGCGTACGGAAAAACTCAGTGACCATTGCCGGCAACCACATTGGCGGCCAGTTGGTAGCCGCTACCCCGCACGGTGCGGATCAACCGTGGCGGTTTTTCAGTGTCGCGCAAGCGCTGGCGCAGGCGACTGACCGCCATGTCGACGATGCGATCCAGCGGCATCAGGTCGCGGCCACGGGTGGCGTTGCCGATGGTGTCGCGGTCGAGGATTTCCTGGGGGTGATCGAGGAACAGTTTGAGCAGCGCGAAATCGGCGCCGGAGAGAATCACTTCTTCGCCATCGATGTGGAACAGCCGATGGCTGACCATGTCCAGTCGCCAGTCGTCAAAGGCCAGCACTTCACCGCCGGAACGTTCCTGACCGAATTGCGCGCGGCGCAACAGGGCTTTGATGCGCGCCTGCAGCTCACGGGGGCTGAAAGGTTTGCCGAGGTAGTCGTCGGCACCCAGTTCCAGGCCGATGACGCGGTCGGCTTCGTCGGAGCTGGCGGTGAGCATGATGATGGGCACCTGCGCCTGGCGCGGGTGCTGGCGAATCCAGCGGCAGAGGCTGAACCCGTCTTCGTCCGGCAACATGACATCGAGGATCACCAGATCGCTCGGCGCATCGTTCATGGCCTGGCGGAAACCGGCGCCATCGGGCGTGGTGCGGACCTGGAAACCGGCGCGAGTCAGGTAGGTGTCCAGCAACTCGCGTATCTCTTGATCGTCATCGACCAACAAAATCGACTTGTTGACTGAGCTCACGGGGCGGCGTCCTTGTTGTTTGAATTGGGCGGATTATGCCTTAAGCGCGGGATTTCAGAACTACTGTAGGAGCGAGCTTGCTCGCGATGGAGGTCAACGATAACGCGTGCTTTCTGGATGCACGCGGTGCTCTGAAGTCCATCGCGAGCAAGCTCGCTCCTACAGGGGTAACGTATTTCAGGCCGGGATGGATTGCTCGAGCGCCACACCCGCGCCCATCAACCCGGAATACGGCGCCGTCACCAGCCACACCGGGATGCCCTTGAAGTAATCGCTCATGCAACCCTTGTCGGCAAAGCACCGGGCAAAACCGCTTTCGACAAAGAAATCGGCAAACCGCGGAATCACCCCACCGACAATGAACACGCCACCGCGCGCACCGGTGGTCAGCACGTTGTTGCCGGCCACGCGACCGAGCCAGCAGCAGAACTGCTCCAGCACTTCCAGCGCAATCGGGTCACCCGCCAACCCGGCCGCGGTAATCGCTTCCGGGGTGTCGAGCACCGGCTCATGGCCGTCCACCGCGCAGATCGCCCGATAGACGCGCGGCAAGCCGCTGCCACTCAGGGCTGTTTCAGCGCTGACATGGCCGATCTCATTGAAGATGTGTTGCCAGAGTTGAGTTTCCCGCGGGCTGCTCAGCGGCAAATCGACGTGACCACCCTCCCCCGGCAACGCCGCGAAACGGCCTTCACCGAGGTCGAGCAAGGTACCGACACCCAGGCCAGTGCCGGGGCCGATCACCACCGCTGGGCGCAACGGTTCCGGCGAGCCTTCGCAGACCACCCGGAATTCGTCCGGCTGCAAACGGGTCATGCCCAGCGCCATCGCCGAAAAGTCGTTGACCAGCAGCAGTTGATCGACTTGCAAGGTCTTGCAAAAACCCTTGCGGCTCAGGCGCCAGTGATTGTTGGTGAACTTGAATTCATCACCGCTCACGGGGCCAGCCACCGACAGGCACACCGATCCGATGGATCCCGGCTTCAGGCCCAACCCGCCCAGATAGACATTAATGGCCTCTTCCGGGCTGGCGTGATCGGCCGTTGCCAGCACCTGGATCGATTCCAGTTGCTGGTTCTTCCACAACGCGAAACGAGCGTTGGTCCCACCGATGTCACCGACCAAAGCCAGTTTCAATTAAGCGCCTCCAGGGCAGAAGTAAAGGCGCTGGCGCCCTGCTCTGCGGAGCTGAAGGCCATGCGCATGAAACCAAACAGTTCGCGACCGGTGCCGATGTTGTTGCCCAACAGGCCCTTGGCCGGCGTGCGCGCTGCGAATTCTTCGGCGTCCACCTTAAGCTCCAGGGTGCCTTTGACGCCATCGACGCGGATGATATCGCCCTCTTGCACCCGTGCCAAAGCGCCGCCCACATAAGCTTCGGGGCTGACGTGAATGGCCGCCGGGATTTTGCCCGAGGCACCCGACATGCGGCCATCGGTCACCAGCGCGACCTTGAAGCCGCGATCCTGCAGCACGCCGAGGAACGGCGTCATCTTGTGCAGTTCCGGCATGCCATTGGAACGTGGGCCCTGGAAGCGCATCACCGCAACAAAGTCCTTCTCGAGCAGACCGGCCTTGAACGCATCGGCCAGGTCCTGCTGATCCTGGAACACCATGGCCGGTGCTTCGACGATCTGGTTTTCCAGGGCCACGGCGGACACTTTCATCACGCCACGTCCGAGGTTGCCTTCCATCACGCGCAAGCCACCCTCTGGCGAGAACGCGCGAGCCACCGGGCGCAGGATGGTTTCGTCGAGGCTGTCGGTCACGCCTTCACGCCAGACCAGTTCGCCGTTGTCGAGGAAGGGCTCCTGGGTGTAGCGGCTCAGACCATGGCCGAGCACGGTGTTGACGTTTTCGTGGAGCAGCCCGGCTTCCAGCAGTTCGCGGATCAGGAACGACATGCCGCCCGCCGCCTGGAAGTGGTTGATGTCGGCTTTGCCGTTCGGGTAGACGTGGCTCAGGGTCGGCACCACTTCGGACAGGTCGGCCATGTCCTGCCAGGTCAACTGAATGCCCGCCGCCATCGCAATGGCCGGCATGTGCAGGGTGTGGTTGGTCGAACCGCCGGTGGCGTTGAGCGCGACGATGGAGTTGACGATCGAACGCTCGTCGACGATCTCGCCGATCGGCATGAAATTGCCATTCTGTTTGGTCAGGCGCGTGACTTGATGCGCCGCTTCGCGAGTCAGTGCATCGCGCAACGGGGTGTTCGGGTTGACGAAAGACGCGCCCGGCAAGTGCAGGCCCATGACTTCCATCAAAAGCTGATTGGTGTTGGCGGTGCCGTAGAAGGTGCAGGTGCCGGGGCTGTGGTAGGAGTTCATTTCCGACTCGAGCAGCTCTTCGCGGCTGGCCTTGCCTTCGGCATAGCGCTGGCGCACATCGGCTTTCTGCTTGTTGGAGATGCCCGAGACCATCGGCCCGCCCGGGACGAAGATCATCGGCAGATGGCCGAAACGCAGCGCCCCCATCATCAAGCCCGGGACAATCTTGTCGCAGATGCCAAGCATCAGCGCGCCATCGAACATGTTGTGGGACAGCGCCACCGCGGTGGACAGCGCGATCACTTCACGGCTGGGCAGGCTCAGCTCCATGCCCGGCTCGCCCTGGGTCACGCCATCGCACATGGCCGGGGTGCCGCCGGCGAACTGGCCGACCGAGCCGATCTCGCGCAGGGCTTTTTTGATCTGTTCAGGAAAGACTTCGTAAGGCTGATGCGCCGAGAGCATGTCGTTATATGACGAAACAATCGCGATGTTCGCGGCGTTCATCATCCGCAGGCTGTTCTTGTCGTCAGTACCGCAGCCGGCCACGCCATGGGCGAAGTTGGCGCATTGCAGTTTGCCGCGCATCGGACCGTCGCTGGCCGCACCGCGAATGAGCGCAAGGTAGGCCTCGCGGGTTGCGCGGCTGCGGGCGATAAGCCGTTCGGTGACCTCAAGGACGCGGGGATGCATGTGTAGAACTCCAGGCTAACGGATAGGGCGACCTGATTGTCTATGCTGAACAAGGGCCGTTGTGATTGGGATGACAGACGGTTTTCTTGATCGGTCGGACCAGTTGATTCAGGTCACTCGTTGTAGATTGAACAAAATATTGCCATTAAAAAGGCTTGTTTTCTATTTTTATGCGAATAATCTTGTAATTCCAACAACAAAACGACGGCGGCCCAGTTAAATGACTCTTCGAATCGCAATCAATGGTTTTGGCCGCATCGGCCGCAACGTCCTCCGCGCACTGTATACCCAAGGCTACCGTCAGGATTTGCAGATCGTTGCCATCAATGATCTGGGCGACAGCTCGATCAACGCCCACTTGCTCAAGTTTGACACTGTTCACGGCACGTTCGACGCCGATGTCCAGCACGATCAGGAAAGCCTGACCGTCAACGGCGACCGTATTGCCGTCAGTGCAATTCGCAATCCGGCTGACTTGCCCTGGGCCGCGGAAAAGATTGATGTCGTGTTCGAATGCACCGGTCTGTTCACCGACCGGGCCAAAGCCGCTGCGCATATTACGGCCGGCGCGCGCAAAGTGATCATCTCGGCCCCGGCCAAAGGTGCCGACGCCACCGTCGTTTATGGGGTTAACCACGACATTCTGCGCCAGTCCCACCAGATTATTTCCAACGCGTCATGCACCACCAACTGCCTGGCCCCGGTGGCTCAGGTGCTGCACCGCGAACTGGGCATCGAAAGCGGCTTGATGACCACCATCCACGCCTACACCAACGACCAGAACCTGACCGACGTCTACCACACCGACCCGTACCGTGCGCGCTCCGCCACGCAGAACATGATCCCGAGCAAGACCGGCGCCGCTGAAGCGGTCGGCCTGGTGCTGCCGGAACTGGCGGGCAAACTGACCGGCATGGCGGTGCGAGTTCCGGTGATCAACGTGTCGCTGGTGGACCTGACCGTGCAGCTCAAGCGCGAAGCATCGGCCGATGAAGTCAACGCGTTGCTGAAAGAAGCCAGCCAGCACTCCAAAATCCTCGGTTACAACACGCTGCCACTGGTTTCCAGCGACTTCAATCACAACCCGTTGTCGTCGATCTTCGACGCCAACCACACCAAATCCAGCGGCAAGTTGCTCAAGGTACTGGCCTGGTACGACAACGAATGGGGCTTCTCCAACCGCATGCTCGATAACTGCCTGGCGCTGTGCAACGCTGAGTAACCTTACAGAGATCTGACAAATCTATACTTGACCATTCGAGTGGATGATAAGCATTATCATTCACTCAAAATGGATCAGGTCCTCCCGTGAGTCAATCTCGCTTCAATCACGTCTTCATCGCCCAGCGGGTTTCCTTGCTGCGCACGTTGGAGCGGATGGTCAACAATCACAGCACCGCCGAAGACCTCTTGCAGGAAACCTACCTGCGAGTGACCCGAGCGCTCAGTGAACGGGCCATCGATCACCTGGAACCCTTTGTTTTCCAGACCGCCCGCAACCTGGCGCTGGACCATTTGCGCGCGCGCCGCATTCAGTCGCGCACCCTGCTCGACGACGTGCCGATGGACGTGGTGGAAAGCATCGCCGCCCCCACCAGCAGCGCCGAGGACGCCGCCCATGCCGAACAACTGCTGGAGCGTTTGAACGTGAGCCTCAGTGAACTCAGCCACCGCCAGCAGCAGATCTTCATCCTGAGCCGCTTGCACGGGCACAGCTATCTGGAGATTGCCGAGGAGCTCGGCGTATCGTTGAGCACCGTGCAGAAAGAGCTGAAGCTGATCATGGCGATCTGCGTCGGCGTGGCCGAGCGCTTAAACGGCGACTGAGCCCACGGGGCTTTGCTACCCTAGCTCCCACTTTCAAGCATCACTAAAAAAACAGCCGTGCAAAGACACTGCCGAGGAAACACCGTGACGGACACCCACCGCTCCCCTCCGCCCTCCCCGGCGCGGGACGCCGCAAGCGCGATGGATCAGGCCCTGGACTGGTTGATCGTGATGGGCAGCCCGAGCGAGGAACAATCCCGGCAGTTCCAGGAATGGCTGGCCGCCGACCCTTTGCATGCGCAAGCGTTTACCAAGGCCCAGGCGATCTGGGAGGGGCCGCAAGTGGTGCAATGTGCCCAGGACCTCGCTGCTCGGCCGCCGAAAGTGACGGTCCTGTCACGCTTGCGTCCGCACTGGAAACCGTTGGCCACCGCCGCTGTGCTGATCCTCGGCTTGTTCAGCTTCAGCAACCTGCCAATTCGCCTACAGGCCGATCACCTGACCGTCGTCGGTGAACGACAACGCCTGCAACTGGAAGACGGCTCGAAAGTCTTGCTCAATACCAACACGGCGTTTTCCAGCACCATCAACGAACAACAGCGCGTCGCCCGTCTGTATCAGGGCGAAGCGTTTTTCGAGGTGCCGGCCGATCGCGGCCGGGCGCTGGAGATCGATGCCGGCCCGGTCAAGGCCAGTGTCCGGGACACCGCATTTGCCGTGCGTTATCTGGACGGCGTCGCACAGGTTCGCGTGCAGCGTGGCGACGTCGACTTGCGCGCCACCCACAACGACACGCGGGTGCGCTTGTCCGCCGGGGAAAGCATCCGCATCGGCCCGAATGGCTTCGACCGGCCGGCCAAACTTGACGCGGCGACCGACCTGGCGTGGGTTCAAGGCCGGCTTGTATTTGAAAACTGCCCGCTGAGCCAGGTGCTGGCGGAACTGAGTCGCTACTATCCGGGCTGGATCATCAATAACAACGAGCGGTTGGCCGACGTCGCGGTCACCGGCAATTATCGTCTCGATCAGCCGCTGGACGTGGTCCGTTCACTCGCCCACATCACCTCCGCGCGACTCCAGGAATTCCCGAAACTGGTGATCCTGAACTAAATGAGAATTATTTTTACTCGATAGCCGAAGCTCGTACGTCTCGTTATAGCCAATGCAATTGATTCGCATCTCTAAATGCCAATCAGCACCTATAAAGATTCGTGCGACACGGAGCGCTATCGATGTCCTCTCGCCTTACCCGCCAGTCCTCTCCACCTTCTCGCCTGCTGTCGCTGCTGACCGCCGCGATCCTGATGGCAGGCGCTGCCCCCCTGATGGCGGCCACCGCCGCTGAGCAACCGGCCCGCAACATGGGCGACTATTCGTTTGCCATCCCGCAACAATCGCTGGTCTCGGCACTCAATGCCTTTACCGCGGTGACGGGCTGGCAGGTCGGCTTGCCGGCCGAACTGGCAGACGGCGTCGCTTCGCCCGGCGTGCGGGGTTCGTTGCCGCCGGAAAAAGCCCTCGATCGCCTGTTGGTGGGGACCAACCTGAGCTATCGGAAACTGGGCAACAACAACATCGTGCTGGAGAAACGCAGCTCCGGTAGCGCGCTGAACCTGGACCAGGTGACCATCAGCGCTACCCGTCAGGAACAGAGCGTGGAAAGCGTACCGGGCACCGTCACCGTCCACGCCCGCGAAGAGCTGGACCGCAACAACGTCAATACCATCAAGAACCTGGTGCGTTATGAGCCGGGGGTTTCGGTGGGCGGCGCCGGACAGCGCGGTGGCATCAGTGGTTACAACATTCGCGGCATCGACGGCGACCGGATCCTGACCCAGGTCGACGGCGTCGAAGTGCCGAACGACTTCTTCAACGGTCCGTACGCCAAGACCCAGCGCAACTACGTCGACCCGGAAATCGTCAAGCGCGTCGAAATCCTGCGCGGCCCGGCCTCGGTGCTCTACGGCAGTAATGCCATCGGCGGCGCGGTCAGCTACTTCACCCTCGACCCGGACGACATCATCAAACCGGGCCAAGACGTCGGTGCTCGCCTGAAAACCGGATACAGCTCCGCCGACGACAGCTGGTTGAAATCCGCGACCGTGGCCGGCCGTGCGGATCAATTCGATGGCTTGCTGCATTACAGCCAGCGTGACGGTCACGAAACCGAATCCTTCGGCAACAACAACGGCACCGGTCTGGCCCGCACCGCCGCCAACCCGGAAGACGTACGCACTACTAACGTACTGGCCAAGATCGGCTGGAACTACAACGATGACGCGCGCCTGGGCCTGACCTACGAAAAGTACAAGGACGACCGCGACACCGATCAGAAAAGTGCCTACGGCGGTCCATTCGACAAAGGCCAGCCAGCGATTCCGACCAGCATCCTGCCGGGTGGCATGTACCAGTGGCGCACCGGTAACGACACCATTACCCGCGAGCGTTTCGGCCTGGAACACCGCTTCGCCCTCGACAGCCTGCTAGTGGACAACGTCAAGTGGAGCCTGAACCATCAGGTCGCCAAGACTGACCAGAGCACCGAGGAGTTCTACTACCCGATCTCACGCAAAGTACTGCGTACGCGGGAAACGTTGTATGAAGAAAAACAGTGGGTCTTCGACGCTCAGCTGGACAAGTCTTTCGAGATCGCCGACACCGAGCATCTGCTGACCTACGGCACCACGATCAAACAGCAGAAAGTCACCGGCTCTCGCAGCGGCAACGGCACTTGCCTTGTGGCCTTCGGCAGCTGCCGTACCGTTGGCGCCGTGAGCGCGGCCGACGTCCTGAAGAAATCCAGCGACTTCCCGGACCCGACCGTCAACACCTACAGCCTGTTTGCCCAGGACCAAATCAGCTGGGACAAATGGACCTTCCTGCCGGGCCTGCGCTACGACTACACCGAGCTCAAGCCGCACATCACCCAGGAATTCCTCAACACCGTGGCCGCTGATGGTCGCGGTACCGTCAGTGACGAAAACAAGACCTGGCACCGCGTGTCGCCGAAATTCGGCCTGACCTACGCCCTGACCGACCAATACACGTGGTACGGCCAGTACGCAGAAGGTTTCCGCACACCGACCGCCAAGGCGCTGTACGGCCGCTTCGAAAACACCACCACCGGTTATCGCGTGGAGCCAAACCCGAACCTGGAACCGGAAACCAGCAAAGGCTTCGAAACCGGGCTGCGCGGTAACTTCGAATCGGGCTCCTTCGATGTGGCCCTCTTCTATAACAAGTACCGCGACTTCATCGAAGAAGATGCCGTCACGCCCGGCTACAGCGAGCTGACCTTCCAGAGTGCGAACATCAAGCACGCCACCATCAAGGGCGCAGAGGTCAAGGGCCGTCTGAACCTCGACGTTTTCGGCGCACCACAAGGCCTCTACACCCAGGGTTCCGTGGCCTACGCCTACGGTCGCAACAACGACAGCGGCGAACCACTGAACAGCGTCAACCCGCTGACCGGCGTGTTCGGCCTCGGTTACGACCAGGACGCCTACGGTGGTTTGCTCAGCTGGACTTTGGTCAAGAAGAAGGACCGTGTCGACAACAGCAGCTTTAAATCGCCAGACGGTGTCAGCAGCCAGTTCAAATCGCCAGGCTTTGGCATTCTGGACCTGACCGGGTTCTACAAGGTGACCGACGACGTGACGGTCAACGCTGGCGTCTACAACCTGACCGACAAGAAATACTGGCTGTGGGATGACGTGCGCGGTTACGACGGTGTCGGTGAGGCCTCGGTTCTCAGCCCGGCCAACCTTGATCGCCTGACCCAGCCGGGTCGTAACTTCGCAGTCAATCTGGTCTGGGATATCTGACCTGACCAACCTCACGGCCCTGCTTGATCGTCGCAGGGCCGCAAGGTTTTTTTACTGTCCGGCGCCTTCTGATTCGTCTCGTTACCAAGCGCCCATTTCCCTCAAGGATTTCTCATGACCACCCAGGACACCGCTCAACGCCCCGCCCTGCGTTCGCAACGCTTGAACCAGATCACCAACGAGCCGCACACCAAGCTCGATGCCTTGGTCAAAGCCCATGCCCCGTTTGAAACCCAGGCCAGCTTCGCCCGCTTCGTGGTCGCGCAGTACCTGTTCCAGTCGGAACTGGTTGCGCTGTACAACGACGCGGAACTGACCGCCATCGTCCCGGACCTGCCGGCTCGCTGCCGTGCGGAAGCGGCCAAGGCTGATCTGGCTGACCTGGAAACCGACGTACCCGCTCCAGTTGCCGGCGCGGTGGAAAACCCGAGCAAAGCCGAAGCGCTGGGTTGGTTGTTCGTATCCGAAGGCTCGAAACTGGGCGCAGCGTTCTTGATCAAGCGTGCCGTTGGCCTGGGCCTGAGCGAAACCTTCGGTGCCCGTCACCTCGGCGAACCGGCCGGTGGCCGTGCTGAAGGCTGGAAAAGCTTTGTGAAGACCCTGGATGGCCTGGCACTCAGCGCTCAGGAAGAAGCCGAGCTGGACAAAGGCGCCATCGACGCATTCAACCGCTTCACCGTTCTGCTGGAACAGGCTTACGCCTCAACTGCCGAACCCGCTTGATACAACTCCGATCCCCTGTGGGAGCGAGCCTGTGTGGCGAGGGAGCTTGCTCCCGCTGGGCTGCGTAGCGGCCCCTTTTGTGAGTGCTGCGCACTCAAACGGGAGCAAGCTCCCTCGCCACTCAGGCTCGCTCCAACAGGGGGCAGAGCATTTCAGCAAGATCCCGATCAAGCCTAATACGCCGCTTTGAGCCCCATGCCGCAGCCTGCCTCTTCAAAACTCGCCCGGATACTGTTCGGCGTACTCGCCTACATCAGCCTCGGCATCGGCCTGATCGCCATCGTCGTGCCCGGCCTGCCAACCACTGAATTCATCCTGCTCGCCGCCTGGGCCGCGACCCGGAGTTCACCGCGCCTGAGTGCCTGGCTGGAAAACCATCGCCTGTTCGGCCCGATCCTCTGCAACTGGCGCAACGGTAAGGTCATCGCCCGCCGCGCCAAAGTCAGCGCCACCGTCAGCATGCTGCTGTGCGCAGGGTTGATGCTGGTGATGCTCGATCATGGCTGGCCGATTTACCTGGCCATCGCGGGCATGAGCCTGGGCAATCTGTGGATCTGGTCACGACCTGAACCAGTGCCTCGACCTTCCTGACCAAAACCGCGAAATATCCCCGTTTTAACCCAGCATTTCGGCACATTTTCCCGCGCAAACGATCAACCATGACCGTTCGTCGGCACGCCCCTCATGCAACTCAAGCTTCGCGCCGATGAGCATTGAATGGCGCTGAATGGACTCGGCGAAATGGGTCAGCCCCGACTCACAGCCAACACATCATCCATTCGCGAGTTCGCCCTATGTTCGACTCCCTCTCCATCCGCCTGAAAATCGTTCTGCTGTCCGGACTATGCCTGCTGGGCGTGGTCGTCCTGATCGTCAGCATGAACTTCTACCAGACCAATCAGAACGATGACCTGGTCAGCGCCTCCAGCAGCAAGATGCTCACGGACAGTGTGCAAGACCTGCTACAGGCCAAGGCGGCCGAGCAAGCGGTGCGGGTGCAGAAGACGTTCGGTGAGAGCCTGCTGGTGGTGACCGCCCTGGCGGATCAGATCAAGGACATGCGCAACATGGCGACCAAGCGCTCGCTGGAAGCCGGCGCCCTGCGTGAAGAGTTGAACCAGAGCCTGAAAACCGCCTTCGACCGTAACAGCAAAGTGTTGGGGATCTGGCTGGCGTTCGAACCCAATGGCCTGGACGGCAAGGACAGCGAGTTCGTCAATGACGCGGCCCGACAGTCCAACGAAATCGGACGGTTCGCGACGTATTGGAGCCGTGCTGGTGGTGAGGGGCTGAACACGATCATGGTCGAAGACGACATGACCAAGACGACCCAGAACATCAGCGGCATCCCGTACAACAGTTGGTACACCTGCCCTCGCGACAGCAAGCGCACCTGCCTGCTGGACCCGTACGCCGATACCGTCGCCGGCAAGGAAATGCTGATGACCACCATTTCGGTGCCGCTGGTGGTGGACGGAAAATCCATTGGCGTGGTCGGTATCGACATCGCCCTCGACGCCTTGCAAGCCGCGGCGGTCGACTCCCAGCGTGAACTGTTCAACAGCGCCGGGCACATGCTGATCGTTTCGGGCACGGGTGTACTTGCCGGTTACAGTACCGACGCCA
Source organism: Pseudomonas sp. PB120 (assembly GCF_009761815.1). Classification (GTDB taxonomy): domain Bacteria; phylum Pseudomonadota; class Gammaproteobacteria; order Pseudomonadales; family Pseudomonadaceae; genus Aquipseudomonas. The sequence continues at coordinate 13,192 of NZ_RWIN01000076.1, forward strand.
GCAAAGTGGGGAAAAGCATTGGTGACACCCTCGGCGCGGAGGGTAAGGACGTCCTGCAATTGCTCAGCGTCGGCACACCGAAAATTCTCGAACAAGGCGACCTGATTCGCGCCGTTTACCCGGTCAGCCCGATTGCCGATTCCAAGGCCTGGGGCGTGGTGATCGACTTGCCGAAACAAGTGCTGCTGGCCGATTCGGTGAAGCTGCAAGAGGTCCTCGATGACGCCCAGCAAAGCGGCACGATCAAAGCCGTTATGGTCGCGGTCGTTGCCGGCCTGGTGGGTCTATTGCTGATCTGGCTCACCGCCTCGGGCGTGACCCGGCCGATCAACAGCGTCGCGGAAATGCTCAAGGCGATTGCCAGCGGCGACGGCGACCTGACCCAACGCCTGCATTACGCCAAGAAAGACGAACTGGGCGAACTGGTGAGCTGGTTCAACCGTTTTCTCGACAAGCTGCAACCGACCATCGCCCAGATCAAACAAAGCATCACCGATGCACGAGGCACCGCCGACCAGTCTTCGGAAATCGCCCGCCAGACCAGCGAAGGCATGCAGGTGCAGTTCCGTGAAATCGATCAGGTCGCCACGGCCTCCAATGAAATGAGCGCCACCGCCCACGACGTCGCCAACAGCGCCTCGAACGCGGCCAATGCCGCCAAAGGTGCCGACCAGTCGGCGCGCGACGGCATGTCGATCATTGAGCGCAGCACCCGCGACATCAATCAGCTGGCCGACGAAGTCAGCAAGGCTGTGACCGAAGTTGAAGCGTTGGCCGTCAACAGCGAGCAAATCGGTTCGGTACTGGAAGTGATCCGCAGCATCGCCGAGCAGACCAACCTGTTGGCCCTCAACGCCGCCATCGAAGCGGCCCGCGCCGGTGAAAGCGGGCGCGGGTTTGCGGTGGTTGCCGATGAAGTGCGCAACCTGGCGAAACGGACTCAGGATTCGGTCGAGGAAATCCGCATCGTCATCGAACGCATCCAGACCGGCACCCGAGGCGTGGTGGCGACCATGCATTCGAGTCAGTCCCAGGCCCACAGCAACGCCGGGCAGATCCAGCAGGCGGTGCAAGCGCTGGGCAAAATCAGCGACGCGGTCACGGTGATCAGCGACATGAACCTGCAAATCGCCAGCGCCGCCGAACAGCAAAGCGCCGTGGCCGAAGAGGTGAACCGCAATGTCTCGGCGATCCGTACCGTCACCGAAACCCTGACCGGGCAAGCCACCGAATCGGCGCAGATCAGCAGCCAGCTCAACTCCCTGACCACCCACCAGATGAAATTGATGGATCAGTTCCGCGTGTAGATCCCTGTGGGAGCTGGCTTGCCGGCGATGGCGGCGTGTCAGTCGACCTATCCATTAGCTGACACACCGTCATCGCCGGCAAGCCAGCTCCCACAGGATTGGGTTTTCAGTCGTCAATCAGGGGTTTCATCCGGATAGCCAACGTTTTGATCTATGATCAGGCCCTCTTCCGGAGGGCCTTCGATGACTGATTTACTCACGTCCATTCAAGCCGCGCTCGGCTTGCCGCATACGCCGATTTCCTTCACGTCGAGTGGCGCCCTGCCCTCGGCGTTTGCCGTGACAGACCTGGCCAGCGCCAGCATTGTTGCCGCCGGGCAGGCTGTCAGCGAGCTGCTGCAGCAACACACCGGTCGCTTGCCCACTCTTGAAGTCGATCGGCGTCTCGCGTCTTTCTGGTTCTCGACGTCGATCCGCCCTGTCAGCTGGAGTGTTCCGCCGCTATGGGACCCGGTGGCCGGTGACTACTCGACCCGTGACGGCTGGATCCGCCTGCACACCAACGCACCACACCATCGGGCGGCGGCCGAAAGCGTGCTCGGCACGTGCGCCGACCGCGCTGCAATGGCGAGCAAGGTCGCGCAATGGGCGAAAAGCGATCTGGAGCAAGCCGTGGTCGACGCCGGAGGTTGCGCCGCCGAAATGCGCAGCTGGGCGCAATGGCAAGCGCACCCCCAGGGTTTGGCGGTGAACGCCGAACCCTTGATTCAGTTCAGCGCCGGCAGCCCTCAAACGCGCAAACCGTGGCAGGGTTCAGTGGCGCAACCGTTGGCGGGCATCAAGGTGCTGGACCTCACCCGCGTGCTCGCCGGCCCCGTCGCCAGCCGTTTTCTCGCGGGCCTCGGCGCCGACGTTTTGCGCATCGACCCACCGACCTGGAACGAACCGGGTGTGGTACCGGAAGTCACCCTGGGCAAACGCTGTGCCCGGCTCGACCTCCACGACAACGCTGATCGCGCCGTCTTTGAAAACCTGCTCAAGGATGCCGACATCCTGCTTCACGGCTATCGCGCTGATGCGCTGGAGCGCTTGGGTTACGGCGTCGCCCAGCGTAAAAAACTGGCGCCCGGCCTGATCGATGTCTGCCTCAACGCCTACGGCTGGAGCGGCCCCTGGCAGAACCGTCGCGGCTTCGACAGCCTGGTGCAGATGAGCAGCGGGATTGCCGATGCGGGGAGGCTGTGGAAGAAAGCCGACAAGCCGACGCCGCTGCCGGTGCAGGCGCTGGATCATGCCACCGGGTATTTGATGGCAGCGGCCGCGATCACGTTGTTGGGCCGTGGTGGGTCGGCGCGATTGTCGTTGGCGCGCACGGCGAAGTTGTTGATTGAGAGCGGCGGGGGAACAGACGAGCCGTTGCGGGCGGAGGATGAAAACGATCAAGGGGTGCTCATCGAGCAGACACCCTGGGGGGCTGCGCATCGGCTGCAGGTGCCGCTGAAAATAACCGGGACGCCGTTGCAGTGGGCGCTTCCTGCGGCGGAATTGGGTGCCCATCGCGCGCAGTGGTGGTGACCGGACTGGCCTCATCGTCGGAACGCCGCCCGGAGCCGGCTCACTCCCACAGGTTTTGTGTTCGACGCAAACCCTCGCTGGTGGCTGAACGCCTACAGTTTTGTGACCGGCGCAGATCCAATGTGGGAGCGAGCCTGCTCGCGATGGGGCCCGAACCATCAACACACCTGTTGGATCTGTGCTCAGTCAGACCGACTCAACGAAGTCCAAAGCACCTGCGCCGCATACCCTCGCCACGGTCGCCAGGCTTCGGCCCGCGCCAACAATTCCCGCGCGGTCACCGCCCTGCCCTCCAGCGCCGCCAACGCGTTGATCAACCCCACATCCCCACTCGGAAACGCATCCGGCTCCCGCAACTGCCGCAACGCAATGTACTGCGCCGTCCAGTCGCCAATCCCGTGCAGCGCCAGCAACCGCGCCACGCCCTTTTCACGTCCCGGTTCAAACAACCGGGGATCCTCCAGCAACGCCTGCGCCACACCGGACAACGTCCGGCCACGGCTTTTCGGCATTCCTAACATTGCCAGATCCGCTGGCGCCAACACGTCGGCCTCTGGAAAAACATGCGTCAAACCGGGCATCGAACAGGCTAACGGCTGCCCATACTGCCCCACCAGTTTCCCCGCCAGCCTGATCGCCGCCACCACGCTAATCTGCTGCCCCAACACCGCCCGAATGGCCAGTTCCAGCCCATCCCAAGCCCCCGGCACCCGCAACCCCGGACGTTCGGCAATCAGCCGCGCCATCAACGGATCACTGCTCAGTTGCCGATGAACCATCAGCAAGTCCGCATCCAGATCGAACATCCGCCGCACTCGCTCAACGATTTCGGGCACGGCCGCGATATCCGCAAACTCCAGCGTCAACTCAAGGGCATCCGCCGTTGCAGGCTTGATCGAAAACGCTCCCTGAACACCGTTCAAACCGATGCTGCGTGAGTAAACGCCGTCGACCACCGTTTCCATTCCGGTCACTGCCCGGGCGGACAAAAAACCCAGCATCGCCGCCCAGTCATAAGGAGGTTGATACTCAAGCAACAACCTCACAACGACAGCAATCCGCTGTACAACCCGTAGGCCGCCAACCCCGCCCCGATGACGACGCCGGTGAAAATCCCCTTCTCGACAGGCGTGAACAACGGCTCACCCTGCTCATGCTTGGCCTTGGCAAACAGAATCACCCCCGGCGCATACAGCAGCGCCGACAGCAGCAGGTATTTCACCCCGCCGGCGTACAACAACCACACCGCGTAACCCAGGGCGACGCCACCGATCATCAGGTCCTTGGTGCGTTCCGCCGAGGCGTGTTCATAAGTTTCGCCACGCCCGCTCAACAACACCGCATAGGCCGCTGACCACAGGTAAGGCACCAGAATCATCGAGGACGCGAGGTAGATCAGGCTGGTGTAAGTGCCCTCCGAAAACAGGGTGATCAGCAGGAAAATCTGGATCATCACGTTGGTCAGCCACAACGCGTTGACCGGCACATGGTTGGCGTTTTCCTTTTTAAGGAAGGCCGGCATGGTCTTGTCTTTGGCGGTGGCGAAGAGGATTTCGGCGCAGAGCAGCGCCCACGACAACAACGCGCCGAGCAGCGAAATTGCCAGGCCGACACTGATCAGCAGCGCGCCCCAAGGCCCGACGATATGTTCGAGTACCGCCGCCAGGGACGGGTTTTGCAGGTTCGCCAATTCGGGTTGGCTCATGATCCCCAGGGACAGCACGTTGACCAGCACCAGCAGCGCCAGCACCCCGAGAAAACCGATGACCGTCGCCCGCCCGACATCGGAGCGCTTCTGCGCCCGCGCCGAATACACACTCGCGCCTTCGATGCCGATGAACACGAACACCGTGACCAGCATCATGTTGCGCACCTGGTCCATCACCCCGCCGAAGTTCGGATTGCTGTGGCCCCAGATGTCGCGAGTGAAGATGTCCGCCTTGAACGCCACGGCCGCGATGACGATGAACATGATCAGGGGCACGATCTTGGCCACGGTGGTCACCTGATTGATGAACGCCGCCTCCTTGATCCCGCGCATCACCAGAAAATGCACCGCCCACAACAACACCGACGCACAACCAATGGCGATGGGGGTGTTGCCTTGGCCAAAGACCGGAAAGAAATAACCCAGGGTACTGAACAACAGGACGAAATACCCGACGTTGCCCAGCCAGGCGCTGATCCAGTACCCCCAAGCCGACGAGAACCCCATGTAATCGCCGAACCCGGCCTTGGCGTAGGCATACACCCCGGAATCCAGTTCAGGCTTTCGATTGGCCAGGGTCTGGAAGACGAAGGCCAGCGTCAGCATGCCCACGGCGGTAATCGCCCAACCGATCAGGATCGCGCCGACATCGGCGCGGGCCGCCATGTTCTGCGGCAAAGAGAAGATCCCACCGCCAATCATCGATCCCACCACCAGCGCGATCAGCGCGCTCAAGCGGAGCTTTTGCGTCGGTTGTGACATTCCTGGCTCTCCATTCTTTCCCGAGGCGGTCGGGCGACCACGGTTTTAAAACCGTCACAGCGTTATGTTTTAACTAAATAGATACAGCGTAATAACGTTTATTAGATAACGCCAAACCACGACTGTTATTTATAACCGATCATTCTATAAGCGTCATGGCAAAGAGCGATTATCTGGGGTCATCTTGATAATTCGATTCCATACTGAAAACACACGTCAAAAATTTGCGGAAACCTGAAAACGAACTAGCGTAAAAACTCCAAGCAATACGAGTTATTCCTGTTTTATCTGACCGAGGCCTCTGGATAGGGCTTTTCCGGTGATTCCGCTGTGCGCCGGGAAAGGTTCATAAGTCGTTAATTAACAATGGAATGTACCCATGCACTGATCTAAGTCAGCTGACTGAATGGCTAACGGAATTAATCTGTTGTCTCTCTTCTCCTGCATTGGAGTCATGCAATGTCTGAATCCCCCGGAAAACTGAAACTCGGCGCACTCGTGGCGCTGGTGGTCGGCTCTATGATCGGTGGCGGGATCTTCTCGTTGCCACAAAACATGGCCGCCAGCGCGGATGTCGGTGCCGTGCTGATCGGTTGGGCTATCACCGCTGTCGGCATGTTGACCCTCGCTTTCGTCTTTCAAACCCTGGCCAATCGCAAGCCTGACCTGGACGGCGGTGTTTACGCCTACGCCAAGGCCGGGTTCGGCGACTACATGGGTTTCTCGTCTGCCTGGGGGTACTGGATCAGTGCCTGGCTGGGCAACGTCGGGTATTTCGTTCTGCTGTTCAGCACCCTGGGCTACTTCTTCCCGATCTTTGGCGAGGGCAATACGCCTGCCGCAGTGATCGGTGCCTCGGTGCTGCTCTGGGCGGTGCACTTCCTGGTACTTCGTGGCATCAAGGAAGCGGCGTTCATCAACCTGGTAACCACCGTCGCCAAAGTCGTGCCGTTGCTGCTGTTTGTCCTGATCGCGATTTTCGCCTTCAAGCTGGATATCTTCACCGCTGACATCTGGGGTGTGAAAAACCCGGACCTGGGCAGCGTGATGAACCAGGTGCGCAACATGATGCTGGTCACCGTGTGGGTGTTCATCGGCATCGAAGGCGCGAGCATTTTCTCGGCGCGGGCGGAAAAACGCTCGGACGTGGGTAAGGCCACGGTGATCGGTTTCATCACCGTGTTGCTGTTCCTGGTGCTGGTGAACGTGCTGTCGCTGGGCATCATGACCCAACCGGAACTGGCCAAACTGCAGAACCCGTCGATGGCCGCCGTGCTGGAGCACGTGGTCGGGCATTGGGGCGCGGTGCTGATCAGCGTCGGCTTGATCATTTCCTTGCTCGGCGCCCTGCTGTCCTGGGTGCTGCTGTGTGCGGAGATCATGTTCGCCGCCGCCAAGGACCACACCATGCCGGAGTTCTTGCGCAAGGAAAACGCCAACCATGTGCCGGTCAATGCCTTGTGGCTGACCAACGCCATGGTGCAGCTGTTCCTGATCATCACCCTGTTTTCCGCCAGCACTTACCTGTCGCTGATCTACCTCGCCACCTCGATGATTCTGGTGCCGTACCTGTGGTCGGCGGCGTACGCCCTGCTGCTGGCGGTGCGCGGCGAGAGTTATGAAAACGCCGCGTCCGAACGCCAGAAAGACCTGTTCATCGGCGCCGTTGCGCTGGTCTACGCGATCTGGCTGATCTACGCCGGCGGCGTCAAGTACCTGCTGCTGTCCGCCCTGCTCTATGCGCCCGGCGTGATTCTGTTCGCCAAGGCCAAGCTGGAACTCAAAAAACCGGTTTTCACCAACGTCGAGAAGCTGATTTTCGCAGTCGTTGTCTTGGGCGCCGTGGTGGCGGCCTATGGGCTGTATGACGGTTTCCTGACCCTGTAACACACGTCTTATTTGTCATCTGGAGGATCACGGTAATGACCACGGAAAAAGTTAAGTACGGCGTCCACTCCGAAGCCGGCAAACTGCGCAAAGTCATGGTTTGCTCTCCCGGCCTGGCTCACCAGCGGCTGACCCCGAACAACTGCGACGAACTGCTGTTCGACGATGTGCTGTGGGTCGCACAGGCCAAGCGCGACCATTTCGACTTCGTCACCAAGATGCGTGAACGCGGGATCGACGTAGTGGAAATGCACAACCTGCTGACCGACATCGTTGCGATCCCCGAAGCGCTCGACTGGATTCTTTCACGCAAGATCACCCCCGATACCGTGGGTGTAGGCCTGATCAAAGAGGTGGATTCCTGGCTGCGCAGCCTGGAACCTCGCCAAATCGCCGAGTTCCTGATTGGCGGCGTCTCGGGCGATGACTTGCCGGACGCGTTTGGCGGCAAAGCCATCCAGATGTTCCGCGACTTCCTCGGCAACTCCAGCTTCCTGCTGCCGCCCCTGCCCAACACCCAATTCACCCGTGACACCACCTGCTGGATCTATGGTGGCGTGACGCTCAATCCGATGTACTGGCCGGCGCGCCGTCAGGAAACCCTGCTGACCACCGCCATCTATAAATTCCACCCACAATTCACCAACGCCGACTTCCAGATCTGGTACGGCGACCCGGACAAGGATCACGGGGCGTCTACCCTCGAAGGCGGCGACGTGATGCCGATCGGCAACGGCGTCGTCCTGATCGGCATGGGCGAACGCTCGTCCCGTCAGGCCATTGGCCAACTGGCGATCAACCTGTTCAAAAACAAGGCCGTGGAAAAAGTAGTCGTTGCCGGCCTGCCCAAGTCTCGAGCGGCCATGCACCTGGACACCGTATTCAGTTTCTGCGACCGCGACCTGGTGACGATCTTCCCTGAGGTGGTCAACCAGATCGTCGCCTTCACCCTGACCCCGGACGAAAGCAAACCGGGCGGCATCGACATCCGTCGGGAGAAAACCAGTTTCCTCGATACCGTGGCCGCCGCGCTCAACCTCAAGGCCCTGCGCGTTGTACAAACCGGCGGCAACAGCTTCGCCGCCGAACGCGAGCAGTGGGACGACGGCAACAACGTGGTGGCCGTGGAGCCGGGTGTGGTGATCGGTTATGACCGCAACACCTACACCAACACCTTGCTGCGCAAGGCCGGTGTGGAAGTCATCACCATCAGTGCCGGTGAATTGGGACGCGGCCGTGGCGGCGGCCACTGCATGACCTGCCCGATCATTCGCGACCCAATCGACTACTAAACGACCATCCCCCCGGCCGCACCGACCCGGTAGCGGCCGGGCCGATTACCGAATTCAAGGAGAATCATCATGGCGTTCAACATCCACAACCGTAACCTGCTCAGCCTGGAACACCACACGCCCCGCGAGCTGCGTTACCTGCTCGACCTGTCCCGCGACCTCAAGCGCGCCAAGTACACCGGCACCGAGCAGCAACACCTTAAAGGCAACAACATCGCGCTGATCTTCGAAAAGACCTCGACCCGTACCCGTTGCGCCTTCGAAGTCGCGGCGTATGACCAGGGCGCCAACGTCACCTACATCGATCCGAACTCCTCGCAAATCGGCCACAAGGAAAGCATGAAGGACACCGCCCGCGTACTCGGGCGCATGTACGACGCCATCGAATACCGTGGCTTCAAGCAGGAAATCGTCGAAGAACTGGCCAAATTTGCCGGTGTGCCGGTGTTCAACGGCCTGACCGACGAGTACCACCCGACGCAAATGATCGCTGACGTACTGACCATGCGTGAGCACGCGGACAAGCCGATCCACGAGATCAGCTACGCCTACCTCGGCGACGCTCGCAACAACATGGGCAACTCGCTGCTGCTGATCGGCGCCAAGTTGGGCATGGACGTGCGCATCTGCGCGCCCAAAGCCCTGTGGCCCCTTGATGACCTTGTTGCGCGCTGCAAAAAATACGGCGAGGAAAGCGGCGCCCGCATCACCCTGACCGAAGACCCGAAAGCCGCGGTCAAGGGCGTGGACTTCATCCACACCGACGTTTGGGTGTCGATGGGTGAACCCGTCGAAGCGTGGGCCGAACGCATCCAGCAACTGCTGCCGTATCAGGTCAACGCCGACCTGATGAAAGCCACCGGCAACCCGCGCACCAAGTTCATGCACTGCCTGCCTGCGTTCCACAACAGCGACACCAAGGTCGGCAAACAGATCGCCGAGCAGTACCCGAACCTGAAGAACGGCATTGAAGTGACGGATGACGTGTTCGAGTCGCCCGCCTGCATCGCCTTCGAGCAAGCGGAAAACCGCATGCACACGATCAAGGCGATCCTGGTATCGACCCTGGCGGACCTGTAACGGCTGACCCGGTCACGCCTGCAGGAACACGGAACCTGTGGGAGCTGGCCTGCCGGCGATGGCATCACCTCGGTGTATCTGACTGACCGAGGAGAGGCCATCGCCGGCAAGCCAGCGGCCACATTGACCGAGTACCTTCAGGGAATCGGATCGTCTGCAATTTCTCTTTAGAAGGACTGAATCATGCGTATCGTCGTTGCTCTGGGCGGTAACGCCCTGCTCCGCCGGGGTGAGCCCATGACCGCGGACAACCAACGCGCCAACATCCGGATCGCCACCGAACAAATCGCCAAGATTCATGCCGGCAACGAGCTGGTGATTGCCCACGGCAACGGCCCGCAAGTCGGCTTGTTGTCGCTGCAGGCCGCGGCCTACACCTCGGTCTCGCCTTACCCGCTGGACGTGCTCGGCGCGGAAACCGAAGGGATGATCGGCTACATCATCGAACAGGAACTGGGCAACCTGCTGGACTTCGAAGTGCCGTTCGCCACCCTGCTGACCCAGGTCGAAGTCGACGCCAACGACCCGGCCTTCCAGAACCCGACCAAACCCATCGGCCCGGTGTACGCCAAGGCCGAAGCGGAAAAACTCGCCGCCGAAAAAGGCTGGGCGATTGCTCCGGATGGCGACAAATACCGGCGCGTGGTGGCCAGCCCCAAACCCAAGCGCATTTTCGAAATCCGCCCGATCAAGTGGTTGCTGGAAAAAGGCAGCATCGTGATCTGCGCCGGCGGTGGCGGCATTCCGACCATGTACACGGCGCCGGGCAAACTTGAAGGCGTGGAAGCGGTGATCGACAAGGACCTGTGTTCGGCGCTGCTGGCCGAACAGCTGGAAAGCGATCTGCTGGTGATCGCCACCGACGTCAGCGCCGCCTTCATCGACTACGGCAAACCAACGCAGAAAGCCATCGCCCAGGCGCACCCCGACGACATGGAGAAACTCGGCTTCGCGGCCGGCTCCATGGGACCGAAGGTCCAGGCGGCTTGCGAGTTCGCCCGCCATACTGGAAAAGTCGCGGTGATCGGTTCACTCTCGGACATCGAAGCCATCGTCCAGGGCAAGGCCGGCACCCGCATCAGCACGGCTAAACCTGGCATCACTTATTTATAAGGAGAACCGTCAATGGCACAGTTCGAGCCCGGTCACCTGCACATCGAGCGCCACGCACTGACACCGGACGATGTCAGCTACAACGTGCACCTCGATTATGAAGTCAGCAAGAATCCCAAGGGGGAGAAAGGGATCCAGTTCACCCTGCACGGCAGTATTCAAGGGAAGGACGTGAAAGAACCCTTCTTTCTGCGCAAGGAGGAAGCCTACAACTTCGCCAACAACGTAACGAAAATCGCCGAGAAGTACGGGATTCCGAAGTCACACAGCCAGATCGGCTCGGTCCACAAGCACTACGACCTGATGTTCGAAGACATCCGCAAGCAGCTGGATATGAAATCCGGCGACCCGGTGAACATCGAACACTTCGAATAACCCCACCACCGCCCCTTTTTGTAGGAGCGAGCTTGCTCGCGATGGGCGTTAACGATAACGCGTGTATTCAGGAAGCCCGCGGTATCGTTGACGTCCATCGCGAGCAAGCTCGCTCCTACAGGCTCTCAAGTCCTGCGCGGGATTTCACCATTGGCCCGCCCCAAGGCATACTGGCCACCCTCCGCACTCCAGAACCAAAATCCGCCCCATGCGTATCCACGTCAGCTTCATCGACCGCGTCGGTATTACCCAGGAAGTCCTGGCCCTGCTCGGCGGGCGCAATCTCAATCTGGATGCCGTGGAAATGGTTCCGCCCAACGTCTACATCGACGCCCCGACCCTGAGTCCGGATGTGCTTGAAGAGTTGCGCGATGCCTTGTTCAACGTGCGTGGCGTGCAAGCGGTGACGGTGGTCGACATCCTGCCCGGACAGCGTCGGCACCTGCAGCTCGATGCCTTGCTCGCCGCCATGACCGACCCGGTGCTGGCGCTGGACAGTGACGGCAAGGTGTTGCTGGCCAACCCGGCCTTGATCGCGTTGTACGGACGTGAACCGGCCGGTGAAAGTATCGCCGACCTGTTTGCCGACCCGGCCCTGCTCGATGCCTTGCTTGAACAGGGCTTCCGCTTGCCACTGCGGGAAATCACCGTCAACGGCCAGACCTTGCTGCTGGACGCCACGCCCATCACCGACGCCGGCGCCCTGCTGACCCTGTATCAGCCGAATCGCATCGGCGAACGCCTTTCCGCGTTGCACCACGATCACGCCGAAGGTTTCGACGCGCTGCTCGGCGAGTCTCCGGTGATTCGCACGCTCAAGGCCCGTGCCCAGCGAGTGGCGGCCCTGGATGCACCGTTGTTGATTCAGGGCGAAACCGGCACCGGCAAAGAGTTGGTGGCCCGTGCCTGCCACGCCATCAGCGCTCGTCACAGCTCGCCTTTCCTGGCGTTGAATTGTGCGGCATTGCCGGAGAACCTCGCCGAAAGCGAGCTGTTCGGCTATGCGCCCGGCGCCTTCACCGGCGCGCAACGGGGCGGCAAACCGGGGCTGATGGAACTGGCCAACCAGGGCACGGTGTTTCTCGATGAAATCGGCGAGATGTCGCCGTACTTGCAGGCGAAATTGCTGCGTTTCCTGAACGATGGCAGCTTCCGTCGGGTGGGCGGCGATCGCGAGGTCAAGGTCAACGTACGGATCCTCAGCGCGACCCATCGCGACCTGGAAAAAATGGTCAGCGAAGGTTCGTTCCGCGAAGACTTGTTCTATCGCCTGAATGTCCTCAACGTCGAAGTCCCGCCCCTGCGCGAACGCGGCCAGGACATCCTGTTGCTCGCGCGTTATTTCATGCAGCAGGCCTGCGCGCAGATCCAGCGCCCGGTCTGTCGCCTGGCGCCCGGGACTTATCCGGCGCTGCTCGGCAATCGCTGGCCGGGTAACGTGCGGCAACTGCAGAACGTGATCTTCCGCGCGGCGGCGATTTGTGAAAGCAGCCTGGTCGACATCGGCGACCTCGACATCGCTGGCACCTCGGTGGCGCGGCAAAGCGACGCCGACGTCGACAGCCTGGAGCAGGCCATGGAGGCGTTCGAGAAATCGCTGCTGGAAAAACTCTACGCCAGCTATCCCTCGACCCGGCAATTGGCCAACCGGCTGCAAACCTCCCACACGGCCATCGCCCATCGGCTGCGCAAGTACGGCATTCCCAACAAGCCGTAAGCCTTACCGCTGAAACACCTCTCCCTGCCAACAAAAATCTACTGTGGGAGCCAGCCTGCTGGCGATCGCGGCCTCACAGATAACAAAGATGTTGAAGGTGATGGCCCTATCGCCAGCAGGCTGGCTCCCACAAGGTTTGAGGTCGAGCCGGAAATCCCACTCTAAAAACGACCTCCACCTGTACTGAAAGCGCTACAGCGGAACGATATCGCTACACCCCCTCCAGATCACCGCTGTGCAAGGCTTTGATCCCGTTAGTCTTTTGTCTTTGTCGTGAGCTGTAGCGATTTCGCTACAGCCATCAATCAATCGCCCTTCCAAAACAAACACAACCTATTGATTTATAACAATAAAAAAACATTGGCAACGAAATTGCTTAGTCACCCTTCATAAATCAGGGCATTGCCCGAGCATTCAATCGCGTCCACCAGACGAGTCTGGCCCCTTAGGAGTTTCCATGAGCGAGTTGCGTTTTACTGAAGATCACGAATGGCTGCGCACCGAAGCTGACGGCACCGTCACTGTCGGCATCACGGCTTTCGCACAGAACGCCCTGGGCGACGTGGTTTTCGTACAACTGCCTGAGCTGCAGTCCTACGACAAAGGCGCCGAAGCCGCCACCGTGGAATCGGTCAAAGCGGCCAGCGGCGTGTACATGCCACTGGACGGAGAAGTGCTGGAAGTGAACCCGGCACTCGACAGCAGCCCTGAACTGGTCAACGAAGATCCACTGGGCGAAGGCTGGTTCTTCCGCTTCCAGCCGGCCGACGCTTCTGCCGTCGCCAAACTGCTGGACCAAGACGCCTACGATCGCCTGATCAAAGCCAACGCCGAAGCCTGAGGAGCGCCCCACATGACTCAAGTAAACCTGAGCACCGCCAACGAATTCATCGCCCGCCACATCGGCCCGCGTTCCGGCGACGAGCAAGCCATGCTCAACAGCCTCGGTTTCGACTCGCTGGAAGCCCTGAGCGCCAGCGTCATTCCGGACAGCATCAAGGGCACCAGCGTTCTCGGCCTGGAAGACGGCCTGAGCGAAGCCGATGCCTTGGCCTTGATCAAATCCATCGCCGGCAAAAACCAGCTGTTCAAAACCTACATCGGCCAGGGCTACTACGGCACGCACACCCCGTCGCCGATCCTGCGCAACCTTCTGGAAAACCCGGCCTGGTACACCGCGTACACCCCGTACCAACCAGAAATTTCCCAGGGCCGCCTCGAAGCGCTGCTGAACTTCCAGACCCTGATCAGCGACCTGACCGGCCTGCCGATTGCCAACGCATCCTTGCTCGACGAAGCCACCGCCGCTGCCGAAGCCATGACCTTCTGCAAACGCCTGAGCAAGAACAAAGGCAGCCACGCTTTCTTCGCTTCCGTGCATTGCCACCCGCAAACCCTCGACGTGCTGCGCACCCGTGCCGAGCCACTGGGCATCGACGTGGTCGTGGGCGACGAGCGTGAACTGACTGACGTGACGCCGTTCTTCGGCGCCCTGCTGCAATACCCGGCGAGCAACGGTGATGTCTTCGATTACCGTGCACTGACCGAACGCTTCCACGCCGCCAACGCTTTGGTCGCGGTGGCCGCGGACCTGCTGGCGTTGACCGTACTGACTCCACCGGGCGAATTCGGTGCCGACGTGGCCATCGGCAGCGCCCAACGCTTCGGCGTGCCGCTGGGCTTCGGTGGCCCGCATGCCGCTTACTTCTCCACCAAGGATGCGTTCAAGCGCGACATGCCGGGCCGTCTGGTCGGCGTTTCCGTGGACCGTTTCGGCAAGCCGGCCCTGCGCCTGGCCATGCAGACCCGCGAGCAACACATCCGTCGCGAGAAAGCCACGTCGAACATCTGCACCGCACAAGTGCTGCTGGCTAACATCGCCAGCATGTACGCCGTATACCACGGCCCGAAAGGCCTGACGCAGATCGCCAATCGCGTACATCACCTGACCGCCATTCTGGCCAAGGGCTTGAGCGCACTGGGGCTGACCGTCGAGCAAGCCAGCTTCTTCGACACCCTGACCCTGAACACCGGCGCCAACACCGCCAAGCTGCACGACAAGGCGCGTGGTCAACAGATCAACCTGCGCGTCGTCGATGCTGAACGCCTGGGCCTGTCCCTCGACGAAACCACGTCGCAAGCAGACGTGGAAACCTTGTGGGCCCTGCTCGCCGAAGGCAAGAGCCTCCCGGATTTCGCCGCCCTCGCCGCCTCCGTGCAAAGCGCCATCCCAGCCGAGCTGGTCCGCCAATCGCCGATCCTCAGCCACCCGGTGTTCAACCGTTATCACTCGGAAACCGAGCTGATGCGCTACCTGCGCAAGCTCGCCGACAAGGACCTGGCGCTGGATCGCACCATGATCCCGCTGGGTTCGTGCACCATGAAACTCAACGCCGCCAGCGAAATGATCCCGGTGACCTGGGCAGAGTTCGGTGCCCTGCACCCGTTCGCCCCGGCCGAGCAAAGCGCTGGCTACCAGCAACTGACCGACGAACTGGAAGCGATGCTCTGCGCCGCCACCGGTTACGACTCGATCTCCCTGCAACCGAACGCCGGTTCCCAAGGTGAATACGCTGGCCTGCTGGCCATCCGTGCTTACCACCAGAGCCGTGGCGAAGACCGTCGCGACATCTGCCTGATCCCGTCGTCCGCCCACGGCACCAACCCGGCCACCGCCAACATGGCCGGCATGCGCGTAGTCGTGACCGCTTGCGATGCTCGCGGCAACGTCGACATCGAAGACTTGCGCGCCAAGGCCATCGAGCACCGCGAACACCTCGCTGCGCTGATGATCACCTACCCGTCGACCCACGGCGTGTTCGAAGAAGGCATCCGCGAAATCTGCGGCATCATTCATGACCACGGCGGCCAGGTGTACATCGACGGCGCCAACATGAACGCGATGGTCGGCCTCTGCGCACCGGGCAAGTTCGGCGGCGACGTCTCGCACCTGAACCTGCACAAAACCTTCTGCATTCCACACGGCGGTGGCGGCCCGGGCGTCGGCCCGATTGGCGTCAAATCGCACCTGACCCCGTTCCTGCCGGGCCACGCCCACATGGACCGCAAGGAAGGCGCGGTCTGCGCGGCACCGTTCGGCAGCGCGAGCATTTTGCCGATCACCTGGATGTACATTCGTATGATGGGCGGCGCGGGCCTCAAGCGCGCTTCGCAATTGGCGATCCTGAATGCCAACTACATTTCCCGTCGCTTGGAAGAGCACTATCCGGTTCTTTACACCGGCAGCAACGGCCTGGTAGCGCATGAATGCATCCTCGACCTGCGTCCGCTGAAAGACAGCAGCGGCATCAGTGTTGATGACGTTGCCAAGCGCCTGATCGATTTCGGCTTCCACGCACCGACCATGTCGTTCCCGGTGGCCGGCACGCTGATGATCGAACCGACCGAAAGCGAATCCAAGGAAGAACTGGACCGCTTCTGCGACGCCATGATCCGCATCCGCGAAGAAATCCGCGCAGTGGAAAACGGCACCCTGGACAAGGACGACAACCCGCTGAAGAACGCTCCGCACACCGCAGCGGAAATCGTCGGCGAGTGGTCGCACCCGTACAGCCGCGAGCAAGCGGTTTACCCGGTCGCGTCGCTGATCGAAAGCAAATACTGGCCGCCGGTCGGTCGTGTCGACAACGTCTTCGGTGATCGCAACCTCGTGTGCGCCTGCCCGTCGATCGAAAGCTACGCTTGATACGAAGGGGCGGCATGTCCGCCCCCGCAAGAACGCCACAAAACCTGTGGGAGCTGACTTGCCGGCGATGGCATCAACGCGGTGCATCATGTCGACCGAGGTGATGCCATCGCCGGCAAGCCAGCTCCCACAGGACCGCATTCAGTCAACAGATTCTCGCCAATTCCTATAACAAGAAACCGGAGAACAACCATGTCGTTAAGCGTGTTCGACCTGTTCAAGATTGGCATCGGCCCCTCCAGCTCCCACACCGTCGGCCCGATGCGCGCAGCCGCGCGGTTTGCCGAAGGATTGCGGCGTGAAGGGCTGCTGGCGGCGACCACCATGGTCAAAGTCGAGCTGTACGGTTCACTCGGCGCCACCGGCAAGGGCCACGGCAGCGACAAGGCTGTATTGCTGGGCCTCGAAGGCGAACACCCCGACACCGTCAATACTGAAACCGTCGCCGCACGTCTGCATGACATCCGTGGCAACGGTCGCTTGAACCTGCTCGGCGAACACAGCATTGTGTTCAATGAGAAAGAACACCTGGCGATGATTCGCAAGCCGTTGGCCTATCACCCCAACGGCATGATCTTTCGCGCCTTCGATGCCGCGGGCTTGCAAATCCGCAGCCGCGAGTACTACTCGGTCGGGGGCGGTTTTGTGGTCGACGAAGACGCCGCCGGCGCCGACCGCATCGTCGAAGATGCCACGCCGCTGACCTTCCCGTTCAAAAGCGCCAAGGACTTGCTCGGTCACTGTGCCACTTATGGCCTGTCGATCAGTCAGGTGATGCTGACCAATGAAAGTGCCTGGCGCCCGGAAGCGGAAACCCGCGCCGGCCTGCTGAAAATCTGGCAGGTGATGCAGGATTGCGTCGACGCCGGATGCCGCAACGAGGGCATTCTGCCCGGTGGCTTGAAGGTCAAGCGCCGGGCCGCCGCGCTGCATCGGCAACTGTGCAAGAACCCGGAATCATCACTGCGCGATCCGCTGTCGGTGCTGGACTGGGTCAACCTCTACGCCCTGGCGGTCAACGAAGAAAACGCCAACGGCGGACGCGTGGTCACGGCCCCCACCAACGGTGCAGCGGGCATTGTCCCGGCGGTTTTGCACTACTACATGCGCTTCATCCCCGGCGCCAATGAAGACGGGGTCGTGCGCTTTCTGCTGACGGCCGCCGCCATCGGCATTCTCTACAAGGAAAACGCCTCGATCTCGGGTGCCGAAGTCGGCTGTCAGGGCGAAGTCGGCGTGGCCTGTTCGATGGCGGCCGGCGCCTTGTGCGAAGTGCTGGGCGGCACGGTGCAGCAAGTGGAAAACGCCGCCGAAATCGGCATGGAACACAACCTCGGCCTGACCTGCGACCCGATTGGCGGGCTGGTGCAAGTGCCTTGCATCGAACGCAACGCCATGGGCTCGGTGAAAGCCATCAATGCGGTGCGCATGGCCCTACGCGGCGACGGGCAGCACTTCGTCTCCCTCGACAAGGTCATCCGCACCATGCGCCAGACTGGCGCCGACATGAAAAGCAAATACAAGGAAACTGCCCGAGGCGGTTTGGCGGTCAACATTATCGAGTGCTGATGCGCGCATCAGCCTACTTTTTCAGGAGCTGTATATGTCCACCGAACAACTGTTGAAAACCCCGTTGCACGCACTGCACCTCGAACTCGGCGCCCGCATGGTGCCGTTCGCTGGCTACGACATGCCGGTTCAATACCCGCTGGGCGTAATGAAGGAACACCAGCACACCCGTGACCAGGCCGGGCTGTTCGATGTTTCGCACATGGGCCAGATCCGCCTGACCGGTGCCAACGCCGCCAAGGCCCTGGAGACCCTGGTGCCGGTGGACATCATCGACCTGCCGGTGGGCATGCAGCGCTATGCAATGTTTACCAACGAAACTGGCGGCATCCTCGACGACCTGATGGTCGCCAACCTCGGTAACGACGAGTTGTTCCTGGTGGTCAACGCCGCCTGCAAGGATCAGGACCTGGCGCACTTGCGCAAACACATCGGCGATCAATGCACCATCGAGCCGCTGTTCGAGGAACGCGCCCTGCTGGCCCTGCAAGGCCCGGCCGCCGTCACCGCGCTCGCACGCCTGGCGCCAGAAGTGGCGAAAATGACCTTCATGCAGTTCGCCCGTGTGACGCTGCAGGGTGTGGACTGCTTTGTCAGCCGCTCAGGCTATACCGGCGAAGACGGCTACGAAATCTCCGTCCCGGCCGCCCATGCCGAAGCGCTGGCCCGTGCCTTGCTGGCTGAACCGGAAGTCGCGGCCATCGGCCTTGGCGCGCGTGACTCCCTGCGTCTGGAAGCCGGCCTGTGCCTCTACGGCCACGACATGAACACCGACACCACGCCCATCGAAGCCAGCCTGCTGTGGGCCATTTCCAAGCCACGTCGCGCGGACGGTGCACGGGCCGGTGGCTTCCCAGGCGCCGAAAACGTGTTTGCCCAGCAGCAGACGGGTGTGAGCCGCAAACGCGTGGGCTTGCTGCCACAAGAGCGTACGCCCGTGCGTGAAGGTGCAGAAATCGTCAACGAAGCGGGCGACATCATCGGTAGCGTTTGCAGCGGTGGTTTCGGCCCTACGCTTGGCGCTCCTTTGGCCATGGGTTACCTCGACAGCGCCTACGTCGCTGTCGATACACCCGTGTGGGCGATTGTCCGTGGGAAAAAGGTGCCATTGCTTGTAAGCAAAATGCCATTCGTGCCACAACGCTACTATCGTGGCTGATTGACTGTTTCTATAAGTAACGCAGTTGCGTTAACAGTGCACTAATGTGTAACGCAACTGCCATAAAATAGTGCAGGCCTTTGACTGTAAGCTTCGATTGCGAACGTTCCTTATAACGATCGAAAACAATTGAACACCGGTATCGAATAAGCCTGCACTAGTGCATTCATTACAGTGATCAAACTCAGCAAAACCGGGCCCTCTACGGGGCTTGTTTTTTCTCCCGTAGTTGGCGTAGAGTTTGTTCACTGTGTTTGCATGGGTCGCTTGGAATCGTGACCTGGGCAGTAGCCTACAAGTTAGCTACATCCCGTTCGACGTCTTCTTACTCTCCTGCAACCAGCCCCAGTACTCTTTCATGAGAAAGAGACTGTCATTAATTTTTGCGTCAAAGGAAATAAGAAATGTCCCAACGTCAGAGCGGTACCGTCAAGTGGTTTAACGACGAGAAAGGTTTTGGTTTTATCACTCCTGAAAGCGGTCCGGATCTGTTCGTGCATTTCCGCGCCATCCAGGGCAACGGCTTCAAGAGCCTGAAAGAAGGCCAGAAAGTGACTTTCGTTGCTGTGCAAGGCCAGAAAGGCATGCAGGCTGACGAAGTACAAGCAGAAGCCTAATCTTCTGTAACGAAAAAGCCCCTGATGCTGACATCAGGGGCTTTTTTGTGCGCGTAAATCCGTAAAATGGCTTTTTTTTCCGCCGAGAGCCTGCCATGTCGAAACACCTGCTAACTCCCCAGGGCGACTTTCCTGCCGCTGGCCTGGGTCGTCGTCTGGCAGCGATGTTCTATGACTTCCTGTTGTGCACCGCCCTGCTGATTGTCACCAGCGGCGTTTACAAGATGATTCAGATGGCAATCATCGGTGAAGACAAGATGCGCACCCTGACCGAAGCAGGCGCACTGGATGGCGATCCATTGCTGTCGACGGTGCTGTTGTTTGTCCTGTTTGGATTCTTTGCCAAGTTCTGGACCTGGTCGGGTCAGACCCTGGGCATGCAGGTCTGGTGCATTCGCGTGCAGAACGCGGATGGCTCATCCATCAGCCTGTGGCAGGCGTTGTTGCGGTTCGTGGTGTCGATTGCGTCGTTGCTGTGTGTGGGGCTGGGCTTTGTCTGGTCGCTGTTCGACAAACAGAAACGCAGCTGGCATGACATGTATTCCAACACGCAGCTGGTGCGGATTCCGAAGAAGACTAAATAACCCCGATTACCGTGGCGAGGGAGCTTGCTCCCGTTCGGCTGCGTAGCAGTCGCATAAAACGATGGCCGCTTCGCGCCCAAGCGGGAGCAAGCTCCCTCGCCACAGGTAAGTCCTTCCCCGTAAGATTCAGGCGTTGCCGGCCAGCTTCATGCGCGCGGCCTGGGTGAAATCGAGCATGCGCTTGAGTGGGCGAATCGCCTGGGGAATCAACGCCGGGTCGACGAAGATCTCGTTCGCCCCCTCCTTCAAGCTCTTCAGCGTCCGCTCAAGGGTGTTCATCGCCATCCACGGGCAATGCGCGCAACTGCGGCACGCCGCGCCGTTACCGGCCGTTGGCGCTTCGATGAAGACCTTGTCCGGGCACAACTGCTGCATCTTGTAGAAGATGCCACGGTCGGTCGCCACGATCAGCGTCTTGTTCGGCAGGCTCTGCGCTGCTGCGATCAATTGACTGGTGGAACCGACGGCATCCGCCAGCTCGATGACCGAGGTCGGGGACTCCGGATGCACCAGAATCGCCGCATCCGGGTACAGCGCCTTCATGTCTTCCAGCTGCTTGGATTTGAACTCTTCGTGAACGATGCAGGCACCGTCCCACAGCAGCATGTCGGCACCGGTCTTGCGCTGAATGTAAGTACCCAAATGCTTGTCCGGGCCCCAGATGATCGTTTCGCCGTTATCCATCAGGCTTTCGACGATTTCCAGCGCGCAACTCGATGTCACCACCCAGTCCGCCCGGGCTTTGACCGCCGCCGAGGTGTTGGCGTAGACCACCACCGTGCGCTCCGGGTGCTGATCGCAGAACGCCGAGAACTCGTCCACCGGGCAACCCAGGTCCAGCGAGCAGGTCGCTTCCAGGGTCGGCATCAGCACGCGCTTTTCAGGATTGAGGATCTTGGCGGTTTCGCCCATGAATTTCACGCCGGCGACCACCACGGTCTTGGCCGGATGGGCATTGCCGAAGCGGGCCATCTCCAGAGAGTCAGAGACGCAGCCACCGGTTTCTTCGGCCAAAGCCTGAATGACCGGATCGCAATAAAAGTGAGCAACCAGTACCGCGTCCTGAGCCTTGAGCTCGGCAGCGATGGCGGCACGGTAATAGGCCTCTTCCTCAACCGTCAGCGGTTTGGGCTGCTTGGCGTCGAGGTGAGCTTGAACCAGAAGGCGTTCGGAAATCTGCGTCATGTTCGCAAGACCTGCAGGCGCTTTCGCGCGAAAGTCGAGTATACACCCGGCTCCGGACCCATCAGGGTACCGCCGGGAAAGTGAGTATTCATCAGGCACGGACAGCGTTGAAGCTGCGCAAGGCTACAGAATATCCGGCGGATGCAAAAGATGATTCTGACCTGCGTTGCGCGATGCGCCGCCGCAGTGAGCGAACCTTAAATCGCGGGCAAAAAAAAATCCGGAAATCCTCACTTGCGTGGGCCTTCCAGACTTTTAAAACTGCTTTGAAAATGGTGGGTCGTGTGGGATTCGAACCTACGACCAATTGGTTAAAAGCCAACTGCTCTACCAACTGAGCTAACGACCCGCTGTGTGGTGGCGCGTATAATACTGATTTTTAAGGACTATTCAACACCTAATTTGAAATAAATCAAAAATAAGGGGTTGGGTCACTGATTCCGGCCGCTGCGAAGCCTTCTGCACGCAGACGGCAGCTGTCGCATTTGCCGCAAGCGTAGCCTTTATCGTCCGCCTGATAGCAGGAAACGGTCAGCCCGTAATCAACGCCCAGCTTCACACCGGCCTGGACGATCTGCGCCTTGCTCAGGTTCTGCAGTGGCGCCTGGATACGGAAGCCATTGCCCTCTACCCCGGCCTTCGTCGCCAGATTGGCCATGCGCTCGAACGACTCAATGAACTCGGGACGGCAATCCGGATAACCGGAATAATCCACCGCGTTGACGCCGATAAAGATGTCACGGGCGCCAAGCACTTCCGCCCAACCCAGCGCCAAGGACAGAAACACCGTGTTGCGGGCCGGCACGTAAGTGACGGGAATGCCCTCGCCCGCGTACTCCGGTACATCGATGCTGTTGTCGGTCAGCGCCGAGCCGCCGATACCGTTCAGGTTCAGACCGATCACCTTGTGTTCCACCACACCCAGGTCACGGGCCACACGCTCGGCCGCGTGCAATTCTGCGTGAGAACGCTGGCCATAGTCGAAACTCATGGTGTAGCAGCGGTAGCCTTCGGCGCGGGCCATGGCCACGACCGTTGCCGAGTCGAGGCCACCGGACAGCAGGATGACCGCACGTTTTTCCGCAGTGTTCGATTGTTCAGTCATGTCAGCGCCCCGGCTCGTCATTCCAAAGATATTTATGCAGCTGCAATTGCAGTCGCACTGGCAGGTTGTCCGCCACCACCCAATCCGCGAGATCTCGTGCATTCAGGTCATGGTGGCTAGGCGAAAACAGCACCTCGCCCGCACGCCGGTCCAGACCGTACTGAATCAGTTTGGACACGGCCCAGTCGTAGTCTTCCCGCGAGCAGATGACAAACTTCACCTGGTCATTGGGCGTGAGCAGCTCGATGTTCTCGTAGCGGTTGCGGTGTGCTTCTTTCGAACCCGGGGTTTTCAAATCGACGACGCGACTGACCCGAGGATCGACCGCCGAGATATCGAGAGCACCACTGGTTTCCAGGGACACTTCGTAACCGGCGTCACACAGCTGCTTGAGCAATGGAATGGCGTTGGGTTGTGCCAGCGGCTCGCCGCCAGTGACACAAACGTATCGCGGGCGAAAACCGGCTACCTGCTCGAGGATATCGTCGAGCGGGCGAAGGGTGCCGCCAGTGAACGCGTAGGCGCTGTCGCAGTATTGGCAACGCAGTGGGCAACCGGTGAGGCGCACAAAAACAGTGGGCAGCCCGGCAGTCCGCGTTTCACCCTGCAACGAGTAGAAAACTTCGGTGATTCTCAATGTGTCTTGCATAGTCGCCACGGGCATAACAGCTAAACAGGCTGTCCGCCTCCGTCAGGCACTTCAAGGAACCCCGCCATCGCGCAGATCCCAAAAAGCGTGTTTCATAAAAAGGGCGTGAATTCTAACGAAAAAACCCGCAGCAAGTGCGGGTTTCTTCAAAACGAGTCAAACAGGCTTACATGCGCTGCAGATCGCGCTGTGCCAACTGAGCGGCGGAAGTGCCCGGATATTGGGAAACCACCTGCTGCAGAATGCCTTTGACCTTGTCGGTATGACCAAGGCGGCGCTCTACATCCGCCAGCTTGTACAGCGAATCAGGCACTTTTGGGTGCTTTGGGTACAGCTGCGAAACCTTGGCAAATGCTTGACCTGCACCTTGCAGATCGCCTTTGGCCAGATTGACCTCGCCCAACCAGTACTGGGCATTGCCCGCGTATTGGCTGTTCGGGTATTTGCGCAGGAAAGCGGTGAAGGCCTGGCTGGCCTTGTCGAAATCCTTGGCCTTGATCAGGTCGAAGGCTGCATCGTAATACAGTTTTTCCTTCGCCGGATCAGCCGGTTCGCCACTCGCCGCAGGCGCTTGAGCGGCTGCCGCTCCTGCACTTGCGCCGGCTGCTGCACCGGCGGCATTCAAATCGCCACCGGTGGAAGAATTTTCTGGAGTCGCGGCTGGTGCAGCACCGGATCCAATGCGCCGATCAAGATCCTGGTATCGCTCCAGGTTTTCCTGCTTCATGCGCGCTACATCATTTTGCAGAACTTCGATGATGCCTTGTTGGCGCGAGATCTGCTCCTGCATGGATTGCAGTTGGTTGAACAGCTCGCCCTGTGCCGAGACAGGGGCCGAAACCCCTCCCCCGGCATAGGCGCCGTTCGTACCGTAACCCGCAGGCGGATAACTGCTCCCGCTATTGTTATAGCCGGAGTCATTATCGACCACAGGAACCGCAGCCCACACCGCAAGCGGTGCGAGGCTGAGAGCCAGAACAGTTACAGCACGACGGCACGTTCGCATGACGAATTACTTACGCAGTTCGACGCGACGGTTTTGAGCCCAGGACTGCTCGTCGTTGCCGGTAGCAACTGGACGCTCTTCGCCGTAGGAAACCAGTTCCAGCTGAGCTGGGGAAACACCTTGCAGTACCAGGTAGCGCTGAACGGCTTTCGCACGACGCTCGCCCAGTGCCATGTTGTACTCACGAGTACCACGTTCGTCGGTGTTGCCTTCCAGAACAACGCGAGCGCCGTTTGCTTTCAGGTCTTTGGCGTGAACGTCCAGAGCGCGCATGGCTTCTGGCTTCAGGTCCGAGCTGTCGTATTCGAAGTAGAAGGTGGTGATTGCGCGCAGAGCAGCTTCTTCGCTCAGGGAACCGTCAACGGCACCAGTGTTTGCGCCGTAACCAGCGTTTGGATCTACAGCGCCTTCACCGGCGTTGTCGCCGCCTTTGGACGAGCAACCTACAGCTACAGCCATGGCCAGAGCCAGCGCAGCAAATTTACCAAACTTCAGCATTTCCATCGTGAAACTCCTAATGAACCCCAGTGTGTTAAGTACAACGTGTAGCGCCGCGTCAGTTCAGGTAAGGGGACCAGGAAGGTTCTCTGACTTCGCCTTGTGCGGTAGGAAGCGGGAGCCTTACGCGTCCATTAATGGACACGAGCATCAAGACTCCCCGGCCCTGCTGGCGGGTGGCGTAGATTACCATGGTGCCGTTGGGCGCAACAGTAGGCGACTCGTCCAGAGTGCTATCAGTGAGGATTTTTACGCTTCCGCGCTGCAAATCCTGGGCCGCCACCTTGAAATTAGTGAAGCCGTCCTGGCGGTGAATCATCACCAGGGTCTTTTCATCAGCCGAAAGCTTAGGGTTGGCGTTGTAGTTACCGATGAAGGTCACACGTTCCGCACCGCCACCACCGACGCTGGTTTTGTAGATCTGTGGCTTGCCGCCACGGTC
The DNA here is from genome assembly GCF_009761815.1 of Pseudomonas sp. PB120. Lineage (GTDB taxonomy): Bacteria > Pseudomonadota > Gammaproteobacteria > Pseudomonadales > Pseudomonadaceae > Aquipseudomonas. The sequence continues at coordinate 38,468 of NZ_RWIN01000076.1, forward strand.
GGAGGTGAAGTAGATGGTCGAACCATCTTTACCCCAGAACGGTTCGGTGTTGATGCCTGGGCCGTTGGTAACACGCGAAATCTGACGCGAACCCAGGTTCATCACATAGATGTCCGGGTTGCCGTCTTTCGACAATACGAAGGCCAGGCGATTGCCATCCGGCGACCAGGCTGGCGCGCCATTCAGGCCTTCGAAGTTGGTGATCTGCTCACGGCGACCGGTGTCGATGTTCTGCATGAAGATACGCGGGCGCTTCTGCTCGAAAGAGACATAAGCGATGCGCTTGCCGTCTGGTGCGAAACGCGGCGACAGGATCGGCTCACGCGATTGCAGCAGCGTGACAGCGCGGGCACCGTCATAGTCCGAACGTTGCAGCGTGTAGCGCGTGTTCTTCTCGGAGAAACGCTCGGCCGTTACGTACAGCAGGCGTGTCGAGAACGCACCTTTGATACCGGTGAGTTTTTCGAACGACTGGTCGGCGATGTAGTGCGCCATGTCACGCAGTTGATCGACGCTGCCCGATACGCTGCCGGTCAGCACTTGCTGCTCGGTGGCGACGTTGAACAGTGCGTACTGGACCTGCAGGCGACCGCCCGCCGGCACAATGCTGCCGACCATGATGTACTGGGCACCGACCGCCTTCCAGTCACGGAAGATGATTTCGCTGGCCTGGCTCGGCTGGCTGATCATGTTCTGCTTCGGAATCGGCGAGTAGTAACCCGAGTTGCGCAGGTCGTTACCGATGATTTCGGCCATGTCATCCGGCAGGACAGTGCCGCCCTGGAAACCGAACGGTACGACTGCGATCGGTGTTGCCCGATCACTGCCGCTGGTGACCAGAATGTTTTTTTCATCTGCTGCCGCTATCCCTGCCAGGCAGCAGATAACGACAAGCATTCCTCGAAGAAGGTTTCTCACAAGGCTAGATCCTCAGGTGTGAATGTCATCTTGAATGAACGATACGGAGCGAAATCGCTCGGCTTCATTCCCTGCATTTCTGTCAAACGTCCAATATTCTTGACCGCGGCAACCGCCGAGGCGTCAAACGGACCGTCACCACTGGACTTGGCCACGCTGACCGAAGTCACCGTACCGTCCGGCAACATGCCGATTTGCAGCACGACCGTCATGCCTTTGCGTGCCGAAGGAGGACGAGCCCAGCCTTCCGCTGCACGAGCACGAATCAGGTCATCGAAACTGCCGGCGACTTCGTCACCCTGCTCATCCGCCAAGGCCTGCTGGCGCTGCGGCGTGTCGGAAAGCAAATCTGCCAAGGCCTGAGCCTTCTTGTCTTCGGTAGATTTACGCGCCGCGTCCTGCGATTTCTTTTTCGCAGCATCGGCAGCAGCTTTCTTCTTCGCGTCTTCGGCGACTTTCTTCTTCGCCTCTTCAGCTTCAGCTTTTTTCTTGGCGTCTTCCGCGGCTTTCTTCTTCGCGTCTTCGACGATCTTCTTCTTCGCTTCTTCAGCGGCCGCTTTCTTGGCCTCTTCTTCAGCAGCCTTCTTGGCTTCTTCTTCAGATTTCTTCTTGGCTATATCAGCCAATTGTTTCTCTTCTGCCTTTTTGGCTTCGGCGGTCTTCTTCGCTTCATCGGCTTTCTTGGCTTCATCAGCCTTTTTCGCCTCATCCGCTTTCTTCGACTCGTCGGCCTTCTTGGCTTCCTCGGCCTTTTGAGCCGCTTCTTCTTTCTTTTGTTCCGCAGCTTTTACCGCTTCCTGCTCGACCTTCTTCTGTTCCATCTGTTCGACTTCGGTCTGACGCGCAGCAGATTTCTGCGCTTCACCCGCAATCTTCTGATTGGTCTGGGTGGTCGCCCGACTTTTCGATTTCAGCTGGTACAAGGTCGCCTGGACAATCGGCTTGGCCGGCGGCAGCTCAGGTGTGAAGGCGAAACTGACAAACAGCATGCCGAACACCAGCACGTGCAGGACGATCGCCAGGACACTGGGCCAGAAGTAGCTTTCCGAGGCGGACGGCTCTCGCTGTTGCTGCATCAGGGCGCCTCGGTAATCAAGCCAACATTACCGACCCCGGCTTTCTGCAACCCGCCCATGGCCCCCATGACGGCGCCGTAATCGACGGTCTTGTCGCCGCGAATGAAGACTTGGGTATGCTTGCCGCCTTCGTTGCCGGCACGAATGATTTTGGTCACCGCGTCGGTCATCTGCGGCAAGGTCATGGCCTTGTCCTGCTGCTTTTCGGTGTCGACTTCGCTGCCAAGGTTCCAGTAATAGGTCTTGTCAGCCTTGATCGAAATGGTCAGGACCTGAGTGTTGTTGTCTTGCGGCAAGGCTTCGCTGGAAACCTTGGGCAAATCAACTTTCACGCCCTGATTGAGCATCGGTGCGGTCACCATGAAAATGACCAGCAGTACCAGCATCACGTCGATGTAAGGCACCACGTTCATCTCGGCAACCGGCTTGCGCTTTTTACGAGCTCGAGCGATTAAAGCCATTGGAAATTACCTGCTTATTCTTCGCTGGTGTGCACTTTACGGTGCAGGATCGCCTGGAATTCATCGGCGAAGGTGTAGTAACGGCTGATCAGCGTTTCACTGCGCGCAGCAAAGCGGTTGTAAGCAATAACGGCTGGAATGGCGGCGAACAGACCGATCGCAGTGGCGACCAGTGCTTCGGCGATACCTGGCGCCACGGTGGCCAGCGTCGCTTGTTGGGCAGTGGCCAGACCACGGAAGGAGTTCATGATGCCCCAGACCGTACCGAACAGACCGATGTACGGGCTTACGGAACCAACGGTGGCGAGGAACGGCAGGCTCTGCTCGAGCTTTTCTTCTTCGCGGGAAATCGCGACGCGCATGGCACGGGCTACGCCTTCCATGACCGCTTCAGGATCAACGCCAGGCTGCTGACGCAGGCGGGAGAACTCTTTGAAGCCAGCGCGGAAGATCTGCTCCACACCCGAATCCGGATCAGGGTTGCTGCCGGCCTGACGGTAGAGCTTGGACAGGTCGATACCCGACCAGAAGCGCTCTTCAAAGCTCTCCAGGGCACGTCGACCGGCGCGCAGCAGGTTGCTGCGCTGAAAGATCATGATCCATGAGGTCACCGATGCGGCTACCAGAATCAGCATTACCAACTGCACCACGACGCTGGCATTGCTGACCAGGCTCCACATGGAGGAATGGTCGACGACGTTAGCTTCCACGCTTAATCTCCTGCTTTGAGTGTGTACCCGCGCCGCTCACGTCGGCAAAGGCCGCACGTAGAGCTTCGGGAATGGCCCGGGGTTTCAAACTGTTAGTGCGCACACAGGCCACCAAAAACTGCCCTTCGCAGAGCAGCACATTATCCGTAGCCCGCCTGACTTGCTGTTTAAAGCGCAGGCTGACACGGTTCAATTCGATTACTTCAGCGCTTACCAGAAGCTCGTCGTCCAGTCGCGCCGGCGCGTGGTAACGCGCTTCGCTGGAATGCACGACGAACAACAGGTCCTCCCCTGCCAGCTGGGATTGAGCAAAGCCCAGCTCCCGGAGCCGCTCGGTTCGAGCCCGTTCCATAAACTTGAGGTAATTAACGTAATACACGATGCCGCCCGCATCGGTGTCCTCGTAATAAACGCGACAACGATGTGCGAAAGGCTCAAGCCCGTTTTGCGCGCGCATACTCTAGTGCTTACTCCTCAGGTTGCCAATCCGGCCAGGCAACTGTTTTTCATTGTTCTGCGGCTTTCTTGCAAAAGTACCGTCCTGGGACAGCACAATGCCCGAAAAAATCAGCGCGCAAAGGTTATTAATCGTCAACGGCATCAAGGAACTCGTCTACGACAGGCATTTCGCCCATTCGTGACGGGATGTTTAATCCGAAATGCAGGTACGCATGACGTGTGACCACCCGCCCCCGGGGTGTGCGCATGATATAGCCCTGCTGGATCAGGTACGGCTCCAGCACGTCTTCAATGGTGTGACGCTCTTCACTGATCGCGGCCGCCAGACTGTCCACGCCGACCGGCCCGCCATCGAACTTCTCGATCATGGTCAGTAGCAGACGCCGGTCCTGATGGTCGAAACCACGTTCGTCGACATCCAGCAGGTTCAAGGCAAGGTCGGCAATCGGTTTGGTGATGTGCCCCTTGGCACGAACTTCGGCGAAATCGCGCACCCGGCGCAGCAGCCGGTTGGCGATCCGCGGAGTACCGCGGGCACGGCGGGCGATTTCGAACGCCCCTTCCGAGTCCAGCGGCAAACCGAGAATGTTCGCCGAGCGGCTGACAATCGTGGCCAGGTCAGCGGTGCTGTAGAACTCGAGACGCTGCACAATGCCGAAGCGATCACGCAACGGGTTGGTCAACATGCCCGCACGGGTCGTAGCGCCGACCAAGGTGAACGGCGGCAGATCGAGCTTGATCGAGCGCGCCGCCGGCCCTTCGCCGATCATGATGTCGAGCTGGAAATCTTCCATGGCCGGGTACAACACTTCTTCGACGATCGGCGACAGCCGATGGATCTCGTCGATGAACAGTACGTCGTGCGGCTCAAGGTTGGTCAGCAGCGCGGCCAGGTCACCCGGGCGTTCAAGAACGGGCCCGGAGGTGCTTTTGATCGATACGCCCATTTCCTGGGCGATGATGTTGGCCAGCGTGGTTTTACCTAAGCCCGGCGGGCCGAAAATCAGCGTGTGGTCCAGGGATTCGTTTCGCCCACGGGCTGCCTGGATGAACAACTCCATCTGCTCACGAACAGTCGGCTGGCCAATGTATTCGGCCAGGCTGACAGGACGAATCGCCCGGTCCTGGACCTCCTCGCGGTCGCGAGGGCCGGGCGCGGCGGTAATCAGACGATCAGCTTCAATCACTTAGATCATCCCCTTCAGGGCGCGACGAATCAGGTCCTCGCTGCTCAAACCTTTCTCCTTGATCGCGGAAATCGCCTTGCTGGCTTCCTGTGGTTTGTAGCCCAGGGAGATCAGCGCACTGACCGCGTCATTTTCGGCGCTGGCCGCCGGGGCCGGCGCATCCGGGCCACCTGGCTGGTTAGGGACCAGGGCGAACATGGCCGGCACGGTTTCCCAAGCCTTGAAGCGGTCCTTGAGTTCCACCAGCAAACGCTCGGCGGTCTTCTTGCCCACGCCCGGCACCTTGGTCAGGGCCGAAGTGTCCTGGGATTGCACGCAACGGACCAGTTCATCGACTTCCAGACTCGACATCAAGGCCAGCGCCAGTTTCGGCCCTACACCATTGAGACGGATCAATTCGCGAAAAAAGTCTCGCTCACGCTTGCCGAAGAAGCCATAGAGTAACTGCGCGTCTTCACGTACGACCAAATGGGTGTGCAGCGTCAGCGGTTCACCGACCGACGGCAAGCGATACAACGTGGTCATGGGCACTTCCAGCTCATACCCCAGACCATTTACATCCAGAATCAGGTGCGGCGGCTGTTTCTCAGCCAGTGTGCCGCGCAAGCGTCCAATCACGTTTCAGATCCTTGAGCGTTGGCCAGCTCAATGGCTAGCGACTGACAGAGCGAGGGTTTTGCGCCGACGACACAGGCGCAAAACGCTCATTCCATAAAAAATGATTGCTGATGCTATCAGAGACGCAGGCGCCCGCCACGACTGCGTGCCGTGCCCAGGCCATGCGGCAACAGGCTGGAACGGGTGTGAGCATGACATATGGCGATGGCCAGTGCGTCCGAGGCATCAATTTGCGGTTTGCTGGTCAATTTCAGCATGTGCATGACCATCATTTGCACCTGCTCTTTATTCGCCGCGCCGGTGCCGGTAACGGCCTGTTTGACCTGGGTGGCGGTGTATTCGGCGATTTCCAGATTTTCCTCGGCACCCGCCACGATGGCGGCGCCACGGGCCTGACCGAGTTTCAGCGCGGAGTCGGCGTTGCGGGCCATGAACACTTTTTCGATGCCCATGGTGACGGGGCCGTAGGTCTGGATGACTTCACGTACGCCGCGATAGACGATTTGCAGGCGTTCATGCAACTCGCCGGAACCCGTGCGAATGCATCCCGACGCTACGTAGACACAGCCACGCCCGGTGTCGCGTACCACGCCATAACCGGTGATGCGCGAACCGGGGTCGATGCCAAGAATTAAAGTCATAACGCTACATAAGTAGGAGCGAGCTTGCTCGCGATGGACGTTAACGATAACGCGGTTCGCCTGAATGAGCGCGGCGCTCTCAGGTTTTTCGCGAGCAAGCTCGCTCCTACAAAAGGTTCATCAACCGAGCTGTGCGGCGACCGACTCAGGGATATCCGCGTTGGAATAAACGTTCTGCACGTCATCCAGATCTTCAAGCATGTCGATCAGCTTGAGCACCTTCTCCGCGCCTTCCAGGTCCAGTTCGGCGCTGGTCGTCGGTAGCATGACGATTTCTGCGTCATCACCCTTGAAACCGGCCGCTTCCAGCGCATTACGCACCGAGTAGAAACCGGCGAACGAAGTAAACACGTCAATCGAGCCATCTTCGTGGGTGACCACGTCATCGGCATCGGCTTCCATCGCCGCTTCGATCAGCGCGTCTTCATCGACGCCCGGCGCAAAGGAAATCTGACCCTTGCGCTCGAACAGATAGGCCACCGAACCGTCCGTACCGAGGTTGCCGCCGCACTTGCTGAACGCATGGCGAACAGCGGCCGCGGTGCGGTTACGGTTGTCGGTCATGCACTCGACCATCACCGCCACACCACCCGGGCCATAACCTTCGTAGCTCAGCTCGACCATGTCGTCGGTGTCGGCCGCACCGGCACCGCGGGCCACCGCACGATCAATGATGTCGCGACTCATGTTCGCGCCGAGGGCCTTGTCCAGCGCCAGACGCAAGCGCGGGTTGGAGCCCGGATCACCGCCGCCCTGACGGGCAGCAACGGTCAGTTCACGAATCCACTTGGTGAAAATCTTGCCCTTCTTGGCATCCTGACGTTCTTTGCGGTGCTTGATGTTCGCCCACTTGGAATGACCCGCCATATCTCGCTCCGAATTCTCTTTGAAACATTGCCCGCCGCACTGGGAGTGCCGGCCAGCAAACAAAAAATCTCGACCTAAAGAAAAGGCGCATCCCATGAGGATGCGCCTTCAGGGTCAGCCTTACTCAGCCTTTGGCGTTTCGCGCAGACGAATGTGCAGCTCGCGCAATGCCTTGGCATCAACCGCGCCCGGAGCCTGCGTCATCACGTCGGCAGCACTCTGGGTTTTCGGGAACGCGATCACTTCACGGATCGACTGGGCGCCGGTCATCAGCATGACCAGACGGTCCAGACCGAACGCCAGGCCACCGTGCGGCGGCGCGCCGTATTTCAGGGCGTCGAGCAGGAAGCCGAACTTCTCTTCCTGTTCCGCTTCATTGATACCCAGCAGGCGGAACACGGTCTGCTGCATTTCCTTGCGGTGGATACGGATCGAACCGCCACCCAATTCGGTACCGTTCAGAACCATGTCGTAGGCACGGGACAGCGCGGTTGCCGGGTTGGCTTCCAGTTCTTCCGGCGTGCATTTCGGCGCGGTGAACGGGTGGTGCAAGGCCGTGAAGCTGCCGTCGTCGTTTTCTTCGAACATCGGGAAGTCGACGACCCACATTGGCGCCCACTTGCAGGTCAGCAGGTCCAGGTCGTTACCGACCTTGATCCGCAACGCGCCCAGCGCTTCGCTGACGATCTTGGCCTTGTCGGCGCCGAAGAACACGATGTCGCCATCAACTGCACCCACGCGATCGAGGATCACATTGAGGTTGGCCTCAGGGATGTTCTTGACGATTGGCGACTGCAGGCCTTCAACGCCTTTGGCGCGCTCGTTGACCTTGATGTACGCCAGGCCCTTGGCACCGTAGATGCTGACGAACTTGGTGTAATCGTCGATCTGCTTGCGCGGCATGCTCGCCGCGCCAGGAACGCGCAGAGCGGCGATACGGCATTTCGGATCGTTGGCCGGGCCGCTGAAGACCTTGAAGTCGACTTCTTTCAGCTGGTCGGCAACGTCAACCAGTTCCAGCGGGTTACGCAGGTCCGGCTTGTCGGAACCGTAACGACGCATGGCCTCTTCGAAGGTCATGTGCGGGAAATCGCCGAATTCCAGATCCAGCACTTCCTTGAACAGGTTGCGGATCATGCCTTCGGTGAGGCCCATGATGTCTTTTTCATCGAGGAAGCTGGTTTCGATGTCGATCTGGGTGAATTCAGGCTGACGGTCGGCACGCAGGTCTTCGTCGCGGAAGCACTTGGCGATCTGGTAGTAACGGTCGAAGCCGGCCACCATCAGCAGCTGCTTGAACAGCTGTGGCGATTGCGGCAAGGCGAAGAACGAACCGGCGTGAGTACGGCTCGGCACCAGGTAGTCGCGCGCACCTTCAGGGGTGGCACGGGTCAGGATCGGCGTCTCGACGTCGAGGAAGCCGTTCTCGTCCAGGTAACGACGGATGCTGGTGGTCATGCGCGAACGCAGACGCAGCTTCTCGGCCATTTCCGGGCGACGCAGGTCCAGGAAGCGATAGCGCAGACGGGTTTCTTCACCCACCTCGGAGTATTCGTTGAGCGGGAACGGCGGGGTTTCCGATTCGTTCAGAACTTCCAGCTCGTAGCCCAGCACTTCGATCATGCCCGACGCCATGTTGGCGTTGCCGGCACCGGCAGGACGCAGGCGGACCTTGCCGGTCACTTTAACCACGTATTCGCTGCGCACGCGGTCGGCGGCGGCGAAGGTTTCAGCGCGGTCCGGGTCGAACACCACCTGGGCCAGACCGTCACGATCACGGATATCGAGGAAAATCACCCCACCGTGGTCACGGCGACGGTGAACCCATCCGCAAAGGGTAATTTCCTGGCCTTCCAGGCTTTCGTTCAGTTGGCCGCAATAATGGCTGCGCATCATGGTAGTGGTTTCACTTCTCGTAATTCGAAATTCGGTTGGAGACCTTGCGTACATCCTGCCCTTTATAAAGGTGCTGGTGGTTGCAAGCGCTCACACGTGTCGTTCAACTCAGGTTCCAGACCCTAGTCGGCTTTATCGCCGCCGGCCAGATTCTTCTTGGAACCGGTCTTGAAATCGGTTTCGTACCAACCGGTGCCGCTGAGGCGGAAGCCCGGCATGGACAGCATCTTTTTCAGCTCTGGCGCCTGGCAGGCAGGGCAGTCGACCAGCGGTGCTGCGCTGATCTTTTGAATGGCTTCCAACTGATGACCACAGGAAGCACATTGATAGTCGTACATCGGCATGGGGTTGTCTCGGCGATCAGATTGCTACCGCACACGCTGGGTTTTGCGGCAAAGAGCGGGATTATATCCATTAAAATGCAGCCTGTGCAGCCGTAAGACTGCACAGACCGACACTCTGTCCATTCCACTGCCACGGTCAGGCCATGGCGGCGCAACTTCCTTCCTTCAAGCTGTGCACGACACAGACCACCCGCACCAGCCCACTGAAATTCTTAACCCCGCCGTGGCGCAAATGCACTTCGCGATCCACGTGGGACAGAAGCGCGCTGACCGAACAGCAATTGACCTTGGCCATTTCGCCCAAAATATCCCAATACACCTGCTCAAGCCGCAAACAGGTGGCAAAACCGTTCAATCGCACGGATCGGGACAACGGCTGGGCCAGCCCCATATCAAATTCGCTGACAAATGGATCAATCCTTATGTCCCTGCCCGGACCGATCCTCCCTTCACTTTGTATGACTGCATCATGCATATCGTTGACACTCCTTTGCCATCCTTGCCTTCTATAAGAGCAATCCTGCTTCTTATAAAAGCGCAGGTGCAAAGGTATATCCAGATGACTTTATGACCATCATCGTAGGATAAGCCAACAGCTGCTGGGAGATTACGGAGAGCGTCCTACGCCGGTAATTCCCCTACATGCGATGACGCAAGATCACTCAATAAACAGGACACTTCACCTACACAGGAAGGTGTTACCGGTTCAGCAACGAACGCATTATCAATGCGACAAATTGACCGATATACACCGCCGGACCGGCTGATTTGAGTCGCTGCAGGCTTTGCTGTTAAATAGGCAGTGTGTCGCTACTCCCTATTTTTCGGGAGTCGCGCATAGGCTGATAGCCGGCACGTGTCCAACGCCTCTTATTGTTCCGAAGCGAACCGTGCTCTCTCAGCTCTTCCTTGCGATCCGTCTTAACGTGAGTTAATCAAAATGTTGAAAATCGTCCACCTGCTAACGGGCGCAGCTGCTTTGCTGCTGTCCTTCATCCCTAGCCTGCGATCCGAAGCCGTACCTTACCTGCAACAACCCGATGCGCTTTACCTGGCCTTTTTCGGCCTTCTCAACCTCACCCTCGCTCCAGTTATCCCTTACTGGAACAAAGGTCCGCGTCATCAATTGCAAAACCTGGTCAGCGCCCTGCTGATCCTGGCGGTCGTATTGCAAATCCTGACGCTGCTTGCACCGATGCCTGTCATCGCCGGCCAGCCTGCGGTTCTGTTCAGCCTGGTGGCTGCACTGATCGCCGTTGTCCTGCACCTGGCCATCAGCTTCTACAAATCCTCTCCGGCCGCCGCTTCGCCTAGCTATGACATGAGCAACCGCGATACCGGCACCGTCAAGTGGTTCAACACTTCCAAAGGCTTCGGCTTTATTTCCCGTGATTCCGGCGATGATATTTTCGTGCATTTCCGGGCTATTCGCGGTGAAGGCCACCGCGTCCTGGTCGAAGGCCAGCGCGTAGAGTTCTCGGTCATGAATCGTGACAAGGGCCTGCAAGCCGAAGACGTGATCGCCGCATTGCCGCGACGCTGATTCAAGGCTGATAAAAAACCGCGAACAGCCAGGCTGTTCGCGGTTTTTTATGGCCTGTCGTTTTTAATGACGGCTTAGTAATGCGGTGGTGGTGCTTCTTCTTCAAACGTCTCGAACTGGCCGGCCATTTCTTCCTGACGCTTGAGCAAGGCCGCCATTTGCAGTTGCAGGCGCTCAACGGCACGCTGCTGGGTGGCCAGCACATCACTCAATGCCTGGATGGTGTCATCCTGAAACGCCAGCTGGCTTTCCAGATCGGTAACGCGATCTTCCAGGCTCATGAATCAACCCTCCAGAAACGTGAAGTCATGGGTCAGCACCGGGCGCAGGCGTTCGCGAATCAGCGCAATCTGCTCCGGGCTGTACGGCTTGGCCGGGTGCTTGCCCCAGACCGGAGCCGGCCACGCGGCGTCTTCGCGCTTGCGCACAATCACATGCATGTGCAGCTGACTGACCACGTTGCCCAAGGCCGCCACATTCATCTTGTCGGCGTCGAACGTGACGTTGAGGATCTCCGCCAGCGCGGTAGTTTCCTGCCATAGCAACTGCTGATCTGCGACACCCAACTGAAATATCTCGCTGATATCGTCGCGACGAGGCACCAGGATGAACCAGGGATAGTTCGAATCATTGGACAAGAGCAGCCGACAGAGCGGGAAATCCCCGATCGTTACGGTGTCTTGTTGAAGCCGTGGATCTAAAGCGAACACTGTGCGCACTCCCGCCGGGTCATCATTTTTCAGCTTAGTGCCCGCCTGAAGAAACGGCGCACCAAGCGACTGGACGGCAGCATACCTGCGAACGTCGCGCCCTTCACGACGAAGTGCCCCCCAATCAGCGGGCGCACGCCCCGACATGAGACATTTTCTGCCGAAACGCACCACTTCAGAACCAATGACCACACAGAAAACACCGGAATGACCGATCATCAATCACGCGTCCACGTTCGGCTACAGGTCCTACTGTATGAAATCAGTACAGCGATTAAAATTTTTTGCACCAAAATCGTACAGTGTGTCTACGCTGAATGCTTCGGGTATGCACCTTTTACTCAACAGAGGGGTGAACCGGTAACATTTTTGGTTGTCACCGCGTCGTCCACGGTGACGAACCACAGAGGAATTGATGGCGTCAAGTCCAACTCAAATTGGCTTGACCCCCCGGATTTATGAGGTTTTTACAGCGACAGGCAGGTGTTCAGAAAAAAAAACGCAGGATTTCGGTTTTGTGCACGCTTGTTGCATTCACACCCACATCGCCTTGCAAGCCTCCGCTGGAAGCGGAAGCCTCAAGGCAAATAAAAACAGTGGCATGGTAGCCCGATGGAGATTCAAACGTTTTACCAGGGATTCTTTTGCCGATGCTCAAGCCCTAGAAAACAACGTCAAAGTTGTCAGTACGCTTGCATCGGGGCTGTAAATTTGCGACACCTACGAAGCTGTTTGCGACATGGTCGTAAAGAAGCCGAAAGGTTAGATTCGCAAGTATCGCCAACATGGTCGGCGTGATATAAGTTTGCGCCGACACAAAAAGAAAGAGCCGCCCAGATAATAAATCAGGTGGGACGGCAGTACTCTTATAAAACCAAAGGAGCAAATCACGATGCGCGTGATGAAGTGGAGCATGATCGCACTGGCAGTTGCAGCAGCAGCCAGCACCCAATTGGCTACGGCCGCACCTTTTGTAAGTGACCAGTCTGAAGCCAAGGGCATTGTTGAAGATTCCCATCTGAACTTGCTGGTTCGTAACTACTACTTCAACCGTGACAACAAGAATGGCGGCCACGACCAGAAAGACTGGACCCAAGGCATCTGGGGCAACTTCAGCTCCGGTTATACCCAAGGTCTGGTAGGCGTTGGTGTTGATGCATTCGGTTACCTGGCCATCAAACTGGATGGCGGCGACGGTACTTCCGGCACCGGTAACATGAGCCGCAGCGACACCGTCAAAGCCAACGGTTATGCGCACGACGTCAACGACAGCCAGGGTAAAGCCGGCGCAGCCGTTAAGTTCCGCATCTCCAAAACCGAACTGAAATTCGGTGACATGCAGCCAAGCACTGCTCCAGTGTTCGCTGTTGGCGGCTCCCGCATCCTTCCGCAAACTGCCCGCGGTTTCCAACTGCAGAGCAGCGAAGTCAAAGACCTCGATCTGGAAGGCGGTCACTTCTACTCGGCGTCCAGCCAGGACAAAAACGCACTTGACGGCGATCTGTGGTCGCAATACGCCGACAACATCAAAGCCAACTCCATCGACTACGCTGGTGGCAAATACGGCATCAATGACAACCTGTCCGTATCGCTGTATGGCGCAAAACTGGAAGACATCTGGAACCAGTACTACGCCAACGTGAACCTCACCACTCCAATCAGTGGTGACACGTCGCTTAACACTGACTTCAACATCTACCGCACCACCGATACCGGTGACAAGAAAGCTGGTGATATCAGTAACACCGCGTTCTCCCTGGCTACTGCGCTCTCGTTCCTGAAAGCACACACCATCACCCTGGCTTTCCAGAAAGTTAACGGCGATACCCCGTTCGACTACATCGGTGTGGGTAAGAACAACCGCGGCGGCGACTCGATCTTCCTTGCCAACTCCATCCAGTACTCTGACTTCAACGGCCCAGGCGAGAAATCTGCCCAGATCCGTTACGATCTGAAAATGGCTGAGTACGGCATTCCAGGTCTGAGCTTCATGACCCGTTACGTGAATGGTTGGAACATCGACGGCACCCATATGCCTGCCAACAGCCAATACACCAGTTACGGCTACGGTGAAGATGGCAAACACCACGAGACCAACCTCGAAGCCAAGTACGTCATCCAGTCTGGCCCGGCAAAAGACTTGTCTTTCCGTATCCGTCAGGCTTGGCACACTGCTAACGCCGACCAAGCCGAAGGCGACGTGAAAGAGTTCCGCCTGATCGTCGACTACCCGCTGCAAGTTTTGTAATCGCGAGCAGTTAGTTTGCGGTAAACAAAAAAAGGCCCATCTTCGGATGGGCCTTTTTTGTTGCTTACTGCACCGCAGATTCCTGCACCACACGAATCATCCGCTGTGGCAATGGAACATCAACCCCTGCTGTTTTCAAACGATCACGGGACTGTTCGTTGAACATGAACATTACGTCCCAGTAATCCGCCGTCTTTACCCACACTCGAAGCGAAAGAGTGATCGAACTGTCACCCAGAGTGGAAACCACTGCTTGAGGTGCCGGATCTGCCAATACGCGTGGATCTTTGGCCAAATCCAACAATACTTCACGGGCCTTCTGCAAGTCCGCTTCGTAATCAACGCCCACATCAAACACGACTTTACGGGTCGGCTGACGGTTAGTGTTGGTAATGATGCCGTTCGACAAGTTGCCGTTAGGCACGATGATGGTTTTGTTATCGCCGGTGCGCAGTACGGTATGGAAGATCTGGATGCTGTCGACAGTACCGGCAACACCTTGGGCTTCAATCCAGTCACCAATGCGGAACGGACGGAACAACAGAATCAGCACGCCACCGGCAAAGTTGGCCAGGCTGCCCTGCAGCGCCAGACCAATGGCCAGGCCCGCCGCACCGATCGCCGCCACGAACGAGGTGGTTTCAACACCAATCATCGACGCTACGCTGACAATCAGCAGGATCTTGAGAATGATGTTCGCCAGGCTGCTGATGAAACCTTGCAGCGCCAGGTCGGCATTGCGCAGCGCCAACAGGCCGCCGAGCTTTTGCGTGACCTTGTTGATCAGCCACCAGCCGACGGCCAGGGTGATGACCGCCAGCAGCACGCGACTGCCGTATTCCATGATCATCGGGATCCAGGCTTGAGATGCCTTGACCAGGTTGTCTACTTCAGCATTCAAATCCATCTACGTTCTCCTGATTTCCGGCTACCCGGCACGCGAAAAAATAATCGGCAGAAAAAACTGCCCCCTCCTGGGGACAATCGTTTCTGCCGTTGCTTGGGCCTCGGACGCCGAAAACGCCGAGAGGTTCCCGCTTCGAAGGTCAGTCGCGGAAGTTGTTGAACTGCAGCGGCATGTCGAAAGTCTTGGCGCGCAGGGCTGCGATGGCTTCCTGCAGGTCGTCACGCTTCTTGCCGGTAATACGCACCTGCTCGCCCTGAATGGCGGCCTGGACCTTGAGTTTGGCGTCTTTGACGTGAGCGACGATTTTCTTCGCCAGCTCTTTGTCGATGCCTTCCTTGAGGACGGCTTCCTGTTTCATCAGCTTGCCCGACGCGTAGGCATCCTTGACTTCAAGGCACTGCACGTCGATTTTGCGCTTGACCAGCGCCAGCTTGAGGATCTCAATCATCGCTTCAAGCTGGAAATCGGCCTCGGCGGTCAGGTTGACGGTCAGGTCCTTTTCCTTGAACTCGAAGGTGCCCTTGCCTTTCAGGTCATAACGACGATCGAGTTCCTTGACGGCGTTCTCGACCGCGTTGGTGACTTCGTGTTTGTCCAGTTCGGATACCACGTCGAACGACGGCATGTAATCTCTCCAATAAAAGGGCGCGCTCAATCACGAGGGAGCACGCCTGGCTTGCGGTTAAAATCCGCGCTGATTATAACGGGTCTTTCCCATCATTCACTGCGAGCCACCCATGCGCGCGTTAAACAGAGCAAAAAGCTGATGTCTACCACTTGGCATGTACTGGGCGCCGGCAGCCTTGGCACTTTATGGGCCACGCGTCTTGCCCGGGCCGGTGTGCCGGTCAAGCTGATCGTGAGGGACGCGGCGCGCCTTCAGGCCTATGAGGCGACGGGTGGGCTGACGCTGGTGGAACACGGCGAAGCCAAAACCTACGAAATCCCCGGTGAGACGCCCGACAGCGGCGAGCCGATCAAGCGCTTGCTTGTGGCCTGCAAAGCCTACGACGCCGAAAAGGCCGTCGCACAACTGGCGCCGCGCCTGGCCCCCGGCGCGGAATTGATCCTGCTGCAAAACGGCCTCGGCAGTCAGGATGCGGTGGCCGCTCAAGTGCCACAGGCGCGCTGCATCTGGGCGTCGAGCACCGAGGGCGCTTTTCGAGATGGCGACTGGCGTGTGGTGTTCGCGGGGCACGGTTACACCTGGCTGGGCGATGCCGGGCATCCCGTGGCGCCCATCTGGCTGGATGACCTGAGCGCCGCAGGCATTCCCCACGAGTGGAGCACCGAGATCCTCACCCGGCTTTGGCGGAAACTGGCGCTCAATTGCGCGATCAACCCGCTGACCGTGCTGCACGATTGCCGCAATGGCGGGCTGCAGGCGCATCATTGTGAAGTCGCCACCCTGTGCGGCGAACTGACGGAGTTGCTTGAACGGTGTGGCCAGCCAGCAGCAGCCGAGGACCTCCAGAAGGAAGTCGAACGGGTGATCCATGCAACAGCCGCTAACTATTCATCGATGCACCAGGACGTGGCGAGTCAGCGCCGTACCGAAATCAGCTACCTGCTGGGCCATGTCTGCAAAGTCGCCGCGCGGCACCAGTTGAACCTGCCGCACCTCAATCAGCTTGAATCAAGGTTGATCGCCCATCTGCACAGCCTCGGATTGCCCAGCGACTGAGCAGCGGCTACGCTGGCCACTTGTTCCTATTCAGCGATGAACCCAATGCCATTGCGCCAGCGCCTTGAAAACCTTCCGGTCGGCCAAAAACTCCTGGCCGCCCTGCTGGTGCTGTTGATTACCGTCCTGCTGGTCGCCAACCTGACCTTTATCAGCGCCGCGTATTACATCTCCCAGGAAAGCATGGCGCCGCAGGCCTTGCAGACCATCGGCCGCCTGGTGTCGAACCCGAGCCTGGTGTCCGAAGCGTTGCAGTCGCCGCAAAGTGCTGACCGACTGCTCAACGAACTCAACAGCTATTCCCCCCTGCGCGCAGCGGCGCTGTATGACGGCAAAGGCGAACGCCTGGCGCAATTGCAGCATGGCGACAAGTTGAACCTGCCGGAACGTTTCCGGCACCTCGAAGCCTGGCAAGCCACGGAATTTCGCACCAACCAGGTGATCACCCTGCCCCGCCCCGGCACGGCGCCCGGCCACTTGCTGCTGGTCGCCAGCAGCGAATTGCCCGTGGCGTTTTATACCGGCACGTTAACCGCAAGCCTGGGGATCCTGATTTTCAGCGTGCTGTTGTGGCTGATCATCGCCCGGCAGATCAAGCGCCTGATCACCCGGCCGATCCATCAACTCGAAGAGTTGTCACGGCAGGTGACGAGGGAAGAGAACTACGCCCTGCGTGCCTCTCGCGGCAACCACGACGAAATCGGCAGCCTTGCCGAGGCCTTCAATACCATGCTTTCGCGCATTGAAGCCCGGGAGCAGCAACTCAAACGGGCACGGGATGATTCCCAGGCCGCGTACGACCAGGCCCAGGGGTTGGCCGAAGAAACCCGCCATACCAATCGCAAACTGGAACTCGAAGTCCAGGTGCGCAGCAAGATCGAGAAGAAACTCACCGGGTTCCAGAATTACCTCAACAGCATTATCGACTCGATGCCCTCGGCACTGATCGCGCTGGATGAGCAGCTCTACGTGACGCAGTGGAATCAGGAGGCCAGCGCCCTGTCCGGCACCCGACTGGACGAAGCCTTGAACCAGCCTATTTTCCTCGCCTTTGAACCGCTGAAGCCGTTTCTGCCACAACTCAAGCAAACCGTTGAACAGCACACCGTCGCGAAAATCGAACGCGTGACCTGGTTCAAGGACGACGAGCCCAAGCATTACGCCCTGACGTTCTATCCGCTGATGGGCGGCGCCGGGCGTGGTGTGGTGATCCGGATCGATGACATCACCCAGCGCCTGTCCCTGGAAGAAATGATGGTGCAGTCGGAGAAAATGCTCTCGGTGGGCGGACTCGCCGCCGGCATGGCCCATGAGATCAACAACCCGCTCGGCGCCATTCTGCATAACGTGCAAAACATTCGCCGACGCCTGTCCCCCGAGCTGCCGAAGAACATCGAACAGGCCGAGCACGTCGGCATCGAACTGGAGACTGTGAATAAATACCTGCAGGTGCGCGAAGTACCACAACTGCTCGACGGTATCGCACAAGCAGGCGCACGGGCGGCGAAGATCGTGACCCACATGCTCAGTTTCAGCCGCCGCAGCACCCGGCAAATGGCACCGTGCGATTTGCCGGCGTTGATCGACCAGGCCGTCGAAATCGCCGGCAACGATTTCGACCTGGCGATCGGCTTCGACTTCAAGGGCCAGGCGATCATCCGCCAGTTCGACCCCGCGCTGGGCCCTGTGCCCGGCACCGCCAACGAGCTGGAGCAAGTGCTGCTCAACCTGCTGAAAAACGCCGCGCAAGCCATTCACCAGCGCGAAGATGACCGCGAACCGGGGCGGATAATCTTGCGCACCCGACTGAATCCGCCCTGGGCCGAAATCCAGGTCGAGGACAACGGCATCGGCATGAGCGAGAGCGTGCGCAAACGTACGTTCGAGCCGTTCTTCACCACCAAGGAAATCGGCCAGGGCACGGGCCTTGGCCTGTCGGTCTCGTACTTCATCATCACCAACAACCACAAGGGCCAGATGGAAGTGCAATCGACCCTGGGCCAAGGCACCTGTTTCACCTTGCGCCTGCCATTGGCGGGCACCCCGCTCGTTTCTCAAGAACTCAATCAGCTATCGAGGTAACCATGGGCTTTCGCTTGTCGAAGATTTACACCCGCACCGGCGACAAAGGCGAAACCGGGCTGGGCGACGGCCGCCGCGTGCCCAAGGACCATCCACGGATCGAGGCCATTGGCGAGGTCGATACGCTGAACAGTCAAGTCGGCGTATTGCTGGCCGGGCTGGCGGCGCAGACGGCCGAATATCCGGGCTTGAGCGAAGTGATCGAGGTGTTGTCCCCCTGTCAGCATCGATTGTTCGATCTGGGCGGTGAACTGGCGATGCCGGAGTATCAGGCGCTGAACGCGGCAGAAATCGAGCGTCTGGAAGCGGCGATCGATCTGTGGAATGAAGAATTGGGGCCGCTGGAGAATTTCATCTTGCCGGGCGGTTCAGCGTTGATTGCCCAAGCGCATGTGTGCCGGAGCCTGGCGCGCGGTGCGGAACGGCGTTGCCAGCATTTGAATGCGGTCGAGCCATTGGCCGGGGTGGGCCTGGCGTATATCAATCGGTTGTCGGATCTGTTGTTTGTGGTGGCAAGGCTGATTGCGAAGCGGCAAGGGGTTGCGGAGATTTTGTGGCAGCCGGCGGCGAAACCCGAGGTTTAACCGGCGCCTGCAAGCCCCTCATCGCGAGCAGGTTCGCTCCCACAAGGGATCAGCGCCGTACACAAATCTGTGTCCACCACTGAACCTGTAGGAGCAAGGCTTGCCCGCGAAGAGGCCATCAGCTACACCAAAGAATCCGGCCAGAATGCCCGAATCCCCGCCACCCCCTGCGCCCCGGCGGCCCAGGCTTTCTGCAGATCCGCCGGGCCAACGCCACCGAGCAAGAACACCGGCCTGCTGAAGCCCTCGATCAACGTCGAAGCCTGCTCCCAGCCCAACGGCTCAGCCCCCGGATGGGTCAAGGTCGGCTGCACCGGCGATAGCGTCACAAAATCCACGCCCATCTGCTCGGCCAGCGCCAGTTCTTCAGCGTTGTGGCAGGACGCCGCCAGCCAGCGCGACGCCGGCAACGGCCGACCGGCCGCCGCGTACTTGCGCAGCTGTGCCGAGGTAATGTGCCAACCGGCGGACGGGAAATCCCCCAGCCATTCAAACGGCCCCTTGATCATCAACTGCGCCTTGCCGGCACACAGCCCCGCCGCATCCACCGCCAGATCGCGGTACTTCGGATCGTAGCCATTCGGTGCCCGCAGCTGGATCAGCTTGATCCCGCCCGCGATGGCCTTCTGAATCCCGCGCAACAGGGCCGGGGTTTCAAGGTCGTCCGGGGTAATCAGGTACTGGGACGAGAGGCGTGCAGCCGCAACGATCGGCTGGTTGGCCGCCGGAAATTCGTAGTTCGGCAAATCACGAGGTGACACCCACTCTAACGGCTGACCTTCGGCGCCGTGAGGCTCGCCGGTAAACGCCGACACTTCCCAGACATCCAGCAAGACCTGCTTGTCCGGGTAGTCATGGTGAACCTTGATCAACGGGCGCGCCGCGCCGACCACAATGCCCAACTCTTCATGAAGTTCGCGGGCCAGGGCGGTTTCGACCGACTCATCAGCTTCGACCTTGCCACCCGGGAACTCCCACAAGCCGCCCTGGTGCTGAGTATCAGCACGACGAGCGATGAGGATCTTGCCACTGCCATCGCGAATGACGGCCGCGGCTACGTGTACTCGTTTCACTGCCCGACCTCCTCCAGCCCCGCTTTCTGCCAGGCCTTGAAGGCCGGCCATTGGTAGATCGTGTTGACGTAGGCCTCGTCCGCCGCCGGCAATTTCACCTGATAGGTGCGCAGGCGAACGGCAATTGGTGCGAAGAACGCATCGGCCAGGGTCGCGCCGCCAAACAGGAACGGACCGGTTTCGGTCGCGGCGGCACGGCATTCGGCCCACAACGCCAGCATGCGCTCGATGTCCGCCTGGACGTCAGCCGGTGCCGATGGCAGCGGCGCGTCGCGGCTGAGGTCGAACGGCATGTTGCCGCGCATGGCGAAGAACCCGGCGTGCATCTGCGCGCACGCCGAACGCGCCTGGGCACGGGCGGCAGTATCTTTGGGCCAGAGGCCGGCGTCGGGAAACTGTTCGGCCAGGTACTCGGCAATGGCCAGGGAGTCGGCGATGGTGCCGTGCTCGGTTTTCAACAACGGTACTTTACCGGTGGGCGAATGCTTGAGCACACGTTCACGGGTGTCAGGCTGGTTCAGCTTGATCAGTTCTTCGGTGTATGGGGCGCCGGTGAGTTCGAGGGCCAGAGCGCCGCGCAGGGACCAGGAGGAAAGCAGTTTGTCGCCGATGATCAGGTGCAGGCTCATGTTCGGGACCTTTTGATAGGGGGGACAGGCCAGTCTAGCCAGTGCTTGGCAGACCGCCATCGCTAGCAGGCTTGCTCCCACATTTGATCAAGTCGTACACAAATATTGTGCTCACTGATGATCCCTGTGGGAGCGAGCCTGCTCGCGATAGGAGCGACTCGGTCTTAAGTGCGGTACTCAGCGTTGATTTTCACGTATTCGTGGGACAAGTCCGTGGTCCAGATGGTTTCGCTGCAATCACCGCGCCCCAGCTCGATGCGGATGGTGATTTCTTCCTGCTGCATCACCGCCGCGCCCTGGGCTTCGGTGTAGGTCGATGCACGAGCGCCACGGCTGGCAATACATACGTCGCCGAGGAACACGTCGATCTTGCTCACGTCCAGGTTCGGCACGCCCGCACGGCCAACTGCCGCCAGGATACGCCCCCAGTTCGGGTCGGACGCGAACAGGGCGGTCTTGATCAGCGGCGAGTGAGCCACGGTGTAACCGACGTCCAGGCATTCCTGGTGATTGCCGCCGCCGTTGACTTCAACCGTCACGAATTTGGTCGCGCCTTCGCCGTCGCGAACGATGGCCTGGGCCACGTCCATGCACACTTCGAACACCGCTTGTTTCAGCTTGGCGAACAACTCGCCCTCGGCACGGGTGATTTCCGGCAGCGCAGCCTGACCGGTGGCGATCAGCATGCAGCAGTCGTTGGTTGAGGTGTCGCCGTCGATGGTGATGCGGTTGAACGACTTGTTCGCGCCATCCAGCAACAGGTTTTGCAATACATCCCGGGAGACTTTGGCGTCAGTGGCGATGTAGCCGAGCATGGTCGCCATGTTCGGGCGGATCATGCCCGCGCCTTTGCTGATCCCGGTGACGGTGATGGTCACGCCGTCATGCTGGAACTGGCGGCTCGCGCCTTTGGGCAAAGTGTCGGTGGTCATGATGCCAGTGGCGGCAGCTTCCCAGTTGTTGACCGACAGGTCGTCGAGGGCAGCTTGCAACGCGCCTTCGATCTTTTCAACTGGCAGCGGTTCGCCGATCACGCCGGTGGAGTACGGCAACACCAGGCTGGCGTCGACGCCGGTCAGTTCAGCCAGTTTCGCGCACGTACGCTCGGCGGCGGCCAGGCCGGGTTCGCCGGTGCCGGCGTTGGCGTTGCCGGTGTTGGTCAACAGGTAACGAACCGGGCCTTGCACGCGCTGTTTGGCCAGGATGACTGGCGCGGCGCAAAAGGCGTTCAGGGTGAACACGCCCGCCACGGTCGAACCTTCAGCACAGCGCATGACCACAACATCCTTGCGCCCCGGGCGCTTGATGCCGGCCGAGGCGATACCGAGTTCAAAACCGGCAACCGGGTGCAACGTTGGCAAAGGACCAAGACCAACAGCCATGAATGCGCTCCTTATAAAAATGTCAGCACCGTCGTCAGGAAGAACGGTGGTTTAAATGGCAAAACGCCGCGACGGCTTATGCCGGTCGCGGCGCGGGTATTTCATCGTATGGAACGGGTTTTACTGGATCTGCCCGTGGCAATGCTTGAACTTCTTGCCCGAACCGCAGTAGCACAGTTCGTTGCGGCCCAGCTTCTGTTCGTTACGGACCGGTGCGGTGGCAAGGGCAACATCGACCTCTTCACCCAGCAGTTCCGGTTGCTCAAGACCCGGTGCTTCGTCGTGCTGGAACTGCATGCGTGCGGCCAGTGCCTCGGCTTCCTGACGCAGGCGTTGCTCTTCCTCGATTGGATCTTCGCGGCGAACCTGTACGTGCGACAGCACACGGATCGAGTCGCGCTTGATCGAATCCAGCAGCTCGGAGAACAGCGTGAACGACTCGCGCTTGTACTCCTGCTTCGGGTTCTTCTGTGCATAACCACGCAAGTGGATGCCGTGACGCAGGTGATCCATGGTCGACAGGTGGTCTTTCCACAGGTCGTCGAGCACGCGCAGTACGATTTGCTTCTCGAAGGTGCGCAGCGCATCGGCGCCCGCCTGGTCTTCTTTCTCGTTGTACGCCGCGATGAGCTCCTGCATCAGCTTCTCGCGCAGGGTTTCTTCGTACAGGTGATCGTCTTCGTCGAGCCATTGCTGGATCGGCAATGCCACACCGAAGTCGCTCTGCAACGCGGCTTCCAGACCGGCCACGTCCCACTGCTCAGGCAGCGATTGTGGTGGAATGTGTGCGCTGACGGTTGCGTTGAGCACGTCCTGACGGAAGTCGGCGATGGTTTCACCGATGTTGTCAGCGGCCAGCAACGTGTTACGCATGTGATAGATCACTTTACGTTGTTCGTTGTTGACGTCGTCGAACTCGAGCAGTTGCTTGCGAATGTCGAAGTTGCGGCCTTCAACCTTGCGCTGAGCCTTTTCGATGGCGTTGGTCACCATGCGGTGCTCAATCGCTTCGCCAGGCTGCATGCCCAGGGCTTTCATGAAGTTCTTCACCCGGTCAGAGGCGAAGATGCGCATCAGGCTGTCTTCCAGCGACAGGTAGAAACGGCTGGAACCGGCGTCACCCTGACGGCCGGCACGACCACGCAGCTGGTTGTCGATACGGCGCGATTCGTGACGCTCGGAAGCGATTACCTGCAAGCCACCCGACTCCAGCACTTGCTGGTGACGTTTCTGCCAGTCGGCCTTGATCTGGGCAATCTGCTCAGGGGTCGGGTCTTCCAGCGAAGCGACTTCAACTTCCCAGTTGCCGCCCAACAGGATGTCGGTACCACGACCGGCCATGTTGGTGGCGATGGTCAGTGCACCCGGGCGACCGGCCTGGGCAATGATCTCGGCTTCTTTTTCGTGGAACTTGGCGTTCAGGACTTTGTGTTCGATGCCTTCCTTCACGAGCAGACTGGACATGTGCTCGGAGGTTTCGATGGTCGCGGTACCCACCAGCACCGGACGACCGGCGGCCATGCTTTCCTTGATGTCATTGACGATCGCGGCGTATTTCTCGTCGGCGGTCAGGAACACCAGGTCGTTGTAGTCTTTACGCGCCAGCGGCTTGTTCGGTGGAATAACCATCACCGACAGACCGTAGATCTGATGGAATTCGAACGCTTCGGTGTCAGCGGTACCGGTCATGCCGGACAGCTTGTTGTACAGACGGAAGTAGTTCTGGAACGTGGTCGACGCCAACGTCTGGCTTTCGGCCTGGATGTTGAGGTTTTCCTTGGCTTCGATGGCCTGGTGCAGGCCTTCGGACAAACGGCGACCCGGCATGGTTCGACCGGTGTGTTCGTCGACCAGCACAACCTGACCGTCCTGCACGATGTATTCGATGTTGCGGTGGAACAGCTTGTGCGCACGCAGACCGGCATAAACGTGGGTCAGCAGGCCCAGGTTGTGCGCCGAATACAGGCTTTCGCCTTCGGCCAGCAGACCGATGCGGGTCAGCGTTTCTTCGACGTACTGGTGCCCGGCTTCATTGAGCTCGACCTGGCGAGTCTTCTCGTCGACGGTGAAGTGACCGGCCTTGGTGACTTCGCCTTCCACTTCTTCGATGTGCAATTCCAGCTGCGGGATCAGTTTGTTGATCTCGATGTACAGCTTGGAGCTGTCCTCGGCCTGACCGGAAATGATCAGTGGGGTACGGGCTTCGTCGATGAGGATGGAGTCGACTTCGTCGATCACGGCAAAATTGAGTTCGCGCTGGAATTTTTCTTCCATGCTGAACGCCATGTTGTCGCGCAGGTAGTCGAAACCGAATTCGTTGTTGGTGCCGTAGGTAATGTCGGCGGCGTAAGCCAGACGTTTCTCTTCCGGCGGCTGGAATGGCGTGACCACGCCCACGGTCAGGCCGAGGAATTCATAGAGCGGACGCATCCAGTTGGCGTCACGACGGGCCAGGTAGTCGTTCACGGTAACAACGTGCACGCCTTTCCCGGACAGCGCGTTCAGGTAAACGCCCAGTGTTGCCACCAGGGTCTTGCCTTCACCGGTACGCATTTCCGCGATCATGCCTTCATGCAAGGTCATGCCGCCGATCAGCTGGACATCGAAGTGGCGCATACCCATGACGCGCTTACCGGCTTCGCGGGCGACCGCAAAGGCTTCGGGCAGCAGCTTGTCGAGGGTTTCCCCTTTGGCGATGCGGGCCTTGAACTCATCTGTCTTGGCACGCAATTGATCGTCCGAAAGGGCCACCATTTGCTCTTCGAAGGCATTGACGAGTTGCACCGTCTTGAGCATGCGTTTGACTTCACGCTCGTTCTTGCTTCCAAAAAGTTTCTTTAACAAAGGCGCAAACATATCGGCAGGATCTTCCACACTAAAGGGATGGAGGGCGGCCCCGTGAGTCGCCCGTGCAGCCCTCATGGCCGCATGCGAACGAGCATTCTACCCGGAAACGATGGTGAGGAAAGTGGCGTTATTCCACGATGCATGCACTGCGCTGTGACGGGGCTCACTTAAAATAAGGGCTTTTTACTGAACTTCAAGCCATTCACGGCAGAAGTTACTTGTTGATTTAATGGGTAAAGCGTCCGCAAAGCAATGGGTCGGGCCAATCGGATGCTTTCTGCTACCATGGCGGCTCTGTTACTTCAGGTGTCTGATCATGGCATTTCGCCCTCTTACGGCCAGAGCACCCGCCGTTCTGCTTCGCGAAGCCAAACCGCTGAAAGCCATCTTCGGCCACGCTCAACGCCTGGGTCATTTACAACGTCTGGTGGAAAGCCAATTGCAGCCGGCCGCCCGCGAGCATTGCCACGTGGCCTCGTGGCGCGAAGGCAGTTTGTTGCTGATTGTCACCGACGGCCATTGGGCAACGCGCCTGCGTTACCAGCAAAAACGCCTGCAACGGCAACTGCAAATGTTCGATGAGTTCGCCAGCCTGACGCGGATTCTGTTCAAGGTTCAGCCGCCAACCGTCCAGCAAGGGGCGGCGGGGCATACCATCAGTTTGTCCAGTGATGCGGGCGCGACCATTCAGGCCACGGCCGAAGGGATCACTGATCCGAACCTGCGAGCGGCGCTTGAGCGATTGGCGGCTCACGCCAAACCAAAAGACTGACACCGCCCCCGTAGAAGCATGGCTTGCCCGCGAAGCGTTTGGCGCCCTCAAGGGCCTCTTCGCGAGCAAGCTTTGCTCCTACAGGGAATGCATCTGTCAGAATCAGCGGCGTTTGCTGCCGCCGAGCAGGGAGCCCATCAAGCCGCGCACCAATTGCCGTCCCAACTGATTAGCCGCCTGTCGCATCGCCGACTTCAGTGCCTGCCCCGCCGCCGTACCGAGGAACTCCCCGGCCTTGTCCGTGAAGCTCGGCTCCTCGGCCGCCGGTTTGCCCGGAACCGCTTCGGCCTCTGGCGCCAGCCCCTTGCGCCCCATCAGCACTTCATAGGCCGACTCTCGATCGACCGGCTTGTCATAACGCCCCTTGAATGGCGAACCCGCGATCAACACCGTGCGCTCGGTCTCGCTCAACGGCCCGATCCGCGATTGCGGCGGCGCGATCAAGACACGCTGGACCATCTCCGGCGTCCCCTTGTCCTGCAAGGTGCCGACCAGCGCCTCGCCAATCCCCAGCTCGGTCAGCACCGACAAGGCATCGAACGCCGGGTTTGGCCGGAAGCCCTCCGCCACCGCACGCAGGGATTTCTGCTCCTTGGCGGTGAACGCGCGCAGGCCATGCTGGATTCGCAGTCCCAGTTGCGCGAGCACGTCATCCGGCAGGTCGCCCGGCGATTGGGTGACAAAATACACACCCACGCCTTTCGAGCGAATCAGCCGCACCACTTGTTCCAGGCGATCCTGCAACGCCTTGGGCGTGCCCGCGAACAACAAATGCGCCTCATCGAAAAACAGCGCCAGCAACGGTTTGTCGGCATCACCGCGCTCCGGCAGCTGTTCGAACAGCTCGGCCAGCAACCACAGCAGGAACGTCGCGTAGACCTTCGGCGCTTCATGCACCAGACGGCTGGCGTCGAGCAGATGAATGCGCCCACGGCCATCGGCGGCCGGTTGCAGGATGTCTTCGAGTTGCAGGGCCGGCTCGCCGAACAGGGCTTCAGCACCTTGCTGTTCCAGGGTTGCCAGGCGCCGCAGCAGCGCCTGGCTGGAGCCGGTGGTCATCAGCGCGGCGTCGTCACCGAGTAATTCGGGGTGGTCACGCAGGTGATTGAGCAGCGCCTTCAAATCCTTGAGATCGAGCAGCAGCAACCCTTCGCGATCCGCCACTTTAAAGGCGGCATACAGCGCGGATTGTTGGCTGTCGGTCAATTCCAGCAGGCTGCCCAGCAGCAGCGGGCCCATTTCACTCAAGGTTGTGCGCAATGGATGACCGGACTGACCGTGGATATCCCACAAGGTCACGGGATAGGCCTGAGGCTTGTAGTTCAGCCAGGGCATCCCCGCGATGCGTTCTGCGACCTTGCCTTGAGGATTGCCGGCAGCGCCCAGCCCGCACAGGTCACCTTTGATATCGGCGGCAAACACCGCCACGCCGGCATCGCTGAACGCCTCGGCCATGCGCTGCAAGGTGACGGTTTTGCCGGTCCCGGTTGCGCCGGCGACCAGGCCGTGACGGTTGGCCAGGCGCATGGCCTGAGCGATGGGTTGCCCCGCAAGATCGGCACCGATAACGAGTTGCAATGAATCAGGCATTTGGTCACCCATGGTTAAGCTTTGATCGTTCACGGCCGATAGGAATAAGCGAGAGACCCCAAGGAACGCAAGGTCCGACATTCCCCATGGAGGCCAGGAATACTCGATGCGCGCTGATGCGAACCATTTGCGCGCGTCATCTGCAGCACGCCTTACATAATAAGACCTTAGCGGACACTCCAAGCTATGAACAACAATCTGCGTTTCAGCCACAAAATCCTGCTTGCCGCCGCGCTCATCGTCATTGCCGCGTTTGCCTCGTTCACGCTGTACAACGACTATTTACAGCGCAACGCCATACGCAAAGACCTGGACAACTATCTGCAAGAGATGGGCAGGGTCACCGCCAACAACATCCAGACCTGGCTTTCCGGTCGGAGCTTGCTGATTGAAAACCTGTCGCAATCGGTTGCACTGAACGCCGACCCCGCCAACGTCTCGAATCTGCTGGTGCAGAAAGCCGTGACGTCAACCTTCATGGGCGCTTACCTGGGCAACAAGGATGGTTCGTTCATGATCCGGCCGGACAGCAAGATGCCCGACGGCTACGACCCCCGCGCCCGCCCCTGGTACAAGAGCGCGCAAAGCGCCAGCGGCTCCGCACTGACCGAACCATATATTGACCTGGCATCCGGCCAACTGGTGATTTCCATCGTTGACAGCGTGATCAAGGACGGACAGAACATCGGCGTGGTCGGTGGCGATCTGAGTTTGCAAGTGATCGCCGACAGCCTCAGTGCGCTGGACTTCGACGGCATGGGCTACGCCTTTTTGGTCAGCTCCGACGGCAAGATCCTCGTTCACCCGGACAAAACCCTGGCGATGAAATCGCTCAAGGATGTTTATCCACAGGACACGCCAGCCATCAGTCGCGATCTGAGCGAAATCCAGGTCGACGGCAAAACCCGCATCGTGACCTTTACCCCGATCAAAGGGCTGTCGTCGGTGAACTGGTACATCGGTCTTTCCGTGGACAAGGAAAAAGCCTTTGCCAAGCTCAGTGATTTCCGTACGTCGGCGATCGTTGCGACGATCATCGCCGTCGCCATCATCATTGCCTTGCTGGGCATGCTGATCCGCATCCTGATCCAGCCGCTGCACGTCATGACCCGCGCCATGGCCGACATTGCCGACGGTGAGGGCGACCTGACCAAGCGCCTGACCATCCAGAACAACGACGAATTCGGCCTTCTGGGCACCGCGTTCAACCGTTTCGTCGAGCGTATTCACGGTTCGATCCGTGAAGTGTCCTCGGCCACCGGGCAAGTCAACGAGGTGGCCTTGCGAGTAGTGGCTGCGTCGAACTCGTCGATGTACAACTCTGACCAGCAAGCATCGCGCACCAACAGCGTGGCTGCCGCGATCAATCAGTTGGGGGCCGCGGCCCAGGAAATCGCACGCAACGCCGCGCAAGCGTCGAGTCAGGCCAGCGATGCCCGCAACCTGGCCGAAGACGGCCAGCAGGTCGTGGATCGCAGCATTGCCGCGATGAATCAGCTGTCGAGCATGCTCAGCGCCTCGAGTACCAACATCGAATCGCTGAACAGCAAAACCGTTAATATCGGGCAGATCCTGGAAGTGATCACCAGCATTTCCCAGCAAACCAACCTGCTGGCGCTGAACGCCGCCATTGAAGCCGCTCGGGCCGGTGAAGCCGGTCGTGGTTTTGCGGTGGTGGCCGATGAAGTGCGCAACCTGGCGCACCGTACCCAGGAATCGGCGCAACAAGTGCAGACCATGATCGAGGAGCTGCAAATCGGCGCCCGCGAATCCGTCAGCACCATGAGCGACAGTCAGCGCCACAGTCAGGACAGTGTCGAAATCGCCAACCTCGCCGGCGAGCGCTTGAACAGCGTGACCTTGCGTATCGGTGAGATTGACGGCATGAACCAGTCGGTGGCGACCGCGACCGAGGAACAGCACGCCGTGGTTGAGTCGATCAACGTCGACATTACCGAGATCAACACCTTGAACCAGGAAGGGGTGGAAAACCTGCAATCGACGTTGCGCGCGTGTTCCGACCTTGAACAGCAGGCAGCGCGCCTGAAGCAGTTGGTGGGCAGTTTCCGGATCTAGCGTCTGATCTGGCCCCATCGCGAGCAGGCTCGCGCCCACAGGGTTTACGTTACCCCTGTGGGAGCGAGCCTGCTCGCGATGGCG
>NZ_RWIN01000077.1 GCF_009761815.1 Pseudomonas sp. PB120
CTGCTGGCGATGGCGTCAACGATAACGCGCACTGTCTGGAGGATCGCGGTGTCTGTGCAACCATCGCCAGCAGGCTGGCTCCCACATTTTGAACCGGGCACATCCTCCAAAATCAGGTCGGCTGTCAGGCCGCCTTGCTTTTGATTTGGCTTTTGACTTTCTTGCCGCCTCGAGAGGCCGAGTGGAGGTTCTGCGCAGTGGGCAACCCGGCATGGATGCCGGGTTAGCCGCCCCGGCCATGGATGGCCGATGGCGGCGGGCCCACGGAGCAGGACCGGAGCGAGGGCATGCCGAGCCTAGGCGAGGCACCGAGTGGTGGGGCAAGAGCGCTTGGTTACTTGGCGCTCTTCCAAGTGACTCGCCGTAAGGGCGAAACCAATAGCCGCCATGACCGCAGAAACGGATATGCCCCCAACCCAACCCAACCCAACCCCACCCAACCATCAAACCCCAGACAACCCCGGAGCCAAAACCACCCCACGCTTGCGATGAATCAAAAAGTACGCCCCATAACACAACGCAATAAACCCAAACCCCCAATACAGCGAGGGCCGCTGCGTCTCATCCAGCGCCAGGAACACAAACAACGAACAGCACAGCGCAATGCACGTCAGCGGCAACAGCGGAAACCACGGCGCGCGGTATTTCAGATCGCTGAGCTGGCCGCCATCGCGCAGGTAGGCCTTGCGAAACTTGTACTGCGCCAGCGCAATCACGATCCAGGTCACCGTGCCCGACATGCCGCTCACCGCCATCAGCACCATGAACAACGTGTCCGCCGCCACGAAACTGGTCATCAACGACACCAACGCAAAACACAAAGTGATGCTCAACGCCCGCAACGGCACACCGCGCTTGCTCAACGGCGCCAGGCTTTTCGGTGCCATGCCGGTTTTCGACATCGCCCACAGAATGCGCGTCGAGGCGTACAGCCCGGAGTTGCCCACCGACAGGATCGCCGTGAGGATCACGAAGTTCATCAAGTCGGCGGCATAAGGAATGCCGACCATGTCGAACACCTGCACAAACGGACTTTCCATCAAACCGGCCTGTTGCCACGGCACGATCGCCGACAACACGACAATCGCCAGCACATAGAAAATCAGCACGCGGAACACCACGTTGCGCACCGCTCGCGGAATGCTTTTTTCCGGCTGATCCGTTTCGCCCGCCGCCACGCCCATGATTTCACAACCCTGGAAGGCATAGACCACGGTCATCATCACCGCGAACACCGCCGACAGGCCGTTGGGGAACAGCGAGTCACCGATCAGGTTGCTCATCATCGGTGCCGGTGCGCCACTGGTCAGCGGGATCGCACCGAAGATCACCAGAACGCCAACCACGATGAAGCCAAGAATCGCCGCAACCTTGATCCCGGAGAACCAGTATTCCGCTTCACCGAAGGCGCGGGTCGCCAGCGCGTTCAGGCCAAACAGCACCACCACGAACAGCGCCGACCAGTACCAGATCGGGATGGTCGGGAACCAGCGCACCATCAACATCCCCGCCGCTGTGAATTCCAGGCCCACGGTGGTGGCCCAGCTCATCCAGTACACCCAGCCGATCATGAACCCGGTGGCCGGCCCGATGAATTTTGTGGCGTGGGTCTGGAACGAGCCGGAGACTGGCATCTGCACGGACAGTTCGCCCAGGCAAACCATCACCAGGTACATCAGGAAACCGGCGACCAGGTAGGCGAGAATCGCCCCCACCGGCCCGCCCTGGTTGATCGTCACGCCGGAGCCCATGAACAGCCCGGTGCCGATCACGCCGCCCAGCGACAACATGAAAATGTGCCGGCTTTTCAGGGCGCGGGTCAGTTGGATGCCTTTGCGTTCGGTAGATTCGCTCATGTCCGCACCTTGATAATCAGCAAGGGGCGCGGGGAAAGATCAGCTTTACGGCAGTTCATTATTATTATCTCCAATAAGCTTCGAAGACCGCGCTTGCGGCGGTTGCGTCGATTATTGGAAGACCTTGTAAGGTCCCGTTGACCGTAAAGATCGAAGTTGTAAAAAGTCGTAACGAACTTGTGCGTCAGGAGCGCAGCAGATCGGCCAGCGTCTGTTGCGCGTGCTGCAATTGCTCGTCAACTTGCGCTGACAACGCCAGTACCCCGGACTCATCGTTGACCATCGCCGCCTCTTCCATCGCCCGTAGCGCATTGGCCAAGGAGCGAAAGCCCAATGAATCGCTGCTGCCCGCCAGGCGGTGCGCCAGATGAGCGACCTCGGTGCAATCGTCGGCCTCGATCGCTTCCGTGATCGCGTCGCGATGCTGACGGATCGAACTACTCAACACCGCCAGCAATCCCTGAAGTTTCTGCTCACCGAGCAAGGTGCGATGGGTGTCCAGCAACGGCCAGTCGATGGCCTTGTCATCTCGCGGTTGCACGTGAATTGGAGAATGCCCGGCCAGCGCTTGGCGCAACGTGTCGAGCTTCAGGGGTTTGGCGAGAATGCCGTCCATGCCTGCGTCCAGATAACCGCGCACCAGCGCCGGTTGCACACTGGCAGTCAGCGCAAAAATTCGGCTGCGGCGGTTCGGCCCGTCGCTGCGGCGGATCAGTGTGCACAACTCGACGCCGCTGATCCCCGGCAGATGCACATCCAGCAAAATCAGATCGAACGCCTTCCTGGCACATTGCGCCAACGCCTGCTCACCGTCCTCGGCGAACCAGACCTGATGCCCGTCGCGTTGCAGCAAACCGCTCGCCACTTCACGGTTCAGCGCCACGTCCTCGACCACCAGAATGTTCAACGCCTGGACCGGGCCGCTGATTAGCGCAACATCGGGCCTGCCGGCGGACGGTTCCAGCGTCAGTTCGAACCAGAAACAACTGCCCCGCCCGACTTCGCTTTCAACCCCCATCCGCCCACCCAACTGCTCGACCAGATGCTTGCTGATCGCCAGCCCGAGCCCGGTTCCGCCGAAGCGTTGCGCCACCTCTTCGCTGGCCTGGGTAAAGCGTTCGAAAATCTTTTCCTGCATCGCCGGCGCAATGCCGATGCCGTTGTCCGTCACGCTGACGTGCAGCCGCTGCCCGACCACTTCAGGCGCTTGAGCCAAGAGCACGACGTCGACCTTGACCTCCCCGCCCTCGGTGAACTTGATCGCGTTGGCGAGCAAGTTGCTCAACACCTGACGCAGGAATTGCTCGGCACCGTGATGCCTGTCGGCGAGCTGCGGATCGATCCGGCAATGCAATGT
The DNA here is from genome assembly GCF_009761815.1 of Pseudomonas sp. PB120. Lineage (GTDB taxonomy): Bacteria > Pseudomonadota > Gammaproteobacteria > Pseudomonadales > Pseudomonadaceae > Aquipseudomonas. Next base: position 3,214 of record NZ_RWIN01000077.1, read on the forward strand.
CGTGTCGTTGCTCAGCGCACGCGGTTCCAGCAACGTCAGCACTTCGTCGAGCAGTTGCCGCAGCGAAAAGTCGACCGGTTCGGGATGACTCACGCCCTCTTCCAGCCGGGCGAAATACAGCACTTCGTTGAGAATCGACAGCAACCCTTCGCCGGCCTTGTACAACGCATCCAGGCGTTTACCGTCGCGCTCGTCCAGGCTCGCGCTGCGCAGCAATTCGGCCATGCCGAGAATACCGTTGAGCGGCGTGCGCAACTCGTGGCTCATGGTCGCCAGGAATCGCGACTTGGCGAGGTTGGCTGCTTCAGCTTCATCCTTGGCGCGCATCAGGCTGGCCGTGCGGCGCTCGACCATTCGCAGCAGTTCGTCGCGATTATCCTGCAGGGCCAGTCGATCGGTTTCGCGGCGGTCGATGTCGGTGAGGATCGCTCGGCGCATATCGTCCAGGGCATGCGCGACGGTGTCGATTTCGTCTTCGTTGGCGCTGCGGTTTTTGTCCAGAAGCAACGGTTCATGCCAATCCCCGGCGGCGATACGCCGGGCAAATTCGGCCATAACTTGCAGGTGTCGCGTGACCAACCGGTAAAACAACCCGGACAGCGCCACCGCCAACCCGCACAAAAACACGCTCATCCACAGCAGGCTGGTCAGCCCGGTGGCGTACAGCCGCTGATGCACCGCGCCCAGATCGGTGCTGACTTCCAGCTGCCCCAGATGCCGCACCGGCCCGGAGGGCGGTTGATAGTCCAGCTCGAAACGCTCGACGCGCAACGGCCCGACCGGCTCGGTATTGCCCTGCAACAGGTCGAAGTCGGGACTGATCAGGTGCACGCGCGCCACGTCGGAGAAATCCACCAGGCCACGCAATTGCACGTTCAATTGCTCCTGGTTCAAGTCCCAGAGACTGCGCTCCAGGCTGGCCAGATAACCTGCGCGAATCAACTCCATGCGCGAGTCGATATCGCGCATCTCCCGGCGGTATTCGAAGTACAACTGCACGGTGCTCGCCAGCACGGTGAAACACAGGCTGAACAACAGGATGAACAGCAGCAGACGCCGCAACAAGCCGCCGGGCCGCGCGCGGATCATCGCGAATCCGCCGGCAGGTTGATCATGTCGCGGTAGGTGACTTCGCTTTCGTTGAGCAAGCGTTCGACTTCCCCGGCATCGACCATGCGTTTGAGCTGCGCATCAATCTCCGGCATGCGACTGGCCAGGGGCGAGTGGCGCGATACGGCAATGCGCAGATAATCCACGCTCAAGGCATTGGGCAACGCGACGACGTCTTGCGCGCCCGGCAGGTTTTCGACGTACAGCTGCCCGGTGCGCCGCTCCGAAGTGATGAAATCGATGCGCCCGCGAATCAGTTTGCCGAAGTTCTGGCGGCTGTCAGACACCCATTCGATGTTTTGGTGTTGAGCGACGAAGCGGTCAAAGTCCACGCCGTAACTCTCCCCGAACAACAACCCGCCACGGTAACTGGCCAGGTCCTCCAGACGCTCAAACTTCACAGGGCGCTGACGGTTAACGAACAGCGCGACCTCTTCGCGCAACACCGGCACCGTCGAAAACAGCATGCTCTGTTCGCGTTGTGCGGTGCTGTAGGCCAGGACCACATCGACCCGGCCTTCGGCGGCGTCGAGCAGGCAACGTTTCCAGTTGCCGAGCACGACGATCTCGACGTCGTAGCCCAACCGCCCAAAGAGATTTTTCACCACGCCAGGGGCCAGCCCACGCACCTGCTTGCCGTCGCTCCAGGAGATCGGCGGGTAAACCGGATAGTCGCAATAGCGAATTTTATCCGCCGCCTCTGCGCTGCCCGCGATCAACGCCAGCAACAGCCCGAACAACCGCCCCATCGACTTCAGGCCGCGACGCTGGCGGTAAACAGATAACCGGCACCGTGAATGGTGATGATCAACTGCGGCTCGGCCGGATCGTCGTGCAACTTGCGCCGCAAGCGTCCGACCAGCACGTCGATGGAGCGGTCGTTGGGCACCCATTCGCGGTTGCGGATCTGGTCCATCAATTGATCGCGGCTCAAGGTGTGGCCGCTGTTGCGCAGGAACACGCTGAGCAACTGGTACTCACCGTGGGTCAGCAGGGTTTCGCTGCCGGTGTGGTCGATCAGTCGCCGGCGATCAGTGTCCAGCGCCCAGTCGGCGAATTGTTTGACCGGACGCGGCACCGCCTTCACCGCAGGTGCCTGGGCATGACGAACCCGGCGTATCAGGTTTTTCGCCCGGGACACCAGCTCGCGTGGGTTAAGGGGTTTGATCACGTAGTCATCGGCGCCACATTCGAGGCCGACGATGCGGTCGATTTCATCGTTGCGCCCGGTGATCAGAATGATCCCGACCTCCGAACGGACCCGCAACTCACGGGTCAGGGTCAGGCCGTCCTTGCCCGGCAACCGGATGTCGAGCATCACCAGGTCCACTGTCTGGCTGGCCAGAAAGGTGTCGGCCAGTTCCGCGGTGGCGGCGCAATGCACTTCATAACCTTCCTGGGACAGGTAGGCGTGCAGCAGTTCGCGAATCAGCGGATCGTCATCGACGATCAATACCCGAGGAGTCATCGCTAGGTGTCCCGCAAATGCCCGAAGGCGTGTTTCTTATTAGAGTGATTTACCGCATTGGCGCCAGAGCGTATCGACCGCTGAACGACCGATCAACTGCCCGTCGTCTGGACGCAAAACCGTTGGCGTCCGCCCGCCTGCAATCCGTCAACCCAGGCTTCGCAAATCTGAATGCCTTGTTCCGGCGTGAAGGTGCCGGGGTTGAGGCCCGATTCCAGCCACAAGCCGTCGAGCAAGGCACTGAGGCTGATGGCGGCCAGGTCGGCATCGAAATTTTCCCAGCCTTCTTCCAGCGCCAACTCGCTCAGCACTTTGCGCAAGATGCCGCGATATTCGCCATAGGAATGCTCGTGCGCGAGGTTGATCGACTCCGCCGTCCGCACCGCGCCCCAGAACGCCAGCCAGGCGTCGATCAATTGCGGGTCGAGCAATTCAGCGGAAAACGACCCGCGAAAAAACGCCGACAGGCGTTCCCGAGCATTGGGCGCCGCGTGCTCCATGGCCTCGCGCAACAAGCTCATGACCCGTCCGGTAATGGCCCGGTAAGCCTCAGCCACCAGTTCATCCTTGCCGGAGTAGTGATGGCTGATCAACCCGACCGACACCCCGGCCTCGGCGGAAATCTTGCGGATCGACGCGCCCTGGAAGCCGTGACGCTTGAGGCACACCAGCGTGGCTTCGATCAGGTTGGCCTTGCGCAACTCCGGCTCCATGCGGGAAAAACGGGCTTCCTGACTCATGCGCGACTCTCTCCGTGGATCAATCGTTGGAAACGCGGCTGGAAAAAACCGCGAGCTGAACGACTGTACAGCAAGAGCGCCACAAGTCTCTAGTCAGTCGCGATAACCCGGCGCCACCCGATCCAGCAATCGCAACAACGCAGCCCAAGCCAATTGCATACCGTCCGGGTCGCTCAACTCGCCTTCCTCCAGAGGCCGACCAGGGTCGTTGAACTGTCGTTCGGTGTACTCGCACACATCGGCCGGCGGCAAAACCAGCTCACCGGCAGCTTGCGCAGCCAACTGGATTTCGCAGGCTTTCTCCAGGTAATACATGCGCAAGAAAGCCTGGCTGACGGTCTCGCCCACGGTCAGCAAACCGTGGTTACGCAGCATCAGCACCGGCTTAGCGCCAATGTCTTGCACCAACCGTTGCTGCTCACTCAAATCCAGCGCCACGCCTTCGTAGTCGTGGTAGGCCACCTGGCCGTAGAACTCCATGGAAATCTGGTTCACCGGCAACAACCCGCACTTCAACGCCGCGACCGCGCAACCGGATTTGGTGTGGGTGTGCAGCACGCATTGCGCATCCTCGCGCGCAGCGTGGATCGCGCTGTGGATCACAAACCCCGCCGGATTCACCGGGTACGGCGACGACTCCACGGCCCGCCCCTCCAGGTCGATTTTCACCAGATTGGACGCGGTGATTTCATCGAACATCAACCCGTAGGGATTGATCAGGAAATGATGTTCAGGCCCCGGAATGCGCACCGAGATGTGAGTGAAGATCAGATCGGTCATGCGAAAGTGCGCGATCAAGCGGTAACAGGCGGCCAGTTCTTCACGCAAACGTTGCTCCGTGACGCTGCGCAGGTGGGTAGCAATTTCGTTCATTGTTGTTTGTCTCCAGGCTTTTCGACTGCGCGGAACAGTAAGGCTGGACGGGGCGAATCGTCCAGCCACAGGCGATTATTTGCTGGCCCAGGCGTTGAAACGCTCTTCGAGCTCTTCGCCGTGGTCGACCCAGAAGGCAACGTCCATCGACAACGCACCCTTCAGATTCTGCGGCGCCGTGGGCACCCATTGCGCGAGTTTGCTATCGAGTTTCGCGGCGGCTTCGGTGTTGGTCGGGCCGTACGGGATCTGCTCGACGTACTTGACCTGCGCATCCGGCTGATTGGCGAACGCGATAAAGCGCTTGGCCTGATCGACATGTTTCGAGCCCTTGATGATCGCCCAGTAATCCATGCCATACAGACTGCCCGGCCAGACCAACCCGAGGTGGCTGCCACTTTGCGCGGCGGCGGCCACACGTCCGCTGTACGTCGACGTCATCACCACATCGCCGGCCGTCAGCCATTGCGCGGGTTGTGCGCCGGCCTCCCACCACTGGATGTACGGTTTGAGCTGCGTCAGTTTGGCGAACGCGCGGTCGACCCCTTGTGGCGTATTCAGCACCGAATACACGTCCTCGACCTTCACCCCATCTGCGAGCAAGGCGAATTCCAGGTTGTACACCGCGCGCTTGCGCAGGCCGCGTTTGCCAGGGATTTTCTGCACGTCCCAGAAGTCGGCCCATGAGGTCGGGGCCTGCGCCAGCTTTTGGGTGTCGTAGGCAATCGCCACGCTCCACACCAATGCGGCGGAACCGCAGGTCTGCGCGGCATCAGGAATCAACTGCTCGGCGCGGCCCAGGGTTTTCCAGTCCAGTTTTTCGTACATGCCTTCGTCGCAACCGCGCATCAGGTCCGGGCCTTCGATCTGCACCACGTCCCAATCAGCATTGCCGGTGTCGACCATCACCTTGATCCGGGCCATCTCGCCGTTGTATTCGCTCTGGATCAACTTGCTGTGATCCGCGACGCTGAACGGCTGGAAAAATGCCACATCCTGGGCTTTCTGGCCGGCGCCGCCGTAACCTACCACCACCATGTCCGGTGCTGCCTGCGCGCTGCCGAGGCCCATGGCCAGGGTCAGTAACAAGGGATAAAAACCGTGCTTGAGCGTGTTCGATTTCATCAGTGGTTCCTCTTGCGGGTGCCACTCGACGAAACGCCGCGTGACCCTTTTTATTGTTGTGAGGTTTGCCCCAGGAGCGGGTGCCGAACGAATCTACTGCGAGCCACAGTAAAAAAACAAGTTGATTTTTTACTAGCGGTAAACTTCTATAGGAAAATAATAACAACGCCGAAAACCCGGCCTTTCGGCTTCAGCCTGCTGGAGTACCCGCACCATGCCGACCACTTCCACCGCTTTTGCGCACCTGTTCGAACCCTTGCAGCTGCGTGGCAAACGGCTGAAAAACCGCATCATGTCCAGCGGTCACGACACTTCGATGCCCACCGACAACCTGATCAACGAACAACTGATCGCCTATCACACCGCGCGCGCCGAAGGCGGTGTCGGGCTGATCGTGCTGCAAGTGGCCGGGGTGCATGACAGTGCGCGATACACCTCGCATGTGCTGATGGCCACCGACGACGCCTGCATCGAGGGTTACCGGAAAATTGCCCAAAGCTGCCACGCTCACGGCACGGTGGTGCTGTCGCAGATTTTCCACCCGGGTCGGGAAATCATGGAGTCCAGCGATGGCCTGCTGGCGGTCGCCTACTCCCCGTCGGCGGTACCCAACGAGCGTTTCCGGGTGATGCCGCGCGCGCTGGATCAAGCCATGATCGACGAGATTGTCGCCGGTTACGGTGCCGCTGCCCGGCGCCTGTATCAGGCAGGGATCGACGGCGTCGAGGTGGTCGCCAGCCATGGTTACCTGCCGGCGCAATTCATCAATCCGCGCGTCAACCGTCGAACCGATGGCTACAACGGCGAACTGGAACAGCGCCTGCGTTTCCTGCGCGAAGTGATCGTCGCCGTGCGCGACAACACTGATGAACACTTCATCATTGGCCTGCGCATTTCCGCCGATGAGCGCGACCCGGAAGGCTTGACCGAAGATGAATCCCTGGCGGCGGTGCAATCGGTGCAACCGCTTCTGGATTACGTGCACATCGTCGCCGGCACCTCGGCGTCCTTGGGCGGCGCCGTGCACATCGTGCCGCCGATGGCGATCGAGGCGGCCTATCTGGCCAAGGAAGCGGGAACGTTCAAGGCCGGGCTGTCGATTCCGCTATTCGTCACCGGGCGCATCAACCAACCGCAGGAAGCCGAACTGATTCTGGCGCGCGGCCAGGCGGACGTGTGCGGCATGACCCGTGCGCTGATTTGCGACCCGCAAATGCCCAACAAAACCGACACCGGCCACGTCGAAGATGTGCGCGCCTGCATCGCCTGCAATCAGGCCTGCATCGGCCACTTCCACAAAGGTCTGCCGATTTCCTGCATCCAGCACCCGGAAACCGGCCGCGAATTGATCTTCGGCCAGCGCCAGCCGGCCCACCGCCGCAAGCGCATCATGATCGCCGGCGGCGGCCCGGCCGGCATGAAAGCCGCCGCCGTTGCTGCCCAGCGCGGACATGACGTGACCCTCTACGAAGCCAGCTCGCAACTCGGTGGCCAGGTATTGCTCGCGCAACTGTTACCAAAACGCGCCGAGTTCGGGGGCGCCAGCACCAACCTGCAACGGGAAATGGAACTGGCCGGTGTGCGCGTCGTGCGCAACACCCGCGTCGACCGGGCGCTGGTGGAACGTGAACGGCCAGACATGGTGATCGTCGCCACGGGTGCCGAACCTTACTGGCCAGCGTTCGAGCGCGGTGGCGAATTGCAGGTGGTGGACGCCTGGCAGGTGCTGCGCGACGAAGTGAAAATCGGTCGTTCGGTGGTGGTCGTCGACTGGCGCTGCGACTGGATCGGCCCGGGCATCGCCGAACGTCTGGTACGTGCCGGGCATCAGGTACAACTGGCCGTCAACGGTACCCATTGCGGGGAAAGCCTGCCGCTGTACGTGCGCGATCAACTGGCCGGCGAACTGCACAAACTCGGCATTCCGATCACGCCCTACGCCCGCCTGTACGGTTGCGACGACAACACGGTCTACCTGCAACACACTGCCAGCGGCGAACCGATGCTGTTCGAAAACATCGACACCCTCGTGCTGTGCCAGGGCCATCAACCGGTCGACACCCTCGGCGCCGAACTGCAAGGCCTGGTGGAGTTCCGCCGCATCGGCGACTGCCTCGCCCCGCGCACCGCCGAAGAAGCGATTTACGAAGGTTTGAAAGTCGCCTGGGAGCTTTAAGCCTGTTTATACTCCGGGGTTTTCACAGAAACCCCGGTTTGGAGCACGCCATGAGCAACAGCAGCAAACTGCAGCCTGCCACCAGCGCGCCCACCCAGGACGCCGCAGCGACAGCGCCGCATTTTCTCGGCACCCGCATTCGTGGCCTGCGCAAACGCCGGGGCATGACCCTGGCCGAGTTGGCGCAGCTAAGTGAGCTGACGGCGGGCTATATCAGCCAGCTCGAACGTAACCTGGCCTACCCCTCCATCCCCGCCCTGTTCAACATCGCCCGCAGCCTGGGCGTGACCATCCAGTGGTTCTTTGCCAGCGAAGCGAATACGGCGCCGGAAGATGACGGCATCGTCGTGCGTAAAAACAGCCGGATGAGCGTGCATTACGAGGACGGCATCGTCGATCACCTGCTGACACCGCAACCGAATCGACAACTGGAAATGCTGCATTCGCGATTTCCGCCGGGGACTTATAGCCAGCAGAGCTACAGCCATGAAGGTGAAGAAGCCGGGTATTTGCTGTCGGGGAGCTTTGAGTTATGGGTCGGGGAGCGGCACTTTCAGCTGAATGAAGGGGACAGTTTCAGCTTTTCGAGCCAGGAACCGCATCGGTATGGGAATCCTGGGGAGGTGGATGCGGTGGTGATTTGGGTGATTACGCCGCCTTCGTTCTGAAGTCCGTGATCACAGTTCATGCGGCTAATGTTTCTGCCGGCTCGAGTCGTCCATTGGCATGGTGAATGGCTGTTCCGGCTCGAAGTCCGCGTCTTGTTCGAGATTTGCCTGAGGCACGGGGACGGCGCGTTGACGAGGCGTCACGAGTGCTCGCCCGCCCTTTTCAAACACTGTCAGCACGCCGAAGGTAATGAAACCAAAGATGAGCCCGACCACCAAGATGCTCAGCGGATGAATTCGCGCAGCATCAGGGCTGTCCATCATGTAGAGAAACGCCAGGGCGGAAGCGGCCAGGCAGGCCGCTACAGCCGCCAGCAGCTTCACAGACAACCAAAGCCGTTGCCATCTGTTCATGCGCCCCTCCCGTCATCCGGTGAATTGCTCTGCATGCATGATAGCTAATGACTTTGGAACAGGGGTTTCGCGTTGCGTAGCACTACGGTTCTGGGTCAGCGATCGCCCGCAGGATCGGTTCGATGCTGATTAGCATCGGGGTGCTCCCCTTGATATCTGGTTCGCTCAGGGATTGAAATCCCAACGACTCATAATATGAAACGGCCTTCGGCGCCGCGTCCAGATACAGGCCCTTGATAGGCACCTCTTTGTGGACCTTAACCGCCTGGATGAACGTATGTCGCAGGATTTCCTGACCGACTCCAAGCCCCTGATATCGACGATCCACGCCAAACATCACCATTCTCACAACGGGCAGCCGAGACGGCAGGTTCGATTTTTTGATAGCGGTTTTCGCAAGCGTTTTTTCAATGTGACCCAGCGTGAGCGTGCCGAAGCCGACGACCTCTCCGGCCGAATTGATCGCGCCAATGCCCCTGATGTTTTCGCTTTTCAAGGCGCGCTTCAAGCCGCTCTTGTAGTACTCATCCATCATGCCAAGCCCGCAATCGAAATCTTTCAGATAGCCGTAAGACTCAAAACGGGCCAGCAAATTATTGTCGATTTCAAAAGCCGGAATCGCTTTTGTCCCCATGCTTCCCTCTCATCAGGTTCAGTAACCCGGGCGTTGGGGCCGTATCCTCGTTGAGGATCTCCAATGCACGGGCATAGGCTTGTTCCGACATCTCGATACGTCGATGCTTTTCCATCACTTCCTCCGCTTTCTCGAAGGCAGAAGAAATAATGAACGACGTCATATCCAGCCCTGAGATTGAAGCGGCCTTACGGATGAACTCTTTAGCGACGTCCGTGGTTTTGAGTTCAAGCCGGGCATTTTTTGGTGCTTTGAGTATTTCGTTAATTTCCAACATAGGGTGTACCCGTTTTTGGAGAGTGTGTTCCCTTACTGAGTGTCATTTTGTTGCTGTCCAGGCCTCAGAGGCGTGGGTAGTCAAAACTACGGCCCAGGCTGGCCAAGGAATGTACGGATGCTATCCGTACGTATTGAGAAGTGTCAATTACCGCCCGTACAATATCCGTACGCACAGGAAAAGTTTCACTTTTTAAAACCGCAGAAACGAAAAAGCCCCGTAACTTTTCAGTTACGGGGCTTTTTCTATGTAATGGCGGAGAGATAGGGATTCGAACCCTAGGTACCGGTGAAGGTACAACGGATTTCGAATCCGTCCCATTCGGCCACTCTGGCATCTCTCCAACGGCGCGCATCATAACAACACTTTCGCCGGAAGCGAACCCCCTACGCGAAATATTTCTGTGCTATCAGATGCTTGCGTCGATTAAAGCGGTACGCCCAGACGATTGGCGACTTCTTCATAAGCTTCGATGACGTCACCGAGGCCCTGACGGAAGCGGTCCTTGTCCATTTTCTTGCCGGTAGCCTTGTCCCACAGACGGCAGCCGTCCGGGCTGAACTCGTCGCCCAGGACGATGGAGCCGTCGGAGAACACACCGAATTCGAGTTTGAAATCGACCAGCAGCAGGCCGGCGTCGTCGAACAGTTTGCTCAGGACTTCATTGACCTTGAGCGACAGTTCTTTCATGCGAACCAGTTGCTCGGCGGTGCCCCAGCCGAACGCCACGACGTGGGATTCGTTGATGAACGGGTCGCCCTTGGCGTCGTCCTTCAGGAACAGTTCGAAGGTGTAAGGGTTGAGCTTCATGCCCTCTTCGACGCCCAGGCGCTTGACCAGGCTGCCAGCCGCGTAGTTACGCACGACGCACTCGACCGGGATCATGTCGAGTTTCTTCACCAGGCATTCGTTGTCGCCCAGCAGTTTGTCGAACTGGGTCGGCACGCCGGCGGCTTCGAGTTTCTGCATGATGAAGGCGTTGAACTTGTTGTTCACCATGCCTTTGCGGTCGAGCTGCTCGATTCGCTTGCCGTCGAACGCCGAGGTGTCGTTGCGAAACAGCAGGATCAAGCGGTCAGCGTCGTCGGTCTTGAAAACCGATTTGGCTTTGCCGCGGTAGAGTTCTTCACGTTTTTCCATGATGGGCTCCGCTTGCTAAGTAGGTGGGCTAGGCGATGTGTCGCCAGTCGAGCCCTGAATCTTGATCGGCCAGTTGCAGCCAGTCCGGGTCGCACCCGAGGGTGTCGACAAAACATTGCCGGGCCAGCTGCGGCAGGTTGTTCTTGCTGCTCAGATGGGCCAGGACCAGATGTTGCAGGCCTTGCCAGCCCAACTCGGACACCAGGAATGCCGCCTGGTGGTTGTTCAAATGTCCCAGTTCACCGCCTACCCGCTGCTTCAAGAAGTACGGGTAATGACCGCGAGCCAGCATGTCACGGCAATGATTGGACTCGATCATCAACGCATCGAGGTCCCGATAGCCGTCTAGCACCTTGTTGCAATACGAACCCAGGTCGGTCAGCAGGCCGAAGCGCCGCTCACCGTCACTGAAGACGTACTGCGTCGGTTCCTGTGCATCGTGGGCCACGGCAATGACGCCAATGCTCAGTGCGCCGATCTGCAATTGCTCGCCGCCGGCCAACAGGCCAGCCGGTTCAATCGGTTTGCGCATCCCGCGCAGGGTGCCGCGACTGAGGTAGACAGGCAGATTGTAGCGCCGAGACAGCAAACCCACGCCATGCACGTGGTCGGCATGTTCGTGGGTTACGAGTATCGCGCTCAGCTGCGCAGGGTTCACACCCAGGCGCAGCAGGCGTTTTTCGGTTTCCCGCAGGGAGAAACCACAATCCACCAGTACATACGTGTCAGCGCTGGCTATCAGCGTGCCGTTCCCTTGGCTACCGCTGCCGAGAACGGCAAAACGCATGTGATCAGCCCAGGTTGTCCTGAATCTTGCTCAACACTTTACGAGCCACATCGGCCGGCGCAACGGTGTTGATGTTTTTCTCGACGGTGACCTGAACGCTGTCGCCCACCTTGCTCAGGCGAACCTGATAACGCTCGGCGCGGGCTTCAACTTCTTCCTTGCTCGGCGCACTGCCGAACAGGCTGCTGAAGAAACCAGGCTTCTCGTCTTTCTTCTCGGCTTTTTCGGACAGGTTGATGTAGTACAGGCCCAGGCTGCGGTTGATGTCTTCAACGCGCCAATCGCCCTGTTCAAGCGCGCGGCCGACACTCGACCACGCACGATCCAGATCCTTGCCAACGTTCAACACCGGGTTGCCGCTGCCGTCTTCGCTCAGGCTGACGCGGTTTGGCGTATCGGAATCACGCGAAGCCAGCATGGAGACCGAACCGCCCTTCTCCGAAATGCGACCCATGCTTGCCAGCATGTCGTCGACCAGTGCCGCGTCGAGGCCGGTGTTGACCGAACGGTTGGTGAAGGCCACGTCGGCGGTGCTGCCGGCAGGACGCTCGGCGCTGACCACATAGACTTCACTGGTGTTGCGTTGTACGCCCGGCTCGATGCGGACCCGCACGCGGGTTTCACTGTCGGCGCCGACACCGGCCGCGCTCAGGCGCTTGCCCATCGCTGCGGACAGTTCGTCGGAATGTTGCCAGGTGGTGGTGAATTCGCCGGTTTGTGGGCGCTGTTCATCCAGGCGGAAACCGTTGTCCTGGAAGAACTGCACAGCCACTGGCCAGACTTCAGCCGGCGGGTTCTGGGCCACGATCCAGCGCGAATCACCGGTTTTCTGCAGCGAGTAGGCGCTGACATCAGCCGCGGCCGACAAAGGTTGCGGACGCGGGACGATGTATTCGCCCTTGGCGGTGTCATCGGCTACGTTGCGCGGGATCGGCAGCAGCGGGTCCAGACGCTTGGAAGTCACGTCCGGCGGCATTTGCATGGGTGCAGTCTGTTGCGCTTCCAGGTAATCGCTACCACGGTCGCGGAAATAACCTTCCGGGCCCCAGACCCATCCACAGCCACTGGTGCTGGAGATAATCAAGGCAAGTGCGGAAAGTCCGGCCAATCGCTTCATGCGTAGTGCTTCCTCAATTAAACCAGAACGCCGGACTGGCGCATGGCCTGCCGCAGCGGTTCGTGACAGGCAGTGCTGAGCCAGGTGAGCGGCAGACGGATACCGTCCGGCATCAAGCCCATTTCATGCAGCGCCCATTTCACGGGGATAGGGTTGGATTCGATAAACAGGGTTTTATTGAGTGGCATCAGCTTTTCATGGATCGCACGAGCCGTGACGGCATCGCCCTTCAGAGCAGCGTTGCACAGGTCACTCATGTCGCGCGGTGCGACGTTGGCCGTCACCGAGATGTTGCCTTTGCCGCCGAGCAGGATCAATTCGACAGCGGTGGCATCGTCGCCGGAGAACACCAGGAAGTCTTCGCTCACGCCATCGATGATGGCTTTGGCGCGGGACAGGTCGCCGGTGGCTTCCTTGATGCCGATGATGTTTTTCACGGTTGACAGGCGGATCACGGTGTCGGTCAGCATGTCGCACGCCGTACGGCCCGGCACGTTGTACAGGATCTGCGGGATGTCGACGGCCTCGGCAATGGCCTTGAAGTGCTGGTACAAGCCTTCCTGGGTCGGCTTGTTGTAGTACGGCGTGACCAGCAGGCAGGCGTCGGCGCCAGCGCTCTTCGCATTGGTGGTCAACTCGATGGCTTCGCGCGTCGAGTTGGCGCCGGTACCGGCGATCACCGGGATGCGCCCTGCCACCTGCTTCACCACGTAACGAATCACTTCGATGTGCTCGTTCACGTCTAGGGTGGCAGATTCACCTGTAGTGCCGACGGCCACGATGGCGTCGGTGCCGTTTTGCAGGTGAAAGTCCACCAGTTTGCTCAGGCTGTCCCAATCGAGACGACCTTGTGCATCCATGGGTGTGACCAGTGCCACCATACTGCCCGCAATCATGCAACCGCTCCTGCCGGAAAAAGAGAGCCGTAATGGTACTGGCGCCAAGATGCTTGTACAAGCGAAGTACTGCGCTGCTGCCATTCCCCTTGGCGCCGCTTTTCGCTACCCTTCAGACTTTGATCGGTACTGACAAGCTCGTACACCCGGTTCCAGCCTCCTTTTTCGGCATCACAAGCCCCGATCCAGCGTTGCCACCCCTCGCTCTTGCCACACTGGAGCACGTCGCAACCTTCGGCCCGGGTTTTCTGAATTCGCATCCGCAGGCTCGCCCCCGGTAATAAAAGCCCGTAAAAGTATCGACCGCTCATCGCTTTAGGAATGCTGCATGTCCACCCCCACAGTTCGCGAACAATTCCTTGTCATCAGTGCCCTCGGCGCCAACCCCATGGAGCTGACTAACGTCCTGTGCCGCGCCAGCCATGAAAACCGCTGCGCCGTGGTCACCTCTCGCCTGACCCGTCATGGTGAGTGCAGTGCGTTGGTCCTCGAGATTTCCGGTAGCTGGGACGCTCTGGCACGCCTGGAAGGCAGCCTGTCCGGCCTCGCCAAGAAGCACGCCTTCACGGTCAACGTGGTGCGCAGCGCGGCGCTGGAGAACCGTCCTCAAGCTCTGCCGTACGTTGCTTATGTCAGCTCGGCTTACCGTTCGGACATCATCAACGAACTGTGCCAGTTCTTCATGGACCACAACGTCGAGCTGGAAAACCTGACCTGCGACACCTATCAGGCGCCACAGACCGGCGGCACCATGCTCAATGCCACCTTTACCGTGACCCTGCCGGCCGGCGTGCAAATCAGCTGGCTGCGCGATCAGTTCCTGGATTTCGCCGACGCGCTGAACCTGGATGCCCTGATCGAACCGTGGCGCCCACAAAACCCAATGTAAGGAAGCTTTCATGGCCGTTGCCATTGATCAACCGGTTGCCGACTTCGAAGCGCCTGCGACCAGCGGGCAGACCGTCAGTCTCGCGGGCCTCAAGGGCAAGCAGGTGGTGATTTACTTCTATCCGAAGGACAGCACGCCGGGCTGCACGACCCAGGGCCAGGGTTTTCGCGATCAGCTGGACGCGTTCAAAGCCGCCAACACTGAAGTCTTCGGTGTGTCCCGTGACAGCCTGAAATCCCATGAGAACTTCAAGGCCAAGCAAGCCTTCACCTTCGATCTGATCAGCGACAAGGAAGAAGCGCTTTGCCAGCTGTTTGATGTGATCAAGCTGAAGAAGCTTTATGGCAAGGAATACATGGGCGTTGATCGCAGCACGTTCCTGATCGACAAGAATGGCGTGCTGCGCCAGGAATGGCGTGGCGTGAAGGTGCCGGGGCATGTTGATGCGGTGTTGGCTGCGGCGCAGGCGCTCGACAAGGCCTGAGTTATTTGGCGCCTGTTCCGACACCTTCGCGGGCAGCCTTGCTCCTACAGGGATGATGCGGTCTCTGTAGGAGCGAGCTTGCTCGCGATGAGGCCATCACTCACCGAATAACCCGGACAGACCGCTAAAGCAGAGGCGCCACCACCGGCTCCTTGCGCGGCCACGCATCCAGCACAGCCTTGAACAGCGTCGCCAGGGGAATCGCGAAAAACACGCCCCAGAAGCCCCACAGTCCGCCAAACAACAGCACCGCGCAGATAATCGCCACCGGGTGCAGGTTGACCGCCTCCGAAAACAGCAGCGGCACCAGCACGTTGCCATCCAGGGTCTGAATGATTCCGTAGACCGCCATCAGGTAGATGAACTGATCGCTCCATCCCCACTGGAACAGTGCAATCAGCAACACCGGCACCGTCACCACTACCGCGCCGACGTAGGGCACCACCACCGATACGCCCACCAGCAAGGCCAGCAACGCAGCGTAATTGAGCCCCAGCGCTACGAAAGCGATGTAGGTCACGCCTCCGCAAATGAAGATCTCGATGACCTTGCCGCGAATGTAATTGGCGATTTGCCGGTTCATCTCCTGAGCGACCCGCGTGATCAGCGCCCGCTCGCGGGGCAAGTAACCGCGCACCCACTGGCCGATCATCTCGCGGTCCTTGAGAAAGAAGAACACCAGGATCGGCACCAGTACCAGATAGATCATGATGTTCACCAGCAGGGGCAGGCTCGAGAGCGAAAAGGTCAATGCCCACTGACCGAACTTGCCGATCTCGCCCCGCGCCACTTCGATGGCCTGCAACACTTGCTCGTCGGACACCAGATGCGGATAGCGCTCCGGCAGCAACAACAGCAGTGACTGCCACTTGGCGAGCATGCCGGGCAATTCGTTGAACAAGGTGATCAACTGATGCCAGAGCAACGGCACCACGACCACCATGAACACCAGCAAAACACCCATGAACAAGGCGAAGACCAGCCCCACGGCCGCCCCACCCGGTACGCGCAGGCGTTCGAGCGTCACCACCAGCCCTTGCATCAGGTACGCCAGCACCATCCCTGCCAGCACCGGCGCGAGCATGCCGCCCAGCGTAAGCACCGCGGTAAACGCCAGAAACAACAAAACCGCCAGTACCACGGCTTCTTCATCGGAAAAGTAGCGCTGTATCCAGTCGCGTAACACCTTGAACATCAAAAATCCTTAGAAATGAACGCAACAGATATCAGGCTTTTTTCAACCAGTAGCGGTAAACGCCTGCGTCGTCTTCTTCACGAAGCAGCGTATGACCGGCCAATCGGGCAAAGGTGCGAAAGTCGCGCTGGGAACCCGCATCGGTGGCCGTCACCTTGAGCACTGCGCCGCTGGCCAGGCGATTGAGTTCCAGCTTGGCCTTGAGCAACGGCAACGGGCAATTCAAGCCGCTGGCGTCCAGTTCGGCGTCATGGGCTACAGCGTCGGTCATCGCGTTACTCCGGGTGTTGTGGTCGAGCAGCTTAGAATATCTGGTCCCGCGCTTAGTGTCCGGCTACAGTAAGGTCTTTGTCGACTAAGGCTTTGTGCATGACTTTTTTGCGCCCTACCCTGCTGACGCTCGCTTGCCTGCTCGCCTCACCAGGCTTCGCCGACGACTTGCCGTCACTCGGCGACGCCAGTTCTGCCATTGTCTCGCCGCAACAGGAATACCAACTGGGCCGCGCATGGCTGGCGCTGTTGCGCAGTCAGGTGTCCCAGCTCAACGATCCACAGCTCAAGGACTACGTCGAATCCAGCGTTTACCGGTTGGTGGAAACCAGTCAGGTCAATGACCGGCGCCTGGAGTTCATCCTGATCAACAGCCCGCAACTCAACGCCTTTGCGGCGCCGGGCGGGATTGTCGGGGTCAACGGCGGCCTGTTCCTCAATGCCCAGACCGAAGGCGAATATGCCTCGGTACTGGCGCACGAATTGGCTCACTTGTCGCAACGCCACTTCGCCCGTGGCGTCGAGGCTCAACAACGCATGCAAGTGCCGATGATGGCCGCGCTGCTGGCCGGCATCGTGATTGCCGCCGCCGGTGCCGGTGATGCCGGGATCGCCGCCATTGCCGGCACGCAAGCGGCAGCGATGCAGGAACAACGACGTTTTTCGCGCCAGAACGAGCAAGAAGCCGACCGCATCGGCATTCTCAATCTGGAAAAAGCCGGTTACGACCCGCGCTCGATGCCCACCATGTTCGAGCGCTTGTCGCGCCAATACCGCTACGACGCCAAACCACCGGAATTCCTGCTGACTCACCCGGTTACCGAATCTCGTATCGCCGATACCCGCAACCGTGCCGAACAGGCCAGACCCGGCGGTATCGAAGACACCCTGCGCTATCAGCTGATTCGCGCACGGGTCCAGCTGATCTATGAGGAAACCCCAGGCCTGGGCGCCAAACGCTTTCGCGCTCAACTGGATGAAAACCCGAAAAGCGATGTAGCACGCTATGGCCTGGCGATTGCCCAGATCAAGGGTGGCCAGCTGAACGAGGCTCGGGAGAACCTCAAGGTGCTGCTGGCCAAGTCACCGAACGAAATCATTTACAACCTGGCTCAGATCGATCTGGACATCACCAATAATCGCCTGCCGGATGCTCAGTCCCGGGTGGACCGGATGTTGACGCAGTACCCGGGCAACTACCCGCTGAATTCGGTACGCGTCGATCTGCTGTTGAAGCAGAACCGTGCGGCCGACGCCGAAAAGGCCTTGGAGAGCCTCCTCAAGTCCCGCCCGGATGATCCGGATGTCTGGTACATGGTGGCCGAGACGCGCGGCCTGTCGGGCAACATCATCGGCCTGCATCAAGCTCGCGCCGAGTACTTCGCACTGGTGGGAGACTATCGCCAGGCCATCCAGCAACTGGACTTTGCCAAGCGCAAGGCCGGCACCAATTTCCCGCTATCGTCGCGCATAGACGCGCGGCAACGGGAGCTGATGGAGCAGGAGCGGATGATCAAGGACATGATGGGCTGATCCGGTTCTCTTACAAAAACGCCGGACACAAAAAAACCGCCTCTTTCGAGGCGGTTTTTTATTCAGCCAAAACCGGTTTATTCAGCCAGTTTGAAGGTGATGAAGCTGGCGCGATTCTGACGCAGGACCCGCATCGACACCGAGCGATTCTTCGGCAGCGCCTTGGCGATTTCAGCGAACTCCTTGCTGTCACTGATGGCCTGATTGTTCAGGTGCGTGATCACATCATTCGGCTGCAAGCCAATCAGCGAAGCAGGACCGTCCTGAACTTCCTTGATGACCACGCCACCTTTGAGGTCGAGGGTCTTTTTCTGCTCAGCGGTCAGGTCAGCGACGGCAACGCCCAGACGATTGCTGTTGGTTTCCACACCTGACTTGGGCGAGGCGGCATCCAGCTCTTTGCCCTCATCCGGAATCGCGCCAACTGTCAGCTCGACATTTTTGCGTTTGCCTTCGCGGATCACTTCAAGATTGGCCTTGGCGCCTTCCTTGAGTGCGCCCACCAGATGCGGCAGGTCGGCGGACATGACAATCGGTTGACCGTTCATGCTCAAGATCACGTCGCCCACTTGCAGGCCGCCCTTGGCAGCCGGGCCGTCGTCCTGGATCTGTGCGACCAATGCACCGGCAGGTTTCTCAAGCCCGAAAGACTCGGCCAGGTCCTTGTTCACTTCCTGGATGACCACGCCCAACCAGCCACGGCTGACTTTGCCACCGCTTTTCAGCTGATTGGAAACGTCCATGGCCACATCGATCGGGATCGCGAAGGACACACCCATGAAGCCACCGGAGCGGGTGTAGATCTGGGAGTTGATGCCGACCACTTCACCGTTCAGGTTGAACAGCGGACCACCGGAATTGCCCGGGTTGATCGGCACGTCGGTCTGAATGAACGGCACATAGTTTTCGTTCGGCAGGCTACGACCGATGGCACTCACGATGCCTTGGGTCACGGTATGGTCGAAACCGAATGGAGAGCCGATCGCCACGACCCACTGGCCGGCTTTCAGATCCTGGGATTTGCCGAGCTTCAGAACCGGCAGGTCCTTGCCTTCGATTTTCAGCAACGCCACATCAGAGCGGGTATCGGTGCCGATCAGCTTGGCCTTCAGTTCACTGCGGTCGGCGAGGCGAACGAGGATCTCGTCGGCATCGGCGATGACGTGGTTGTTGGTCAGAATGTAGCCGTCAGGCGAGATGATAAAACCCGACCCCAGGGACTGGGCCTCACGCTGGCGATCACCGCGAGGCGAGCGTTGCTGTGGCATGCCTCGTTCGAAAAATTCCCGAAGCGCGGGCGGCAACCCATCAAGATCAGGCATCTGGCCGGACACTTTGCGGTCCGGCAGTTTCTGCGTGGTACTGATGTTCACCACCGCTGGCGAGGCCTGCTCGACCAGTTGCGTGAAATCAGGCAGCTCGACTGCTTGAGCAGTGACGGCCTGACCGAGCACCAGCACGGTGGCAAAAATGGAGAGATAAGACTTCAAGCGTGGTATCGACATACGGCTCCCGTTACGACGAGCATGGTTAAGCGATATGGAGCAAGGAACACCGGGAACGATACGCCGGTATTTTTGTTCCGGGAACAACAAACAAGGCCAGAGCCGAGGGGCTCTGACCTATAGAAAAATTTCGGGATATTTGCAAATTGAAATGCTCACCAAACATTTCGATCTCGGCTCACTGCTTGGATGCAGTGGCATCGGTGCGCATGGACAGCGCAATCCGTTCAGCGGTACCAATCGGAATCTCACCGACCACGGTGACCATCATCTCGCCTTGAGGAGTGGTCAACCGCCTGGAAACTGCAACGGTCGGCCCCAACTGAGTGCGGGTATCGGTGACTGAAGCGCCATTGAGCGGTTCGAGAAACACCGAGAAACGCGCCAGGCCATCGTCATACATCAGGCTGTTGACCTGGGTCTTGGTCTCAGGGTCCTTGCGGGCCGAGCTGCTGGTCAACTCGAAACCTGGCGGTAGCCAGTCAGAGTGCCAAACCTGAGCAGCCTTGACCGCGGACGTCTTGTCGCTGTCGAGATTGACAACCTTGCAATCGGCGCCCGGTTGCAAATCGCTGTCCGACGGGGTGTCCGCCGTATCCAGCTGTGTGAACTGGAAGCGCTCAAGCAATTGCCCCTTGTCATTGAGCAGCAATGATTTGAGTGGCAAGCCGGTTTCTTTATCCAGATGCAATTCAAAGCCGTAGCGATGCTGGTCTCGGGGGGTCAGTGAAACAATCACCGCCGATCGCCCGGCCACACGTGACTTGCCGATGACGGCAAGGTCGTACCAATTCTTGAGTTTCTGTGGATCGAGTGCACGAGCCGAGGAATTGGGAGAGTCCCCAAGCCCGGCGATCAAGGCGCCGCTGACGCATTGAGTATGTCCATCAATGCGCACGACTTCCTGCGCAGAGCCGTCGAGCTGGAGTAAACGCTCGCTGACTTTGCCATCCTGGACGCGGTGCCAGATGTTATGGGTAGAGAAACTACCGTTACGCTCGTAGACGAAAGTACCGTGAAAGCTTTGCTGTTGCTCGGCTTGGCCAAGACGTGTCAACCAGTCCTGGGCTTCATCAGCATGGGCTGGAACTGCAAACCAGCCACCGAGCAGAAGCGATAGTAGAGGTATGGCGCGCATGATCCTCCTTAACGGTTTTCCATACTGGCCGCACGAGCGTAAGGCAGAGCGCTCTCAGTACCTTTCAGTGCAGCTTGTTGAGCATGTTGGCGCAAGTAGCCTGGAAGGCGCTGATCGTGCCAGCCTGGCTGTCCTTGCAATACGCCGTTGGCCATAGGGCCTGTGGCGTCCGAACTCTCACTATAGCCTGCTAATACAGCTGGACCCTTGACCTGAGGAGCGGTCAAGCTTGTCTGGCTGGATTGCTGAGCCAGTTCAACGCCAGCGATCTCGTCCTGGTTGTACAGACGAACGCCTGCCAATACGGCGAGGGTAACCGACGCAGCGACTGCCAGACGACCCAGGCTGCGCCATGGACCACGGGACGCTTTTGCCGGAACGGTTTCGTCAGCCAGCGCAGCAGAGACGGCCGCAGCGATGTCCAGACGTGGAAGCAGCAGATCTTTGTGCATCACTGCCCGAGCGATTTGATAACGAGCCCAGGTTTCACGGGTTTCAACATCGTCGAAGGCATTCAACACCCGACGCAATTCCAATTCGTCCGCTTCGTTATCCATCACTGCGGACAGCGATTCCTGCAGGGCTTCACGACTCATGGCGTTCCTCTCTTGGCTGTCGCCGCTGTCTCAGTTTTCCTGCAACAACGGCTGCAGGGCTTTATCGATGGCTTCCCGAGCGCGGAAAATCCGGGAGCGCACGGTACCCACCGGACATTGCATGACTGCCGCAATGTCCTCGTAACTCAGACCATCGAATTCACGTAAAGTTAACGCCGTACGTAAATCTTCTGGCAGTTGCTGGATGGTCCGATGGACGGTGCCTTCGATCTCATCCCGCAGCAATGCGCGCTCTGGCGACTCGAGATCCTTGAGGCCATGATCGCCGTCGTAGAACTCTGCATCTTCGGAACTGACATCGCTATCCGGCGGCCGACGGCCGCGTGAAACCAGATAGTTCTTCGCCGTGTTGATGGCGATGCGGTAAAGCCACGTATAAAACGCGCTGTCTCCGCGAAAATTTCCAAGCGCACGGTATGCCTTGATAAAGGCTTCTTGTGCCACATCCTGGGCTTCATGGGTGTCGTGCACGAAACGCACGATCAACCCGAGAATTTTGTGCTGGTATTTCAGCACTAGCAGATCGAATGCGCGCTTGTCGCCGCGTTGAACGCGCTCGACCAGCTGCTGATCCTCTTCCTGGGTTAGCATGAACACTCCTCGATAAGCTCGGAGGAGGCTTGCATAACTAAACGACCAGGCTTGCAAACATAGACTCGGGCTTTTCGCAAAAGTTCTCCCCCTCCAAGCAAGTTTCCTGCGGGCTCTGATTTGGCACGCACGAAAAGCGCAGCTCGGCATGACCCGGCTGCGCGAATAATCTTGTCATCGGATTCGAAGGCAAGGATCCAACTGCAGATCCTCACTGAAGCCGACACTGTCCTTCTTTTCAGGCACCGTCTATTGATCTTGGGCCTTTGGCAAAAGTTCCAAATATTTATAGCCGGGCTGTGCCGACATTGTGCAACCGTGAATAGAAAAAGACTGTTAAATCGACGATACAGTCGCCTTGTCGTCGAACCGCCCGAAAAAGCATCCGACGAAGCGTCGGGTATTTTCCGTCACAGTAGTTTCACAATGCCATATGTGCCCGGCTATTGTGCCGCTCCCCCCCTCTATATACTAGTGGGCTGTGTGGCTGCCTGACGTGCCAATCACGGTGTCTTGCGCCAACCCCGACCCGGGTCGCTTTGAGCGGAATCCTGAAATGAGCCAACAGTTTCAACATGATGTTCTGGTCATTGGCAGCGGCGCTGCCGGTTTAAGTCTTGCGCTGACCTTGCCCGATCATTTGCGCATCGCCGTACTAAGCAAAGGCGACCTCGCCAATGGCTCGACTTTTTGGGCCCAGGGCGGCGTCGCGGCGGTTCTGGATGATACCGACACCGTTGAATCCCACGTCGACGACACCCTCAATGCCGGCGGTGGCCTGTGTCACGAAGACGCCGTGCGCTTTACCGTCGAGCACAGCAAAGAGGCAATTCAATGGCTGATCGACCAAGGCGTGCCGTTTACGCGCGATGAACAGTCCGGCACCGAAGATGGCGGGTTCGAATTCCACCTGACCCGAGAAGGCGGCCACAGTCATCGACGTATCATCCATGCCGCCGATGCCACCGGCGCAGCGATTTTCAGAACACTGCTCGCCCAGGCCAAGCAAAGGCCGAACATCGAACTACTGGAACAACGCGTCGCCGTCGACCTGATCACCGAAAAACGCCTGGGTCTGGAAGGCGACCGCTGCCTGGGGGCGTATGTGCTCAACCGCGGCACCGGGGAAGTCGACACCTACGCGGCGCGTTTTGTGATTCTCGCGTCCGGCGGTGCCGCCAAGGTCTATCTCTATACCAGTAACCCCGACGGCGCTTGCGGTGATGGCATCGCCATGGCCTGGCGTTCGGGTTGCCGGGTGGCGAACCTGGAATTCAACCAGTTCCACCCCACCTGCCTGTATCACCCGCAAGCCAAGAGTTTCCTGATCACCGAAGCCCTGCGGGGCGAAGGCGCGCACCTCAAGCTGCCCAACGGCGAGCGTTTCATGCAGCGCTTCGACCCGCGCGCCGAACTGGCGCCACGGGACATCGTCGCCCGAGCCATCGACCATGAAATGAAGCGCCTGGGTGTCGACTGCGTCTACCTGGACATCAGCCACAAGCCGGAAACGTTCATCAAGACGCACTTCCCGACGGTCTATGAGCGTTGCCTCGAATTCTCCATCGACATCACCAAGCAGCCGATCCCGGTGGTTCCGGCCGCGCACTACACCTGCGGCGGCGTGATGGTCGATCAGAACGGCCGCACGGACGTTCCCGGGCTGTACGCCATTGGCGAAACCAGCTTCACCGGCCTGCACGGCGCCAATCGCATGGCCAGCAACTCGTTGCTCGAGTGCTTCGTCTATGCGCGATCAGCGGCGGCGGACATTCTTGAACAGCTGCCACAGATTTCGATCCCCGTCGCCCTGCCCGTGTGGGATGCCAGCCAGGTCACCGACTCCGACGAAGACGTGATCATTGCGCACAACTGGGATGAACTGCGGCGCTTCATGTGGGACTACGTCGGCATCGTGCGCACCAACAAGCGCTTGCAACGGGCGCAGCACCGCGTGCGGCTGCTGCTCGACGAAATCGACGAGTTCTACAGCAACTATAAGGTCAGCCGGGACTTGATCGAGCTGCGTAACCTGGCCCAGGTGGCTGAACTGATGATCCAGTCCGCCATGGAGCGCAAGGAAAGTCGCGGCCTGCATTACACCCTCGACTACCCGAACCTGCTGCCGGTCGCCCTCGACACTATTCTGGTGCCGCCCACCTACGTCGACTGAACTTGAGCCGAACCCGCAGGCGTCGGTGCACATCCGCCGCCTGCGCATCCTTGGGCACACAGACCGCCCTGACCCGCCGCTCGCCGCGCAAACGAAAGCGCAACACCACGACCAACGGCAGCGCCAGGCTGTCCCGTCGTAGCTGCACGGCCTGCCAACCCGCCGCCTGACTCCACAACTGCCAGCCATCGGCATCCCGGCGCAAGCCGCGAAAAGCGTGTGGGTGTGTCAGTAAAATCTGCCGCGGCAATGCCCAGACGCCATGTGCCATGCACAAAGCAACGCCAAGCAGACAGGCCCAAAGCGGTAGAGAAAGAAGAAACAGCGTACCCAGCGCGAACAGCTGGGCCAGAAGATACGCCGCCAGCAACTGCCGAGAGGCATGCCAGCGGCATTCGAACGTATTACTTGGGCTGGACACGATCCAGGATCATGCGAACCATGCGCTGGAGTTCCGGATCTTCGGACTCGGCACGTTCCATGAACCAGCCGAACATGTCCTGATCTTCGCACTCGAGCAGTTTGCGGTAGCAATCGCGGTCGACATCATTGAGATGCGGGTAGACCTCTTTTACGAACGGCACCAGCAACACGTCAAGCTCAAGCATGCCGCGACGGCTGTGCCAGTAGAGGCGATTCAGTTCAACATCTTCGACCATGGAGCGCTCCTCAAATAGGCGGCAAGTATACAGCCCTGAACGGAGCCGAACACTCGGCTTTGGTCGGGCAACACCGAACCTTTGTAAACTACCCATTTCGAGAGCGCCCCCTTATGATGTCTCTCAGTCTCTTTACCCTGCGATGACCCATGGCCGATTCTGCTTTTTTCTGCACGCTGTCTCACGAAGGTGTTCTTGCTGTCCGCGGCGCGGATGCGAGCAAATTCCTGCAAGGCCAATTGACCTGCAACCTCAATTACCTGAGCGACACCCAGGCCAGCCTCGGCGCCCGCTGCACGCAGAAAGGCCGGATGCAGTCGAGCTTCCGAATCCTGCTGGAAGGCGACGGTGTTCTGTTGGCCATGGCCACCGAGCTTCTGGAGCCGCAACTGGCGGACCTTAAAAAATACGCAGTGTTTTCCAAATCCAAACTGACCGATGAAAGCGCCCAGTGGGTGCGCTTCGGCGTCGAGCATGGCGATGCAGCACTGAGCAGTCTTGGCCTTGAACTGCCGACAGAAACGGACAGTGTTGCGCGAAATGACGGCCTGATTGCCATCCGCGTGTCACCGCAACGTGCTGAACTCTGGGTCGCGGCCGATCAGGCCGATGTCATCAAGGGCAAGCTGTCGGCGCTGTTGGCCGAAGGCGATCTGAATCAATGGCTGCTGGGCCAGATCCGCGCAGGGATTGGCCAGGTCATGCCGAGCACGCGCGAGCTGTTCATCCCGCAGATGCTCAATCTTCAAGCCGTCGGTGGGGTCAGCTTCAAAAAAGGCTGCTACACCGGACAGGAAATCGTTGCGCGCATGCAGTACCTGGGCAAACTCAAGCGCCGTTTGTATCGCCTGACGCTGGATGCCAGCGAGCTGCCTGAGCCAGGCACGCCGCTGTTTTCCCCGACCCATGGCAGTTCCATCGGTGAAGTGGTGCTGGCCGCGAACGCCGGGCAACAAATTGAACTCCTGGCCGTGCTGCAGGCCGAAGCAGCAGAAGGGGGCGATGTCCATTTGGGCACTCTCGAGGGCCCGGCCCTGCACCTCCTCGACCTGCCTTACGAATTGGATCGCGACCGCGAAATCCAGCGTTAACCGCAGCACTTGTCGCAATACCTAGAGAAATGAAATGAGCGAGCTGGCGGATAAGGTCCAACAGGATTTGGTTGAGGCCATCGATAACGATGACCTGGTTCTGCCAACGTTGCCGGAAGTGGCCCTGCAAATTCGCAAGGCCGCTGAAGACCCGGAAGTCAGTGTCAGCGCCTTGAGCAAAGTGATCGGCCGCGATACCGCATTGACGGCGCGCCTGATCAAGGTGGTGAACAGCCCGCTGTTGCGCGCCACCCAGGAAGTCACGGACCTGCACACCGCGATCACGCGCCTGGGCGTCAATTACAGCAGCAACCTGGCCATCGGCCTGGTGATGGAACAGATTTTCAATGCGCGCTCCGAAGTCGTGGAACAGAAGATGCGCGAGGTCTGGCGCAAAAGCCTGGAAATCGCCGGGGTCAGTTATGCGTTGTGCCGCAAATTCACCCAACTCAAGCCTGATCAGGCCGCTCTCGGTGGACTGGTGCATCAGATCGGCGTGTTGCCGATCCTGACGTATGCCGAAGATCACTATGAACTGCTGTCCGACCCGGTCAGCCTTAACCATGTGATCGACCGCATTCACCCGTTGCTCGGCGACAAGCTGCTCAGGGTCTGGGATTTTCCGGAAATGCTGGTGCAGTTGCCAGGGTCGTATCTGGACTTCAAACGCCAGTCCGAGCAGGTCGATTATGTGGACCTGGTCCAGGTGGCCACCTTGTACTGCCACAAGGGCACCGAACATCCCCTCGCCCGTATCGATGCGTTCAATGTTCCCGCGTTTAAAAAGCTGGGGATTGACCCGGATAACGAGGCGGCGTGCAAGGATCTGGAAGAATCACGCTCGATGTTTTATTAACCTGTGGCGCGGGGCGGCCCCAAAACCATTCACCGCATTTTTTCCGGCAAGCCACGATTGCCATGTTTACGACTGCTGCGCAGCCGAGCGGGAGCAAGCTTCCTCGCCACAGGTGGGCATGCAAACTACCCGGCAATAAAACTCACCCGAACCTTAAGCCCCGCCTGCTCGCCATCGTGCAGGCTGATCTGCGCCAAATGCGCGCGGCAGATTTCACCGACAATCGCCAGGCCCAAACCTGAGCCGGCCACTTGCTGGTTGCGGCGATAAAAGCGCTCGAACACCCGATCACGTTCTTCGAGAGGAATCCCCGGCCCATCATCCTCGACCTCCAACACGGCCGGCGCCATGACCCGCAGGATCACGTTGCCACCCGAAGGTGTGTGCGCCAGCGCGTTATCCACCAGATTGCTCAACAACTCATTCAATAACGTCGGCTCTCCGCGCAGCCATACCGGCTCATCCGCTTCCAGCGCCAGCGCCACACCCCGCGCATGGGCCAGTGGCGCCATCGCCATGCCCAATTCACGCGCCAGCTGACTCAGGTCCAGCAACTGCGCACCGCCCTCGGCGATGGCTCGCGCGCCGTTCTCGACCCGCGCCAGGGACAGCAACTGATTGGCCAGATGGGTCAACCGGTCAGTCCCTTGGGCGGCACCTTCCAGTGTGCCGCGCCAGGTGTCGGGATCGCTGGAGCGCAGACCCAGTTCGAGTCGCGCCTTGAGCGCTGCCAGCGGCGTGCGCAGTTCGTGAGCCGCATCGGCAATAAATTGCGCCTGACGTTCGAACTGGACGCGCAGCCGCTCGGTAAAGTGATTGAGTGCCCGCACCAACGGCCACAATTCCCGCTGCACTTCTACCAACGGCAATGGCCGCAAATCGTCGGACTGGCGCTCTTCCACTGCTGTGCGCAAACGCTCCAGTGGCCTCAGTGCCGCGCTGACCGCGAACCACACCATCATCAGCGCACCGACCGCCAACATGCCCAGGCGCAACAATGTGTCCGCCGCCAGGCTGCGGGCCATGCTGACCCGCGCTTCATCGGTTTCCGCCACGCGGATTTCCGCCATGCCGTTCATGTTCGGCTCGCTCACGGGTTTGAGCAGGCTGACCACGCGCACATTCTGCCCTTGATAGGTCGCGTTGTAGAAACGCGCCAACGCCGGATAGTCGTCGGTGCGCGGCGTACCCGGTGGCGGTGGCGGCAGGTTTTCGTAACCGGAAATCAGTTTCTGATTGATGTCGTTGACCAGGTAAAAAATCCGCCCGGCGCTGTCGTAGGCGAAGGTATCGAGGGCCACGTACGGCACGTCGGCGCTGAGGCTGCCATCGCGTTGGGACACGCCCGCGGCGATGGTTCGCGCCGAGGCCAGCAAGGTCCGGTCATAGGCGGTATCGGCGGCTTCGCGACCATTCCAGTAGGCGCTCAATCCACTCGCCAGCATCAACACCACCAGCAACAGCGCCAGGTTCCACAGCAACCGCCAGCGCAGGCTGCTGGGCTTATGCATCGCGGCTTTCCAGCAAGTAACCGAGCCCTCGGAAGGTCACGATGGCGACCGGTTGGCCGTCGAGCTTTTTGCGCAAACGATGGACGTAGATTTCGATCGCATCCGGGCTGGCCTCCTCGTCCAGGCCGAACACCTGTGAAGCCAGTTGCTCCTTGCTCATCACCCGACCAGGGCGCGCGATCAAGGCTTCGAGCACCGCTTGCTCGCGGGAGGTCAGGGTCAGCAATTCGTCGCCGAGGGTGAAGCGCCGCGTGTCCAGGTCGTAAGCCAGCACACCGCAAGTCTGCTGACGCTCACCGCCGAGCACACTGCGACGCAGCAAGGCTTTGACCCGGGCTTCCAGTTCGGTCAGTTCGAACGGCTTGGCCAGGTAATCGTCGGCGCCGAGGTTCAGGCCGTGGACCCGGTCCTTGACGTCGCTGCGCGCGGTCAGCATCAACACCGGCAGGTTCTTGCCCCGCGCCCGCAAACGCGCGAGCACTTCGAAACCATCCATGCGCGGCAGGCCGACGTCGAGAATCGCCATGGCGTATTCCTCGCTGCTCAAGGCCAGGTCGGCGGCCACGCCATCGTGCAGCACATCCACGGTCAGCCCGGTGCTCTTGAGCGCCTGGGCGACACTGTCGGCGAGCTGCAGATGGTCTTCGACGAGCAGGACACGCATGGATTTTTACCTCGTTCAGGGATGGTCGACGCCATTCTTTGGCGCGGAGTTTACAGCCGCATCGGCCGCTGTGAAGCCCGAAAACCGTGAAACTCCGCTGAAAGGTTAGTGAAAGGTTGGACGGTTAGAGTCGGCCCATGGAGGGTTTCGCCTGCAAGCCATCCAGCCGTGCTTTGAAATGTAGCTCCCGAAAAATGCCTTGATGCGTTTTCGCCAATAAGAACAATAACGAGGTACTTCACCATGCCGTCCATACCGCTTCAGGCTTATCCGCCCCACTCCTTTCATCGATCCCGATGGTTGACGCCGGCCCACGCCATTGTCGGCTGCATAGCGCGAAATCGTCGCACCTGAAACATCCCCAAAAACAAAAACTCCTGTGGAGACAACAATGAATCGATCACTGCGCCGTTTCGCCCTTGCCGCCAGCTGCGTGCTGTTTGCCGGCCCCCTGATGGCTGAGCCCAAGCGTCCGGAATGCATCGCGCCGGCTTCGCCGGGCGGCGGTTTCGACCTGACCTGCAAACTGGCGCAAAGCGCGCTGATGAACGAAAAGCTGTTGAGCAAACCGATGCGCGTGACCTACATGCCCGGCGGTGTCGGCGCCGTGGCCTACAACGCGGTGGTCGCCCAGCGCCCCGCCGATGCCGGCACGCTGGTGGCGTGGTCCAGCGGTTCGCTGCTGAACCTGGCTCAGGGCAAGTTCGGGCGTTTTGATGAAACCAACGTCCGTTGGCTGGCAGCGGTTGGCACCAGCTACGGCGCCATCGCGGTGAAAAGCGATTCGCCCTACAAGAACCTCGACGATCTCGTTAAGGCGCTGAAGAAAGATCCGAGCAAAGTGGTGATCGGCTCCGGCGGCACCGTCGGCAGCCAGGACTGGATGCAAACCGCCCTGATCGCCAAGGCCGCCGGGATCAACCCGCGAGACCTGCGTTACGTTGCCCTCGAAGGCGGCGGTGAAATCGCCACCGCCCTGCTCGGCGGCCACATCCAGGTCGGCAGCACCGACATCTCCGACTCCATGCCGCACATCCAGAGCGGCGACATGCGCCTGCTGGCGGTGTTTGCCGAGAAGCGCCTGGACGAACCGGAAATGAAAGACATCCCGACCGCCAAAGAGCAAGGCTACGACATCGTCTGGCCAGTGGTTCGCGGTTTCTATCTCGGGCCAAAAGTCAGCGATGAAGATTACGCCTGGTGGAAAGACTCCTTTGACAAACTGCTGGCTTCTGATGACTTCGCCAAGTTGCGCGATCAGCGTGAGCTCTTCCCGTTCGCCATGACCGGCCCAGAGCTGGACACCTACGTGAAGAAGCAGGTCGCGGACTACAAAGTGCTGGCCAAAGAGTTCGGCCTGATCCAGTGATCGCCTCTGTCTAGCGGCTGCGGCCCCGCACTCCGGGGTCGTGGCACAGGAGTTCCCCATGCTCGTACAACGCATTTTCGCATCGGTGCTGCTGCTGGCCTGTGTCAGCCTGGTGCTGATGGCCTGGCCTTACCAGGCACCTTTTTCCTACGAACCGATCGGCCCTCGCGCCTTCCCGTTGCTGATGCTGGGGCTGATGGGGCTGGGCCTGATCTACATGGTGTTTCGCCCGTCACCGCTCAAACACACCGAAGAAGACCCGCCGCTGGACCGTGAAACCCTGCACAAGATCGGTCGCTGCGTGGTACTGCTGCTGGTGTTCGCCGGCCTGTTCGAACCGTTGGGCTTTATTCTCAGCAGCATCCTGATCGGCATTCCGATGGCGCGCCTGTACGGCGGACGCTGGTTGCCAAGCGCAGTGATCATCAGCCTGATGAGCATCGGTCTGTACCTGCTGTTCGACAAAGTGATGGACGTGCCGCTGCCTCTGGGTCTGCTCGACGTTCTGGAGAACTGAAATGGATACGCTTGGTTACTTGAGTCACGGCTTCGGCGTCGCATTGACCCCTTACAACCTGGTCACCGCCCTCAGCGGCACATTGATCGGTACCGTCGTCGGCCTGCTGCCCGGCCTCGGGCCGATCAATGGCGTGGCGCTGCTGATCCCGATTGCGTTCGCCCTCGGGCTGCCACCGGAGTCGGCGCTGATCCTGCTGGCCGCGGTTTATCTGGGTTGCGAGTACGGCGGCCGGATCAGTTCGATCCTGCTGAACATTCCGGGCGAAGCGTCCACCGTCATGACCACCCTCGATGGCTACCCGATGGCCCGCCAAGGCATGGCCGGCGTCGCGCTTTCGCTGTCGGCGTGGAGTTCGTTCATCGGTGCATTCATCGCCACCTGCGGCATGGTGGTGTTCGCGCCGATCCTGGCGAAATGGGCGATTGCCTTCGGTCCGGCGGAGTACTTCGTGCTGATGGTGTTCGCGATTGTCTGTCTCGGCGGGATGGCCGGTGATCGACCGTTGAAGACCTTTATTGCGGCGTTGATCGGCCTTTTCCTGTCGACCGTCGGCATCGACGCCAACAGCGGTGTCTACCGCTTCACCGGCGACAACATCCACCTCACCGACGGCATTCAGTTCGTGGTGTTGGTGCTGGGCCTGTTCTCCATCAGCGAAATATTGTTGCTGCTGGAGAAAACCCACCGTGGCCAGGAAGCGTTCAAGGCCACCGGCCGCATGATGTTCAACTTCAAGGAAGCCGCTTCGGTGTTCTGGGTAAACATGCGTTGCGGAGTGCTGGGTTTCATCATGGGCGTTCTGCCCGGCGCCGGTGCAACGCTCGCCAGCGCCGTTGCCTACATGACCGAGAAACGAATCGCCGGCCCCAGTGGCAAATTCGGACAGGGCGACAAACGTGGCCTGGCCGCGCCGGAAACCGCCATCGGGGCTGAAGCCTGCGGCGCGCTGGTGCCGATGCTGACCCTCGGCGTACCCGGTTCGGGAACGACCGCCGTCATGATTGGCGCCTTGTCGCTCTACAACATCACACCGGGCCCGCTGTTGTTCCAGCAGCAACCCGACATCGTCTGGGGCCTGATTGCGTCGTTGTTCATTGCCAACATCATGCTGGTGATCCTCAACATCCCGATGATCCGCATCTTCACCCGCATCCTCGCCGTCCCGAACTGGGCGCTGGTGCCGATGATCGCGATCATTACCGCCATCGGCGTGTACGCGGTGCATGCCACCACGTTCGACCTGTTCCTGATGATCGGCATCGGCATCTTTGGCTACATCCTGCGCAAGCTCGACTTCCCGTTGTCGCCGGTGTTGCTGGGCTTCATCCTCGGCGGCTTGATGGAGCAGAACTTGCGTCGGGCGCTGTCGATCTCCAACGGCTCGCTGGAGATCCTCTGGTCCAGCGGGATCACGCTCGGTGTCTGGGCGTTGATCGTAGTGATGTTGCTGGTGCCGATCGTGCGGATCTGGCGCAAACGTTCAGTCTCTCGTCGCGCGGTTGCCGATGTCTGATCGAGCACCTCTCAACGCCTGGTGGGGTACGCCGCTGGTCGGCGCGCTGGGCGGTTACCTCGCCAGTCAGATTGGCTGGCCGCTGCCGTGGATGGTCGGCTCGTTGCTGGCGATCATCCTCGTGCGCTGCCTGACACCCTGGCAACTGGCGGAAATCCCCGGCGGCCGCAAGTGCGGCCAATGGGTGGTCGGCATCGGTATCGGCCTGCACTTCACCCCGGTGGTGATGGAGCAGGTGCTGAGTCACTTTGGCCTGATCTTCTTCGGGGCCTTGGTCACCAGCCTGTCCGCGGTGGTCGGGGTCTGGTTGATGCGGCGTACCGGTGAGGATCGCGCCACCGCGTTCTTTTCCAGCATGCCAGGCGGTTCCGGGGAGATGGTCAACCTCGGCGCGCGCAATGGCGCGGTGCTCAGCCGTGTGGCGGCGGGGCAAAGCCTTCGGGTGCTGGTGGTGGTGCTATGTGTGCCGGCGGCGTTCAAGTATTTGTTGGGTGACGGCGCGCCGGTGGTGCATGCGAGCGCTGTGGACTGGCGCTGGCTGGCCCTTCTGTTTCCCGCAGGCGCGTTGGCGGCCTGGGCCTGGGAGCGTCTGCGTCAACCGAATCCGTGGCTGTTCGGGCCGCTGCTGGTGAGTGCGGCGGTGAGCATCAGTTGGGATCTGCACATTGGCTTGCCCCACGGCGGCAGCCAGATTGGCCAATGGCTGATCGGCAGCGGCCTGGGCTGTCACTTCAATCGGCAGTTTTTCCGTCGCGCCCCGTCGTTCATGGGCCGGACTTTGATCGGCACGGTGTTGACCATGCTGATTGCCACGGCAGCGGCACTGGGCTTGAGTGCCCTCACCCATCTGGATCTGCGCTCACTGACCTTGGGCATGATGCCCGGCGGCATTGCCGAAATGAGCCTGACGGCGGAGACCCTGCAATTGTCGGTGCCGCTGGTGACAGCAATGCAGGTGATGCGGCTGTTGTTTGTGTTGTTTCTGGCGGAGCCGTTGTTCAAGTATTGGAACCGGGTGCCGGAGCAGCCCTGACACCCACCCCGTGGCGAGGGAGCTTGCTCCCGCTCGGCTGCGAAGCAGTCGTAACCCGGAGTTTAGGGTGTATCAGAAGGAATCAGATTGCAGATATTGGGGCTGCTTCGCAGCCCAGCGGGAGCAAGCTCCCTCGCCACAAAAGCCTCTGAAGTCTACACATCAAACCGGCGGCAACCGCCACTCGATCGGCGTCTCGCCATTCTGTTCAAGAAACTTGTTGGTCCGGCCGAAGTGCCCGCACCCAAGAAAGCCACGATACGCCGATAGCGGTGACGGATGCACCGAGGTCAGCACCAGGTGCTTGGTCGCATCGATCAGCTTCTGCTTGCTCTGGGCATGGGCGCCCCAGAGCATGAACACCAGATGCGGTTGCTGTTGACTGACCACTTCAATGATCCGGTCGGTAAAAAACTGCCAGCCCTTGTCCTTGTGCGCGTTGGCGTTGGCCCGCTCCACGGTCATGGTGGTGTTGAGCATCAATACGCCCTGATCGGCCCAGCTCTGCAGATAGCCGTGATTGGGGATGTCGATGTTCAGGTCGCGCTTCAATTCTTTGTAGATGTTCACCAGCGACGGCGGCGCCGGCACGCCCGGTTGCACCGAGAAGCACAAGCCATGGGCCTGGCCCGGGCCGTGATACGGGTCCTGACCGAGGATGACGACCTTGACCTTGTCCAGTGGCGTCGAGTTGAGTGCGTTGAAAATCAACGGGCCCGGTGGATAAATCTCCTTGCCGGCCGCGCGCTCCTGTTGCAGGAAGTTGCGCAACTCTGCCATGTAGGGCTGGTCGAACTCAGCACGCAGTGCCTCCTTCCAGCTTGGTTCGAGTTTGATACGGTCGTCGTCAGTCATGGTTACATCCGGCAAAAACAATGGGGCGAACCCTAAGAAGGCGCATCACGCTTGTCAATTGATCTGACGCGGATCCGGCACTTTCCACCATAGCGATCATACTGAACGTTCAAATTCCCGATCGAGGTCATGATGAATCTGCACTTCGAAGAACTCACCGGCACCGACGGCGCTCGTATCGGCGTCGCCAGCCTGGATGCTGAAAAATCCCTGAATGCCCTGTCCTTGCCAATGATCAACGCCCTGCGCGATCAATTGGACGCCTGGGCCAAGAATCCGCAAATCGTCTGCGTATTATTGCGCGGCAAGGGTGCCAAGGCGTTTTGCGCCGGCGGCGAAGTGCGCAGCCTGGTGGAAGCGTGTCGCGCGCACCCGGGCGAAGTACCGCCCTTGGCCGCGCATTTCTTTGCGGCGGAATATCGCCTGGACTTCAATCTGCACACCTACCCGAAACCGCTGATCTGTTGGGGTCATGGTTACGTTCTGGGTGGCGGCATGGGCCTGTTGCAAGGCGCGAGCATTCGGATTGTCACGCCGAGCAGCCGCTTGGCGATGCCGGAAATCAGCATCGGTTTATACCCGGACGTCGGGGCCAGTTGGTTCCTGTCGCGGCTGCCCGGCAAGCTTGGGTTGTTTCTCGGCCTGACCGGCGCACACATGAACGGGCGCGATGCAATTGATCTGGACCTCGCCGACCGCTTCCTGCTCGATGAACAACAGGAGGAGCTGATTGAAGGTTTGCTGCAGTTGAACTGGCAGGAACAGACGCCGATGCAGCTCAACAGCCTGTTCAAGGCCTTGCAGCAAGAAGCGATCGCGCAGATGCCCGAGGCCCAATGGTTGCCACGGCGCCAGCAGATCGATGAGCTGCTGGATGTCAGCGATGTGCGTTGCGCCTGGAAGGCCATCAGCCATTTGCGCGACAGCACGGACCTTCTATTGAGCCGCGCCGCGAAAAGCCTGAGCGAAGGTTCACCGCTGACCGCTCATCTGGTGTGGGAGCAGATCATCCGCGCCCGCCACATGTCGCTGGCTCAGGTTTTCCAGATGGAATACACGATGAGTCTCAATTGCTGTCGGCATCCGGAATTCAGTGAAGGGGTTCGGGCGCGGTTGATCGACAAGGATCAGAAACCGCACTGGCATTGGCCGGACATTAATAACGTGCCGGATGCGGTGGTTGAGGCGCATTTTCACAAGGTTTGGGAGGGTCGGCATCCGCTGGCCGACCTTTCCGAGTACTGAAAAAACTGTAGGAGCGAGCTTGCTCGTGATGGTGGGTCAACAACATTGATGTTGACTGACACACCATCGCGAGCAAGCTCGCTCCTACAGATATTCGTTTATTCGTTGTTACCGACGACCTCCCCGGCCATCGTGATCGCCGCGACCATCATGGTCGCCGCGACCGTTGTGATTGTTGTGCCCACCACCCCGGTGATCGTCATTGTTCCAGTTGCCACGATTGCGGCCATCCCAGCCGTGGTTTTGATAGGCGCGGTAGTCTGCTCGCGGGGCTGACTGGTAATAGCGCGGTGCCGATTGGTAGATCCGCGGCTGCGAGTAGTACCGCGGGGTTGGCTGGTAATACCGGGCTGGCGGCGAGTAGTACCGTGGCGGAGGCGAGTAATAACCTCCACCGCCTGAATAATAACCACCCGAGTAATAGGTCGGCGTTGGCGAGGTGTAAACCTCGGAACTGTAGTAGCTGGCTCCTCCATCGGAATAGGGCACGCAGGCACCCAGTGATAATCCCAACACAGCCATCAGAAAAATTCGGCGGAGCGATTTATGACACAGCATGGCGGCCTCCTGGACCGCGAGTGAGCCACACCAGCGACGCTGGCGAGCGACAGTCAATTATTCGGTGACTGTCGAAAGATCAGACATCGATTTCGAAATCTGGTGCGGTCTTGCAACAAGTTGAAACATCTCACCGATGAAAGGTTTTTCATCTATTCACACCCTGATTAATGGTGCCAGCGGTGATATCCACCGCCGTAATAACGCCCGCCATAGCCCCCGTAGTGATAGTAGCGATAGCCGCCCCAGTAATAGCGCGGTCCGTAAGCGCCACCGTAGTAATAAGGCGAGTAATAACCGGGGTAGTAATAAGGTGTGGTGTACACATCGGCGGGACCGACGTAGTAATAACAAGCGGACAGGCCCAACGCGAAAAACGCCCCCAGCAGCAGGCGACAACGTTTTTTCTGAACGAACATGACGGCCTCCGGGAAGACCAGCGACAACAGCCGGCACACATCCGGCTGACACTACTTTTGACTTGAAAACCGGCACCAAGTGCTGGCCTGCATCAACCATCAGATCAGCGGCAAGCACGTTCCATTGCGGTGCAGCCACGCACCATCACAAGGCAACCTCACGCCCCTTCCAGCGATAAAAATCGCGCAACTCCCCGGCCCAGAGCGTTTCGGCCAACTTGGCACGGCTCTCGCTTTAGCAAACCCGTGCAGGAGTCATCACAGGTTCGCGGCACCACAATTTGCAATGGCTGACTAGGGTTCCGGCTCGCTTTGAGCGAGTGGCTGGTCCGAGAGTTGGCGACCTCCAGTTGAGGTTACACGGCGGGACAAAAGCCCGGGAGACAAGCCACCGTTCGCGGTGCCGCGTTGACTCCTGCCCGCCCTAGATCAACTGGAGAATCACCATGCCCCAGCTTCGTTTACCCGCCCTGCTCGCCGCTGCGTTCGCAGCCCTCGTCAGCGTCTCGTCCCAGGCCACTCAGAAAGACCACTTCAGCGTCTGCTGGACCATCTACGCCGGCTGGATGCCGTGGGAATACGCCGGCAGCCAAGGCATCGTCGACAAATGGGCGAAGAAGTACGGCATCAAGATCGATGTGGTGCAGCTCAACGACTACGTCGAATCCATCAACCAGTACACCGCCGGCCAGTTCGACGGCTGCACCATGACCAACATGGATGCGCTGACCATTCCGGCGGCCGGTGGCGTCGACAGCACCGCGCTGATCGTCAGCGATTTCTCCAACGGCAACGACGGCATCGTGCTCAAGGGTGACGGCAAGAAAGTCACCGACCTCAAGGGCATGGACGTCAACCTGGTCGAGCTCTCGGTGTCCCATTACCTGCTGGCCCGGGCGCTGGATTCGGTGGACCTCACCGAGAAAGACCTGAAAGTGGTCAACACCTCCGACGCCGACATTTCCGCGGCCTTCAATACCGCGCAGGTCAACGCCGTCACCACCTGGAACCCGATGCTTTCGGACATCAAGGCCAAACCCGGCGTGACCGAAGTCTTCAACTCCAGCCAGATCCCCGGCGAAATCATGGACATGATGGTGGTCAACAGCGCCACCCTCAAAGACAACCCGGCCCTGGGCAAGGCCCTGACCGGCGCCTGGTTCGAAGTGGTCGAGTTGATGAACGCGAAAAACGCCGCCAGCAAAGTCGCACTCGAACACATGGCCAAAGCCTCGGGCACTGACCTGGCGGGTTTCCAGGCGCAACTGGACACCACCAAATTGTTCGCCACGCCGAACGAAGCCCTGGCGTTTTCCACCAGCAGGCAACTGCCGGACACCATGCGCAAGGTCGCCGAATTCTCATTCCAGCATGGCTTGCTGGGTGAAGGCGCCAAGGACACCAGCGCAGTCGGCATGGCCTTCGCCAACGGCGTGACCAGCGGCGACAAGACCAACCTCAAGCTGCGTTTCGATCCGACCTACGTGCAGATGGCCGCCGACGCCAAGCTGTAAAAAGAGGAATTGGCCATGCGCCTGATCAATCGCCACCCGGATCGCCCGAGTCGCCTGCTGTTGGTGATCCTGCCGTTCGCCCTGGTGTTGTTCGCCTACTTCATGGGCTCGGCCGAGCGGCTGACGGACAACCCCAACGACAAGCTGTTGCCGAGCGCGGTGCAAATGAGCGACGCGGTCAAACGCCTGGCCTTCGTTGCCGACTCGCGCACCGGTGAATACGTATCGTGGCAAGACACTGCGTCGAGCCTGCGGCGCCTGGCCATCGGCCTCGGTATCAGCGCACTGGCCGGGCTGTGCCTGGGCATCGCCGCCGGCACCTTGCCGCTGTTTGGCGCGCCGTTGTCGCCGTTGCTCACGGTGCTGTCGATGGTGCCGCCCCTGGCGATCCTGCCGATTCTGTTCATCGTGTTCGGGCTGGGCGAGTTGTCGAAAGTGATGCTGATCGTGATCGGCATCACCCCGTGCCTGGCGCGGGACCTGGAACAACGCGCCCGGGAGATTCCGGTCGAGCTGCTGATCAAGGCCCAGACCCTCGGCGCATCAACCTGGACCCTGATGCTGCGCGTGGTGTTGCCGCAACTGCTACCGCGCCTGCTGATCTCGTTGCGGCTGATGCTCGGCTCGGCGTGGCTGTTCCTGATCGCCGCCGAAGCCATCGCCTCCACGGATGGCCTCGGCTACCGGATCTTCCTGGTGCGGCGCTACCTGGCAATGGACGTGATTCTGCCGTACGTGGTCTGGATCACCCTGCTCGCCTGGTTGATGGATTGGGGCCTCAAGCGCCTGACCCAACGCGCGTTCCCCTGGTATGAAGGAGCCCGCGCATGAGCTTCATCACGGTGAAAAACGTCTGGCAGCAATACGCCGATCAGGTGGTGCTCGAAGGGCTGAACCTGAACGTCAACGAGGGTGAATTCTGCACGCTCGTGGGCGCCTCGGGTTGCGGCAAGTCGACCTTCCTGCGCCTGTTGCTCGGTCAGGAACGCGCCAGTCGTGGCGAGATTCTGCTGGATGGCCAGGCCCTGGCCGGCGAACCGGACGCGAGCCGGGGCGTGGTGTTCCAGCGCTACTCAGTGTTCCCGCACTTGACGGTGCTGGACAACGTCGCCCTCGGCCTCGAACTGCCGCGCTCGCCGTTGCTGGGGCGGTTGTTCGGCAGCGCCAAGCGCGATGCACGGGAACAGGCCTCGATCCTGCTGCGCAAAGTCGGCCTCGGCCATTCGCTGGACAAGTACCCGGCACAACTCTCCGGCGGCATGCAACAACGGCTGGCCATCGCCCAGGCGCTGATCATGAAACCCCGGGTGTTGCTGCTCGACGAACCGTTCGGTGCGCTGGACCCGGGCATCCGCAAAGACATGCATCACCTGCTGCTGGAACTGTGGCGCGAGACGCAACTGACGGTGTTCATGGTCACTCACGACCTGTCCGAAGGCTTCAGCCTCGGCACACGTTTGCTGGTGTTCGACAAGGTCCGCGTCGATCCGCACGCCCCCGGCGCCTATGGCGCACGCATCACCTACGACATCCCTTTGAACAGCGACCGCCGCGTCCAGCGCGCCGCCGTCGACGCCCCGCCCGCTCCGTTGGCAGGCACGCTTCGTATCGCTTAGAGGAATTTGGCAATGACTGATTCGACTCAACTGTTTCCCCCGTTCGCCGAAGAAATGCTTCCTGGCGGCGGCCATCGTTCTTTCGTCTTGAAGCGCGGCCAACTGCTGCGCCTG
The DNA here is from genome assembly GCF_009761815.1 of Pseudomonas sp. PB120. Taxonomy (GTDB): domain Bacteria; phylum Pseudomonadota; class Gammaproteobacteria; order Pseudomonadales; family Pseudomonadaceae; genus Aquipseudomonas. The sequence goes on from NZ_RWIN01000077.1 coordinate 42,511, forward strand.
ACCGATTTGCGCGGCGGCGCCAACGTCAGCCTGACGCTGCTCAACGCCAACGAAAAAACCGAACGCCTGAACCTGCCCGACAGCCTCAAATGCCAACACACCGCCAAGCTCACCACCGGCCATTGCCTGTACTCGGACATGGGCCGCGTGCTGGCGGCCATCACCGCCGACACCTGTGGCTGGAGCGACAGCCTCGGCGGCGTGCTCTGCGCTGAAGAAGTCGCGGAAAAATACGGCGCCGGCCGCTATCAGGAACTGCGCAATGGCTTCTTCCGCAACGGCACCGACAACCTGCTGGTGGAGCTCGGCAAGTGGGGGTTGGGGCTGTCGGATTTGCTGATGACGCTCAACCTGTTCAGCCGCGTGAACGTCGATGAAGCCGGGCGTTTTCATTTCGTCGACGGCAACTCCAAGGCCGGCGACTACATCGAGCTGTACGCACCGATGGACACGCTGGTGGTGCTGACCGCGTTGCAGCATCCGATGGATCCCTCGCCGGAATACGCACCGAAACCCTTGAAGTTGAGCTGGATGAACGCTGACGCCAGCGTCGCCGAGCATTGCCGCACTTCGCGCCCGGAAAACGAGCGTGGCTTCATCAACACCGACCGTTTGTTCGCCTGAGGATCGCTGCCATGTCACTCGCAATCGCCACCGCTCAACAGCACCCAGACACCGCGGTCTACCGCGCTACCATCCCGGCCGGCGAACCCTGGCTGATGGAGGTCAAGGCTGGCCAGACCCTGCGCATCCTCGACCTGGAAGGCAACCAGGCCGTCGACACCTTGTTCTACAGCGTCGCCAACCCCAAGGAACGCTACGACGTGCAGCGCACCTTGCGCCGGCAGAACAGCGTCTACCTCAGCACCGGCAGCGTGCTGTATTCCAACCTCGGCAAACCGATGCTGACCATCGTCGCCGACACCTGCGGGCGCCACGACACCCTCGGCGGCGCCTGCGCCCAAGAGAGCAACACCGTGCGTTACGCGCTGGAAAAACGCTACATGCACAGCTGCCGCGACAACTACCTGCGCGCCTGCGTGCACGACGGACGACTGGGCAAGGGCGACATCGGGCCGAACATCAACTTCTTCATGAACGTGCCGGTCACGGCCGATGGCGGCCTGACTTTTGAAGACGGCATTTCGGCACCGGGCAAATACGTCGACCTGCGGGCCGAAATGGACGTGATCGTGCTGATCTCCAACTGCCCGCAACTGAACAACCCGTGCAATGCCTACAACCCGACCCCTGCGGAGTTATTGGTATGGAACTGAAAATGGCGTGGTTGCGTAAATGGCTGTTTGCCCTGTGCCAGGCCCGTTCCGGGCAGTGCCTAAAACCTCAAGAACACCACCACCCACTGTAGGAGCGAGCCTGCTCGCGAAAAACCAAAGTGCGCCGCGGGGCATCTGGTTTTACGCGAAATCGTTCACGACCAGCGCGAGCAGGCTCGCTCCTACAGGGGTCGGTGGTGGTTTGAGGTGAATTGATTTTCCCGCCGGGGACGACCCCGGCGCCCAACGAAAAACTGCGGGACGGCCCGCATCCCCTCCAGGGGTTATGCCATGTTCGAAAAAGTCCTGATTGCCAACCGTGGCGCCATCGCCTGCCGCATCCTGCGCACCCTGCGTGAACTGCACGTCAAAGGCGTGGCCGTTTACTCCGAGGCCGATGCCGCGAGCCTGCATATCCTTCAAGCCGACGAAGCCCTCAGCCTCGGCGAAGGCGCCGCTGCCGGCACCTACCTGGCGGTCGACAAAATCCTCGCCATCGCCAAAGCCACCGGCGCCACGGCGATCCATCCCGGCTACGGTTTCCTCTCGGAAAACGCCGCGTTCGCCGAAGCCTGCGAAACCGCCGGCATTGCCTTCATCGGCCCCTCGCCTGAGCAACTGCGGGTGTTCGGTCTCAAGCACACGGCCCGCGCCCTGGCCAAACAACACGGCGTGCCCATGCTCGAAGGCACCGAGTTGCTCGACAGCCTCGACGCGGCCCTGATCGCGGGGGAACAGGTCGGCTACCCGGTGATGCTCAAAAGCACCGCTGGCGGTGGTGGCATCGGCATGCGGGTGTGCCGCAGTGCCGACGAACTGAGCGAATCCTTTGAAGCGGTGAAACGCCTCGGTCAGAACAATTTCAGCGACGCCGGCGTGTTCATCGAGAAGTACATCCAGCGCGCCCGCCATCTGGAAGTGCAGGTGTTCGGCGACGGTCGCGGCGACGTGATTGCCCTCGGTGTGCGCGACTGCTCGGTACAGCGCCGCAACCAGAAAGTACTCGAAGAAACCCCGGCACCGAACCTGCCCGACGGCATGGCCGATGAGCTGTGCGCGGCGGCGATCAAACTGGCCAAAGCGGTGAATTACCGCAGCGCCGGCACCGTGGAATTCGTCTTCGACAGCGAAGACCAGCGCTTCTACTTCCTCGAAGTGAACACTCGGCTGCAAGTGGAACACGGCGTCACCGAGCAGGTGTGGGACGTGGACCTGGTGCGCTGGATGGTGGAACTGGCGGCCGGTGATTTGCCGCCACTGAGCGAATTGAGCCAGGGCTTGAAAGCCGACGGCCATGCGATTCAGGCACGCCTGTATGCCGAAGACCCGGGACGGGATTTTCAGCCGAGCCCAGGCTTGCTGACCGCCGTGCACTTCCCGTCCGCCGACGGCAAGCAGCTGCGCATCGACACCTGGGTCGAAGCCGGTTGCGAGATCCCGCCGTACTTCGACCCGATGATCGCCAAGGTCATCAGTTGGGCACCCACCCGCGAGCAAGCACGCGCCGATCTGCATCAGGCGTTGGGCGACAGCCTGCTGTATGGCGTGGAAACCAATCGCGATTACCTGCGGCAAATCCTGCTCGACGCGCCCTTCGCCAGCGGCCAGCCGTGGACCCGTTGCCTGGAAAACCTGGTCTATCAGGCCAACACGTTTGAAGTGCTCAGCGGCGGCACGCAAACCAGCGTGCAGGATTATCCCGGCCGCCTCGGCTACTGGGCCGTCGGTGTGCCGCCATCAGGCCCGATGGACAGTCGGGCGCTGCGACTGGGCAACGGCTTGCTGGGCAACGACGAAGGCGCCGCGGCGCTGGAGATCACCATGAGCGGGCCATTGCTGCGCTTCAATTGCGAGGCGGTGGTGGCGGTGACCGGGGCGGTGATTCCGCTGACGTTGAACGGCGAAACCGTGGCGATGAACACCGCACTGCCCGTACCCGCCGGTGCCACGCTAAGCCTCGGCACGATTGCCGGGGCCGGCGCTCGCAGCTACCTGTGCCTGCGCGGTGGCCTGCAAGTGCCGGATTACCTGGGCAGCAAAAGCACCTTCACCCTTGGCCAGTTCGGTGGTCATGGCGGTCGTGCGTTGCGGGCTGGCGACGTGTTGCATATCCCGGCCTTGAGCGATCACAGCGCCGGTCAACAACTGGAAGAAGAACAGGTCACCGCGTTACCGGCCGTGCGGCAGATTCGCGTGATCTATGGGCCTCATGGCGCGCCGGAATATTTCACTGAACACTACATCGGCACTTTTTTCGCCACCCAGTGGGAAGTACATTTCAACTCCAGCCGCACCGGCGTTCGCCTGATCGGGCCGAAGCCGGAATGGGTGCGTGCCGATGGGGGTGAAGCCGGGCTGCATCCGTCGAATATTCATGACAACCCGTATGCGATTGGCGCGGTGGATTTCACCGGGGACATGCCGGTCATCCTGGGCCCGGACGGCCCGAGCCTGGGCGGGTTTGTGTGCCCGGTGACGGTCATCGAAGCGGATCTTTGGCAGCTTGGGCAATTGAAGGCCGGCGACAAAGTTCAGTTCCACCCCGTCGATATCAAGACCGCCCGTTCGCTGGCGACACAGCCCCTTTGTGGCGAGGGAGCTTGCTCCCGTTCGAGTGCGAAGCACTCGCCATCAGTCGCATGCGGTGAGCCTGTCGTAACCGAGTCGCTGGGGTTGGGGTCGCTTCGCGACCCAGCGCGAGCAAGCTCGCTCGCCACAGGTAATGTATTCCCACAGGGAATAGTGTCGCCTGTGGTGCTGGATTTGGGTCAGGGGGATACGCGGTTGGTTGCGCGACTGTCCGGCGACACGCATCTGCTCCTGGAAATCGGCGCCCCCGAACTTGATCTGGTTTTGCGCTTCCGCGCCCATGCCCTCATGCAAGCGCTGGAAAGCAAACACCTGCACGGTGTCATCGACCTGACACCCGGCATCCGCTCGCTGCAAGTACACTACCAGCCCGAGCAGCTGTCGCTGGCCGATCTGCTCGGTATCGTCGCCGGTGAATGGGACGCCGTGTGCGCCGCCAAGGACCTGCAAGTGCCGTCGCGCATCGTTCATTTGCCGCTGTCCTGGGACGACCCGGCCTGCCAGCTGGCCATCGAAAAATACATGACCACCGTGCGCAAGGACGCGCCCTGGTGCCCGAGCAATCTTGAGTTCATCCGCCGCATCAACGACCTGCCGAACCTCGATGAAGTGCAGCGCACGGTGTTCGACGCCAGTTACCTGGTGATGGGCCTGGGCGACGTGTACCTCGGCGCACCGGTCGCCACCCCACTCGACCCGCGCCATCGGCTGGTGACCACCAAGTACAACCCGGCGCGGACCTGGACCGCCGAAAACTCGGTGGGCATCGGCGGCGCGTACATGTGCGTGTACGGCATGGAAGGTCCCGGCGGTTATCAGTTCGTGGGCCGCACGTTGCAGATGTGGAACCGTTACCGCGAAGTCGCCGCGTTCGACGGCAAACCGTGGCTGCTGCGCTTCTTCGACCAGATCCGCTTCTACCCGGTGAGCGCCGATGAACTGCTGCGCATCCGCCGGGATTTCCCGCTCGGGCGCTTCGACCTGAACATCGAGCACAGCCAGTTGAACCTCGCCGATTACCAGGCGTTCCTGACCAAAGAAGCCGAGACCATCGCCGCGTTTCGCGATCAACAACAAGGCGCGTTCAACGCCGAGCGCGAACGCTGGATCGCCAGCGGCCAGGCACATTTCGACAGCGAAGAAGCGGCCCCGGAAGCGACCGAAGACACACCACTCGCCCACGGCGAAATGAGCGTCGACAGCCACATCGCCGGCAACCTCTGGCAGGTTCAGGTCGAGACCGGCAGCCGGGTTGAGGCCGGTGATGTGCTGGTGATTCTGGAGTCGATGAAGATGGAGATTCCGCTGCTCGCACCGACTGCTGGCGTGGTGCGCGAGATTCGTGTGCAACCGGGGTCGGCGGTGCGCGCCGGACAGCGCGTCGTGGTGCTGGAACTCGAGTGAACCCATTTTGAAAAGGATCAATGTCATGAACATCAATCTGCAACTCGACACCCTGCGCAGCGCCTACCGCGACGGCAGCACCACACCTCGCAAACTGCTGCTGGGCCTGCGTGACAAGGCTGCCGCGCTGAACCCGGACTATCACCTGTTCATCCACTTGCTCAGTGTCGAAGAACTGGAGCCGTACCTCGCCGCACTCGACGGTCGCGATGTCGACAGCCTGCCGCTGTACGGCGTGCCCTTCGCGATCAAGGACAACATCGATCTGGCGGGCATTCCAACCACGGCGGCGTGCCCGGCGTTTGCCTATGTGCCGGAGCAGTCGGCGACCATCGTCGAGCAATTGCTGGCGCTGGGGGCGATCCCGCTGGGCAAGACCAATCTTGACCAGTTCGCCACCGGGCTCAATGGCAGTCGCTCACCGTACGGTGCCTGCCCGAACAGCGTGCTGCCGGAGTATCCGTCGGGCGGTTCCAGCGCCGGGTCTTCGCTGGCGGTGGCATTGGGTGTGGCGAGTTTTTCCTTGGGCACCGACACGGCCGGTTCCGGGCGAGTGCCGGCGGGGTTGAACAATCTGGTGGGGATGAAAGCCACCAAGGGGCTGATCTCCACGGCGGGCGTGGTGCCGGCTTGTCGCACGCTGGATTGCGTGACCACGTTCACCGCGACCGCTCGGGAAGCCAGTCAACTATTGGCGCTCACGGCGCACCTCGACCCACGCGATGCGTACAGCCGCAGCAATCCGCTGTGGAATGACGGTTCAGCGTTCGGCACGCCGCGCCCCTTCCGTTTCGGCGTACCGCGTGCGCAAGACCTGGAGTTTTTCGGTTGCAGCGAAGGCCCGTTGCTGTTCGGAGATGCAATCGATCAGCTCAAGGCCTTGGGTGGCGAGGCGGTGGAACTGGATCTGTCGCCGTTTCTCGAAGCGGCGCGCTTGCTGTACGAAGGCCCGTGGGTGGCCGAGCGCTACAGCGTCGCCGGTGAGTTGATGGAGCAGAACCCTGAAGCCGTGCTGCCGGTGATTCGAGCCGTGTTGGCCAAGGCGCCGGCGGTGAGCGGCGTGCAAACCTTCCGCGCCCAGTATCGGCTGCAAGCCCTGAAAGCCCTGTGCGACAAGGCGCTGCAAGGCCTGGATTGCGTGGTCACACCGACCATCGGCCGCCCCGTCACCCTGGCAGAACTGGACGCGGAACCGGTGCTGCGCAATTCGGAACTGGGTTACTACACCAACTTCATGAACCTGCTGGACTACGCCGCCGTGGCCGTGCCGAGCGGGTTCATGGCCAATGGTTTGCCATGGGGCGTGACGCTGTTTGGCCGAGCGTTCACGGATCAGTATTTGCTCGGCGTGGCGGATGCCTTCCAACGTCGGCAAGGGTTGGCAACGCCAGCACCGTCGGCCATCGCGCGCAATGATCAGGCACGCTTGGTGGTGTGCGGCGCACATCTGGATGGCCTGGCGCTGAACTGGCAATTGAAGCGCCGTGGCGCGACGTTGGTCGAGTCGACGTTCAGTTCACCGGACTATCAACTGTATGCGTTGGCCGGTGGCCCGCCGTTTCGTCCGGGGATGGTTCGGGTGAAGGATGGCGGCGTGGCGATTGCGGTCGAGGTCTGGCAATTGCCGAGCAGTGAGTTGGGCTCGTTCCTGACCGGGATTCCGGCGCCCCTCGGATTGGGCAAAGTGCAATTGGCGGATGGGCGATGGGAGAGCGGGTTTATCTGTGAGGGGTATGGGTTGGAGGGTGCGGTCGACATCAGCCATTTGGGGGGGTGGCGGGCTTACCTGAAATCCCAGCTCTAAAAGCGAAGTACAAAACCCGTGGGAGCGAGCCTGCTCGCGATAGCGATGTGTCAGTCGACGCTGTTTTTACTGACATACCGCCATCGCGAGCAGGCTCGCTCCCACAGGGGAACGGCGGCGTCCAGGGCGCCTCCGTCTCTGATCCTTGCCGATTCACCCTACAAATCCTGGAGTTATTTCCCCGCAGTGCCACTAGAATGCTTGCCATCGGGTCACTGCCAACGGAACTGTCATGCCGCTTCGCTCGCCGCTGTATTCCCAACGTTCGCTGGTTCTCACGCTGATCGCGCTGCTGGGCGCAGGTTTCCTCGCCACCTCTTTCCTCAGTTACTACGCCTCGCGCGCGTCGATCCGCGACAACATCGTCAACACCGAACTGCCGCTGACGTCGGACACGGTCTACTCGGAAATCCAGAAAGACCTGGTCAGGCCGATCCTGATTTCTTCGATGATGTCCCGCGACACCTTCATGCGCGACTGGGTGGTGAACGGCGAAAACGACCCGGAAAAAATGACCCGTTACCTCAACGAGGTGATGACCCACTACGGCGCCTACACCGCGTTTTTCGTCTCCAACGCCAGCCTCACCTACTACCACGCCAAGGGAGTGCTCAAACAGGTCAAAGCCAGCGAGCCGCGCGATACGTGGTATTTCCGCGTGCGGGACATGGCCGATCCCTACGAGATCAACGTCGATCCGGACCTTGCCAACAAGGACAACCTGACCTTCTTCATCAACTACAAGGTCTACGACTACCACAACCGTTTCATCGGCGCGGCGGGCGTGGGCCTGACGGTCGATGCGGTGATCAAGCTGATCGACAAGTATCAGCAGCGCTACCAGCGCAGCGTGTATTTCGTCGATAAATTCGGGCGCCTGGTGCTCACCGGTGCCGACGGCGGCCCGCAAGGTGCGCACATCGGCCAGAAACTCGACGAGCTTGAGAGCATGAACACGCTCATCAGCCAGTTGCCCAAACCCCACACAGGCAGCTACGAATATTCCGTCCAGGGCCAGGGACATTTCCTCAACGTGCGGTTCATTCCAGAGTTGAACTGGTACCTGTTTGTCGACAAACGTGAAGACGGCGCCCTCAGTGAAATCCGTCAGTCGCTGTACCTCAACCTGCTGATTTGCCTGGTGGTGACGTTGATCGTGCTGGCCCTGCTCAACCGGGTGATCAAAAGCTATCAGGTCAAGATCCAGGCACAAGCGACCCTCGACAGCCTGACCGAGCTACCCAACCGGCGTGGCTTCGACCTGTTGGCCGCGCAAGCCTTGCACGAAGCCCAGCGCGAACCGAAACCGCTGACCGCGCTGCTGCTGGACCTGGACCACTTCAAGGCCTTGAACGACACCTACGGTCACCTCGCCGGCGATCAGGTGCTGATCGGCTTTGCCCGTGACCTGGAGAGTTGCCTGCGGCACTCCGACATCGTCTGCCGCTGGGGCGGTGAAGAGTTCATCGTGCTGCTCAAGGACACGGACGGTGAGACCGGTCTGATGATCGCCGAGAAAATTCGCCAGCATGTGGAACAACAGCGTTATGCCTACAACGGTCATACGCTGCAGCTGACCGTCAGCATCGGCCTGACCACGTTGCAGCCCGATGAAACCTTGCATACCCTGCTGTCCCGGGCCGATCATGCGATGTATCGGGCCAAGCAATCCGGCCGTAACCGCACCTGCGTGGAACTGTCTCACTCCCGTTATGACTATCAAGAACCCGCCTGAACAATGCCCCGCCTGCGGGGCCTCCAACGACTGCACCCTGGCCGATCCGCGCACCGCCGATCGAGCCTGCTGGTGCTTTGGCGTCAGTATCGACCCGGCAGTCCTCAAGGCGCTGCCGGCCGAGCTGCGCGACACATCCTGCCTGTGCCCGCGCTGCGCGCAGGTCGAAACGCAGTTGTAAGCAGCGCCTCGGCCGATCACGTAAGATACGCGGCCCTTTCCCTGCCGATCCCCAGACATGCGTGTTGACCGTTTCCTCAGCAACCTGCCGCGCTTCAACCGTAAGCAGGTTCGCCTGTTGCTGGTGGAAAAACGCATCAGGATTGACGGAAATATCGTCAGCGACCCTCACGCCGAGGTGCGGGAATTCAGTCGGGTCGAAGTCGACGACGAGGTGCTGCAAGTCGGCAAACCGATTCGTCACTTTATGCTGCACAAGCCCGCCGGTTGCGTCAGCGCCACCCGTGATCCGGAGCACCCGACCGTGCTCGACCTGATCCACGAGCCGGACAAGGATGAGCTGCACATCGCTGGTCGCCTGGATTTCAACACCACCGGTCTGATGATCATCACCAACGATGGCAGCTGGTCGCGGCGTCTGACCCAACCGCAAACCAAACTGCCCAAGGTCTATTACGTCGAGACCGAGCAAGAGATCGGCCCGCACTACGCCTTGAAATTCAGCGAAGGGTTGTACTTCGCATTCGAAGACCTCACCACGCTGCCGGCCGAGCTGGAACTGCTCGGGCCGAAGGCTGCGCGCCTGAGTATTGTCGAAGGTCGCTATCACCAGGTGAAGCGGATGTTCGGCCATTTCGACAACAAAGTGCTGCGCCTGCACCGTGAGCGCATGGGTCCGCTGGTACTCGACAGCACGTTGAAACCGGGCGAATACCGCCCGCTGAGCGATGAAGAGATCGGATTGATCTAAGCGGGCGACCGCTCAGCAGAAGTTGTCGAACAATTTACGAATGGCACTTGCGCGATGCCGTTGCCCCTGCTTGAATCAGGTCGTCAGCCGAAATGTGACTGACGAGTCACTACATACTTCTAAGAAACTTTTTGCCGGTTAGTGAGCCCACGGGCTCCGCCTCAGACCGGCAGACTGCCCGCCAATAATAATACCCGTCGACCTGCAGCACCGGATCGACATGGGCCGCAAAATTCCAAGGCATATGCCTACCTGTCACAAAGCTCGTGCAATCTCATTTGCGCGCATACCCGCTTGCCAGGAGTCTTATGACATGAGGCCAGAAATCGCTGTGCTGGATATACAGGGTCAGTATCGGGTTTACACGGAGTTCTATCGCGCAGACGCCGCAGAGAAGACCATTATCTTAGTCAACGGCTCGATGGCCACGACTGCGTCGTTTGCACAGACCGTGAAAAACCTCCACCCGCAGTTCAACGTGGTCTGCTACGACCAGCCCTACGCGGGCCGGTCAAAAGCCCACAACCTGCATGAGAAATTGCTGACCAAGGAAGTTGAAGGGCAGATCCTCCTGGAGCTGATCGACCACTTCGCCGCCGAACACGTGCTGTCGTTTTCCTGGGGTGGCGCCGCGACCCTGGTCGCCCTGGCCCACCGGCCACGACGCATCGAAAAAGCCGTGATCAGCTCGTTCTCCCCTGAGATCAACGCGCACATGCTCGACTACCTCGAGCGCGGCGTCGACTACCTCGGCAGCCGGGATGGCGACCGGGTCGGCACCCTGGTGAACAGCACCATCGGCAAACACTTGCCGACCCTGTTCAAGCGCTTCAACTACCGGCACGTCAGCAGCCTGGCCGATCATGAGTACGGGCAGATGCACTTCCACATCAGCGATTTGCTGCACAGCGATCGCCAGTGCTTCTTCAAGGCCGCAGAAAAAATCGACGTGCCGGTGCTGTTCATGAATGGCGAATGGGACGAATACACCGCCGCCGATGGCGCGCGACTGTTCGCCAACCACGTGAAACAGGCCACCTTCACGACGCTGGAAGCGACCGGTCACTTTCTCGACATGGAACACAAAGCCGCCTGCCGAGACAGCCGCCATGCACTGCTGGGTTTCCTGAAACCTTCGCAGCATGAAAGCCGACCGCGTTACCACTACGTCCAGGATCACCATGCACTGGCCATCTGAAACAGCGTCATCGCGAGCAAGCCCCGACCTGTAGGAGCGAGGCTTGCCCGCGAATGACCGTCACTCGGTCCAGAACCTGTTTCACCCGCGCTAAAGTGATACTGCGCAAAGAAAAACTTCATTTCCAAGCGCACATCTGGTACAAAGTCACCGCTCTGAGCGGGTGTCGTATAATGGCATTACTCCAGCTTCCCAAGCTGATAACGAGGGTTCGATTCCCTTCACCCGCTCCAATCGAATTTTTGTCTCACGTCGTGTTTTGACGGGAGATGCAGGTAAAGAAAAAACCGGCCTTGTTGGCCGGTTTTTTTATGTCTGGCGTTTTGTGGCGTGGGTACTCGCAAAACCCTGCAATACAGAAAACCACTCATTTATGGCCATCCCCGCCTCCCTTCTTCGCACCCTCCTAGACTCGCTTCTTGCCAACTATCCATCGGTGCCCGATCGGGTCCAGTGGTTATAGTGTTGATCATAAAAATTCAGTGGGTATAGTAACCACCTGAGCACACCACACGGAGGTGATGTGAATAGCCGGTTTTTGATAGGCCAAATCGTAGCGGATGGCTGGTGTCTGGTTCGAATCAGGGGCAGTCACCATCACTTCAAGCATCCGACCAAGCCGGGGCTGGTGACGGTTCCTCATCCGAAAAAGGATCTGCTCAAAAAAACAGCCATGAGTATTTTGCAACAGGCGCTGCTCTGACGATCTCAGTAGGCGGGCCATGGAGGACAGTGAACATGCTTTACCCAATAGCAATTTCAACGGGCGACAACGAGCACGCCTGGGGCGTGGAAGTCCCCGATATTCCTGGCTGCTACTCGGCAGGCGACGATCTGGACGACGCGATGGCCATGGCTCGAGAAGCCATTGAAGGCCATTTCGAAATTCTGGCGGAGGACGGCTCGCCGATTCCGACGGCCAATAAAGTCACCTTGCATGCGGCCAATCCGCAATACGCGGGCTGCACCTGGGCGCTGGTCGACATTGATGTCACCAAATACCTGGGCAAAGCCCAGAAACTGAACATCACACTGCCGGGTTACCTGCTCAACCGCATCGATGAGTACGTGTTGCATCATCCGGAGGAGAAAAGCCGTTCGGGGTTCCTGGCGTCAGCAGCACTGAAGGTGTTGCAGCAGGGCTGACCAGTTTTGCGCGATGCCCTCGTATGTTTTGCATATAGATCCTCGCGAGCCAGTAAAAGAAGCCGTAGCACAGCATCAAACCCGTCGAAAAACACCCTACTCTGCCCTCTCACCTTTCACGCAGAGATAAGCATGGACAATTCAGAGTTGGGGCTCATGATCATTTCAATGATTGGGTTGTTCGGCTTTGCCTCGTTTCTTTTCGACTACTTGAGTGCCCGGCGCAGGGACAGATAACGTTCAACGTTAGCCGTCCCTTTTTTGCGCTTAGCGGGTGGCGACGATGAACAATCGCGGAAACGGTAGCAGCACCGAACCATCGCTCAACGCCGGATAAGCCTGCTCGATCGCAGCGTGATATTGCTTGAGGTATTGAGTCTTTTCCGCGTCATTCAGTGGCTCGAGAAACGGCCGCAAACCGCTGCCCTTGAACCACTCCACCACGCCCGACGCGCCGCCCGCCAGCGGGTGATGGTAGGTGGTGCGCCACACATCGACGCGCGCGCAGTGCGGTCGCAACATTGAGTAGTAGGCGCTGGCACTCGCCATCTCCGTGCGTTGCCCGGCGGCATTTGCCAATTTTCCCGCCCACGGGCCATCGGCAGCCACTTCGCGCATCAGGCGATGGGACGGTTCGTTGAGGTTATCGGGCATCTGGATCGCGAGGCTGCCACCTTCGGTCAGGCGGGCGGCCAGCGATGGCAGCAACGTTGCGTGATCGGGTAACCACTGCAACACCGCGTTGGCGAAGATCACGTCGAACGGGCCACTGTCGTTCCAAGTGCCGATATCAACGGTGTCGAACTGCAGCTGCGGCAAGCGCTTGCGAGCGGCATCGATCATGTCGCTCGAACTGTCCACGCCACGCACCGTGGCGTTGGTGAAGCGCTCTACCAGCAACTCGGTCGAATTGCCGGGGCCACAACCGATGTCGATGGCCGAGCGTGCATCCACGGGCGGGATCGCCGCCAGCAAATCGCGAGCCGGGCGTGTGCGTTCATCTTCAAAAGCGACGTATTGCTTGGCGGACCAGCTCATTGCGTTCTCCTGACGGTACGTTGTGGGTGGGACAGACAGCCGGATCGCTACGATACATCGTCTGGCAGGTTTCGCTCTATCCCACTATTGGCTGCATGCATCGCTGAACGCTTCAGCAAAAAAACCGGCTTAATTAGCCGGTTTTTTCGTCGGAAGATAAGGAGCCTAATCGTAGTACCCGACGGTCTTTTTCAAATGATCCGAGTACTCGTAGATATCGTCGACCGAGTTGATTGCATGCCGGGTTTCATTCTTTTCCTCGTCAAAAATGCCGATGTACTTTTGTGAGCGATTGAAGTGCAGACGGCAGATCGGTTTGCGGTTGTTGTCATCGAGCAGAATGCCGAAATAGCTCTGAGTATCGCGTTGAACAATTCGTTTGGCGTCCACGACAGAACGAACGACGGCGCGGACGATGTGATAACCCTCCAGTTCCTCCAACGTTGTCAGAACCTTGCCTTCTGATTCATCCCGCAGATCCGGTTGCTCAGCATCACCGGAAGCAACCGTCAAGGAGGCGAGCGTAGGCTGAATAGCTCCGCTCATCGCCGACTTGAGCCGGTCATTTATCTGGTCATTAAGAAACTGCGCCACAGCCTTTCTCGTCAGCTCATGGAACTGCTCACGGACTTTCTGAGTAATCACCCCGTCGTAGACACGCGAAGCGAACACTTTCACAAAGTCATCGTCGGGCTTGCTGACCTGGGACGCGATGACTTTTTTGATTTGGCTGACGTATTTCAATTCACCCGCGGCGCTGATAATCGAATCAACATCGAACGCTGACTTGGTAAGTTTTACCAGCTCGGGGACGGAATACTCGTCGATATCTAAGAGATCTAGCTCGAGAAATGGCTTCTCATCCATTTTGTTGGCAGCATCCAGGTCAGTGAAAAACTTGTAGACCTGTCCGTTGGTAAGGATAGAGATGCGAGCACTGGTGACATGGAAATAGCGGAACAACTGTGAGGCATGATTGATGTGCAGCGGTTCGCCTATTTTTTTGCATTCGATAAGTATCTGAACCTCACCAGCCTTCATGATTGCGTAGTCAATCTTCTCTCCCTTCTTCGTTCCTACATCGCAAACGAATTCAGGAGTAACTTCGGTCGGGTCGAAGACATCGTACCCGAGCACCGTGCTGATAAAGGGCATGACAAAAGCGTTCTTGGTCGCCTCTTCGGTTTGAATTGCAGCGCTCTGCAAACGAACTTTGGCGGCTAAACTTGTCAACTTTTCGAAAAAATCCATGCGTGACCCCTTCTTGATTTCGATCCATGTGTTTGCGTGCTGGCAAATTGACTGCCTCTGATACTAGACACAAACCGCCACAAAGACAGATTCCAGCCAAGAATTGCGAAAAACCGCGCCCCGCACTCGGGTTGGGGTGCTCCGCCTTTCACCGAATACAAAAATGTAATCAGGACTTTCATCCCGCCCGCGCTGTCACAAACTCAAGCGCATCCCAATAAGGAACACGGCCATGAAATTCGCAAAAATCTCGCAGAAACTCGCCTTGTGGGCAGGCAGCCCGAAGACGTTCCTGGGGGCGTTGATCTTGATTGCACTCTGGGGGCTGAGCGGGCCGATTTTCCATTTCAACGACACCTGGCAACTGATCATTAACACCTCGACCACCATCATCACTTTCCTGATGGTGTTCCTGATTCAGAACACGCAGAACCGCGACACGGACATTTTGCATTTGAAAATCGATGAGTTGCTGCGGGTGACCAAAGAGGCGCAGAACGCGATGCTGGGGCTCGAAGCGCTGGACCTCAAACAATTGGAAGCGCTGAGAAAACAGTACCGGCAACTGGGTGAAGGCGAGACGGTTTCCCTGGACGGGCCTGTCGTCCAGGAAAAGAACAAGCAGGATTTGAATGAATGCTGAGGGCAAAACGCGAGTGGCCCGAGGTCACCCGCGCGTTCTGATGATTAGCGACCCGCTTGCAGGGCCCTGGCCATTTGCAGATGGTTTTGCAGTTTTGGCAGGGTTTCCTCAGCGAATGCCTTGATTTCCGGTACGTCGGTGGTCTGGGCTTCCTGCTGCAGTTGGTCAATGGCGTCCTGGGTGGTTTTCACCTGACTGGCGGCATACGCCTGATCAAAGGATGCACCGTCCTGCACTTCTGGCATCAAGCCCTTGGCCTTGCCGACGACTTCTTCCCGTGGCGCCACCGGCAGGTCCAGTTGCTTGGCGATTTTCGCCAGGTGCTGGTTGGCGGTGGTACGGTCGTTGATGACGACGATGGTGTAATCCTTGACCTCTTTGGATTCGGTTTTCTGATGGGCCAGACGGCTGGCTTCGATGTCGGCCATGCCTTTGGCCGATGCATCGTTGATGAATTCGGCGGGGGTCTGGGCAAAGGCACTGCTGGCACACAGGCCCAGTAACGTGGCAAAACTGGCATTGCGTAAGCGGGTGGCCATCCGGCTCATGGTCGCGCCCTCCTTTAATAAAATTCAAACGGGAGCTTACGCTCCCGCCTCTCAATCAAAACTGCCTTCACCACTACTTGGATTTCTGACCACCTTTGCGGCCCATGTCGGGTTTCGAAGGTTCTTTATCGACAGTCGTGGTGGTGGTTTTCCCACCTTTGCGGCCGGCTTCAGACGCCTTCGTTCGATCGTTGGCGAAGTTTCCCGAGTTCGAGTTTCTTGAATTAGGCATGATTCTCTACCTCTTGGTGATGATCGCGGCGAGCAGGAGCTCGCATAGGATCTGAATTTCGATCGCCAAAAAGGTTTAGAAAAACTGCCCATGCCGCGACGAACGGTGGCGATCCTCAGACCAATCGCAGGTGATGCTCGCGCTTGGCGCTGTACATGGCTTCGTCGGCATGCCGGAACAGCTGCTTTTCTTCAGTGCCATGGTCGGGGTATCGCGCGACACCGATACTCGTGTGGATGTTCAGGCTGTGCCCGTCCAGACGCAGCGGTTGCGCCAGCACCTGACGGATTTTTGCGGCGACGCGGTCGGCATCTTCTGCGCTGTGAATGCTGTGCAACAACACCACAAACTCGTCTCCGCCGATGCGCGACACCGTGTCGGTCTCCCTCACGCAGCCCTTGAGTCGGTTGGCCACCGCTTGCAGCATCATGTCGCCGACGGCGTGGCCATGGGTGTCGTTGACCTGTTTGAAACGGTCGAGGTCGACGTAGAGCAACGCCATTCGTCCGCTTTCTTCTTTGGCCACGGTCAGCGAGTCCTTGAGTCGCTCGCGCAGCAGCTCGCGGTTGGGCAGCTGGGTCAACTGGTCGTATTGGGCCATGCGCTGCAGTCGGGCATGCAACTGTTTGCGCTCGATCGCGGTGGCGACCTGGGCGCAAACGAACTGCAACAACTCCTTGTCCTGCTCGGTGTAGCGTTCCCCACCGGGTACGCTTTTGACGATCAGCGCGCCGATGGTGCCGTTTTGCGAATTCAGTGGCACACCGAGCCAGCACCGCGAGGTCTGTTCAGCGGTCAGCCCCTCGAACCCGGCGGGCGGAACAGCCTGATCCGGGGTCAGCAGAATCGGCAGGCCCGTGCGCATCACCTCGGCACACAAGCGCCCAGTGACCGTGCCGGGCTGTTCGGGCTGCGGTTCATGATCATCGATGTGGTAAGGGAAATTCAGCTGCGCGCAGTGTTCGTCATACAGCGCCACGGAGAAATTCAGCGCCGGCAACCATTCGCCGATAATCAAGTGGATACGCTTGAACAGCGCCAGCAAGTCTTCCGCCGCATGCGCCGCCTCGGAAATCGCATACAACGCCGCTTGCCGCGACTCGGCCTGCTTGCGATCAGTGATATCGCGCGCCACCGCGATGCGCAGCTGATCGACCTCCGACCAGCGCGCCGACCACAGGATGTGCACCACCCGGCCATCCTTGCGCACGTAACGGTTTTCGAAGTTGAGCTTGGGCTCGCCGGCCATGATGTCGCGCGCGGCGTCGAGGGTGCGCTGACGGTCGGCGGGGTGCACCAGGTCAATCATCTGCTGACCGACCAGTTCGTCAGGGGTGTAACCGAAGACCCGTTCGCAGGCTGCGCTGACAAACACGAAGCGTCCCTGTTTATCGACCGCACAAACGGCGTCCAGCAAGAGATCGATGTAGCTCGCCAACGGCGCGGAGTTTCTGATTGCCATGGTGCCCTGCGGAGACCTCAAGCCTTGTTCGTGACCAGTCCTGGCAAAGCATGCGCCAGGGCGTTGATGGCAAAACCGATGAACATCACACCGCACAACCGGGTAATCAGCAGCTCATGGCGCTGGTACAACGTGCGTACCTGACGCGCGCCGACAATGCCGATGAGAATAGCGTATGCGATGAGACCGCCAACAAAACTCAGGACAATCAACCACGGCAGCATCGACCAATGCAGCAACTCAGCGCGACTAGAAAGCAGCGCCGTGAATGTGGCGACTGCCACCGGGTAAGCTTTTGGATTGGTCAGGCCAAACAGAATGCCGTGCCAGAACGGCTGCCGCGCCGGGCCCTGAGGCGCTTGGGCGTTGCTGCGTTTGGCCCGTATCGCCCGCAAACCGAGCCAGAACAGATAGAGCCCGCTGAGCACGCCCAGCACGTCGAACGCCGTGCTGCCAATTTCCCGTGCACCGACAATCGCGATCAACGCGGTGCTGCACCAGACCACGTCCCCGAGCAGATGCCCGCAAAGAAACCCGGCCCCTGCCCGCCGCCCCCGCGCCGCGCCGATGCCGAACACTGCCAATACACCTGGCCCCGGTGTGATGCCGTAAATGAAACCCGAGGCAAGAACGGCCATTAGCAGCGATGGGGTCATGGGATGTCCTGAGCGACCAGTGATCGAATGCACGCAAGTCTATCTCAGGTTGCTGCGTGTCGAATTGCTGATTGTCGAACAACTTTGTGCTCGAATCAGCTGTCGAGTTAAGCGTGGGACTTCGGGAAGTACGATGGTGACTGTTAGTCAGTCATCGCGAGCAGGCTCGCTCCCACATTGGTTTTGTGTCGTACACACAATTTGTGTTCAACACAGATCCCCTGTGGGAGCGAGCCTGCTCGCGATGGCGTCTGAGCCAGCACCGCTGACTTCAGTACTTATCGAGCGTGCGCAGCTTCTGCGGCAACCCCCACATCAGCAACGCCACCGCGATCAACGCGCAGACCCCGATGACATACAGCGCTGGTGTGGTGCTGCCGGTCAGGTCCTTGATCCGGCCGACCATGACCGGGCTGACAATCCCGCCGAACTGGCCCAGGGTGTTGATCACCGCTATCCCGCCGGCAGCGCCTGCCCCGGCGCCGGCCAACAGTTTTGGCGGCAAGGTCCAGAAGCTCGGGATGGAGGCGATGATCCCGGCGCCGAGCAAGCCCAGCGCGACAATCAGGAAGGTCGTGTGGTTGGCGAAGATCCCTGCACAGAAGAACCCGACGGCGCCCACCGCGACCAGACCGGCGACGAACTTGCGGCGCTCGCCCGTGGAGTCGGACAACCGGCCGATCACCACCATGCTGATGGCACCGCAAATGTACGGGATGGCCGTCAGCAGACCGATCATCACCGGGCTTTCGGTGCCGGCACTGCGGATCAATTGCGGGGCCCAGAAATTCAAGCCGTAGGACGCCACCTGAATCAGGAAATAGATCAGCCCCAGTGTAAGGAAACCCGGAATCCGCAGCGCCGCGAGCAGCGAGCCGCCGCTCTTGTGCGGTTCATGATGGGCGATGCGGCTGGCCAGCAGGGTTTTCTCCGACGGTGTCAGCCAATGGGCGTCCTCGATGCGGTCCTTGAGCAACGTCAGCACCAGCAAACCGAGGCCGATGCACGGCACGCCACCGAGCAGAAACAGCCAGTGCCAGCCGCGCATGTCCATCACGCCGTCGAGGTGTTGCAGCACCATGCCGGAGAACGGTGCGCCCACCAGCCCTGCAAACGCCGACGACAGGAACAGCATCGAAGTGATCCGCCCGCGATAGTGCTGCGGAAACCACAGCGTCAGGTAATACAGCACCCCCGGCGCAAACCCGGCTTCCATTGCGCCGATCACAAAGCGCAGCGCGTAGAACTGCCATTCGCTGTTGACGAAGACCATGGCGGCGGTGGCCAGGCCCCAGGACATCATGATCCGGGCGATCCAGCGCCGTGCGCCGACCTTGTAGAGCATCATGTTGCTCGGCACTTCGAACAGCACATAACCGACCACGAACAGCCCGGCACCGAGGCCGTACGCGGTGTCGCTCAGGCTCAGGTCGGTCTGGAGCTGGAACTTGGCGAAGCTGATGTTGATGCGGTCGAAAAATGCGAACAGGTAGCAGACCATGATCAGCGGCATCAGGCGCCAGGCGACCTTGCTGACCAGGGCTTTTTCCTGATCGTGGCTTACGGACGGGCTCGCGCCCGCCTCCATTACGTTAAGGCTCATGCTGTTTCTCCAGGCGGACTGCCCGTGGGTGTCCGATTGTTTTTGTTGTCTGGTTGGTCGACGTTTTCTGTAGGAGCGAGCTTGCTCGCGATGAACGGGAGGGCAACGCGTTTAATCAGGAAACACGCGTTATCGTTAACCTCCATCGCGAGCAAGCTCGCTCCTACAGGGGATGGGTGTCAGGTGGGGATCGGGTGCAGGTCGCAATTACGGCCAGCCTTGGCCAGTTGGCCGGGGACTTCGTGGCCGAGCAATGCGGGCAGCGCTCTCGACATTGTCAGCAGCAGCGGCAGGTCGATGCCGGTAGGAATGCCGATTTCATCGCACAGATTGACCAGGTCTTCGGTGCAGATATTGCCCGAGGCACCCGGCGCGAACGGGCAACCGCCCAGGCCACCCAGCGCCGCATCAAAACGTCGGGCCCCGGCCTCGTAGGCCGCGAGCACGTTGCACAAACCGAGGCCGCGGGTGTTGTGGAAATGCAGGGTCAAATCCGCCGGAGCAACCCGCTGCAGCACTCGCCGCACCAGCCGATCCACTTGCCGCGGATTGGCCATGCCGGTGGTGTCGGCCAGGGTGATGCCCTGGATGCCGAGTTCCTGATACGCCTCGACGATCTGCAGCACGCGGTCTTCATCGATGCTGCCTTCAAACGGGCAACCGAAGGTGGTGGCGATGCTGCCGTTGAGTCGCACTTGAGTGTCGTCCACGTAGTGCACGATCTCGCCGAACGCGGCCAACGAGGCTTCGCACCGCATGCGCATGTTGGCCAGGTTGTGCGTCTGGCTGGCGGACATCACCAGGTTCAGCTCATCCGCACCACTCGCCAACGCCCGTTGCGCGCCTTTCAGATTGGGGATCAACGCCACATAGATCACCCCTGGTTGCCGGGTGATGCCTTTGAACACCGACTCGCCATCACGCAGCGCCGGAATCGCCTTGGGCGACACGAATGAACCGGCTTCGATGCGGCTGAAACCGGCCAGGGACAACTGATCGATCAAGGCAATCTTGTCGACGGTCTCAACCCAGGTCGGCTCGATCTGCAAGCCGTCGCGCGGCGAGACTTCCTGAACGATCAGGGTCTGGGAAAAATCAGTGATCATTGCACCACCCCTTGAGCTTTCAATCGTTCGATGTCCGAGCCCGTCAGGCCCAGCCCCGCAAGAATGCCGTCGGTATGCTGGCCAAGGCTTGGGCCCGACCAATTCACGCCGCCGGGGGTTTCGGAAAGTTTGGGCACGATGCCCGGCATCTTCACTTGAGCGCCGCCGGGCAGGTCGGCGCTGAGCAGCATGTCCCGCGCCTGATAATGTGGATCGGCCACGATGTCGGCCACCGAATAGATGCGCCCGGCCGGGACTTCGGCGGCTTCCAGCGCTGACAGCACGGCGTCGATCGGCAAGCTGCTGGTCCAGTGAGTGATCGCCGCGTCGAGCACATTGCTTTTCAATGCGCGGCCGTCGTTATGGGCAAACTCCGGCGCTTCGGCCAGGTCGTTGCGACCGATAACGGCCATCAGGCGCTTGTAGATCGGATCACTGTTGCCGGCGATCACCACGTAGGCGCCATCCGCCGTCAAGTAGGTGTTGGACGGCGCGATCCCCGGCAAGGCACCGCCGCTGCGTTCGCGCACATGACCCAGCATGTCGTATTCCGGCACCAGGCTTTCCATGACGTTGAACACACTTTCGGCCAGCGACACATCCACCACTTGTCCGCCGCCCTGCCCGGTCTTGACCCGCAGCAACGACATCAAGGCGCCGATCACGGCGTGCAGCGACGCCAGCGAATCGCCAAGGCTGACCCCGACCCGCGCCGGTGGCGAACCCGGCGTGCCGGTGGTGTAGCGAATTCCGCCCATGGCCTCGCCGATGGCACCGAAACCCGGTCGGTCGCGGTACGGGCCGGTCTGGCCGTAACCGGAAATCCGTACCAGCGTCAGGTTGGGGTTGAGTGCGTGCAACACGTCCCAACCCAGGCCCAGTTTTTCCAGAGCGCCGGGGCGCAGGTTTTCGATCAACACGTCGGCGCTGGTCGCCAGTTGCTTGACCAGTTCAATGCCTTCGGCGGATTTGAGATTGAGGGCCAGAGACTTCTTGTTGCGCGATTGCAGGTACCACCACAGCGAGGTGCCTTCGTGCAGTTTGCGCCATTTGCGCAGGGGGTCGCCCTGGCCCATGGCTTCGATCTTGATCACTTCGGCGCCGAATTCGGCCAGCATGCGCGCGGCAAACGGCGCGGCGATCAGCGTGCCGATCTCGATCACCTTGATGGCACTCAGGGGGGCAGTCATCGCGGGGTACCTCTTGTTCTTGGAATATGGGGCCAAGGCTAGAGGAGCGATGGGGCAGGAATCCAACCGTCAGTTGGCAAGGAGCGTTCGCCAAATGCGAACGCTCGATGTGAGAATTGCGGTGTTCTCAGGTCAGTCATCGCGAGCAGGCTCGCTCCCACAGGGGTTTTGTGCACGCCGCAGATCCAATGTGGGAGTGAGCCTGCTCGCGATGAGGCCGGAACATCCAATCGAGATTAATCAGACCGCCCCACGCAGCTGCTCAAACAACATCCGGCTCACCGGCGACAACCCCGCCTCGTCCCGCACCACAATGATCAACGCCCGATCCGACCAGTCATCGGTCAACGGCACGGCGTGCAACCCCAGTGCCCGGCCAAACAATTCATAGGCTTTTTGCGGCAATATCCCGATGCCCATGTTGGCCTGAACCATCCGGCACATCGCGTCAAATCCCGGCACATGAATCCGCAAGCGCAACACTTTACCGGCCTGGCGGGCGGCCGCATGCGTGCGCATGTTGATCGAACTGGCCGCGTGCAGGCCGACGTAGTCGCTGTCCAGCGTGTCGGCGAACGCCAGGGTCGAGCGACTGGCCAACGGATGATGGGCGGGCATCAACACCACCAGTTTGTCTTGCCGATACAGCACGCTGTGCAAACCTTTGACGTCGCTGTCACGGGAGCAGATGCCGAGGTCGGCCACGCCATCCAGCACGCCTTGGATCACCCCGCTGCTGGGACGTTCTTCGAGGTCGGTCTTGACCTGAGGATGACGCTCGGAAAAATCGCGCAGGTCTTCCGGCAGGAACTGGATGATCGCCGACAGGTTGGCGAGCATCCGCACGTAACCGCGCACACCGTGGCTGTGCTCGCCCAGTTCCAGGCCCATTTTCTCGACGTTGAACAGCATCTGCCGGGCGTGGTGCAGCAGGGTTTCCCCGGCCGGCGTCAGCGTCATGCCCTTGGCCTGACGCACAAACAGGCTGATGCCCAGCGCTTCCTCCAGCTCCATCAAGCGCTTGCTGGCCGCCGACACGGCGATCGCCTCGCGGGTGGCGGCGCGGGTCAGCGTGCCTTCCTCGTGGACGGCGACGAACAGTTGCAGGGTGATCAGGTCGAGGCGGCGAATCAGGCTTCTTTGCAGCATCAGGGACTCGGCGACAGTGGCTCGGACGAAGCCACAGCATAACGTCCTTCGTCCGCGACGTGCGGCTTGGGAGAGTCAGTGGAAAAACCAGCGGCCCGGTCGTGATAAAGTCGCCGCCCATCAGCCCCTTTGCTTTGAGACGACCACCGCAATGACCGATTTCCAGGATGTTGACGCCGAACTTGAAGACTGGAACGCCTTGCGCGCCGACGCCTCGATCAGCGGCCTGCTGGTGGGCAACGGCGCCAGCCGTGCGGTATGGGACGATTTCGGTTACGACTCGCTGTTTGAAAACGCCCGCACCGTCGAAGAAAAACCCCTGAGTCAGTCCGAACTCAGCGTGTTCGACGCGATGCAGACGCGCAGCTTCGAGCAGGTGCTCAGCGCGCTGAAAACCACCAGCCGGGTCAACAAGGCGCTGGCCGTCAGCTCCGCCGCCCCGCGCAATCGCTACTACGCGATCAAGGAAGCCCTGATCAACACCGTCCACGCGGTGCATATCCCGTGGCGGCTGGTCGTGCCGTCGACACTGGCGACGAT
The DNA here is from genome assembly GCF_009761815.1 of Pseudomonas sp. PB120. Classification (GTDB taxonomy): domain Bacteria; phylum Pseudomonadota; class Gammaproteobacteria; order Pseudomonadales; family Pseudomonadaceae; genus Aquipseudomonas. Next base: position 66,013 of record NZ_RWIN01000077.1, read on the forward strand.
CAATCAGGAACTGGGCCGCTATCGGACGGTGTTTACCACCAACTATGACTTGCTCAACTACTGGGCCATCCAGCATCAGCCCGATGCGATCAGCGACCTGTTCCAGGGCACCGAACCCGGTTTCGACCTGAGCGCCACGGCGACCGATAAAACCCGTTTGCTGTACCTGCACGGCGGCTTGCATCTGGTGCGCAATCAGGACGGCACGGCGCGCAAACTGATGTCGACCGAGGGCACGTTGCTCGGCAGTTTCGCGATCAACAATACGATCAAGACCCTGGACGACGTGCCGCTGTTCGTGAACGAAGGGCCCAGCGCTGACAAGCTCAAGACCATTCGCAGCTCGGATTATCTGTCGTTCTGTTATGACCAGTTGCTGGGGCATGGCGAGGGCTTGTGCATCTTTGGGCATGCGCTGGGTGAGCAGGACAGCCACATCATTCATGCGTTACGCCAGGCGAAACCGACGGTGGTGGCGATCTCGATTAACCCGCGCAGCAAGGCATTTATCCAGCATCAGAAGCGGCATTACGCGAAGGTGTTCGAGGGGACGGGGTCAGCGCTGCGGTTTTTTGATTCGAAGACGCATGCGCTGGGCAGTCCGAAGCTGACGGTGCCGGTCGAGGTTTAGTAGCTGGGCGGCTGACGCCACCGCGAACCTGCTCGCGATGGCGTATCAGGCAACAGCGATGCTCAAAGTACCGGTAAGGTCTTGTCCTTGATCACCTTCGTCGGGCCGTTGGCCTTGACGCTGGCGATGCCTTTGTCCATCGCGGCGGGGGTGGCGTACGACTCGCTGCTGCCGATGATTTCGTGATTGCCGGCCTTGAGATTGAAGTAAGGATGGCCATCCTTGGTGGTTTTCTTCTCGTAGCGCTCGTCCAGCGGGCTATTGCTTTGGACCGACGCAATGCCTTTGTCGGCAGCGGCGCGGGTGGTGTACAGCTCGCTGGTCAGAATGGTTTCGGCGTTGGCGGCCTTCAGCACAAACCTGAACTGGCCGCTGCTGCTTTTGCTGACTTCGTACCATCCGGACATGCTTGTTCTCCTGGGAGATTGAGAGGTTTCGCGCTTCAGAGTAAAGACCAAGCCGGGTTTTCTGTCGCCTGTACCGGCCCCTTCGCGGGCAAGCCTCGCTCCTACAGGTTCGGCGTGATCCCTGTGGGAGCGGGCTTGCCCGCGAAAGCGGTCGACGCGGTCCGGCCTACTTCACCACCGCCCGCACCACCGACAACTCCGGAGCAGCCACCCGCCGCTGACTCAGGTACCGCGTACAACTCACTCGCAAAAACGAGGCGAAATTGACCACCTCGCCGCGATAGTCCATCACCTCTTCATACAGCTTGGCGATCAACTGGTTGGTGGTCATGCCGTCGACCTCGGCGATTTCGCTGAGGATGTCCCAGAACTGATTCTCCAGCCGCAGGGTGGTGACCACCCCGCAGATGCGCAGCGAGCGGGAGCGCGATTCGTAGAGAATCGGATCGGCTTTGACATAGAGCTCGCACATGGGAGCGTTCCTCGTTACAGCGTGATTTTGGTGCCCAGCAACCCGAGGAAACCCGCCAGCCAGCTCGGGTGTGCCGGCCAGGCCGGCGCAGTGGCCAGATTGCCTTGGACGTGACCTTCAGTCACCGGAATATCGATGAACGTGCCGCCCGCCAGGCGCACTTCCGGGGCGCAGGCCGGGTAAGCGCTGCACTCGCGACCTTCAAGAACGCCGGCGGCCGCCAGCAGTTGCGCACCGTGGCATACCGCGGCGATCGGTTTGCCGGCCTTGTCGAAGGCTCGCACCAGTTCCAGGACTTTTTCGTTCAGGCGCAGGTATTCCGGCGCACGACCGCCGGGGATCAGCAGCGCATCGTAGTCGGCTTCAGCGACCTTGGCGAAATCGAAGTTCAGGGCAAACAGATGGCCGGGTTTTTCGCTGTAGGTCTGGTCGCCTTCGAAGTCATGGATCGCCGTGCGCACTGTCTGGCCGGCCGCTTTGTCCGGGCACACCGCGTGTACGGTGTGACCGACCATCAACAGCGCCTGGAACGGGACCATCACTTCGTAGTCTTCGACGTAATCGCCGACCAGCATCAGGATTTTCTTGGCAGCCATGGGGAGGACTCCTCTGGGAGATGTGCAGGAGTATTCAAGGTAGTCCTTATCCGTGGGGGTGGGTAATAACCAGCTACTACCGGCAACGCCAGTTGTTCTGGCTTTTGTGGCGAGGGAGCTTGCTCCCGCTGGGCTGCGCAGCGGCCCCCTGCATTCTTGCCACAGAATCAGGTTTGCAGGTTTTACGACGGCTGCGCAGCCGAGCGGGAGCAAGCCCCCTCACCACAGGGATTGCGCCCAACTGTACGGATAATTCTGTGCCCAGCTGTAAGCGCCAAAAACAGTGGTTTATGGCTAGATGAATGCACTTCCCATCACCCACGTTTCTGGTCTCTCATCATGTCCTCCCGCGAAAACACCGGCATGGCCCTCGGCCTGATCGGCGTTGTGATTTTCAGCCTCACCCTGCCCTTCACGCGGATTGTCGTGCAGGAACTCCACCCGTTACTTAACGGCCTCGGCCGAGCGCTGTTCGCGGCGATTCCGGCGGCGTTGCTGTTGCTGTGGCGTCGGGAAAAATGGCCGACCTGGAAACAGGTCAAAGGCCTGACGCTGGTGATTGCCGGGGTCATCCTCGGTTTCCCGGTGCTCTCGGCCTGGGCCATGCAAACCTTGCCGGCGTCCCACGGCGCGTTGGTCAACGGTTTACAGCCGCTGTGCGTCGCGCTGTACGCCGCATGGCTGTCCCATGAACGACCGTCGAAAGCGTTCTGGGCCTGCGCCGCCCTGGGCAGTGCGCTGGTGCTCGGGTATGCGCTGATCAGCGGTGCCGGCAGCATTCAGGCCGGTGATTTGCTGATGCTCGGCGCGATTGCGGTGGGTGGTCTGGGGTATGCCGAGGGCGGCCGGTTGGCCAAGGAGATGGGTGGCTGGCAGGTGATCTGCTGGGCGCTGGTGTTATCGACGCCGCTGTTGATCGGGCCGGTGGTGTATCTGGCGTTGCAGCATCAGGGCGAAATTTCGGCCAAGACCTGGTGGGCGTTCGGTTATGTCTCGCTGTTTTCGCAGTTCATCGGGTTCTTTGCCTGGTACGCCGGGCTGGCCATGGGCGGCATTGCCCGGGTCAGTCAGATCCAGCTGCTGCAGATTTTCTTCACCATCGCGTTCTCGGCGTTGTTCTTTGGGGAACACATCGAGCCGATTACCTGGCTGTTTGCTGCCGGGGTGATCGTCACCGTGATGCTGGGCCGCAAAACGGCGGTTAAACCCGCAAGGATTGCCACTGCTTAACCCTGTGCTCCTACAGCGAAGGCGTCCTCAAAATCGCCTTCGCCAGCAAGCTGTGCTCCTACAGGTCGGTGGGGTTCAGAGGTAGCCGTCGGCCCGCAGCAGGGTTTCGAGGCAGTGTTCGGTGATCTGGTAAAAATCCTTCAGTTCCTGAATCTTCACCAACAACTGGGCCGGGTCCACCGGCTCGGCGCGTTTGACCGCCAGGATCATCTTGTTCTTGTTGGTGTGGTCCAGTGAGATGAACTCGAAGACCTTGGTTTCATAACCGCACGCTTCAAGGAACAGCGCTCGCAAACTGTCGGTGACCATTTCCGCTTGCTGCCCCAGGTGCAAACCGTATTGCAGCATGGGCTTGAGCAGCGCCGGGCTCTGGATTTGCAGGCGGATCTGCTTGTGGCAGCACGGCGAGCACATGATGATCGATGCGCCGGAGCGGATGCCGGTGTGAATCGCATAATCCGTAGCGATGTCGCAGGCGTGCAGCGCGATCATCACATCCAGCTCGCTCGGCGCCACGCTGCGCACGTCACCGCACTTGAACACCAGCCCCGGGTGCTCAAGCTTCGCCGCGGCGCTGTTGCACAGATTGACCATTTCTTCACGCAGCTCCACGCCCGTCACCACGCCTTCGGCGTTCAGCGTGTTGCGCAAGTAGTCGTGGATCGCGAACGTCAGGTAACCCTTGCCCGACCCGAAGTCGGCCACTTGCACCGGCTTGTCCAGTGCCAGCGGCGAGGTGGTCAGCGCGTGGCTGAACACTTCGATGAACTTGTTGATCTGCTTCCACTTGCGCGACATCGCCGGGATCAGCTCGTGCTTGCTGTTGGTCACGCCAAGGTCGGCGAGGAACGGTCGGCTGAGGTCGAGGAAGCGGTTTTTTTCGCGATTGTGCTCGGCGGACGGCACTTCACGCAATTGCTGAGGTTTGCTCTTGAACAGCGAAGACTTGCCCTTTTTGCTGTATTCGAGCTGGGCTTCGTCGGTCAACGACAACAAATGCGCATTTTTAAACGATGCAGGCAACAACGCAGCGATAGTCGCCACGCCCTCGGCCAGCGGCAGGTTCTTGGTGATGTCGCGGGTTTTGTAGCGGTAGACGAAGGACAGACATTGCTGCCCTTTCACGGCCACCGATTTGATGATGATCCGCTGCAGGTCCGCTTCGTCGCCGACGTACTTGGCCATCACCAGTTTAATGAAGGCGTTTTGATCGAGGCTGGTTTGCAGCAGGTCGATAAACTGGGCGTGATGATCCGGCGCGGGGCTGGCAGGAGTAGCGGTGACAGACATGTAAAAACGGCCTCGGCGGTGCGGATCAGGGAATGCCGGGTATTTTAGGGGGGATAGGGGTTTTGGGCACGGGGTTATTTCGTGGCAGGCCCCGATACGCGGATCAGGGCCGGAATGGCTTTGTTCTTGAACGATCAGGGCTCCACCAACCGAAGCTTGCGATTGCTTGGCGAGTTGATGATGTATTTGACGATCAATCCCACCGGCACCGCCCAGGTCAGGCCGTTGGCGGGGTCCGTGACCACGGCGACGGTTTCGGAGCTCGCGGCGATATCCAGGCGTCGGCGATCATTGCTGGACTTTAGAACCCCGTAGGCGTGGCTGACCAGTTTCTCCGCCTGGTGCAGGGGTACATCCACGCAGGCCAAATGTTTCACTGCTCGACAGAACAGCACCTGGTCATCGATCAGCCCTTCGCTTTCATGCCGGGCCAGAAAGGCCTGAGCGATAGCCAACAGCTCCTCGTTCAACTCTGCGTTTTCATCGACCACGTCCATATTCACATCTCCTGTGGGGCATCGACCGATAATTCGCTAACGGCAACAGGTCGCGCGGCGCGCCGTAAATCCGGCCCGGCGCACGGCAGATGGACTGCAGGGTTGGGCATTCCGCTGGGTGAAAGTTCGTGAGTCATTTCGAACTCGGCCCGGACCGACCAGCCACACGCCTCGGACGTGCATTGCAGATAGGCGACCCGCAGGAATATATGACGCCCCTCGCTGGTCCGGATTCGCATCCGGCTCAAGCAATGCGGGCACACCATTTTGTAAGTGCTCATGCTTGATTCCCCGCGGCCATCTGGTGGCAATCAGCTTGATCAAACGCAATACTGCTTGAAACATTGATTGCGACGGTCCGGTCTCGCGAAAAGTGCTTGCCAGACCCAAGGAAGTGCAACGGGCAGATTTGTAGTAAATACGAACCAAGCTCGTAGGAAATCACCCTGCTACCATTAGGAAGTTTCGACATCGTATTCTTCTGATTCATAGTTGATGACTGATTACTTGCAAGAACAAAAATACTCATTACGCATACGTTATGCACTCAAAAAGCATATGTCAAAAGGAAGAGGCTCAAATTGCGTAGCAAAAAATCACAAAATGTTTTGGCGCGACTAAAACAGATTACCGGAACAAAAACCGATGCCTCCCTATCCTCAGCGCTCAACATCAGCCCGCAAACACTCAGCAGCTGGAAGGGCCGCGACAGCACACCTTATTCAATATGCGTAGAAATTGCCCAAACTCGCGGCATCTCTCTCGATTGGTTGCTACTGGGTGAAGGACCGATGCTGCGCCTCGCACACACTGAGTCGCCCCAGGAAAGTACGACACGGGAAAACACAATGCTTGCTTCATGGCGATTGCTCGACGAAAACGACCGCTGCGCCATAGAAAACGCACTGGAAGAAAAGCGACGGCTGCGCGATCTGGAACTCAAACTTTCGGAAATGGCTTCTCTTCTTTCATCGCTTCAACCTGCCGACGAAACTTGAATTAAAAGCAATTCAACATTCATTGTTTCAAAGTGCGCCACAACACCATGATCTTCCCGCCACTGCGCAGAATCACTGCACATGCCCATACACTTATGATCGTGTGCCAGGGACTTACCGGTACAAATGCCAGCAATACATCCAGCCCGGCAATACACAACACCCCACCGAAAAGACTGGTCAACAACCCGTCGCGCCAAGATTGACTTTTTTCATCACGTTGATAGCACGCGAGCCTGAAAGCACTGAGTAAATGCGCAAGGCCGGTGACAAGAATCAGAACGACCATTGCATTGCCCATCACCCCTTTCCCCTGAAGTGCCGGACGATTTCGCCGAGGCCGGCACCATCGATCCATTGCATGATCTTGATACTGATGGGAATCACGATCAGCGCACAGAAGAACGCCGTCACACCGTTGGTCAGGAAAGGCGCCAACGGCAGCGCGACGGGCGTGAACAGGTAGCCAACTCCGGCCGACAGCAGCCAGGACCCTATTCGCTGCCAGGCCTTGAAATTGCTGCGGGTGGTGGTCACCAGCCACGCCCCCAGCGCGGCGCCGAACAGCGCCTCGCCATCGATTGCAGGCAGCGTCGCGAGACCTAGGCCGAGCAAAAGCCCGCTGATACTGTTGTAGGCCGAATCAGTCAGGTTCATGAGCACCTCGCACACCCGCCTCGCCAACGCTGATGGCACCCGACTCGATGGCTTTGAGCAACGCCGCACTGCGTGAACTGACGGCAAACTTGCGGCGAATATTGGTGAAGTGGAAGTTGACCGTGGATTCCGAACAATTCTGAATCCGTGCGATCTCCCAGGATGTCTTGCCTTTGAAAAACCAGATTAAGGCTTGCGTCTCCTTCGCGGTCAGCTGCGCTGGCGACGAGTTTCCATCGCCCTCGGGTGCTGTACCGGATAAAGAATCACGCGGTTGATGCGCAGGCATAAAAAATCCCTCTACGTCAGAACGCCAGTCACTGAGCGCTAGCTGTTAGAGAGGGATGTTGAAGCGAAGAACGGCACCGGACAACACACCGCCGTTGTACGGCGGCGTGCCACAAAACACTCTGGATCGCGGGTTAGCCGAGCACCACCAACCGGTTCGGCAGCTCATTGCGCACATGGGTGACGGGCACATGCACCTTGAGCAGTTCGCCGCAGGCCTCGACGCAGTTGACGAAGCCCTGCAACGTTTGCCCTTGGCGTACTTGCCGCGTGAACTCGGCAACAATCACGTCCCAGTTCTTATTGTCCAGACGGCTGGAAATCCCCTCATCCACGAGAATTTCCACGTAACGCTCGGCCTCGGATACGAAAATCAGCACGCCAGTGCTGCCGACGGTGTGGTGCAGGTTTTGCTCGAGGAACTGCCGGCGCGCCAGGTTCGAGGCGCGCCAGTGACGGACCGAGCGCGGGATCAGGTGCGTGGTGATTTTTGGTAACCGGAACGCCAGGCAAAGGACGATGAAGCTCACCCACTGCACCAGTAACAGGCTGTGCATTGTCAGCCAGCCGGTCAGGTAATGCACGATACCGGGCACCACCAACGCCAGCAGGCTGGCCCATAGCAGCGGAATGTACGCATAGTCGTCGGCGCGGGCCGCGAGCACGGTCACCAGTTCGGCGTCGGTGTCGCGCTCGACCCGGGCGATTGCCTCGGCGACTTTGCGTTGTTCGTGTTCAGTCAGTAATGCCATGTTTAAAAGTGCTCAACTATTATTGTTTTCACCAGCCGCCCGACGAACCGCCGCCCCCGAAACTGCCTCCGCCGCCGCTGAAGCCCCCGCCTCCACCGCCGCCACCAAAACCACCGCCGCCGAAACCACCACTCGAACCGCCCGAGCCGCCCCGGCCCGCCGGCAGAATACCGAGCATCTGCAACACAAACACCGTCAGGATGAACAACAGCACCAGGAACACAAACACCCCGGGATGCCGCGAAACGAAGTCGCTCTCCTGGTTGCCGCCGGAGTCATACACCGTCGACGGTTCATCCAGTGGGCTGCCACCCAACACCACCAGCATGGCCGCGACCCCGTCGCTGATGCCTTTGCTGAAGTTGCCGGTCTTGAACGCAGGCGTGATCACCTGATTGATGATCACCGAACTTTGCGCATCGGTCAGCCGGTCTTCCAGGCCATACCCGACCTCAATCCGCAGCTTGCGCTCGTCACGCGCGACGATCAGCAGCGCGCCGTTGTTCTTGTCCTTCTGCCCGATGCCCCAATAGCGCCCCAGCTGATAGCCGAAGTCCGCGATATCGGTGCCCTGCAAATCCGGCAATGTGACCACCACCAACTGCTCGCCGCTGGCTTTTTCATGGGCCTGCAGCTGTTGTGTCAGCTGCTCGCGCACGGCGGGCTCGATCATCTGGGCGTTATCCACCACCCGCCCGTTCAGTTGCGGAAACTTCAGCTCGGCCTGGGCCGCCAGGGCAAACACCCACAACAACAGCACCAGGCCCACTTTCAACACGCGCATTGGCAACCTCATCCGTGGTGATGCGTTCAGCCGGTCAGAACTTCACTTGCGGCGCTTTATCCGCGTCCGGCGTGGTCGCTTCGAAGGTTTCGCGGATCGGCAAATCGCTGTACATCACGCTGTGCCAGAGGCGACCAGGGAACGTCCGGATCTCGGTGTTGTATTTCTGCACCGCGAGGATGAAGTCACGGCGCGCCACGGCGATACGGTTCTCGGTGCCTTCGAGTTGCGATTGCAAGGCCAGGAAATTCTGGTTGGCCTTGAGGTCCGGGTAACGCTCGGACACCACCATCAAACGGCTCAAGGCACCGGTCAGCTGATCCTGGGCCTGCTGGAACTGTTTGAGTTTTTCCGGGTTATCCAGGGTCTTGGCATCCACCTGGATCGAGGTCGCCTTGGCCCGGGCTTCGATCACCGCTGTCAGGGTTTCTTCTTCGTGCCTGGCGTAGCCCTTGACGGTTTCCACCAGGTTGGGAATCAAGTCGGCGCGGCGCTGGTACTGGTTCTGCACCTGGCCCCAGGCTGCCTTGGCCTGTTCATCGAGGGTCGGGATCGTGTTGATGCCGCAACCGGCCAGCAACGTCGTCAGCAACATCAAGGCCGCGACGTGCAGGCTCGACCGATAGTGGTGTCGTACATTCATCTGGTTGACGCTCCCTTGCACATTCCGTTGAAAAAACAACCGGCGAACTATGAACACGGCTCTTGGGGCATAATCGGCGCCGCCACTGGATTGCAGCGTGCCGATGGGCTAAAAGATGCCCCCAGTACAAAAAATGGTTCGCGAGTTTGCTGCATTTACCTGAACAACAATAGTCGCTCCCTAAATTTTGGCTGACCGGCGCGTCATCCCTGCCGTTTAGGCCTTTGAGAAAACTATTCATGAAGAAGCTGTGTTTGCTGGGCCTGTTCGTCAGCCTGGCCAGTCATAACGTATTGGCCGCCACGACGCCCGCACCTCTGGAGAACAAGGACGCCTTCATCAGCAACCTGATGAAGCAAATGACCCTCGATGAAAAAATCGGCCAGTTGCGCCTGATCAGCATCGGCCCGGAAATGCCTCGGGAGCTGATCCGCAAGGAAATCGCGGCCGGCAACATCGGCGGTACGTTCAACTCGATCACCCGCCCGGAAAACCGTCCGATGCAGGACGCGGCCATGCGCAGCCGGTTGAAGATCCCGATGTTCTTCGCCTATGACGTGATCCACGGCCACCGCACCATTTTCCCGATCCCGCTGGCCCTGGCTTCGAGCTGGGACATGGACGCCATCGGCCTGTCCGGGCGCATCGCCGCCAAGGAAGCCGCGTCCGACAGCCTCGACATCACCTTCGCGCCGATGGTCGACATTTCCCGCGACCCACGTTGGGGCCGCACTTCCGAAGGCTTCGGCGAGGACACGTACCTGGTGTCGCGGATTGCCGGCGTCATGGTCCGGGCCTTCCAGGGCACTGGCGCAAACGCGGCCGACAGCATCATGGCCAGCGTCAAGCACTTCGCCCTGTACGGCGCGGTCGAGGGTGGCCGCGACTACAACGTGGTCGACATGAGCCCGGTCAAGATGTACCAGGACTACCTGCCGCCGTACCGCGCCGCCATCGATGCCGGCGCCGGCGGGGTCATGGTCGCGTTGAACTCGATCAACGGCGTGCCGGCCACCGCCAACACCTGGCTGATGAACGACCTGTTGCGCAAGGAATGGGGTTTCAAGGGCCTGGCCGTCAGCGACCACGGGGCGATTTTCGAGCTGATCAAGCACGGCGTGGCCGCAGACGGTCGCGAAGCCGCGAAGCTGGCGATCAAGGCCGGCATCGACATGAGCATGAACGACACCCTGTACGGCAAAGAGCTGCCGGGGCTGTTGAAGGCCGGCGAGATCGAGCAGAGCGACATCGACAACGCCGTGCGTGAAGTGCTCGCCGCCAAGTACGACATGGGCCTGTTCAAGGACCCGTACCTGCGCATCGGCAAGGCTGAAGATGATCCGGCCGACACCTACGCCGACAGCCGCCTGCACCGCGCCGAGGCCCGCGACGTCGCGCGCCGCAGCCTGGTGTTGCTGAAGAACCAGGGCGAAACCCTGCCACTGAAGAAGACCGCGAAAATCGCCTTGGTCGGCCCGCTGGCCAAGGCCCCGATCGACATGATGGGCAGTTGGGCCGCTGCCGGCAAACCGGCACAATCGGTGACCCTGTTCGACGGCATGAATGCCGCCGTGGCCGACAAGGCAACACTGATCTACGCCCGTGGCGCCAACATCACCAGCGACAAGAAGGTGCTCGATTACCTGAACTTCCTCAACTTCGACGCCCCGGAAGTGGTGGACGATCCGCGTTCCGCTCAAGTGTTGATCGACGAAGCGGTGCAAGCGGCCAAGGACGCCGATGTCGTGGTCGCTGCAGTGGGCGAGTCCCGTGGCATGTCCCACGAATCGTCGAGCCGTACCGACATCAACATCCCGGCTAACCAGCGCGAGCTGATCAAAGCCTTGAAAGCCACCGGCAAACCGCTGGTGCTGGTGTTGATGAACGGCCGTCCGCTGTCGATCCTCGAAGAGAAGGATCAGGCTGACGCGATCCTGGAAACCTGGTTCAGCGGCACTGAAGGCGGCAACGCCATCGCTGACGTATTGTTCGGCGACTACAACCCGTCGGGCAAACTGCCGATCACCTTCCCGCGTTCGGTGGGTCAGATTCCGACCTACTACAACCACCTGAGCATTGGCCGGCCGTTCACGCCGGGCAAACCGGGCAACTACACCTCGCAGTATTTCGATGACACCACAGGCCCCCTGTTCCCGTTCGGTTTCGGCTTGAGCTACACCGACTTCAGCCTGACCGACATGGCCCTGTCGTCGACCACCCTGAACAAGACCGGCAAGCTCGACGCCAGCGTGATGGTGAAAAACACCGGCAAGCGTGACGGCGAAACCGTGGTGCAGTTGTACCTCCAGGACGTGACCGGCTCGATGATCCGGCCGCTCAAGGAACTGAAGAACTTCCAGAAAATCATGCTCAAGGCTGGCGAACAGAAAGTCGTGCACTTCACCATCACCGAGGATGACCTGAAGTTCTACAACACGCAGCTCAAGTACGTGGCGGAACCGGGCAAGTTCAACGTGCAGATCGGCCTGGATTCACAGGACGTGACGCAGCAGAGCTTCGAACTGCTATAACCCCGCAAACACCACAAAACCCTGTAGGAGCGAGCTTGCTCGCGATGGTGTGTCAGCCAACGTTAATGTTGGCTGAC
>NZ_RWIN01000078.1 GCF_009761815.1 Pseudomonas sp. PB120
CAACCCGGCATGGATGCCGGGTTAGCCGCCCCCGGCCATGGATGGCCGATGGCGGCGGGCCCACGGAGCAATGCCGGAGTGAGGGCATGCCGAGCCTAGGCGAGGCACCGAGTGGTGGGGCAAGAGCGTTTGGTTACTTGGCGCTTCTCCAAGTGACCCGCCGTAAGGGCGGAACCAATAGCCGCCATCACCAAAGAAATGGATATACCCCCAATCCCAATCCCAATCCCAATCCCCCCCGTCCCCAGTTGTTCAAAGTTGTAACAGACACACCTCCCCAGAACAAAGCACAAACAAAAACCCCTTTAAAACCAAAAACATACCTACGTTTTAAACCTGTTACAGCCCAAAAATCTCAGATTGCCGCCTTGCTGAACACTCGTTTAGTATGGCCTCAAGTCGCATCACCTCAGACCAATCAAAACAATTAGAGGATTCGCATGACTACTCAATCTTCTCTGCTCAGTCAGGTCGAAGCCGGCGTTGCCTGGATCACCCTCAATCGCACCGCCCAACGCAACGCGCTGGACATCCCGACCCTGAAAGCCCTTCACACCTTGCTGGACGATTTCAACGCCGATCCCGCCGTCCGGGTCGTCGTGCTGACCGGCAGTGGCCGCAGCTTCTGCGCCGGCGCCGACCTCGCCGAATGGGCCGAAGCCGAAGCCCGTGGTGCCCTCGAAACCTACGGCTGGACCGAAACCGCCCACGCCTTGATGAGCCGTTTGTACAGCCTGGAAAAACCCACCATCGCCGCGATCAACGGCACCGCCGTCGGCGCCGGCATGGACCTGACGCTGTGCTGCGATCTGCGCATCGCCGGTCAGTCGGCACGGTTCAAGGCCGGCTACACCAGCATGGCGTACTCGCCGGACGCCGGTGCCAGCTGGCACCTGCCACGCCTGATCGGCACCGAACAAGCCAAGCGCCTGCTGTTTCTCGACGAGTTGTGGGGCGCCGATCGCGCATTGGCCGCCGGCCTCGTCGGCGAAGTCTGTGCCGATGAGCAACTGCTCGACGTGACCACTGAGTTGGCAAATCGCCTGGCCAATGGCCCGACGTTCGCCTTCGCCCAGACCAAAAAGCTCATGCGCGATGGCGCCCAGCGCAGCCTGCCGGAACAACTGCAAGCCGAACTCGCGGCAGGCCTGCTCTGCGGTCGCAGCGAAGACGGCGCCGAAGCCTTGCGTGCTTCCGTGGAAAAACGCCCGGCGCGGTTTGTCGGCAAGTAAATCGGCCTCGCCCCTCTAACCCGTGAACGAACAACAGGTAGCACCATGAATTTCCAACTGACCCAAGAACAAGAAATGTTGGTGGACGCGGTACGCAGTTTTGTCGCCAAGGAACTGCTGCCCCACGAGGAAGCGGTCGACCGTGCCGACGAAGTCTCCCCGGAGCTGGCCGCGCAAATCCGTGGCAAAGCGATTGCGGCGGGTTTCTATGCCTTCAACATGCCTGAGGAAGTGGGCGGTGGCGGTCTGGATTACCTGTCCCAGGCGCTGATCGAGCGTGAGCTGTCCAAGGTCTCCTGGGCGCTGCATGTGTTCGTCGCACGGCCGTCGAAAATCCTCATGGCCTGCACCGGGGACCAGATCAATGACTACCTGTTGCCGTGCATCCAGGGCGAGAAGATCGACTGCTTCGCGCTCACCGAACCGGGTGCCGGTTCCGATGCCAACGCGATCAAGACCCGCGCCGTGCGCGAGGGCGATGACTTCTTGCTGAATGGCAGCAAGCACTTCATCAGCCACGCCGGGCACGCCGATTTCGCCATCGTCTTCGCCGTGACCGACACCTACGAGCAAAACGGCAAGAAGCGCAACGCCGTGACCTCGTTCCTGGTCGATCGCGACACCCCGGGCATGACCATTCGCCGGGGGCCGAAGTGCGTCAGCAACCGTGGCTACCACACCTACGAAATGTTCTTCGACGATTGCCGCGTGCCGGCCTCCAAAGTGCTCGGCGAAGTCGGCAAGGGCTGGGAAGTGGCCAACGCCTGGCTGACGGCCGGCCGCGTGATGGTCGCTGCCAATTGCGTCGGCCAGGCGCAACGGGCACTCGACGTGTCGCTGCAATGGGCGGCGGATCGCAAGCAATTCGGCCAGCCGATCGGCACTTATCAAGGCATCTCGTTCAAGCTCGCGGACATGGTCACGCAGATCCGCGCGGCCGAACTGCTGACCTTGCACACCGCCTGGAAAATGGACCAGGGCACCATGACCGATGGCGAGGCCGGCATGGCCAAGCTGTTCGCCAGTGAAGTGCTCGGCAAGGTGGCCGACGAGGCGGTGCAGATTTTTGGCGGCATGGGCCTGATGGATGAATGCCCGGTGGAACGCATCTGGCGCAACGCGCGGATCGAGCGTGTCTGGGAAGGCACCTCGGAGATCCAGCGTCACATCATTTCCCGCGAGCTGCTGCGGCCGCTGTTGCGCTGACCGGCCTGGAGAATACCTATGTCGCAGACTATTCGTGACAACCTCAAGCGCCTGCTCGCACCGCGCCACCTGGCGTTTGTCGGTGGCCGCAGCATGGCGCGCGCCCTCAAGCGCTGCGCCGAAGGTGGCTACCTGGGGCAGATGTGGCTGGTCAATCCGCAACATGAAACCCTGGAAGGCGTGCCCTGTGTGCGCAGCGTCGCCGAGCTGCCATGCGGGCCCGACGCGGTGTTCATCGCGACTAACCGAGAGCTGACCCTGACCTGCGTCGCCGAGCTGGCGGCAAAAGGAGCGGGCGGAGCGATCTGCTACGCCTCGGGGTTCGCCGAAACGGGCGCCGAAGGTCAGGCCCTGCAGCATCAGTTGCTCAAGGCGGCCGGCCACATGGCGTTGCTCGGCCCCAACTGCTACGGCGTGCTCGACTACCTGCACAGCTCGGCGCTGTGGCCGGTGGCGCACGGCGGCAAGGCCGTGGAGAAGGGCGTCGCCGTCCTGACCCAGAGTGGCAACTTCGCCTACAACCTGTCCATGAGCGACCGCTCGTTGCCGGTGGCCTACATGGCCTCGGTCGGCAATCAGGCGCAATTGGGGGTCGCCGAGTTGATGGACGTGTTGCTCGACGAGCCGCGTGTCACCGCCATTGGCTTGCACCTGGAAGGCCTGAAGAACGTTCCGGGGTTTGCCCGGGCCGCGCACAAGGCGCTGGAGAAGGGTATTCCGATCATCGCGCTGAAAACCGGCGTGTCGCAGATCGGCGCAGAACTGGCGATCAGTCACACCAGTTCATTGTCCGGTTCCGATGCGCTGTACGACAGCCTGTTTGCGCGTCTCGGGGTGATCCGCGTCAGTGGGCCGGTGAGCTTCGTCGAAACCCTCAAGGCGGCCGCGTGCGGCAAACTTCCGGCGGGCAACAGCCTGATCGCGCTGGCCTGTTCCGGCGGCGACGCCGGGCTGATCGCCGACTACGCCGAACACAATGAATTGAGTTTGCCCAAGCTCGATGAAACCCAGCGTGAAGAGCTCGCTCAGGTACTGCCGAGCTACGCCAACCTGGTCAACCCGCTGGACTTCACCACGGCGATCTGGGGCGATGGTGAAGCCTTGAACCGCATGCTCGACAGCGCCCTGCGTACCGAAGCCGATGCAGCGATGCTGGTGCTCGATTACCCGTCGGAGTTCACCGGCGAACGCAAGGAATGCGACCTGCTGCTGGAGTTGTTCTGCGCCGCGCTGGTGCGCCACGGCAAGACCGGTTTCGTCGCGTCGGCGTTCCCTGAACTGCTGCCGCCTCACGCCCGTGAACGTCTGCACGCGCAAGGCGTGGCGGCGCTGCAAGGTGTAGAAGACGGGTTGGCTGCCTGGGGGCGAATCGCCAACTATCAGCGCAATCGCCAGGCCCTGCTCGCGCTCGGTGAATCGGCGCTGGTGCCGCTGTGTCCGCAGGCGCTGGAAGGTGAGGGTCGCTTGCTCAACGAGTGGGAATCCAAACAGGCCCTGCGCGCCTTTGGTCTGCCGACTCCCAACGGAGTGCTGAGCTCACCGGACAACGCGCTGAAAGACGCCGAAGCATTGGGTTATCCACTGGTGCTCAAAGCCGTCAGCGCACAACTGCCGCACAAGACCGAGGCCGGCGCCGTGGCGCTGAACCTCAAGGACGCTGCCGCACTAAGTGCAGCCCTGGAAAAAATGCGTGCGAGCGTTGCCGATTACGCGCCGCACGTGCCGTTCGATCAGGTGCTGCTGGAGCCCATGGCCACGCCGCCGTTGGCGGAGTTGATCGTCGGCATCAAGCGCGAAAACGACTTCGGCCTGGCCCTGATCATCGGCGCCGGCGGAATCCTGGTGGAGTTGCTCAAGGACAGTCGCAGCCTGTTGCTGCCGACCACCGATGGTGCCATTCGCAACGCCTTGTTGAGCCTGCGCAGTGCGACGTTGCTGCAAGGTTTTCGCGGTCGCGAAGCGGCGGACCTCGACGCGCTGGTCGCGGCGATCCGTGCCGTGGCCGACTACGCCTGCGAAAACGCCGGGGTATTGCTGGAACTCGATGTGAACCCATTGTTGGTCAGTGCCCACGGCACGACTGCAGTCGATGCGTTGATTCGCCTCGGCCACGCGTGAGGAAATGAACATGCAAACCAAGACATTGACCGGCGGCCAGGCCCTGGTGCGTCTGTTGGCCAATTACGGCGTCGACACCGTGTTCGGCATTCCCGGGGTGCACACCCTGGAGTTGTATCGCGGCCTGCCCGGCAGCGGCATCCGCCATGTGCTGACCCGTCACGAGCAGGGCGCCAGTTTCATGGCCGACGGCTATGCCCGCGTCAGTGGTAAACCGGGGGTGTGCTTCATCATCACCGGTCCCGGCGTGACCAACGCCGCGACTGGCATCGGCCAGGCCTATGCCGACTCGATTCCGATGCTGGTGATTTCCAGCGTCAACCACACCGCCAGCCTCGGTAAAGGCTGGGGTTGCCTGCACGAAACCCAGGACCAGCGCGCCATGACCGCGCCAATCACCGCGTTCTCGGCGGTCGCGTTGAGCGCCGAGGACCTGCCGGAATTGATCGCCCGGGCTTACGCCGTTTTCGACAGCGAACGGCCACGCCCGGTGCATATTTCGGTGCCGCTGGATGTGCTGTCGGCGCCGGTTGCGCGGGACTGGAGCAACGATGTGGTACGCCGTCCCGGTCGCGGCGCTGCTGCGACGACGGCACTGGATGAAGCCGTGGCCAAGCTGCACGGCGCCAGGCGCCCGATGATCATTGCCGGTGGCGGCGCCTTGAATGCGCAGCCGCAATTGCTCGAACTCAGCACCCGACTGGCGGCGCCGCTGTTCACCAGCGTCGCGGGCAAAGGCTTGCTGGCCCCGGACGCGCCGCTGAATGCCGGCTCGACCCTGTGCGTGGAACCGGGCTGGAACCTGATCGCCGAAGCCGACGTGGTGCTGGCCGTCGGCACCGAAATGGCCGACACCGATTTCTGGCGTGAGCGTCTGCCGCTGAATGCCGAACTGCTGCGCGTCGACATCGACCCGCGCAAGTTCAACGACTTCTATCCCTGCGCCGTGGCGTTGCACGGCGATGCCGGGCAAACCCTCGCCGCGCTGCTGGAACGCCTGTCGCCCGCTCAACGGGATGCCAGCGCCGCCATCGCTGCCGTCGCCGCACTGCGTGAACAGGTCAAGAGCGTCCACGGCCCGTTGCAGACGATCCATCAGGCGATTCTTGAGCGGATCGCCGCCGAGCTGCCGGACAACGCCTTCATCAGCACCGACATGACGCAACTGGCCTACACCGGCAACTACGCCTTCAACAGCCTGGCACCGCGCAGCTGGCTGCACCCGACCGGCTACGGCACCTTGGGTTATGGCTTGCCGGCGGGCATCGGCGCCAAGTTCGGCGCGCCGCAACGGCCGGGCCTGGTGTTGGTCGGCGACGGCGGTTTCCTCTACACCGCGCAGGAACTGGCGACGGCCGTCGAGGAGCTGGACAGCCCGTTGGTGGTGTTGCTGTGGAACAACGACGCGCTGGGTCAGATTCGCGACGACATGCTCGGCCTCGATATCGAGCCGATTGGCGTGCTGCCGCGCAACCCGGATTTTGCCGCACTGGGCCGGGCGTTCGGATGCACCGTAAGCCAGCCGCAAAGCCTGGCCGAGCTGCAAACCGATTTGCGTCACGGCTTCAAGCGTAACGGCGTGACCCTGATCGAACTCAAGCACGCGTGCGCGCACTGACTTTCATTTTTCTGCAGGGATAACGCCATGCGCTTTTCCGATCTGACTCAACGCATCGCTGGTGACGGCGCCGCCGCCTGGGGGATTCATTACCGGGCCTTGGCTCTGCAAGAACAGGGTGAAGACATTCTGCTGCTGTCGGTGGGCGACCCGGATTTCGACACCCCGATGCCTATTGTGCAGGCCGCCATCGACAGCCTGCGCACCGGCAACACTCACTACGCTGAAGTGCGCGGCAAGCGCGCCCTGCGGGAAAGCATCGCCAGGCGTCACCAGCAACGCAGCGGCCAGCAGGTCTCGGCCGATCAGGTCACCGTGCTCGCCGGTGCGCAATGCGCGTTGTTCAGCGTCGCCCAGTGCGTGCTCAACCCCGGCGACGAAGTGCTGGTCGCCGAACCGATGTACGTCACGTACGAGGCGGTGTTCGGTGCCTGTGGCGCGGTGGTGATTCCGGTGCCGGTGCGTTCCGAAAACGGCTTTCGGGTATTGCCCGAAGACGTCGCGGCCCGCATCACCCCGCGCACTCGTGCGCTGGCGCTGAACAGTCCGCACAACCCGTCGGGCGCCAGTCTGCCGCGCAGCACGTGGGAGGCGCTGGCCGAACTGTGCATCGCCCACGACCTGTGGCTGATCTCCGATGAGGTCTACAGCGAATTATTGTTCGACGGTGAGCACGTCAGCCCGGCCAGTTTGCCGGGCATGGCTGAACGCACCGCGACGCTCAACAGCCTGTCGAAATCCCACGCCATGACCGGTTGGCGCGTCGGCTGGGTGGTGGCGCCGCTGTCGCTGTCAGCCCATCTGGAAAACCTCGCGCTGTGCATGTTGTACGGTTCGCCGGACTTCATTCAGGACGCCGCCGTGGTGGCGCTGGAAAGCCACTTGCCGGAACTGGAAACCATGCGTGAAGCCTATCGCCAGCGCCGGAATCTGGTCTGCGAAAGCCTGGCCGGTTGCCCCGGCGTGCGCGCCCTGAAACCCGATGGCGGCATGTTCGTCATGGTCGATATCCGGGAAACCGGGCTCAGCGCCCATGCGTTTGCCGATCGCCTGCTCGACCGTCATGGCGTGTCGGTGCTGGCCGGTGAAGCGTTCGGCCCGAGTGCGGCCGGGCATATTCGCCTGGGGTTGGTGGTGGGCGAAGCACCGTTGCGTGATGCCTGCCAGCGCATCGCCCAGTGCGCCAGTGAACTGATGGAGGTCCGCAACTATGCATAACTACACGACGCTGTTTATCGATGGCCGCTGGCAAACCCCGTCGGGGCGGGGCATCGCCGAGGTGATCAACCCGGCCACGGAAGCGGTGGCCGGTTCGGTGCCGCTGGGTGATGAGCGCGATGTCGACAACGCGGTGGCCGCCGCACGCCGGGCGTTTGGCCCATGGTCGCGTACACCGTCGAGCGTGCGCGCCGGCTACATCCGCGCCCTCGCCGAGCAGTTGCGCGCAGGGGCCGATGAAATGGCCGCGGTGATTACCGCCGAGCTGGGCATGCCGGTGCAATGGTGCCGCTCGGTACAGGTCGACGGGCCCATCGAGGGGCTTGAGCACTATGTCGAACTCGCCGGCCTGATGGACGAAGTGCGCGAGGTCGGCAACTCCCTGGTGATTCGCGAGGCGGTGGGCGTTTGCGCCTTCATCAATCCCTGGAACTACCCGTTGCATCAGCTGATCGGCAAGCTCGCGCCCGCGCTGGCTGCCGGCTGCACCGTGGTGCTCAAGCCGAGTCAGGAAACCCCGCTGCACGCCTTCTGGCTGGCGCGGATGATCGAAGCCATCGACTTGCCGGCGGGGGTGTTCAACCTGGTCAGCGGACCGGGTTCGAAAGTCGGCGAAGCGCTGGCCAAGCACCCGGACGTGGACATGGTCTCGTTCACCGGTTCCACCGGCGCCGGTGTTCGCGTGGCGCAAGCGGCCGCGCCTTCGGTGAAGCGGGTGTGCCTGGAACTGGGCGGCAAGTCGCCGTTGCTGATTGCCGAGGACGCCGACCTGGCCGCCGCCGTGCGCTACGGCGTGCAGGACGTGATGATCAACTCCGGACAGACCTGCACCGCGCTGACCCGCATGTTGCTGCCCGCCAGCCGTTACGCCGAGGCCGTGGAACTGGCCATCGCCGAAACCCAAAGCCTGCGCATGGGCGATCCGCTGGACCCGCACAGTTTCCTCGGGCCGATGTGCTCGGCGGCGCAACGGCGCACGGTGCGTGACTACATTCAGGTCGGCCAGCAAGAGGGCGCACGACTGGTGTGCGGCGGCGACACGGCGGCGGAGTTCGAGCGTGGTTTCTACGTCCGCCCGACGCTGTTCGCGGACGTCGACAACCGGATGCGCATTGCCCAGGAAGAAATCTTCGGCCCGGTGCTGTGCCTGATTCCTTACGCCGACGAAGCGCAAGCGATCCAGATCGCCAACGATTCGCCGTTCGGCCTGTCCAGCGGCGTCTGGGCCGGCAGCAAGGAGCGCGCGTTGCAACTGGGTCGGCAGTTGCGTGCCGGGCAGTGTTTCCTCAATGGCGCGGCGTTCAATTATCAGGCGCCGTTTGGTGGCTACAAACAATCGGGCAACGGCCGTGAATGGGGCGAAGAAGGGCTGGCCGAGTTTGTCGAAGTGAAGGCGATTCAGGTGTGATCGCTGAATGAATGCACCCGAACCACAGGCCATGTCGTAGGTACCGAATTCATTATTTTCTCCGTTTCAAATCAGGGGCAATGCAATGAGCGATAACAAAAACAACAGTACTCAAGCGAACCAGGCATTCAGTTTTCCCCGACGGGACTTTCTAAAATACAGCGCCGCTGCGGCGGCGTTCGCGGGGGCATTTTCCATGGGGTTGCCGATGGGCGCCTTCGCCGAGGAAGCGACGCCAAAACCGGGCGGCGTCTTGCGTCTCGGCCTGGCGGGCGGTAGCACCACCGATTCCAAAGACCCCGGTTCCTGGAGCGACACCTTTACCTTCGTCGGCTTCTCGGCGGTCTATAACACCTTGACTGAAATTGCCGTTGACGGCACCGCGATTCCGGAACTGGCCGAGAGTTGGACCTCGACGCCGGACGCGCGGATCTGGACCTTCAAACTGCGCCAGGGCGTCACCTTCCACAACGGCAAGACCCTGACCGCCGACGATGTGGTTGCCTCTATCCAGCATCACCTCGGCGAGAAATCCACGTCGGCCGCCAAGACCGTGTTGGGCGATGTCGCCAAGGTCAGCGCCCAAGGCACTGACAGCGTGGTGTTTGAACTGCATTCGGGCAACGCCGACTTCTCCTATGTGGTCGCCGATTACCATTTGGTGATCATGCCGAGCAAGGACGGTGTGCCGGACTGGCAGGCCGGTGTCGGCACCGGCGGCTATCGCCTCAAGGACTTCGAGCCGGGCGTGCGCATGACGCTGGAGCGCAGCCCCGATTACTGGAAACCGGGTCGGGCGCATTTCGCCAGCGCCGAGTTGCTGGCGATTTCCGACGGCGCAGCGCGGATCAACGCGCTGGTCACCGGGCAGGTCGATGTGATCAACAAGGTCGACCTTAAAACCGTGGCCTTGCTCAAGCGCAATCCGAACCTGGCCATTGAAGAAACCAAAGGCGCCCAGCACTACACGTTCCCGATGTTGTGCGACAGCCAGCAGTTCCAGGACAGCAATATCCGCCTGGCCATGAAGCACGCGATCAATCGCGAAACGCTGCTGGCCTCGGTGCTGCACGGCTACGGCCTGGTGGGCAACGACCACCCGATCCAGCCGGGCAGCCGCTTCATCAACACCGCGCTGGAGCAGCGTGCGTACGACCCGGACAAGGCGCGTTTCTACCTGCGCCAGGCCGGCGTCGAGTCGCTCAAGGTCAAGCTGCAAGCCTCCGACGCGGCGTACGCCGGGGCGGTGGATGCGTCGGTGCTGTTCAAGGAGCAGGCGCGTCAGGCCGGGATCGATATCGACGTGGTGCGTGAGCCGGCCGATGGTTTCTTTTCCAACGTCTGGATGAAACAGCCGTTCACCACCTCGTTCTGGTACAGCAGCCTGACGGCTGACCGGATGTTCAGCATCGGTTACGCCAAGGGCGCAGCGTGGAACGAAACCCATTGGGACAACCCGCGTTTCAACCAGCTGCTGAACGCCGCGCGCGGCGAGATGAACGACCCGTTGCGCCGCGAGATGTACAACGAAATGCAGTCGCTGTGCCGGGATGACGGCGGGGCGATTGTGCCGTTGTTCGCCAGTTCGGTGGCGGCGCGTTCGAACCGGGTCGCGCACGGTGGGCAGACCGCGCCGTACGGCGAGCTAGATGGCCTGCGCGTGATCGAGCGGTGGTGGCAGGCGTAAGGGATTTGAAAAGCAATGAACATCAACTGTAGGAGCGAGCTTGCTCGCGATGGTGGGTCAGTCACCTTGGTGTCGACTGATAGTCCATCGCGAGCAAGCTCGCTCCTACAGTTGGATATTCGCAGTCTTTGCTGGCGTGCCCGATTCAAGGAACCGCACGATGAATAGTATTTTCAAGTTGTTGGCGCAGCGTTTGGCATTGGGCCTGTTATCGCTCTTCGCGGTGTCAGTGATTATCTTCCTCGCGGTCGGCATGCTCCCGGGCGACATCGCCCAGGCGATGCTCGGCCAGTCCGCCACCCCGGAAACCGTCGCGGCATTCCGCACACAACTGGGCCTGGATCTGCCGCCACTGACGCGCTTCGGCCACTGGATCTGGCACCTGCTGCAAGGAGATCTCGGCGTCTCGCTGGCCAACCAGCGGCCCATCGCCGAACTAGTCGCCTCGCGCCTGGGCAACACCTTCAGCCTGGCGGCGCTGGCGGCAATGGTTTCGGTGCCGCTCGCCTTGTTGCTGGGGATGCTTTCGGCGTTATATCGCAACAGCTGGTTCGACCGCTTGCTCAACACCACCGCCCTGAGCGCGGTGTCGTTTCCCGAGTTCTTCGTCGCCTACATCCTGATCCTGGTGTTCGCAGTGAAACTCAACTGGTTCCCGAGCATTTCCAACCTGGCGCCCGACGCTTCATTGGGCACGATCCTGGAACGCTCGGTGCTGCCGGTCGCGACCCTGAGCCTGGTGGTCATCGCGCAGATGATGCGCATGACCCGCGCCTCGCTGATCAACCTGCTGGCCAGCCCGTACATCGAAATGGCCCGGCTCAAAGGCATCAGCCAGTCGCGCATCATCTTCCGCCACGCCTTGCCCAATGCACTGGCGCCGATCGTCAACGTGGTCGCGCTGAACCTCGCCTACCTGGTGGTCGGGGTGGTGGTGGTCGAAGTCGTGTTCGTTTACCCGGGGCTGGGCCAATTGCTGGTGGACTCGGTGGCCAAGCGTGACATCCCGGTGGTGCAGGCGTGCAGCCTGATTTTCGCGGCGACCTACATTTCGCTCAATACCACGGCGGACGTGCTGTCCATCGCCAGCAACCCACGCCTGATGCACCCAAAGGGGTAGAACATGAGCCTGCTCAAACAATTATTACGGGCGCCCCTGAGCGCCAAGTTCGGCATTCTGGTGATCATCCTCTACATCCTCGTGGCGCTGTTCGCCCCGGTGCTGGCGCCGTATGGCGAAACGCAAGTGGTCGGCGACGGCTTCGCACCGTGGAGCGGCGAGTTTCTGCTGGGCACCGATAACCTGGGGCGCGACATGTTCAGCCGCTTGGTGTACGGCGCGCGCAACACCCTGGGCATTGCCTTTCTGACCACGGTGCTGGCGTTCCTGCTCGGCGGCTTGAGCGGGTTGATCGCGGCGATCAAGGGCGGAGCGGTCGATCAGGGATTGTCCCGGCTGGTGGATATCCTGATGGCAATCCCGCAGCTGATCTTTGCCTTGCTGATTCTCAGCGTGGTCGGCACCACGGCGACGTCGCTGGTGCTGGTGATCGCGCTGCTGGACGCGACCCGCGTGTTTCGCCTGTCGCGGGCGGTGGCAATGAACGTGGTGGTGCAGGACTTCGTCGAAGCCGCGCGTCTGCGCGGTGAAGGCCTGTGGTGGCTGGTGACCCGCGAAGTGCTGCCCAACGCTGCCGCGCCGTTGATTGCCGAATTCGGCCTGCGTTTTTGCTTTGTGTTCCTGTTCATCAGCGCGCTGTCGTTCCTCGGCCTGGGCATCCAACCGCCCACCGCCGACTGGGGCAGCATGGTCCGCGACAACGCGGTGCTGATCACGTTTGGCGACATCAGCCCGTTGCTGCCCGCCCTGGCCGTGGCGTTGATCACGGTCAGCGTCAACTTCGTCGTCGACTGGATGCTGCACAAATCCAGCGGCCTCAAGGAGTGCTGAACATGAACACGAGCAACCACGAAAAACCGTTGCTGGACATCCGTGACCTGCACATCGAAGGTCACTACGAAGACGCCTGGCATCCGCTGATCAAGGGCATCGACCTGACCCTGAAAAGGGGCGAAGTGCTGGGGCTGATCGGCGAGTCCGGGGCGGGCAAGTCGACCCTCGGCCTGGCCGCCATGGGCTACACCCGCGACGGCTGCCGGATCACCGGCGGTTCGGTGCAGTTCGATGGCATCGACCTGCTGCGCGCCAAACCCGAAGCGCTGCGCAAACTGCGTGGCCTGCGCATCGCCTACGTCGCACAAAGCGCTGCGGCGTCGTTCAACCCGGCCCATCGACTGATTGATCAACACGTGGAAACGGCGGTGAAAAACGGTGGCATGAGCCGGGCCCAGGCGATGGCCGAGGCGGTGGAGTTGTACCGGGTCTTGCGTCTGCCGAATCCGGAGCAGATCGGCCAGCGGTATCCGCATCAGGTGTCCGGCGGGCAATTGCAGCGGGTCATGACCGCCATGGCCATGGCCTGCCACCCGGACTTGATCATCTTCGACGAACCGACCACCGCCCTCGACGTCACCACGCAGATCGAAGTGCTGGCGGCGATTCGTGATGCCGTGGCGACCTACGGCAGTGCGGCGATCTACATCAGCCATGACCTGGCGGTGGTCGCGCAAATGGCCGACCGGATCATGGTCTTGCGTCACGGCAAATTGGTGGAAGAGGCCGAGACCCGCAAAATGCTCGGCGATCCGCAGGAGGATTACACCAAGTCATTGTGGGCAGTGCGCAGCTTTCGCACCGAGCCAAAACCCTCACCGCAACAGGAAAAACCGCTGCTGGAGTTGCGCCAGAGTTGCGCCAGCTACGGCCATCAACCGGTGCTGCACGACGTCTCTTTGCGCTTGTATCGCGGCCAGACGCTGGCGGTCATCGGCGAGTCCGGCAGTGGCAAGAGTTCGACCGCACGCTTGATCACCGGGTTGCTGCCGCCCACCTCGGGCCAGGTGTTGTACGACGGTGAGGCGCTGCCGGCGAATTTTCGTCAGCGCAGCAAGGAGCAGTTGCGGCGCATCCAGATGATCTACCAGATCCCCGATACGGCACTGAACCCGCGGCAGCGCATCGTCGACATCATCGGCCGGCCACTGACCTTTTACCTGGGGCTCAAAGGCAAGGCGATGCGTGCGCGGGTGGCCGAGTTGCTGGAAATGATCGAGCTCGATCCGGCGACGTTCATGGAGCGTCAGCCCCGGGAATTGTCCGGCGGACAGAAACAGCGGGTGTGCATCGCCCGGGCGTTGGCGGCTGATCCGCAGCTGATCATCTGTGACGAAGTGACCTCGGCGCTGGATCAGTTGGTGGCCGAGGGCGTGCTGAAACTGCTCAACCGGATTCAGCAGCAACTGGGCGTCGCCTACTTGTTCATCACCCATGATGTTGCCACGGTGAGAGCCATTGCCGATGAGGTGCTGGTGATGCAGCGGGGCAGGGTGGTTGACCACGGCTCGCGCAGCGCTATTTTCACGCCACCGCATCAGGATTACACCGGGCTGCTGTTTTCGTCCGAACCGCAAATGGACCCCGACTGGCTCGACCGGTTACTGGCCGCGCGTGCGTTAACCCCTTCCACAATACAGCTTGAAAGCGTTTAAGGAATTGCCATGAAAGTACTGATCGTTCACGCCCATCCGGAGCCGAACTCCTTCACCGCTGCGCTGCGTGACCAGGCTGTTGCGACCCTCGAAGGTCAAGGGCATGAAGTGCAGGTCAGCGACCTGTACGCGATGAACTGGAACCCGGTGGCCAGCGCCGATGACTTCTCTTCGCGGGAAAACCCGGAGTACCTGGTCTATGCCCTGGAACAACGTCTGGGCGTGAAGAGCCAGTCGCTGGCGCCGGACATCCAGCAGGAACTCGACAAACTGCTGTGGGCCGACCTGTTGATTCTCAACTTCCCGATTTTCTGGTTCTCGACCCCGGCCATCCTCAAGGGCTGGATTGATCGGGTGCTGGTATCCGGTGTCTGCTACGGCGGCAAGCGCTTCTACGACCAGGGCGGGTTGAGCGGGAAAAAGGCGCTGGTGTCGGTGACCTTGGGCGGGCGCGAGCACATGTTCGGTGACGGCGCGATCCACGGTCCGCTGGAAGACATGCTGCGGCCGATCCTGCGAGGCACGCTGGCGTATGTCGGTTTCGACGTGCTGGAACCGTTCGTGGCCTGGCATGTGCCGTACATCAGCGACGACGCGCGCAAGGCCTTTTTGCGCAGTTATCAGCAGCGCCTTGAGCACTTGAGTGATGATCAGCCGATGGTGTTTCCGCGGTTGTCGCAGTTTGATGATGCGTTGTATCCGTTGCCTGGCTGAAGATGCTTGGCCAAAGGTTGATGGTGAACTTTAGGGCCCTATCGCGAGCAAGCTCGCTCCTACAGGGATTTTCGGTGAACCTGCTATTCAGGAACGACCGAGAACCCTGTAGGAGCGAGCTTGCTCGCGATGAGGCCGGTGAGGTCACCCCAAAACCAGGCCTAGATCTCCTTCACCGGCGTCTCACTCTCCACGCCCTTGATCAACCCGATGGCGTGCATGCAATCCGCCTTGTTCACATACGACTCGCCACTGGCGATTGTCTCGTGGTTCCCGGCCCTCAAGCGCCAGCGCCACTGGCCTTTGCCAGTGCTCGGGGTGCCTTTGGACTGCCTGTAAATCTCGAAATACATGGTGCTCGCTCCCTGCGATTGGTCTGTGCGCGTCTGTGTGGCGCGTCGAATGCAGCGTAGCGGAGCAGTTTTTTTTGGCTATCGGGCATGTGTTTCGAATAGTTTGAACATCGGCGCCGCCAGCGCAGTAGACGCTTTCCCCATGGCTTCCTAAACTGAGGCGGGTTTTGGGGCATGGGGGAAACGTATGAATCGTAATGAGCTGCGCAAGGCCGACATCAACCTGATGGTGGTGTTCGAAACGTTGATGCTGGAACGCAACGTCACGCGGGTGGCGGAGAAACTGTTCCTCGGCCAGCCGACTATCAGCTCGGCGCTCAACCGCTTGCGCACGATGTTCAACGATCCGCTGTTCATTCGCGTCGGCCATCGCATGGAGCCGACGGCGCGGGCCGAGGAAATCATTCGGCACTTGTCGCCGGCCCTGGATTCGTTGTCGGTGGCGCTGAGCCTGACCCATGATTTTGACCCCGCCAGCAGCACCATGACCTTCCGCATCGGGCTGTCGGACGATGTCGAATTCGGCTTGTTGCCGCCCTTGCTGCGCGCCTTGCGCCAGGAAGCACCGAAGGTGGTGTTCGTGGTGCAACATGTCGATTACTGGCGGATTCCCGACTTGCTGGCCTCCGGCGATATCACCGTCGGTATCAGCCAGACGCGGGGGCTGCCGGCCAATGCCAAGCGCAAATTGTTGCGACACATCCAGCCAAGCATTTTGCGCGCGGATGCCTCCGACAGCCCGTTGACCCTCGATGAATATTGTTCGCGCCCCCACGTGCTGGTGTCCCACACCGCCAACGTCAGTGGTTACGCCGATGAATGGCTGGCGGAGATCGGGCGTACGCGTCAGGTGGTGCTGTCGGTGCCGCAATACAGTTCATTGCCAGCGCTGCTGGCGGGGACCGACCTGATCGCCAGTCTGCCGGACTACACGGCCGAGGCGATGGCGGCTTCGGGTCAGCTGTTCAAGGAACCGTTTCCGTTCAAGACGCCGACCCTGGACCTGTCCATGGTCTGGCTCAGCCATGTCGACACCGACCCCGCCGAGCGCTGGTTGCGGTCCAGGCTGGAGGCGTTCATGAGTGAACGCGACTTGTCGCTGCTGGCCCGGTGAACAGCCCGGCTCTGTGTTATATGTACGTCTTTGCCGCCCACTTTCAGGAGCCCTGCCATGCCCCACCTGCACATGGAATACACCGCCAACCTGCCGGAACTGAACGCCGACGTCGCGTTGATCCGGCTTAACAATACGTTGGTGGCTTCCGGTCAGTTTGCTGCCGAATACGACATCAAGAGTCGTGCGGTAAAGGTCGAGACCTTCAAGGTCGGTACCGCCCTGGCGGAACGGGGTTTTGTGCATGTGAAGCTGGCGCTGCTCAGCGGTCGTTCGCCGCAGATCAAGAAGCAGTTGTCCGAAAGCCTGCTGGCGGTGGTGCAGGATCTGTGTGCCTGGCCGGCAGACGTCGAAGTGCAACTGGCGGTGGAAATCCTCGACATCGACCGCGAGTCGTACACCAAGGTCGCGATCGAGCACTGATATCCCCTGTGAGAGCGAGCCTGCTCGCGATAGCGGTGGGTCAGTCACCCCATGTGTTGACTATGAATCCGTCATCGCAAGCAGGCTCGCTCCCACATTGGACAATGGGTGTATCGGCAATCAATTGTTTAGCCAACCCACACCCAAAGTTCTTCAAATCCCGATTTAACGACTTGATCGCCCGTGTGACGCTGCTGCGCATCTGTTCACTTCGGTTTTCTCTATGGACGGTTCTCCCGTCGCACTTCCTTCCGAATTAGCCTTCTGGGCGCTGTGGCACTGCCGTCACGCGCGCCCGCCGGATTCCTGCATTTCCCGTTGATTGTTCTTACAGGTCCCGCCCGTTGCGTGGGGCCCAAGCGGCGACGCCTGCGCGTTCGCCTGACGCGGAAAAAAGAGAATTCCCATGAGCAGTGCCACGACCTCCTTTGCCACGAAACAAGAAGCCCTGACCTTTCTCGAACAGAACCCGGACATCGAAATGTTCGAGCTGTTCATCCTCGACAACAACGGTGTACCTCGGGGCAAATTGCTGCACCGCGATGAATTGCTCGCGGTGTACGAAAGCGGGCGGCCGTTGCCGAGCACCATTCTCGGCCTGACCATCAACGGCGACGACGTGGAAAACTCCGGGCTGGTCTGGGACGTCGGTGATATCGATTGCCGGGCTTATCCGGTGAGCGGCAGCCTGACGCGGATGCCATGGCGCCTGATTCCGACAGCGGCGGTGCAGGTCAGCATGCACCCGACAGAGGGCATGCCAGCGACCGTCGCCGACCCTCGACACCTGTTGGCGAAGGTCATTGAAGGCTTGCAGGCCGATGGGTATTACCCGGTGATGGCGGCGGAACTGGAGTTTTATTTGCTGGACCAGCAGCGCGACAGCAACGGTCGGCCACAACCGGCGCGCGATATCGACGGGGGTCGCCCGCGGGCCACTCAAGTCTATGGCTTGCGTGAACTGGAGCAGATCGAGCCGTTTCTGGCTGACCTGTACAGCGCCTGCAAACTACAGGGCATTCCGGCGCGCACGGCGATTTCCGAATATGCACCGGGGCAAGTGGAAATCACCCTCGAACACCGCACCGACGCGTTGCAGGCGATGGACGAAGCGGTGCGCTACAAACGGCTGGTCAAAGGTGTCGCGCACAAACACGGCATGACGGCCTGCTTCATGGCCAAACCGTTCGATGACCTGGCCGGCACCGGCATGCACATGCACGTCAGCCTGGCCGACAAGGAGGGCAACAACCTCTTCGCCAGCGAAGCTGCGGACGGCACGCCACTGCTCAGGCACGCCGTCGGCGGCATGCTCAGCACCTTGCTCGATTCGCTGCTGTTGTTCTGCCCGAATGCCAACTCCTACCGCCGCTTCCAGACCAACAGCTACGCACCCCTGGCGGCCACCTGGGGCGTGGACAACCGCACCGTGAGCTTGCGCGTGCCGGGCGGGCCGGCATTCTCGCGGCATATCGAACATCGCATCTGTGGCGCCGATGCCAACCCTTATCTGGCGGCTGCAGCGATCCTGGCCGGTATCCATCGTGGTATTCGTGAGCAACTCGACCCGGGCGCCCCGGTGGAAGGCAATGGTTACGCGCAGGCGAAGGAGCTGTTGCCGACAGACTGGCTCACCACTTTGCGGGCGCTGGAAGGCTCGAGCTGGGCCCGCGAAGCGTTCGGCGGCAAATTCCTCGGCGTGTACCTGGCGGTGAAACGCGCCGAGTACCGGCAGTTCATGGGGGAGGTGGGTGAGCAGGACTGGCGGTGGTACCTCAACCAGGCCTGAATCCGGGTCAAATAAGTTAAAAGTTTTAGTTCTCGCCAGAAGCCAACCATTCGTTGGCTTCTTTTTCACAAAAAATTGATGGATGGCTACCTAGAATTACTGCTGCCATGGCCAATGGAATTTTCACATTTGCCAAAGGTATTTCTTTTCAGGAACAGCCGATCATCATGTTGAAGATTAAAGCCGTGCGCCCCGAATGGGTGACACTGATTGCCAGCGCCTTTCTACTGGCCGGTTTCAATTTAGTTCTCTGGCAACACCTTTTTGAAATCACCGCGTCCGACGGCAAAGGCATCGTCATGCGTGTGGCCTTCGGGGTGATGATCCTCGCTGCCTTCAACATTGTGCTGACCTTGCTGGCCTTCCGACGCGTGATGAAGCCGGTCCTGACCCTGATCTTCATGATCAGCGCCGGGGTCGCTTACTTCATGACGCAATACGGCGCACTGATTGATACCGGCATGTTGCGTAACTTTGCGCAAACCAATGCAACGGAAGTGCGAGATTTACTGTCGGTCAAGTTGCTTGTTTATATTCTGCTGCTCGGTGTTTTGCCGTCGTGGTTGTTGTGGAAAACACCGGTCAATTATCGCCGCTGGCATCGCGAGTTGTTAAGTAAAGTACTGGTCAGTGTCGCCTCGGTTGCCGTGATCGGTGGCGTCGCGTTAATCAACTATCAGGGCTTGTCGTCATTGTTTCGCAATCACCATGAATTGCGCCTGATGGTGGTGCCGAGCAACTACATCGGTGCCTCGGTGGGTTACCTGCGGGAGCAAGTGGTGTCGGCGCGACAGCCTTTTGTCAAAATCGGCGAAGATGCCCAGAGAAACCCGGCCTGGCAAACCCATGACCGCAAATCCCTGACGGTCCTGGTGGTGGGTGAAAGTGCCCGGGCCGAGAACTTCGGTATCCTCGGTTATAACCGCGACACCACCCCTAAACTGAATAACGAAGCCGGCCTGATCGCGTTTACGGATGTGCATTCCTGCGGCACTGAAACCGCCGTGTCCGTGCCGTGCATGTTTTCCAACATGGGCCGCAAGGATTACAACGCCAGCAAGGCCAAAAACGAAGAGGGCCTGCTGGACGTGCTCAAACGCGCTGGCCTGGACGTGATCTGGCGGGATAACCAGTCGGGCTGCAAAGGCACCTGCGATCGGGTCACCCTTCAGGACGTCAGTAATTTGAATGACCCGGCGCTGTGCGCCGACAGCGAATGCCGCGATGAAATCCTGCTGCAAGGTTTGCAACACTTCATCGATACCCTGGATAAAGACACCGTGCTGGTATTGCACCAGATGGGCAGTCACGGTCCGGAATACTTCAAGCGTTATCCGAAAGAGTACGAGCACTTTACTCCGGTGTGCGAAAGCAACGCGCTGAATAACTGCAGTCGCGAAAGCATCGTTAATGGCTACGACAACACGTTGGTGTATACCGACCATGTGCTGTCGACCCTGATCGATCTGTTACGCAAGAACCAGGAAAAAGTCGATACCGCGATGCTCTATCTGTCGGACCACGGAGAATCCCTGGGCGAGTACAACTTGTTCCTCCACGGCACGCCTTACATGCTGGCGCCGGAGCAACAGAAGCATGTCGCGATGCTGGCGTGGTTTTCCGACAGCTACCAGAAGTCATTCTCGGTTGATACGCATTGCCTGCAAATGAGCCGTGACAAACCCTTGAGCCAAGACAACCTGTTTCACTCGATGCTCGGTTTGCTGGAGGTCAACAGCAAGGTGTACAACCAGGATCTGGATATGTTTGCCGGGTGCCGCGGTGCCGTGGTCGACGGTGTGTTGGCCAAAAAGTGAGTATTTCGACCTGTTTTTTCAAACGTCGGCCGTGATCCAGCGGCCGGTGAATTGTCCCTCTAGAGCATCGAACATGTCCGCTCAGCCCCCTTCCGCCATCGAACTCGAGTTCGCCAGGCGCTACAACCAGGAGCACGCGCGTGTCTGCCTTGAGCCGCGACCTCGTGGCGTGGCCGGGCGCCTGGGGTTGTGGCGTGATGAGCAGCGGGTGCGCAGGGCGCTGAAAATGGCCGGCGAACCGGGTCTGATCCTCGATGTGGCGTGCGGTATCGGGCGCTTCTGGCCGGTGCTGGCGGAACATTCGAACCGGGTGATTCTGGCGTCGGACCCGTCGCAGGACATGCTCAATCACGCGCAGACTCACCACTCGCCGGACCTGCTCAAGCGGATCAAGACGTTTCAGAGCTCGGCGTTCACCATTGAGTTACCGGCCAATGCGGTTGACTGCATTTTTTGCATGGAACTGTTTCAGCACATCGCCACCTCCGAACATCGGTTGGCCATGCTCGAAGAGTTTCATCGCGTCAGTCGCGACACGGTGATCGTGGCGTTGCGGGTCGAACCTCGTTTCAAATTCCTTCGCTCGGGCTTACGCAGTGCTGCCGACCCCTCGCTCGTCAACCGGGCCGACGTAGAAGCCGAGTTCAAGCGAGCCGGATTCTGTTTGCTCAGCCATCAGGATTTCCTGCCCGGTTGTGGGCAGATGCGGGTCTACGTACTGCGTAAGGCCGGTTAGCCCCCACTTGTCAGACAAATCTTGCAGTTCGGCAGGTAATTTCGCTAATGCTCTTGTTCAGTGGATGCGCGGAAATCGCCGGGGGCGATATATACTGCGCGCCATTCTTCAAGGGAGAG
This sequence comes from Pseudomonas sp. PB120, assembly GCF_009761815.1. Lineage (GTDB taxonomy): Bacteria > Pseudomonadota > Gammaproteobacteria > Pseudomonadales > Pseudomonadaceae > Aquipseudomonas. The sequence goes on from NZ_RWIN01000078.1 coordinate 21,162, forward strand.
CCGTGTGGCCATCGATATTCACTGGATTCGCGACAACGATAGCCTCGGTCAGTTTTGCGCCGAGTGGCAGCAACTGCCGTTCGTTGCCCTCGACACCGAATTCATGCGGGTCGACACCTTTTACCCGATCGCTGGCCTGCTGCAGATCGGTGATGGCGTACGCGCTTACCTGATTGACCCGCTGACCATTGATAACTGGCAACCGCTGGCTGCGTTGCTGGAAAACCCGGCGGTGGTCAAGGTCGTGCATGCGTGCAGCGAAGACCTCGAAGTGCTGCTGCGCCTGACGGGCAGCCTGCCGGCGCCGTTGTTCGATACCCAATTGGCTGCCGCCTACCTGAACCTGGGCTTCTCCATGGGGTACTCGCGCCTGGTGCAAGAGGTGCTCGGCATCGACCTGCCCAAAGGCGAGACGCGGTCCGACTGGCTGCAACGACCACTTTCCGACACCCAGATCAGCTACGCCGCCGAAGATGCCCTGCACTTGGCGGAGGTTTTCGTACAGCTGCGTCCGAAACTGTCTGACGACAAATACAACTGGGTCCTGGAGGACGGCGCCGAACTGGTGGCCAACCTGCGCCGCGAAGTCGACCCGTACGAGGTCTATCGCGACGCCAAGCTGGCCTGGAAACTGTCCCGTGCCCAACTCGCCGTGTTGCGTGAACTGTGCGCCTGGCGTGAGCGCGAGGCCCGTGCACGTGATCTGCCGCGTAACCGCATCGTCCGCGAGCATTCCCTGTGGCCGCTGGCCCGGACTCAACCGGACAACCTCGGCGCCCTGGCGAAAATCGAAGACATGCATCCGCGTACCGTGCGTCAGGACGGCGAATTTCTGATTGATCTGATCAAGCGTTCAGGCAGTGTGTCGCCTGATCAATGGCCACCTGCCGTGCCCGAGCCTTTGCCGGTGGACGCCGCGGCGCTGGTCAAACAGCTGCGCGCGATTGGCCAGGCCGAAGCCGAGCGCCTGAACATCGCGCCGGAACTGATGCTGCGCAAGAAAACCCTGGAAGCGCTGCTCAAAAGCGGTTTCCCCAATGGTCCTTACCAATTGCCTGATTCGCTGCGTGGCTGGCGCCGCGAATTGATGGGCCAAGCGCTGCTTGACAGCCTGGCCACTGCCGGAGAACAGCCTTGAAACGTATTTGCTCCATCTACCGAAGCCTGAAGAAAAACGAGATGTACCTCTACGTGCTCAAAAGCGATGCACTGGAGCGTGTCCCGGAAAGTCTGCTGGCGGCTTTCGGCAAACCCCACCACGCTTTCGACCTGGTGCTGACCCCCGAGCGCAAATTGTCGCGCGAGGACATCACCGTGGTCCTGGAAAACCTCGAAAAGCAGGGCTACCACCTGCAAATGCCACCGGCAGAAGACGAGTACATCGAGCATTTGCCGGAAGAGTTGCTGCGCCGCAACGATCCGATGTAATCGCCAGACAGGTTCTGTTCAGAGCCTTTATGAAACACTGAATGATTTTGGCGATGGCTGCGACGACGGAGGCAACTCCGTCAGCGGGCGTCTGCACTGCTTTTGAAAGGTTTTAACCATGCGCGTTCTGATTGCTGAACACGACCACCCTGTGTACGCCGAACTGTTGCGCCAGGCAGCGCCTGAGCTGGAAGTGCTGACCAGCGGTGACTCTGCCGAGCTGGCCAGTCAGGCTGCCGATTGCCCGATCTGGCTCGGTCAGCCCGACCTGCTGGCGACCCTGTTGCGCCAGGGGCACGAGCCTCAATGGCTGCAATCGACCTGGGCGGGCATCACGCCGCTGCTGGCCGACGGCTTGCCGCGGCACTATCGCCTGACACGGGCGGTGGGGATTTTCGGCCAGGTCATGGCCGAATACGTGCTGACTTACATGCTCGGCCACGAGCGCGAGGTGCTGGCGCGGCTGGTCAGCCAGGTTGAACGCAAGTGGGACAATCGCCATGGTCAGAGCCTGGCGGGGCGCAAGGTGTTGATCGTCGGTACCGGAGACATCGGGCAGACCGTGGCGAAGTTCCTCGTTCCGTTTGGCGTCGAGTTGTATGGCATCGCCAGCGAAGCCCGGGAGCAGGCGCCGTTTGTCGAAGTCGGGACATTGGCTGACCTGCCGCGCTTGGTCGGTGCGGTCGATTACGTGATCAACCTGCTGCCCAATACGCCGGACACTCACGACCTGTACAACGCGGCGCTGTTCAAGCAGTTCAAGCCTACCGGGTTGTTCATCAACGTTGGGCGTGGCGTGGCGGTGGTGGATGCTGATCTGGTCGAGGCGTTGAAAGAAGGGCATCTGGCGGGCGCCGTGATCGACGTCTGCCGTCAGGAGCCGCTGCCGCAACGCCATCCGTTCTGGACCGCCTGGGGCTTGCTGCTGACCGGCCACAGTTCGGCGCCGACTTCGCCGTCGATGATGGTGAACCTGTTTGTCGAAAACTTGCGGGCGTATCAGGCGGGAGAGGCGTTGCGCGGGGAAGTGGATTTCAATCGCGGGTACTGAATACCCGCTCGCTTGAATGTTGTGCAAAACCAACTGTGGGAGCGAGCAGGCTCGCTCCCACATTGGTTTTATGCGCACGCTTAGAGGGTGAAATCACCCTCGGCCGCCAGCTCGCTCAACGGACGACGAGGGCTCGGTTCCTCACGCGCTTGCAGGTAATCCGCCAGCGTCGCTTTATCGCCCAGCTTGCCGATGGCCACGGCCGCGTGCAGCGCGTAACCCTCGGGAATGTTCAGCTCCTTGCGGGTCAACTCCTGATCAAAACCAGCCATGCCATGGGTATGCCAGCCGCTGATGCTCGCTTGCAACGCCAGATGGCCCCAGGCCGAACCGGTGTCGAAGGTGTGCCACAAGGCCGGGGTTTCTTCGGTCGCGCCAGGCACCGCGAACGTGGTTTTCGACACCACGATGACCAGCGCCGAGGCGTGTTGCGCCCAGCTGCGGTTGAATTCGTTCAGCAGGCCCAGGTAACGCTCCCAGTTCGGCGTATCGCGACGCGCGTACAGAAACCGCCAAGGCTGCGAGTTGTAGGCCGATGGCGCCCAGCGGGCGGCTTCGAAGAAGCTCAGCAGGGTTTCCTCGGGAATGGTCTCGCCGGTGAAGGCGCGGGGCGACCAGCGATCGGTGAACTGAGGGTGAATGGCATAGTCGGCAACGCGTGGGTTGGCACTCATCAAGAGATTCCTTGCTACGTTTGAAGGGAAGGTCGTCTGAAACCTGCGGGCGCAGTTGAGCTGAGCGATGAGGTTTTCGCGAGCCGTGGCAATTCACCTGAATGCAACGCGGTTGGGCGTTAATGGCACGCAAGCGTGGCTCCTTGCGACTGGCAAAGCTACTTGGCGGCGCATGAACTGACAAGTGCCGATCTACCGGCAGTCGCCAATGCTTGGCCCACGGGGCTGTGGGCACTAGACTGGCGGCCTTTTCACCACCTGATGTTGATGCTTGAGCCATGGCCGCCAAAGTCGAACCGTTCTGGAAACGCAAAACCCTCGATCAACTCGATCAAGAGGAATGGGAATCGCTGTGCGATGGCTGCGGCCTGTGCTGCCTGCAAAAGCTGGAAGACGAAGACGACAATGCCGTTTATTACACGCGCATTGCCTGCAAGCTGCTGGACCTGAAAACCTGCCAGTGCACCGACTACCCCAACCGCCGGGATTTCGTGCCGGACTGCATCCAGCTCACGCCGGGCAAGGCTGACGAGTTCAAATGGCTGCCGCCGACCTGCGGTTATCGGCTGGTCAGCGAGGGCAAGGACTTGCTGCTCTGGCATCATCTGGTGTGCGGTGATCGCGATGCGGTGCACCGCGAACGTATTTCACAATCCGGGCGCATGCTCGCCGAAGGCAGCGTGGCCGAAGATGACTGGGAAGATCACCTGATTTTTCGAGCGGGTTAATTCCCGACGCTGTTCAATCTGTGGCGAGGGAGCTTGCTCCCGCTTGAGTGCGTAGCACTCACATAATCAGCAGGGATTACAGGAATTTTGGGGCCGCTACGCAGCCCGGCGCGAGCAAGCTCGCTCGCCACAATAGGAGAGGGTATGGCTGTGGGATTGCGGCTGGCATTGGCGGTTGGGCTGTTGACTCTGAGTTTGCCTGGGTGGGCGGCACGCAAAGTCGATCTGGATTACCACGTGCGTCTGCTGCCGCAAAGCGATCAGGCGGAAGTGCGTCTGACCCTGGCCCAAGGCTCGGCCGTGCGCAGTCTGGATTTCGACCTGGGTGACGGCAGCCGTTACAGCGATTTCAAGGCTGACGGCCAGTGGCAGCTCACCCCCGGCCAAGGCACGCGGGGCGTGTGGCAACCGTCCGCCGACAAGGCCAGCCTGACTTACCGCGTGCGCATCAGCCACAGTCTCAAGAGCGGCAGCTTCGACAGCCGCATGACCCCGGGCTGGGCACTGATGCGCGGCGATGACCTGGTACCCGCAGCCAAACTCGATCAACAGGACGGTATCGAGTTGATATCGCGCCTTGAATTCGAACTGCCCAGCGGCTGGAAAAGCGTTGAAACCGCCTGGCCACGGATCGGCAAGAACAAGTTCCGCATCGATAACGCCTCCCGGCTGTTCGACCGGCCCACTGGCTGGATGCTCGCCGGGCATCTGGGCAGCCGTCGCACGCGGCTCGGGGAAACCGAGGTCACTGTCGCCTCGCCCCAAGGCCAGGGCATGCGCCGCATGGACGTACTGACCCTGCTGACGTTTGTCTGGCCGCAGGTGCAAGACGTGTTCGCGCGGCACCCCGGCAAGTTGCTGATTGTCGGCGCCAACGACCCGATGTGGCGCGGCAGCCTGGCCGCGCATGACTCGATCTTCCTGAATACGCGCCTGCCGTTGGTCAGCGAAAGTGGCTCCAGCGCCTTGGTGCGTGAATTGGCCCAGGTGTTCGGGCGGATCAAAGACACGCAACGCAGTGACTGGATCAAAGAAGGGTTTGCCGAGTACTACGCGATCGAACTGGTGCGCCGTGCGGGCGGTATGAGTGATGAGCGGTTCGCGGGTCTGCAGCACAAGCTGGCCAAGGACAGCCAGAAGGTCACGACTTTGCGCGGCGAGCAGATCAGCCCGGCGCAGGTGTCGAAAGCGGTGGTGTTGCTACAGGAACTGGATCGCGAGATTCGCTTGAAGACGCGGAACAAACGTTCGCTGGATGACGTGATGCGCGGGGCGATGCGTCTGGAAAGTGTCGATACCAAGGCATTTGTTCAGCTGGCCGAGAGCGTCATCGGCGACTCTTCCAAAGTCCTCGATACCGAGTTGATTCAGTAACACCAACATTCGCAAGCAGGCTCGGGATCTATTCCGTACACATGACCCCTGTGGGAGCGAGCCTGCTCGCGATGAGGCCATACGCCTCAGCACAATTTCCGGATCAAACCCCGGTTTTAGGCGATTTCAACGAATCATTACCCGTCACCGTCGCGGTTTTCGTCGCCGCCTCGGCATTCGCCTTCAACCGACTCAACTCTTCACCGGCACGCTGAATCTTCGCCCGCACGTTATCCATGTCCTGACGGCTCTTCTCCAGCAAACTCTTGGCCGAACTGTGCCCGGTAATCCCGCGAGCCAGGGCCACACCGCCAATCGCCACCTGGATCAAGCCAAACAAGCCGCCGCGGCGCAGGCCCTTGCCGACCATGACCACGCCGCCGGCCAGGGAGCCGATGCGTTCCCAGCCCTGGACGTTCTGGTCGGGATGCGTCTGGAACGGGGTGGATTCGATACGCTCTACGCGTTTGAGTTCGTGCATGATCTGTCTCCAGGCTGGAAAGCTGCTTCAAGAATAGATATTTAAGCTGACTGCCGAAGCGGACAGCTTGTTCCATCGGATGTGCAGTGAATCAGCGGAATTTAGCCCCGGATCGGGTGTTCAGGCCCTTGGCCATGCGGTCGTAGAGTACGACGTTGACGGTGGCCGCGAGGTTCATGCAGCCGGTCGTCGGGATGTAGACCACGTCTTCGCACCAGTCACGGATTTCTTTATCCAGCGAACCGTCTTCCGGGCCAAATATGTACAGGGCGCGATCAGGGTGGGTGTACTCCGGCAGCGAACGGGCACCTTCGACCAGCTCCACCGCAACCGGCACGCAACCGAGCGGCAGGATTTTTTTCAGGTCATCGATGCCGATCAGCGGAATGTCGTAGTGCACACGCTTGGTGTCGGTGACGAAGTCGGCGGCGCGTTCATAGCGCTTGCCGGTGTAAAACACCGACGCCACGCTGTAACAGCCAGCGGCGCGCATCACCGAACCGACGTTCTCGGGTGATTTGGGGTTATACAAACCAATGCAGCTGTACCGTTTGTCTGCCACGAGCGGGGTGCCTTCGGGGAAAAAACGGCGATTATACGGGGATTGGACGGCAGAGGTCAGTTCGCGGATTGGCGGTGTCTGAGCGATTGCTATCGCGGGCAAGCCCGCTCCCACAGTGATTGCGGTGATTCCAAATAGTGGGTACACCGCAAGCCCCTGTGGGAGCGGGCTTGCCCGCGATGGGACCAGCCAATTCGCTCAAAATCTTCAGTCTTCTTTTTTCATCAGCCCCGCCAACGCCGCAAACGGGTTGTGCGTCGCCTTGGCGATCTTCGGCGAGCTCAGCGAGCCTTCGCCAAAGTACTGCTGGTCGGTATACCGCGAGTGCTCATTGTCGTGGCAATACAGGCACAACAACTCCCAGTTCGAACCGTCTTGCGGGTTGTTGTCGTGGTTGTGGTCGCGGTGGTGCACCGTCAGCTCGCTCAGGCGTTTGCCGGAAAACTCACGGGCGCAGCGGCCGCACACGTGCGGGTACATCTTCAGGGCCTTGTCGCGGTAGCCCATTTCCTTGTCGCGCTGGTTGTCGGCGAGGATGCGGTCCAGCTTCGAAGTGTTGGTCGGAGGCGTTGACGAACTCATGGGTTCACCTTTGTAAAAGACTAATGACGGTATAAGTGGAGTTTAGCTCAGCCCTTGAGCTTCTCGGCAATCCAGATGGTGTGGCGGGTGCCCTTGTTGCCATGGGCGAAGACTTGCACTTCCTCGGCCTTGAAACCGGCCTTCTTCAGCTTGTCGGAAAACTGCTTGTCGGCGCTGGCCGACCAGACCGCCAATACGCCTTTGGGCCGCAGGGCCTTGGCGCAGGCGCTCAGGCCGCCGGCGGAGTAGAGCCAGCTGTTGGCCCGCTGAGTCAGGCCTTCGGGTCCGTTGTCGACGTCGAGCATGATGGCGTCGAACCCTTGCGGCTCGGCTTGCAGCACCTTGGCCACGTCTTCCATGCGGATCACGGTGCGCGGGTCGAGCAATGGGTTTCCGGCTTTCTCCCCCAACGGCCCGCGGTTCCACTCGACCACGCCGGGCACCAGTTCGGCGACCACCACTTCGGCGGTCTTGCCCAAATGTTTAAGGGCCGAGGCGAGTGTGAAGCCCATGCCCAGGCCACCGATCAACACGCGCGAGTCCGGCCGGCCGGCGACTTTGCGGCACGGGATCTCGGCCAACGCATCTTCGGAGCCGTGCATGCGGGTGTTCATCAGCTGCCCGCCGTCGCCGCCCTGGATCTTGATGACAAAATCCTCACCGTATTCGAACAGGCACAGGGCACCGCCGTTTTCAGGGATAGGGGCGGTGTCGAGCAGAACGAAACGTTTCATGGAGCTCTCTTGAGAAGATTGGGCATTGGGGGAGGGCAAACGGACGCAGTTGGGAGTAGCCTGCAAACAGACAACAAGGCCAACGGAGCCATTGATGAAGCGCACCATTCTAACGGTCATTGCCTTGGCCGCGCTCTCGATAACTGCAGTGCGGGCTCAGGAATTGCAGACGATACCGATCAGCCCTTCGCCAGCGCCCGGTTCGCCCGGTACCGCGACCCCCACGCCGTATCCGCAAATCAGCCCGGCACCCTTGCCCAAAGTCGGCCCGGGCAGCGGCGGGCCGCCCTTGGTCCCTATCGAGATGCCAAGCCCGCCGAGCAAAGACCAGCCCGTGCCGGGACTGGAGCAAAACCCGCCCAGGGGCAAACCGCCGGGCGGTTAGATTTGCTGCAACAGCAATTGCCCGTCGGCCATGCGCAGGCGTTTGGACAGGGAGACGGCGAGGGCGCGGATGATCTTCGCGGCGATTTTCGGCGCGTCGTTGATCATTTTTTCAAGCGAGTCCTTGCCCAGGTTGAGCAACTGGCAGTGACTGGCGGCCACGCAGCTGGCTGAACGACGTTCACCGTCGAGCACGGCCATCTCGCCGAACGAGCGCCCGCTGCGCAAGGTGGCCATGGTCACCAATTGCCCATCTTCGGTGGTTTTCTGCACCGCCACCTGGCCAGTGTGGATGATGCACATGAAACTGCCGGCATCGCCCTCGTGAAAAATTTCTTCGCCCTGGGCGACGGTGCTGATGCTGAAATAGCCCGAAGCCGCTGCAAAGTCTGCGGGCAGCAATTGATTGAACAGGCCGCAGTCCATCAGCCAGTCGCGAATTTCGTTGTTCAGTAAGGTCGGTTCTGACATGTCTTCACAGTCTTTTTATTGTGTCTGGTTCCGGTTGTTCGGGATGTCCCCAATCCCTTGTGGGAGCGAGCCTGCTCGCGATGGCGGCGGCACATTCAACATCTCTATTGAATGTTGAGGCCTCATCGCGAGCAGGCTCGCTCCCACATTGAAAGGGTGAACATGCCTTAAGACCAATACACCCGGCCAAGTTCCTCAGGCAATGCCCAAAACCGCGAAAACAAATGCGTATTCGAGCGCCACGTCACGCAATCCCTGATATCGGCCGCTCATCCCGCCATGTCCGGCGCCCAATTCGGTCTTGAGCAGTAGCGGATTGTTGTCGGTCTTGGTCGCGCGCAGTTTCGCCACCCATTTGGCGGCCTCCCAGTACTGCACGCGACTGTCGTTGTAGCCCGCGATCACCAGGGTCGCCGGATACGCTTGCGCGGTGACGTTTTCGTACGGAGCGTAAGCCTTGATCCGATCATAAACGTCCGGCTCTTCGGGATTGCCCCACTCGTCGTATTCGGTGACGGTCAGCGGCAGGTCCGGGTCGAGCATGGTGTTCAGCACGTCGACGAACGGCACTTCGGCAATGGCTGCAGCAAACAACTCTGGCCGCATGTTGAGCACGGCGCCGATCAGCAGGCCGCCGGCGCTGCCACCGCTGATCGCCAATTGCGATGACGTGGTAAAGCCATTGGCAATCAAGTGTTCGGCACAGGCGATAAAATCGCTGAACGTGTTGTGTTTGTGTTCCTGCTTGCCCGCGCGATACCAGGCCTCTCCCAGCTCTCCGCCGCCCCGCACGTGAGCGATGGCAAAGGCAACGCCGCGATCCAGCAGGCTCAGTCGTGCATGGGAGAACCAGGGGTCGAGGCTTTCGCCGTACGCGCCGTAGCCGTAGAGATACAGCGGGGTTGGCTTGCCGAGGGCTTCGCGCTTGACCACCAGGCTGATAGGCACTTGCGTGCCGTCGGGCGCCGTCGCCCACAGGCGCTGACTGACGTAGGCGTCGGCGTCGAACGGGCCCAGCACCGGGGTTTCCTTCAGTACTTTTTGCTCGCCAGTCCCCAGCTCGAGCTGGCGGATTTGTGCCGGGCGGTTCAGCGCTTCATAGCGCAGGCGAATCCGCTCGCTGACGAACTCCAGGCTGTTCTGCACATGCAGGCTGTAGGCCGCATCCGGCAATTGCACCCGGTAACTCGGCAGGTCGTGCGGGTGGACTTCAATGATGGGCAAGCCGCCTTCGCGCAAACTCAGGGTCATGGCCCCGGCGTTGAGGCTCATGCCGTCGATCATCACGGTGTCGCTGTGCGGGATCAGGTTTTGCCAGTCAGCCTCGGTCGGCGCCACGCCGGTATCGATGGCGTGATAAAGGGCAAAATTGATGCCGTCGCGGTTGGTGCGGATGAACCAGGCCCATTGGCCGTCGAGCGCGCCGTGGTCGACGTCGTATTCGTGGTCTTCAACCCGTGGCGCCAGGCAGGTGAAGGGTTGCTGCGGCTGGAACGCGTCGAGCACCCAGACTTCGCTGGTGGTCTTGCTGCCCAGGGACAGCAGTAGTTGCTGTTCGGAACTCGAGCGGTAGCAGTGCATGAAGAACCGGCCGTCCGGCTCGTGGAAAACTTCCTCGGCGGCGGTGCCGTCCAGCCGATAGCGGAACAGTTTGTGCGGGCGGTGGGTGTCGTCGAGTTCGCCGAAGAACAGCGTCAGGCTGTCGTTGGCCCAAGTCATGCTGCCGTCGCAATCCTGAAACTCCAGTTCGCTGACACGGCCGTTGGACAATTCCTTCACGAACAGCGTGTAAATCTCGTCGCCCGTGGTGTCGAGGCTGTAGGCCAGGCGTTGATGGTCAGGGCTGATGCTGAACGCGCCGAGGGAGAAGAAGCCGCCGTTGGCCAATTCGTTCGGGTCCAGCAGCAGTTGTTCCCGGCTCTCGTCCAGCTGCAGGCTGTCATCGGCCGGGCGCGGGCAGCGGTAGTGACGGGCGTATTCGTCACCGGCGGTGGTCCGCGTGTAATACAGGTACGGGCCCCAAGGGGAGGGTAGGGACAGATCGGTTTCGAGAATCCGGCCCTTGATCTCTTCGAACAGGGTTTCACGCAGCCCGGCCTGATCAGCGGTTTGCGCTTCCTGGTAGCTGTTTTCAGCCTTCAGGTAGTCGAGCACCGCTTCGGTGTCGCGCTCCTGCAGCCAGGCATACGGGTCAGAACCTTCAGCCTTGCGGGCAATCGGGGCATCGGAAACGTTGGCGGATAGGGGCATGACGGGCTCTCGAACTATGTACGGAATTAGGTTTCAGGCGAACTGCAAATCTTGATGCTTTCACAAAACCTGTGGGAGTGAGCCTGCTCGCGATGGCGGACGGACAGGCAACATGGATGTTGAATGAGCTGACCTCATCGCGAGCAGGCTCGCTCCTACAGGTTTGGCATCGTGACCGACTGGCATTGGGACAAGCCTGAAGTGTGAAAAGTCGTTACTATAAGCGCCTCTTTGCCTGCCTTGCCATGGACACCATGACCGAGAACGACTATCTGATCGCTTGGGGCTTCTACGCCTTTGCCGCTTTAGGCTGCCTGTTGGTGTGGATGCGCATGACCCGCTGGATGTGGCGCTGGCTGCGTGAGCCACTGCGACTGCTGATGGCGGTGTTGCTGTTCAGCCCGACCATCATCGACCCGGTGAAGGAAAAAGTCGCCCCGGCCATCGCCATTACCGTCCTGGACCTCGCGTTCAAGGTCGGCAACAACGCCTGGCGGGCAATTTCCGACCTGTTCATGTACGGCATGATCGCTTTCGGGATCTACCTGGTGTTCGTCGCGATCCGTTTCCCTATCGAGCGTGCATCCAGGGCTCGCAAGGAACAGGCCGAGGCCGCCAAAGCGGCGGCCAGGGCCGACGACCCTGAAGACGATCAACCGTTCGGCGGTGCCGGCGATGATCGTTACGGTCGTCCTCCCGTCCCGAGCAACCCTCAGCGTTTGCGGGTCGAACCGCGTTTGTAACGTTGCCCCTGCCTTGAAGCGAGAGTCCGAACATGTGTGAGTTATTGGGCATGAGCGCCAATGTGCCGACCGATATCGTGTTCAGCTTCACCGGGCTGATGCAGCGCGGCGGCCGTACCGGGCCGCACCGTGACGGTTGGGGCATCGCGTTTTATGAAGGCCGTGGCCTGCGACTGTTCCAGGACCCGGCGGCCAGCTGCGAATCCGAAGTCGCGAATCTGGTGCAGCGCTACCCGATCAAGAGTGAAGTGGTGATCGGGCACATCCGCCAGGCCAACGTCGGCAAGGTCTGCCTGTCCAATACCCACCCGTTCGTGCGCGAACTGTGGGGGCGCAACTGGTGTTTCGCCCATAACGGCCAGCTCGCGGACTTTCAACCGACCGCCAGTTTCTATCGCCCCGTCGGCGATACCGACAGCGAAGCGGCGTTCTGCGATTTGCTCAACCGCGTGCGTGCCGCGTTTCCGGAACCGGTCGAGATCGAAGCGCTGCTGCCCGACCTTGTCGCCGCCTGCGCCGAATACCGCAGCAAAGGTGTGTTCAACTGCCTGCTGAGCGATGGTGACTGGCTGTTCTGCTATTGCTCGACCAAACTGGCGCAGATTACCCGTCGCGCCCCGTTCGGCCCGGCACGCCTGAAAGATGTCGATGTGATCGTCGACTTCCAGGCCGAAACCACCCCCAATGACGTGGTCACGGTGATCGCCACCGAACCCCTGACCGAAAACGAAACCTGGACCCGTTACGAACCGGGCCAATGGAGCCTTTGGCGACGCGGCGAATGCGTCAGCCAGGGCAAGACCGAATAAGGATCTCCCCCCATGTTGCTCAGTTATCTAAGGCTGGTGTTGTTTGCGGCGGGCCTGTTGATCGGTGTCCAGGTGCCGGGTTTCCTCAGCGATTACACCAAGCGGGTCGAAGCCCATCTGATTGAAGCGCAAACCAGCCTCAGCGGTTTCCAGGGCACGGCCAATCAGTTCTTCAAGGGTGACATGCAGGCGCTGGTCGCCCATTACCGCGCCAGCGAAGACCCAATCTTTCGCAGCGACGCCGACAGCCTGAGCACCTTGCTCACCCGTCAGTTGGCCCTCGATAAACAGTTCCAGGCCATGCAAGGCCCGTGGTACATCCGTGTGCTGCAGGTGGTATTGGCCGCTGATCCGGACATTCGCAAGGAAACCTGGAATGGCTACAGCTACCAGATCCTGTTGACGCCCGAAGCGATGATCTGGGGCATGAGCGGCGCGTTGCTGCTGTCTTTCGGCATCGAATGCCTGTTGCGGTTGATCGACTGGGTGGTGCTGGGCGGCAAACGCCTGCGCCAGAGCCGGCCGATTGAAGACCGGGATGTGCGTGGGCTGTAACGGTTGATGCGGTTCCTGTGGTGAGGGGATTTATCCCCGTTCGGCTGCGCAGCAGTCGTAAAATCGGCGAGCGCGATTTGCCTGAATTTGCGGGGGCGGATGGTTTAGGGCCGCTTCGCAGCCCAACGGGGATAAATCCCCTCGCCACAGTCAGGGTTTAGTCAGCAAGAATGATGTAATCCTCACCCACCTCACGCGCATACCCCGTCAACACCTGCTGACACAACGCCACAATCTCCTCGACCCATTCCACCCCCGTGCGCCACGACACCACCACTTGCAAATCCGGTGGCCGTTGATCGATGGCCAGCAAGGTCAAATCCCCCCGCGCCAGTTCCTCGGCCACCAGCACCGGTGGCAATGCACCAATGCCAAAGCCATCGCGCAGCAGCCGGGTAATCGCCGACACCGAGTTCACGCAGTTCAGTCGCGGCGTCATCACGCCATTGGCCTGCATCAGCGCCAGCACTTCCTGGTGCGGGTGTGAATTCTTCGAGTACGTAATGATCCGCTCCCGCGCCAGGTCGGCCACGCCGGAATACTCGCGGTTGTAGATCGAGTGGGTGGCGGCAATCCAGCCCATCGGATGACTCGCCAATTCCAGGCTGCGCACGCTTTCCTGACGCAACAGATCTGTCTGCAGGATCAGATCGAGGAAGCCTTTTTGCAGCTGATCGCAGAGGTTGAGCGAGGTATCAGCCACCAGCTCGATTTCCACCAGCGGATAGTGCTCCGTCATCTGCGCCACCAGCGGGCTGAGCCAGGTGTGAATCACCGTGTCCATCACGCCGATGCGCACGCGTCCGACCTTGCTCGAACGCGTCTCGATCGACTGCCTCAGGGCCTGCATCGTGTCCATCATCTGCTCGGCATAGTCGAGCACTTTCAAACCTTCGGGGGTCAGGCTCACGCCGCGTGAATCGCGCAGGAACAGCTTCACCCCGAGCTCGCCTTCGAGCACCGCGATGCGGCTGGAAATCGAGGCCTGGGTAGTGAAGAGCTTGTCGGCGGTCAGGCGAAAACTCTTGAGGCGTGCGACCCAGACGAAGGTCTCGAGAAACTTCAGGTTCATGGGATAAAGTTTTTCTTATGTCTAGGGCGGGGTTTTATTAGTTGGACGCAGCAGGGCAGGGAGCCCAAGAATCAGCGCATCCGGTTCCCACGATAGGCGTCGTCGGGGCTCAGAACAATACCAATAAAATATGCGCGGAGATTTGCCATGAGTGCGCCCGACACCCTCGACATCCCCACGGCCACGGCTCGCCCGGGACCTTTCGACTGGTATCGCAACATCAATCAGCAGGAACGCCGCACCTTCTGGAGCTGCAAGATCGGCTATGGCCTGGACGGCATGGACACCCAGATGCTCAGCTTCGTGGTGCCGACCCTGATTGCCATGTGGGGCATCACCACCGGCGAGGCCGGGCTGATTCACACCAGCACCTTGATCGCCTCGGCCATCGGCGGTTGGGTGGCGGGGATTCTCTCCGACCGCATCGGTCGCGTACGCACCTTGCAGCTGACGGTGCTGTGGTTCGCCTTCTTCACTTTTCTCTGTGGCTTCGCGCAAAACTACGAACAGCTGCTGATCAGCCGCACCTTGATGGGGTTCGGTTTCGGCGGCGAATGGACCGCCGGTGCCGTGCTGATGGGCGAAGTGATTCGCGCCAAGGACCGGGGCAAAGCGGTGGGCATGGTGCAATCGGGCTGGGCCCTGGGGTGGGGGCTGACGGCGATTCTGTATGCGCTGCTATTTTCGGTGTTGCCGCCGGAAGACGCCTGGCGCGCTCTGTTCATCCTCGGCATCGTCCCGGCGATTTTTGTGATCTTCGTCCGTCGACTGGTCAAGGACCCGGAAATCTACCGCGAAGCCAAGGCCAAACAAGAAGCGAGCAACCCGGCGAAGTTCTACGAGATATTTGCCCCCGGCATCCTCTTCACCACGATTCGGGCCTCGGTACTGACCACCGGCGCGCTGGGCGGTTACTACGCGATTACTTCCTGGCTGCCGACGTTTCTGAAGAACGAACGTGGTTTGAGCGTACTCGGCACGGGCGGTTATCTGGCGATGGTGATCGTCGGTTCCTACGTCGGTTACGTCATCAGCGCGTATTTGACTGACCTCCTGGGGCGCAAGAAGAACTTCATCCTGTTCGCGGTCGGCTCGTTCACCATCGTGCTGCTCTACACCCAACTGCCGGTCAGTAACGGCGTGATGCTGTGGCTGGGCTTTCCGCTGGGCTTCTTTGCCTCGGGGATCTTCAGTGGCATGGGCGCGTTTCTGACCGAGCTGTTTCCCACGCGGATTCGCGGTTCGGGGCAGGGTTTTTGCTACAACATCGGCCGGGCGTTGGCGGCGTTGTTTCCGCTGCTGATCGGTTTGCTGAGCCAGAAGGTGCCCTTGGGTGTCGGCATTGGTGCCTTTGCGGCGGTTTCCTACGGGGTGGTGATTCTTGCGGCGCTCAGTCTGCCGGAAACCCGTGGCAAACAACTGGATGCGCAGTAATCTGCCTTCATCTGAAAAGAATAAAACCTACAGGAGTGTTCACCGTGAGCCGCCTGCTATTGAACTGCGACATCGGCGAGAGTTTCGGTAACTGGACCATGGGTCTGGATGCGGAAGTCATGCCGTTCATCGACTGCGCCAACATTGCCTGCGGCTTCCATGCCGGCGACCCGAGCATCATGCGCAAGACCGTCAGCCTGGCCTTGAGCAATGGCGTGAAGATTGGCGCACACCCGGCCTATCAGGACCTGGTCGGTTTCGGCCGTCGCTCCATGGCCTACACCGCGCAGGAAATTCAAGACATCCTGCATTACCAGATCGGCGCCCTCGACGGGATTTGCCGGGCTCAGGGCGGGCGCGTCAGCTACGTCAAGCCGCACGGTGCGATGTACAACGACATGATGGCCAACCCGGCGCAATTGCGCGCCGTCCTGCAAGCCGTAGCGGCTTATGACAAGACGTTGCCGCTGATGTTGATGGCGACGCGCGATAACAGCGCCGCCCAACGGTTAGGTGATGAGTACGGCGTGACGCTGTGGTTCGAAGCCTTCGCTGACCGCGCTTACGACAGTGCAGGCATGCTGGTCTCGCGGCAACAGCCGGGGGCGGTGCACCACGATCCGGAAAAAATCATCGATCAGGCGCTGACCATTGCCCGTGGCGATCATCTCACCGCCAGCGACGGCAGCGCTTTGTACTTGCAGGCCAATACCCTCTGCGTGCACGGCGACAACGCCAGTTCGGTGGCCGCTGTGAGACGGATTCGTGAAGCCCTCGATCAGCAGAGTGCACCATGAAACCGCGTGTGGAAGTGGTGGCGCTGGATTGCCTGATGGTGCGCCTGTTCGATGAAATCGCCGAAGCCAATATGCCGTGGATGCTCGCCGCCAGTGAAAGCCTGCGTTCGGTGTTCGGCGGGCATCTCATTGATTTGGTGCCGTCCTATACGACGTTGATGGTGCATTTCGATTTGACGGCGTTGAGTCCGTCTCAGGCTCGGGAGCTGATTGCGCTGGCCTTGATCGATCTGTCGCCCAATGCCCATGCCCGCGGTCGATCTCATGTGCTGCCGGTCTGGTACGACTTGAGCGTTGGCCCGGAGCTGAGCCTGTTGTCCCGGCGCAGCGGGCTGGCGGTGGAGGAGGTGATCCGCCGCCACAGCGAGCGCGAGTATCAGGTGTTTGCCTTGGGCTTCGCACCGGGTTTTGCCTTTATGGGGCTGGTGGAAGAAGTGCTCGCCGCGCCGCGCCTGAACACACCACGCAAAAAGGTCGCGGCGGGCAGTGTCGGCATTGCCGAACGCCAGACCGCCGCGTACCCGGTCGTGTCCCCCGGCGGCTGGAACCTGATCGGCCGCACGCCGGCCAAACTGTTCGACCGCGAACGTGACGGCTACAGCCTGATGCAACCGGGCGACACCGTGCGTTTCGAAGCGGTCAGCCATGCCGAGTTCATCAATCTGGGCGGTAACGATACGCCACTGGAGGCGCAGGCATGAGCCGTCTATTGATTGAGGCGAGTACGCCGCTGTGCCTGTTGCAGGACGCTGGTCGATTTGGCGTGCGGCATTTGGGCGTCACCCAGGGCGGAGCGCTGGACTGGCGTTCGATGTCGTGGGCCAACTGGCTGCTGGGCAATGAGCTGGATGCAACGGTGATCGAAATCACCTTGGGCGGGTTCAGCGTTGTCGCCGAGGAAGACTGCCTGCTCGCGCTGGCGGGGGCGGATCTGGGGGCACAACTGGACGGTCAGGCGCTGGCGCCATGGCGCAGTTTCAAACTGCGCAAGGGTCAGCGTTTGCAGTTCACTCAGCCGCTGCTGGGCGCGCGGGCTTACCTGGCGGCGCCGGGCGGGTTTGATGCGCCACAAGTGTTGGGCAGCCGTGCGACGGTGGTGCGCGAAGAACTCGGTGGCCTGGACGGTATGGGCCGGGCGTTGGCCAAAGGCGCGTCGTTGAGTTACGCCGCGCCAGCGCCGTTGCTGGTGCGGGAACTGGCGGCTGAGCAGGTGCCGGATTTCAACGCCGACTCACCGTTGGACCTGGTGCTTGGCGCGCAGATTGGCGAGTTCAGCGGCCAGAGTCTGTTCGATGCGTTCAACAGCGCCTGGACCCTCGACAGCCGCGCTGACCGGATGGGTATTCGTTTGCTGGGGACTGCGTTGGCGTACCAGGGAAAGCCGATGATTTCGGAGGGAATACCGCTGGGCGCGGTTCAGGTCCCGCCGGACGGGCAGCCGATTGTGTTGCTCAATGACCGGCAGACCATTGGTGGTTATCCGCGTTTGGGAGCGTTGACGCCGTTGGCGTTGGCGAGGCTGGCGCAGTGCTTGCCGGGGGCAACGGTGCGGTTGCGGCCGGTGGTGCAGGACGTCGCGTATCGCGAACAGATTGAATATTTGCAGCGCTTTTAGTTGTGGCGAGGGAGCTTGCTCCCGCTGGGTCGCGAAGCGGCCCCTCTCATCTGAAAAAAGAATGGGACTGCTGCGCAGTCCAGCGGGAGCAAGCTCCCTCGCCACAAGTTCAGCGTGCTACTTGGAAAGAAACCGCATCCCTTCCTCCAACCCCCGCAACGTCAACGGATACATCTGGTCGTCAATCAAATCGCGCACGATATTGGTCGAAGACGTATACCCCCACGTATCTTTCGGATACGGGTTAATCCAGATTAGCTTCTTGTACTTCTCCTTGAAACGCTGCATCCACACATACCCGGCTTCTTCGTTCCAGTGCTCGACGCTGCCACCGGCCTGGGTGATTTCATAAGGCGCCATCGCCGCGTCCCCAATGAAAATCACTTTGTAGTCCGCGCCGTACTTGTGCAGCAGATCCTGGGTCGACGTGCGTTCGGACGTGCGACGCATGTTGTTCTTCCACACCGATTCATAAATGAAGTTGTGGAAGTAGAAGTACTCCAGGTGCTTGAACTCGGTCTTGCAGGCCGAGAACAATTCCTCGCAGATCTTCACGTGGGCGTCCATCGAGCCACCGATGTCGAACAGCAGCAACAGCTTGACGGTGTTGCGCCGCTCGGGCCGCATCTGGATGTTCAGCAACCCGGCATCTTTGGCGGTGTGGTCGATGGTGCCATCGATGTCGAGCTCTTCCGCCGCGCCCTGACGGGCGAATTTACGCAGCCGGCGCAGGGCGACCTTGATGTTGCGCGTGCCCAGTTCCACCGAGTCGTCGAGGTTCTTGTACTCGCGCTGATCCCAGACCTTGACCGCTTTGCCCTGGCGCTTGCCGGCATCGCCGACCCGAATGCCTTCCGGGTTGAAGCCGCCGGAGCCGAACGGGCTGGTGCCGCCGGTACCGATCCATTTGTTGCCGCCGGCGTGGCGCTCCTTCTGTTCCTCGAGGCGTTTCTTGAACTCTTCGATCAGCTTGTCCAGGCCACCCAGGGACTGGATCGCTGCGCGTTCTTCATCGGTCAGCGAACGCTCGAATTCCTTGCGCAACCAGTCTTCAGGGATCAATGCCTGAAGGTGGTCGTCGAGTTTTTCCAGGCCGTTGAAGTAAGCCCCGAAGGCGCGGTCGAATTTGTCGAAATGCTTTTCGTCCTTCACCAGGATCGCCCGGGACAGGTAATAAAACTCGTCCATGTCGGCGAAGGTCACGCGTTGTTTCAGCGCGTTGATCAGGTCGAGCAACTCGCGCACCGAGACCGGGACCTTGGCTGCGCGCATTTCATTGAACAGGTTGAGCAGCATGGCGTTGGCCTCTACGTATCGGAGCTTAGCGAGTGCCGCGACGGCTCATGAACGCCAGGCGCTCAAGCAATTGCACATCCTGTTCGTTTTTCACCAGTGCACCGGCCAGCGGCGGAATCGCCTTGGTCGGATCGCGTTCGCGCAGCACCGCTTCGCCGATGTTGTCGGCCATCAGCAGCTTCAGCCAATCCACCAGTTCGGAGGTCGATGGCTTCTTCTTCAACCCAGGCACCTTGCGTACGTCGAAGAACACGTCCAGCGCTTCGCTGACCAGGTCTTTCTTGATGTCCGGGTAGTGAACGTCGACGATCTTCTGCAACGTGTTGCGGTCCGGAAAGGCGATGTAGTGGAAGAAGCAGCGGCGCAGGAACGCGTCCGGCAGCTCTTTTTCGTTGTTGGAGGTAATGATGATGATCGGGCGTTTCTTGGCCTTGATGGTCTCGTCGATTTCGTAGACGTAGAACTCCATCTTGTCGAGTTCTTGCAGAAGGTCGTTCGGAAACTCGATGTCGGCCTTGTCGATTTCGTCGATCAGCAGAATCACCCGCTCTTCAGACTCGAAAGCCTCCCAGAGCTTGCCCTTTTTCAGGTAGTTGCGAACGTCGTGGACTTTTTCCGTGCCCAGCTGTGAATCGCGCAGGCGGCTGACCGCGTCGTACTCGTACAGGCCCTGGTGCGCCTTGGTCGTGGATTTGATGTGCCAGGTGATCAGCTTGGCGCCGAAGGACTCGGCCAGTTGCTCGGCGAGCATGGTCTTGCCGGTACCCGGTTCGCCCTTGACCAGCAGCGGCCGTTCCAGGGTAATGGCGGCGTTGACCGCCAGCTTCAGGTCATCGGTGGCGACGTAGGCCTGGGTGCCTTCGAACTTCATCTGCTAATCCTCGAACGGTAACGCCGACCTGACGGGGCAGGGCGGGGCGCAATAATTGTAGTGCCCGACTATAACGCGCTGCCCGGTCGACTGTGAACGCAGACGGCTTATTCAGTCTCTGAATGGAGCGTCACATCTTGACTCGGTCTCGGCGGCTGGCCAGTATTGAGCTATCGCCATTTTGGCGATAGCTTGCCCGGCATGTCTACTAAATATCGATTTCGCGACACGTACCGCATTCAGCTACGCGAGAAGGATCACCCACCGCCCCATGTCCACCTGACCGGTGGCGGGCTCGACGTGATGCTCAGCCTGGAGACCGTCGAAGTGATGGTGGGGAAGGCGCCGCCGCTGATTATCAAGGAAGCGCTGAGTTGGGTCAGGGCTCATCAAGCGCAATTGCTGGAGGATTGGAAACGATGTTACCCATGAAGCGACCACGGTTGTTGGCCGTGCAGGCCTTGCCCGATTACCGCCTGTCGCTGACGTTTATCGACGGTCAGCAACTTAACATTGATTTGAGCCGGGACCTGCGCGCCTATCCGGGGTTGAAGCCATTGCTGGAAGCCGGGGCTTTCGAAGGTGCAACCCTTGGCGACGATGGTTGGTGCGTCGAGTGGCCGGATCATGACATCCAGATTGGGGCAGACACACTTTATCTGGATGCCTTGGCGCAAAACGCAGTGGACGAAAATACCCGGGTCTTCATCGACTGGCGTGCTCGCACCGGTTTGCCGCTTAATCAAGCGGCCGAGGCATTGGGGGTCAGCACCCGCAGCATCACCCGCTACAGCAGTGGTCGTGAGCCGGTGCCCCGATCTCTCGCCCTGGCTTGTCTCGGTTGGGATTTTTTGCAGCAGCAATCAAGCTCGGCACGGGCGGCCGAAGAAACCGGCCGCTACACCGTTACGCGCAAACCCTAACCGGCCTCGGGCTTCGGCCGTTCATAGCGGGCATTGAACGCCTGAATGAAACCATTGCGTAAAATCTGCAAAAACGCCTGGAACGCGCTGATATCTTGCCGATGCACGCTGCCACTCAGCTCGACGCGGGTTGCAAACTGGTTCTTGCCCTGGTTTTTCAGCACGGTTTCGGAACCGCCGACAATGGCCTCCCAGATCGAACGGAAAATGCCTTTGTCCTTGTTTTCCACGTCCTGCTGCCAATTGAACACGTCCACGTCCTTGAGCAGCGGCTTGATGTAACCGGTTAACTGGGCCTTCTTGGCTTGCGCTTCAATCACCACATCGCCGTGCCCGGCGTTGAAGTCAAACTTGCCGTAGGCCGAGGCGAAGTCGTTCATGCGCTTGAGTTCCAGGTCCTTGGCCCGCAGTCGGAATTCGAAGTCTTCGAAATTGCTCAGCGGGTCGAAGGTCGCGGTGGTTTCCAGAGGCGCCTGGCCCAGCAGCAGGGCTTTGCCTTCAAAGCGTGCATCACGTTTGCCTGCCTTATCGACGACATTGGTCAGGTTATAAATGCTGGCATTGACCTTGGTGGCGTTCATGTTCACTGGCGGCTTGGAATTGAAGTTCCGGAAACTGATCTTGCCGTCGAAGATGCGCACTTCGTCCAGTGTGATCGGGGCCAGTTTGCTCAATTGCGCCCGCCAGTCGGTGCCCTGGCCGGTCTGCGAGTTTTGTTTGTTGGCGCCACCGTCGACAAAATTCACCTCGGGGTTGAAGAACTGCACCTTGGCCACGACAGCATGGTCGTATATCAGCGAGTGCCAGCTCACGGAAAGGTCGATCAGCGGTGCGTTGACGAAGGGCACCGGGACCTTGCCATCGACCTTGACGATCTTCAGCCCGTTGATTTTGTAGGCCCCGCGCCAAAGGGCCAGGTCTACGTCGGTGACTTGCCCACGGTAATCGCCCATGTTCGCCAGCTTGTCGTTCAGATAATCGCGCACCATGTAGGGCAGGGCGATGTGCAGTGCAATCAGCAGCACGACGAGGGCGGCGAGGATCCACAGGGGCCATGTGTATCGACGTTTCATGATGGCAAATCTCTGGCGTTGTAAAGGCATTGACTGCTGCGACGCGTGGACGTTCGGCCCGACTGGACGACCACAGGCAAGAGGCATACCTTGGTGCGCTTATTCAACGCTGTATAAGGACCCAGCCATGAGTCGTATTTTCGCTGACAACGCCCATTCCATTGGCAATACGCCGCTGGTTCAGATCAACCGCATCGCTCCGCGCGGCGTGACCATCCTGGCCAAGATCGAAGGGCGCAACCCGGGTTATTCGGTCAAGTGCCGCATTGGCGCGAACATGATCTGGGATGCCGAGAGCACCGGCAAACTCAAGCCTGGAATGACGATCATTGAACCGACTTCGGGTAATACCGGCATCGGCCTGGCCTTTGTGGCTGCGGCACGCGGCTACAAGCTGATGCTGACCATGCCGGCCTCGATGAGTATCGAGCGCCGTAAAGTGCTCAAGGCACTGGGCGCCGAACTGGTGCTCACGGAACCGGCCAAGGGTATGAAGGGAGCGATTGAAAAGGCCGCCGAAATTCTCGCCAGCGACCCCTCCACCTATTTCATGCCGGCGCAATTCGATAACCCGGCCAACCCGGCCATCCACGAAAAAACCACCGGTCCGGAAATCTGGAACGATACCGACGGTGCGGTCGACGTCCTCGTGGCAGGCGTCGGAACTGGTGGAACCATTACCGGCGTTTCGCGGTATATCAAGAATACCCAGGGCAAACCGATCATCTCCGTGGCGGTGGAACCCGTGGCTTCGCCGGTGATCAGCCAAGCGCTGGCCGGAGAGGACATCAAACCGAGCCCGCACAAGATTCAGGGGATCGGCGCCGGTTTTGTGCCGAAGAACCTTGATCTGTCGATTGTCGATCGGGTCGAGTTGGTGACCGACGACGAATCCAAGGCCATGGCGCTGCGGTTGATGCAGGAAGAAGGGATTCTGTGCGGAATTTCTTGCGGTGCGGCCATGGCAGTGGCCGTTCGCCTGGCCGAAACCCCGGAAATGCAGGGCAAGACCATTGTGGTGATCCTGCCGGATTCCGGTGAGCGCTACCTGTCGAGCATGTTGTTCAGCGATTTGTTTACCGAACAGGAGAATCAGCAGTAACGGCGATCGGCATCAGGTTGACTCAGGTCAGCCCATGTTCAGGCGCCTTATGTTAATAAGTACTTTGTTGCGCAATCGTTAACACTGAATGTTTGGTTTTACGGGTTCTTCCCCGGGCCGCTAGTGATTTATCATGGGCGGCTGCCACGTCGGGTAAATGACGTTGTGCAATGTTGCCTATTCTCAAGGAGTTGTTGATGACCTTTTCCTTTGCCGCGAAGGCGTCGCTGTTGCTGCTGTTCCTGGGCAGCACCCTCTATGTGCATTTGCGCGGCAAGGCGCGGTTGCCGGTCCTGCGTCAATTCGTCAACCATTCGGCGCTGTTCGCACCGTACAACGCCTTGATGTACATGTTCTCCGGCGTACCGTCCAAACCGTATCTGGACCGCAGCAAGTTCCCGGAACTGGATGTGCTCAAGGACAACTGGCAAGTCATTCGCGACGAAGCCATGCACCTGTTCGATGAGGGCTACATTCGCGCCGCCGAGAAAAACAACGATGCCGGTTTCGGATCGTTCTTCAAGAAAGGCTGGAAGCGTTTTTATCTCAAGTGGTATGACAAACCCCTGCCGTCCGCCGAAGCCCTGTGCCCGAAAACCGTGGCGCTCGTCAGCAGCATCCCCAATGTCAAAGGCGCCATGTTTGCGCTGTTGCCCGGTGGCAGCCATCTCAACCCGCACCGCGATCCCTTTGCCGGTTCCTTGCGTTATCACTTGGGCCTGTCGACGCCGAACTCCGATGATTGCCGCATCTTCGTCGATGGTCAGGTTTACGCCTGGCGTGACGGTGAAGACGTGATGTTCGATGAAACCTATGTGCATTGGGTCAAGAACGAAACCGAGAAAACCCGGGTCATTCTGTTCTGCGACATCGAACGTCCGTTGAGCAACCGCGTCATGACCCGCATCAACCGCTGGATCAGCGGCTGGCTGGGCCGTGCCACGGCACCGCAGAACCTGGACGATGAACGCGTTGGCGGGATCAACAAGGCTTACGCCTGGAGCAAGAACTCCAGCGACAAGTTCAGCGGTGTAGTGAAACAGTGGAAGCGCCGCAATCCAAAGGCTTACCGCGTGCTGCGGCCGGTGCTGGCGGTGGTGGTGCTGACGTTGTTGGGGTATTGGTTGTTTGGGTGATTCGCTTTTCAGATGAAAAAACCGCTCCTTGTGAGCGGTTTTTTTATGAAGACAGTTTAAACGACGCTCCCGCGAGCACTCCCATAGGCTCTTCGGCTACAGGGTTTGAAATGAACAGTTGACCCGATACTAGTCGCACTTTCTCCAAGGTAGGCGGCATCCAGTGAATTGTCGTTACTGGCCCTTTGTCCAAGTCATTGCAATCCATGTCACCCGCTGGTTATAGTCGGCGCTCGGTGATTCCAACCCACCGTTCACCCCATCCAATAAAGATCAGCCCATGCCAGCTTCCCTCATCAACGCGGTAGTCGATTCAGCGGTCAACGCTGGCGTCGTGCCGTGCGGGGATCAGCAGCCTGCGCAGATCAGTCATTACCCCCCACCTGTCCGTAGCACGCCGGTGTACGCAGTCGTATCACCGCCGGGCGTTGGCGTTTCGGGCTGATCAGCGTTCCTTGCTGTTCCCATGCCTGTCTGAAAAAGCGCCCGTCTGAAAAAACTACTGGATTTCAGCTTCGGCTGAGTTGGCTTTTTGTCTGACTACAGGTGGTATTCATGTTTGTCCTTTCGAAAAAATCCGCGCTCGCGGCGGCGTCCACGAGCCTGTTCGTCCTGCTGTGGAGCAGTGGGGCGATCTTCTCCAAATGGGGCCTGGCCCACGCGTCACCCTTTGCCTTCCTGCTGATTCGCTTTGCCATTGCGCTCTGTGGGTTGGTGTTGCTGGTGCCGTTGCTCAAGCTGAAATTGCCCAAGGGTGGCAAGCCGATGCTGTATGCGATGGCCACGGGCGTGGTGTTGCTGGGGGCTTATCAGATTTTCTATCTGTTGGCCCTGGACCTGAAAGTTACGCCCGGCGTGATGGCCACCATCATGGGGGTGCAGCCGATTCTTACGGTGGTGATCATGGAGCGTCAGCGATCGGCCAGCAGGGTGTTCGGCCTGATGCTGGGGCTGGCCGGGTTGATCATGGTGGTTTACCAAGGGATTGGTCTGGCCGGTATGTCGATGGCGGGTATGCTTTTTGGGTTGCTGGCGCTGGCGAGCATGACGTTCGGGTCGATCATGCAAAAACGGATTACCGATAATCCGCTTGGGACGCTGCCGGTGCAGTACCTCGCGGGACTGTTGCTGTGCGGGGTGTTTGTGCCGTTCCAGCCTTTTCACTTTGAACACAGCAGCGGGTTTATTGTGCCGGTGTTGTGGATGGGGTTGGTGGTGTCGGTGTTGGCGACGTTGTTGCTGTATCGGCTGATCGCCCGGGGCAATCTGGTGAATGTCACCAGTTTGTTCTATCTGGTGCCGGCGGTGACGGCGGTGATGGATTATCTGTTTTTCGGGAACAGGCTGGCGATGTTGAGCATGGTTGGGATGGTGCTGATTATCGTTGGTCTGGGGGTTGTATTTCGTAAGGCTGGGTAAATGGACCTGGCTTTTGCGGGTGTCCGCATTCCCCCTGTGGGAGCCAGCAGGCTGGCTCCCACATTGGATTGGGGTGTACTTGAGAGAGATCAGTCGACTGTCAGGCCGCCTTGCTGTTGATTTCGCTTTTGAGGCGGAACCAATATCAGCCGTTACCAAAAAAAACGGATATGTACGCCGATAAAAAACCAGCCCTACTATTTGCCCAACGCATGCTCCGCCCGCACCGAATTCATAAACGCCTGCATCGCCGACGACTGAATGCGATGCCGCCGGGTAATCAACCCATACGGCGGCAAACGCGATTCAAACTTGATCGGCAACACCGCCAGCAAATCCCGCCCCGGATAATCCTCGACCACCGACACCGGTGTAACACCGAGCATGTCGGTCTGCTGGATCAACGAGAGCAAGGTCATGATCGACGTGGTCTCGACGATGCTGTTGGGGATGTCGACCCGCGCATTGTGGAACACCTGATTGATGATCGCGCGCATCGGGCTCGGGTGTTGTTGCAGCACCCAAGTCATGTTCTGCAGTTCCGCCCAGCTCAGTTGCGTCTCCTGTGCCAGCGGATTATGCGCACCGGCAATCACGCACAGGGCTTCTTCGCCGAGGCTGTCGAACAGCAGCTCTTCGGCGCGCGCACCGGCCGGAATCCGTCCCAGCACCACATCCAGTTGATCCTGCAACAGCGCCTGCACCAGCACGTCGCTGGTGTCGACCTGGATGCTCATGGACAGCCGTGGATGACTTTGTTTCAAGGTCGCGATGGTGCGGGTCAGCAACCCCGAGGCCAGCGCCGGAATCGCTCCGACTGCCACCCGCCCGAGGTTGCCGGATTCGAGCGCGACCAGTTCTTCACGCATGCCGCTGAGTTCGGCAAACACCATGCGCGCGTAGTAAATGACGGTTTCCCCGAACGGGGTGGAGCGCATGCCCCGAGGCAGGCGTTCGAAGAGTTCGACACCGAGCAAATCCTCGGCCTCATGCAGCATTTTCGTCGCCGCCGGTTGGGTCATGCCGATGTGGTCGGCGGCGCGGCGCAACGAGCCGAATTCCTGCAGCGCCAGCATCAGGCGCAATTGGCGCAGACGCAGTCGACTGTGGATCACGTTGGCTTCTGGAATTCGGGTCATGAGGCGCGCTCGAAAAAAAGACTGCGGCAAGCCTGACAACAAATGTCAGGCGTTGCCAGCATTGCTGCGTCACAGCACCGATTTTGGCTTGGCGACGTGGGGTTTGCGCAGGCCCGTCAGCGCACCCAGTGCCTTGGAAATCAGCGGCCAGAACAGCATCAGCAGCGCGGCTGTGGTCAGGCTGCCCACCAGTGGGTTGGACCAGAAAATCCCCAGATGCCCGTCGGAGAACAGCATCGACTGGCGGAACGCATCCTCAGCCTTGTCCCCTAGCACAGCCGCCAGCACCAGCGGCGCAATCGGATAACCGAGTTTCTTGAACAGGTAGCCCAACGCGCCGAAGCCCAGCATCAACACCACGTCGAAGAACGAGTTGTGCACCGAATACGCGCCGATGGCGCAGACCATGATGATGATCGGCGCAATGATCGAGAACGGAATGCGCAAGATCGAGGCGAACAGCGGCACAGTGGCCAACACCACGATCAGACTGACGACGTTGCCCAAGTACATGCTCGCAATCAGGCCCCAGACAAAATCATGCTGCTCGACGAACAGCGTCGGGCCAGGGTGCAGGCCCCATATCATCAGGCCACCGAGCATCACGGCGGCAGTCGCCGAACCTGGAATGCCCAGGGTCAACATGGGCAGCAGGGCGCTGGTGCCGGCCGCGTGGTCGGCGGTTTCCGGGGCGATCACGCCTTCCAGTTCACCCTTGCCGAAGTTGTCGCGATTTTTCGAGAAGCGGCGCGCCAGGCTGTAGCTCATGAAGGACGCTGCAGTTGGACCGCCCGGTGTGATGCCCATCCAGCAGCCAACCAGCGTGCTGCGCACAATCGTCCACCAGTAGCGCGGCAACTTGGCCCAGGTCCGCAGGATCACCATCGGCGTAATGCGCGCATGCTCGCCGCGAAACACCAGGCCTTCTTCGACCGTGCAGAGGATTTCACCGATGCCGAACAGACCGATCACCGCCACTTCGAAGCTGATGCCGGTCATCAGGACGGGCTGGTCAAACGTCAGGCGCAGGTTGCCGGATACGGTGTCCATGCCGACCGCCGCCATGGCAAAACCGATCATCATCGCCACCACGGTTTTCAGCGGCGGGTTCTTGCTCATGCCGATGAAGGTGCAGAACGCCAACAGGTACACCGCGAAGAACTCCGGTGAACTGAACGACATGGCGAACGCAGCAATTCGCGTCGACAGGAACGTCAGCAGCAGCACCCCGGCCAGGGCGCCGATCAATGCCGAGCTGAACGCCGCGGTCAGGGCTTCGGCGGCTCGGCCTTCGCGGGCCATCGGGTAGCCGTCGAAGGTGGTCGCCACCGATGACGGCTCTCCGGGAATGTTGAACAGGATCGAGGTGATCGAGCCGCCAAACAGCGCGCCCCAATACATGCACGACAACAGGATGATCGCCGACACCGGCGACATGGTGAACGTTAGCGGCAGCAGCAACGCCACGCCATTGGGGGCGCCGAGGCCAGGCAATACGCCGACCAGAATGCCCAGCAAAACGCCGATCACCATCAGGCCGATGTGGCCCGGGGTCAGGATCAGGTTCATGCCTTGCAGCAGGGAATCGAACTCGCTCATTTGAAATTTCTCCCGGCCAGCGCAATCCAGTCACCCATCGGGCCGGCATCCAGCGGGACCTTGAACCACAGCGCGAAAATCAGGTAACTGGCCAGCACCGCACCCAGCGACACCGTGCCGATCATCCATTTGCCATAGGGTTTGACGCGGACCTTGTCACGCCACATGAACCAGGCAATGAAGCACGCCGAGGCCACGTAGATGCCGGTGAAAGGCATCGCGCCCACGAACAGCGCAATCGGGATGAACACTGATAGTACTTGCCTGAATGCACTGCGGCTGACGAAGGCAATGCTCAGGGCCTGCCAGCGCACCAGGGTCAACACGCCGTTGGCCACGCTGGCGGCGCTCAGCATCAGGCCGATGTAGAAGGGAAAGTAACCCGGCTCGGGGCCGGAATCGCCCCAGCCGATACCTTGTTCGAGACTGCCGAACATCACCACCACGCCAATCAGCGCCGTGAAGAGGGCCAGGCCGAGTTCGACCCAGCGAGTACCGACCAGCGCCGGTGAATCCGAAGAATGGGACATGAAAACACCTCCAGGGGCGACGGCCGCGCGCAAGCGAGCGGCCGTCGGCGGCTCAGTTTTTCAGCCAGCCGGCTTCTTTGAACACCGGGGTCACGCGGGCGGTGTCGCTCTCGATGTAGGCGGTCAGTGGCTCGCCTTCGAGGAAGGTCGGCACCAGCGCGTTCTGTTTCACGTAGGCCTTGAATTCCGGGGTCTCGGTGACTTTGCGCATCAGCTCGACATAGAACGCCCGCTGTTCGGCGGTGACTTCGCCGGGCATGAATACGGTGCGCGGGAAGCGGTATTGATCGATGCCCAGGCCTTGTTCGTGACAGGTCGGTACGTCGGCCCAGGCTTTATCACCGGCGACTTTCTCGGTATAGCTCATGCGTTCTTTACTGAACACGCAGAGCGGCTCGACCTGATCGCCGCGCCATT
Organism: Pseudomonas sp. PB120; assembly: GCF_009761815.1. GTDB lineage: Bacteria > Pseudomonadota > Gammaproteobacteria > Pseudomonadales > Pseudomonadaceae > Aquipseudomonas. The sequence goes on from NZ_RWIN01000078.1 coordinate 50,411, forward strand.
GGCTGATGCTTTCGCTGGGGTTGTTGACGTTGGCGGCGATGTGTTTGCCGGCCAGTTGCGTGGCGGCTTCGCTGCCGCTCTTGAACGGGATGTACACCAGTTTGCTGTTGTTGGTCTGGTTCAGCAGCAGGGTCAGGGTCTGGTCCACGTCCTTGGACTGGCTGCCGCCCATGCGCAGGTTCGACGGGTCGGCCTTGACCGCTTCGTAGAAGCCTTTGGCATCCTTCCATGGCGCGTCTTTGTAGCTCCAGAGAATGAAGTCGTCCTCGGCCACGGCGGCGACCGGCGTCAACTCCTGCCATTGATAGCCGAGCTTGGAAACCAGGGGCAAGAGGTAGATGTTGTTGGTGCCGATCACCAGTTTTTCCGGATCGCCCTTGTTCATTTTCAGGTCGAGAAAGGCTTCGGCGCCATTGCCGCCGCCCTTGTTGAGGACGATGGTGTTCACGTCGAGAAACTTGTGGGTGGTGATGATCGACTGGATCAGCCGACCCAACTGGTCGGTGCCGCCACCGGGACCGCCAGCGACCACGATTTCGACGTTCTTGTCGGGCTGCCACGCGGCTTGGGCCAGGGCGGGGAGGGTGCCCGCGGCGATCAGGGTGCAACCAAGAAACAGACGGGATGTGCGACGGACGAATGCATTTCGCATGGAAGGGCCTCGTTTTTGTAGTTGTTATGAGTGGCTTGTCGATGCTTGTAAGCTGCAAGCCTGGGCCGAGTGTGGGAAGCCTGTGGCCCGGCGTCTAGTCAAAACAATACATACACCGATAGCCTGGGGTTATAGCTCGGCATCTTCAGTAGGAGCGAGCATGCTCGCGATGGACTCAAACGCGCTACGGTAATCCTGGAACCACGCGTTTTCGTTGAAGACCATCGCGAGCAAGCTCGCTCCTACAGACAACGTTGAAAGCTCATTGAAAGCCAGGCATGCCATAACTCAAGGCTATCGCCGTATTCCCAGTTTTGATTAGACGGTTATCACTGAGCCTTCGATAGTGCTCACCAACGCCGTCCTGTACGGCAACGTTGCCCCACACAAAAATAATAAATCGAGGTACGCACCATGGCTCGTCCCAGTGCTTCCCTGCATCTGCCCGGCGCAGGTGTCCAGCCCACGGCAGCGGCCACACCGCTGACCGGCACCACCAAAGCCAGCAGCGTGCGCTGGCGGATCTTCGCGATCATCTTTGCGTTGACCATGGTCAACCTGATCGATCGGGTGTCGCTGTCCATCGCGATGCCGACCATCGCCCATGAATTTTCGCTGTCGCCGAGCATGCAAGGGCTGATCCTCAGCAGCTTTTTTTGGGCGTATGCCCTGTTGCAGATCCCCGGTGGCTGGATGATCGATCGCTTCGGTCCGCACCGGGTCATCAGTTGGTCCACCGGGTTGTGGGGGACGTTTCAGGTGTTAGCGGCGTTTGCCACCGGCGGCTTGTCGTTGCTGTTTGCCCGGGTCGCCCTCGGTGCTGCGGAAGCGCCGTTGTTCCCTTCGGGCGGCAAGCTGATTTCCCTGTGGCTGGCGCCGAGCGAGCGCAGTCGCGGCGCGGTGCTGATGGACAGTGGCAGCCCGTTGGGGGTGGCCATCGGCGGGTTGATCATTGCCTACCTGATTGCGTCGCTGGATTCGTGGCGCCTGGCATTCATCATCGCCGGCATCGCGACGTTGGTGCTCGCCTGGTTGGCGCGTCGTTACCTGCGGGATGACCCGGCGACTCACCCGCAAGTGAATGCCGAAGAGCTTGAGAAAATCAACGCCGGGCGCGCCACGCCAGCGGCCGAAGCGGCGCGTGTGCCGGTCAAGGGCCTGGGCATCGCCGCCCGTTCCCTGAGCGGTCTGCTGATCGGTCGCGCCAGTTGGGCGATGGTGTATTTCGGTCTGCTGACCTGGGGCCCGAGTTACCTGGCGCAGGCCCGTGGCTTCGATATCAAAGGCATTGGCGCGGCGACTTTTGTGATTTTCGTATGCGGCGCATTGGGTTCGTTGACCGGCGGTTTCCTCTGCGACGGCTTGATCCGCAAGAGCGTCAGCCGTGGTGTGGCGGTCAAGAGCCTGCTGGCGTTTTCCGGCCTGGTGGCCCTCGGCGCGTTCCTGTTGCTGCCGACCCTGAGCAATCCTTTTGCGGCCGTGGCGTTGTTGGCCATGACCGCGTTTTTCCTGATGTGGGGCAGCCTCTACTGGAGCTTCCCCGCGCTGCTGGCGGCGCCGGCGCGGGTCGGCCTGATCGGCGGCGTAATGAACATGGCCGGCAGCACCGGGGGCATCGCGGTGCCGATCCTGGTGGGGGTGATCCTGCAAATGGCCGGTGGTTTTGCGCCGGTGCTGGGGTTCTTCGCGGTGTGCTCGGCGGTGTTCGTCCTGGCCACGTTGTTCATCAGTCTCGACGAGGTCCGTCATGGCTAAACACGCATCCGGTACCCTGTGGGATGGTCCGATCATTGATGCCCATCATCACTTTTGGGACCCCTCGATAAACGACCATCCGTGGTTGGCGCCTGAAGCCGCCATCCCGTTTCGCTACGGCGATTACAGCGCAATCAAGCGTCGCTATTTTCCCGACGACTACTTCGCCGATGCGGGCTCGCACAACGTCGTGAAAACGGTGTACATCGAGACCGAATGGAACCCGCAAGACCCGATTGGCGAAACCCGTTTCATCGAAGGTCTGGCCGCTCGTTATGGCGTGCCGAATGCCATCGTGGCGCAAGCCTGGCTCGATCATCCGGACGCCATTGCGGTGCTGACCGAGCAAGCCGGTTTCAAGGGTGTACGCAGCGTACGCCACAAACCCGGTGGGCCGACATCGCCCGCGCAGGTGGGGCATGTGCGCAGCCTGATGAGCGACGAACACTGGCGGCGCAGTTACGCCGCGCTGCAAGGGCTGGGGCTGCATTTCGATTTGCAGGCACCCTGGTGGAACCTGCACGAGGCCGAGCGCCTGGCCCGGGACTTTCCCGGCATCACGCTGATTCTCAACCATGCCGGGTTGCCCAATGATCGCAGCGCCGAAGGCCTGGCCGGTTGGCGGCTGGCGTTGGCGCGGCTGGCCGAGTGGCCTAACGTGCAGGTGAAAATTTCCGGCCTGGGTCAGGCCGGTCGGGCGTGGCGCGCCAAGGACAATGCCTGGATCGTGCGCGAGGTGATCGCCCTGTTCGGCACCGACCGGGCGATGTTCGCCAGCAACTTCCCCGTGGACAGCCTGTGCGGCTCGTTCGACGACATCTACAGCGGTTTCAAATCCATCGTCGCCGATCTGCCCTGGGCCGATCAGGAGCGACTGTTCTACAGCAACGCGCAGCGGGTCTACCGCTGCGAACCTTGCGCCATTGACCGGACATTGCCTGAAGTCTTGAGGAGCGAAGCATGAACAAATCCACCATCGCCATGGTCCTGGGTGACCCGGCCGGTATCGGCCCGGAACTGATCGCGCGCCTGCTCGGCGAGCCGTCGGTGCGTCGCCAGGCCAACGTGATCCTGATTGCCGACGAGGCGGAAATGCGCCGTGGTATGCGCATCGCCGGGACGGAATTTCCGTACCGTCGCGTGGAGTCGCTGGAACAGTTGGAATTTCACGACGACACGCCGCTGTTCTATGACTTCCGTGGCGACACGGTCGGCGAGTTTGCGCGCAGTGAAGCCAGTGTGATTGGCGGTCGCTACAGCCTCGACACGCTGGAAAAAGCCCTGCGCCTGACCGAGGCCGGCACCACCGACGCGATCCTGTTCGGGCCGCTGAACAAAACCTCGCTGCACATGGCGGGCATGGCGCATAACGATGAGCTGCACTGGTTCGCCGAGCTGCTGGATTTCCACGGGCCGTTCTGCGAATTCAACGTGCTCGACAACCTCTGGACGTCGCGCGTGACGTCTCACGTGGCGTTGGCCGAAGTGCCGGGCATGCTCAGTCAGGCTCGGGTGGTGGAAGCGATCCAGCTGATCGACACCGCGCTCAAGCGCAACGGCCTGGAGAAACCGCGCATCGGTGTCTGCGGCTTGAACCCGCACAACGGCGACAACGGTTCGTTCGGCCGCGAGGAACTGGACATCATCGGTCCCGCGGTGCGCTCGGCGCAGGCGTTGGGCATTGCGGCTGAAGGGCCGTACCCGGGCGACACGATTTTCCTCAAGGTTCAGGGCGATGCCAGTGCCTTCGACGCGGTGGTGACGATGTACCACGACCAGGGGCAGATCGCGATCAAGTTGATGGGCTTCTCCCGTGGCGTGACGGTGCAGGGCGGCTTGCCGATCCCGATCACCACCCCCGCCCACGGCACCGCGTTCGATATCGCAGGGCAGGGCAAGGCCAACGTCGGAGCGATCCGCCAGGCATTCGAGATTGCCTGCCGGATGGGCGCCAACACCTACTGATACACACAATCGAGCATCACCTTCGATCACTGTGGGAGCGGGCTTGCCCGCGATGACGGCCTGACAGGCACTCAAGAAGCGCCTGTCAGACTGCTATCGCGGGCAAGCCCGCTCCCACATTTTTTTGTGTGATGCCTGATAACCCTATCTACCCGGCAACCGCAGTTTGCGATCACCCCAGGTTATCGATGGATGCGCATAAGTGATTATCCGCACACCCGGTGCGCTGGCTAAAGTCGCTCCATCGAATGACCACAGCCGGCCACCCGAGCCGCCTCGATTCATCCGAATCAACAACTACAAAAAGCCCGCCTTGTCACTTCCGCAAGGCACATACCGGCACTAAAGGAACATTTACATGACCCGTTCAGATTCCGCCCTGGCTCTGTCCAGTGCCATCTCCAAAAGCCGGCTGCGCCTGCTGCCGTTTCTGATCCTGATGTACATCCTCGCCTTCATCGATCGCTCCAACGTCGGCTTCGCCAAAGCCGCGTTGCAGGCCGATACCGGGTTGGGTGATGCGGCGTTTGCGTTTGGCGCGAGCATCTTTTTCATTGGCTACGCGTTCTTCGAAGTGCCGAGCAACTACATGCTGCACCGCCTCGGCGCGAAGGTCTGGCTGTGCCGGATCATGGTCACCTGGGGCCTGGTGTCGGCGGCCATGATGTTCGCCCACAACGCCCAAACCTTCTACGTTCTGCGCTTCCTGTTGGGGGTCGCCGAAGCCGGTTTCTTCCCGGGGATCATCCTCTACCTCACCTACTGGTTCCCGGCGCAGAGCCGTGGTCAGGCGCTCGGTCTGTTCTACTTCGGCTTGCCGCTGGCACTGGTTTTGGGCAGCCCGCTGTCGGGCTGGTTGCTGGACTTCCACGGCGTGTTCGGCCTGACCAACTGGCAGTGGTTGTTCGTTGTCGAGGGTTTGATGGCGTCGGTGGTCGGCATCGCTGCGTACTTTTATCTGGTCAACCGCCCGGCTGACGCTACCTGGTTGAACGGTGAAGAAAAGCAGGCGCTGCAAACGGCGCTCAACGAAGAAGAAGCGCAGAAAAAAGACAGCAGCCCCCACGGATTTCTCAGCGCCTTGCGCAACCCTCGGGTGCTGCAATTCTGCCTGGCGTATTTCACCATTCAGATGAGTGTCTACGGCGTGGTGTTTTACCTGCCGACCCGCATCGCTGGCCTGCTCGACGGCCACGTGGGTCTCAACGTCGGCCTGATCACTGCGATTCCGTGGATCTGCGCCTTGATCGTGACTCGCCTCGTCACTCGCTATGCCGACCGCGCTGGTCAGCACCGTCGCCTGGCCGTGTGCATGTTGACCATGGCCGCCCTCGGCATCGCCGCTTCGGCACTGGGCACCAGCATGGTCCCTGTGGTGTTGGCATTCTGCTTCGCTGCCGCCGGTTTCGTCTCGGTGCAACCGCTGTTCTGGACCATTCCCACCAGCTACCTCAGCGGTGCTGCCGCCGCCGGCGGGATCGCCCTGATCAACTCCGTCGGCAACCTTGGCGGCTTCGTTGCGCCGAACCTGAAAACCGTGATGGAAACCAGTTTCGCCGACCCCCGCGCCGGCATGTTCGCCTTGGCGCTGGTCGGTGTTCTCGGCGCCATCCTGCTGTCCCGACTTCGCACCACCCACACCCCTAAATCACCCTCGCAGCTCACACCGGCTCAGGTTGGCTGATCACTACCCAAGCGTTAGCAAGGAATTGAATTCATGAAAATCAAAGCAATCCGTACCCGCGTCTTCGAGTGGAAAGGCAAAGTCGTCCCGCCTCAAGCGCACTTCTGCACCAACGCCAGCGACATCCTGTTCGAGCGCGGCGATGCCATGGGCTCGTTCCGTTTCCATGGCTGGCTGGTGGTGGAAGTCGAGACCGATACCGGTCTCGTCGGCATCGGCAACTGCGCCCTGGCGCCGCGTGTGGCCAAGGAAATCATCGACACTTACCTGGCGCCGATCGCCATTGGCGAAGACCCGTTCGACAACGAATACATCTGGCAGAAAATGTACCGCCAAAGCCACGCCTGGGGCCGCAAAGGCATCGGCATGGCGGCGATCTCGGCGATCGACATCGCGATCTGGGACATCATGGGCAAAGCCGTGAACAAGCCCGTGTTCAAACTGCTCGGCGGGCGCACCAAGGAAAAGATCTGGACCTACGCCTCCAAGCTCTACGCCAACGACAACCTCGACCTGTTCCTCGAAGAAGCCCAGGGCTATCTGAACCAGGGTTTCACTGCGCTGAAAATGCGTTTCGGCTACGGCCCGAAAGACGGCCCGGCGGGCATGCGCAAGAACATCGAACAAGTCCGCGCCCTGCGTAACCTGGCCGGTCCGGACATCGACATCATGCTCGAGTGCTACATGGGCTGGACCCTGGAATACGCGCGCCGCATGTTGCCCAAACTCGCCGAATTCGAACCGCGCTGGCTCGAAGAACCGGTGATCGCCGACGACATCGAAGGCTACGTCGAACTGAAAAAAATGGGGATCATGCCGATCTCCGGCGGTGAGCACGAGTTCACCTCGTACGGCTTCAAGGACCTGCTCGAACGCCGCGCCGTCGACGTGATCCAGTACGACACCAACCGCGTCGGCGGCATCACCGCCGCGCGCAAGATCAACGCCATGGCCGAAGCCTGGTCGGTGCCGGTGATCCCCCACGCCGGGCAGATGCACAACTACCACCTGACCATGTCCACCACCGCATCACCGATGGCCGAGTTCTTCCCGGTGTTCGACGTCGAGGTCGGCAACGAACTCTTCTACTACGTGTTCAAGGGCGAGCCACAACCGGTCAACGGCTACATCCAGCTCGACGACAACAAACCGGGCCTGGGCCTGGAAATCTCCGATGAGTACCTGAGCGACTTCAACATCATCGAGTGAGCCGGTGGTGAGGGGCTAAGTCCCCTCACCCCACATCCATGACTTTCCGGAGGGCCGACATGCGCCTGATTCAATTCGAAAACTCTGCCGGTGAACGCCAGGTCGGCCTCGTCGAGGGCTCACAGGTCCAGGTGCTCAACGGCACTCGCAGCACCCGTGAACTGGCACTCGCGGCGATCCGCGCCCAACGCAGCCTGCACGAAGAAGTGGCCCAGCGCGGCACCGTGCCCGGGCCTGATTATCTGCAACTGTTGCAACAACGCAAAGTCCTGCCGCCGCTGGACCATGAAGACCCGGCCCATTGCCTGATCAGCGGCACCGGACTGACCCATTTGGGCAGTGCCTCGACGCGGGACAAAATGCACCAGCAGGACGGCGCGGTCGAAGCCGGCATGACCGACACCATGCGTATGTTCAAATGGGGCCTGGAGGGTGGCAAACCCGCCGCCGGCCAGTTTGGCGCACAACCGGAATGGTTCTACAAAGGTGATGGCAGCATCGTCGTGCGCCCCGGCGCGGATTTTCCGTTGCCGCCGTTTGCCGAAGACGCCGGTGAAGAACCCGAGCTGACCGGCCTCTATGTGATTGGCGACGATGGCCAGCCGTACCGCATCGGTTTTGCACTGGGCAACGAGTTTTCCGACCATGTGATGGAGCGCCGCAATTACCTCTACCTCGCCCATTCGAAACTGCGCTTCTGTGCCTACGGCCCCGAGCTGCGGGTCGGCGAGTTGCCCAAGCACCTGGCCGGCACCAGCCGTATCTTGCGCGACGGCGAAACGCTCTGGGAGAAGGAGTTCCTCAGCGGCGAAGACAATATGTGCCACAGCCTCGCCAACCTCGAATTCCATCACTTCAAGTACGTGCAGTTTCTGCGGCCCGGCGATGTCCATGTGCATTACTTCGGCACGGCCACGCTGTCATTTGCCGACGGGGTGAAAACCCGACCGGGCGATCGCTTCCAGATCAGCCTCGATGCGTTCGGCGCACCGCTGGAAAACGGCATCGGCGAAAGCGCCCAGCCGTTGGCCATCGGCCAGGTCCGCGCCCTGTAGGAGCGAGCATGCTCGCGATGGACGTCAACGATGACGCGGGGCTCCTGAACACACGCGGTGCCTTTGAGATCATCGCGAGCATGCTCGCTCCTACAGGGTCCCAGCTAGCCAGACTATCAAGGAATCACTCATGACCACGTTATCTGGACACAACTACATCGGCGGTCGCCGCAGCGCCAACGGCACGTTGCAACTGCAAAGCCTCGACGCGACTACGGGGGAACCACTCCCCGGCACCTTCTTCCAGGCATCACAAGCCGAGGTGGACGCCGCCGCCAAAGCGGCGGCCGCTGCCTACCCGATCTACCGCAACCTCAGCGCGGAAAAACGCGCGCAGTTTCTCGACGCCATCGCCGATGAAATCGATGCGCTGGGCGATGAGTTCGTCGCCACGGTCTGCCGCGAAACGGCGTTGCCGGTCGGGCGCATCCAGGGTGAACGCGGGCGCACCAGCGGCCAGATGCGCTTGTTCGCCAAGGTCCTGCGGCGCGGCGATTTCTACGGTGCGCGGATTGACCAGGCCTTGCCGGATCGCCAGCTGTTGCCTCGCCCGGACCTGCGTCAATACCGCATCGCGTTGGGGCCGGTGGCAGTGTTCGGTGCGAGTAATTTTCCGCTCGCGTTTTCCACTGCCGGGGGCGATACCGCGTCGGCACTCGCCGCCGGCTGCCCAGTGGTGTTCAAGGCGCACAGCGGGCACATGGCGACCGCCGAGTGGGTGGCGGACGCCATCCTCCGCGCCGCCGAACGCACGCAAATGCCGGCCGGCGTATTCAACATGATTTATGGCGGTGGCGTGGGGGAGTGGCTGGTCAAGCATCCGGCAATCCAGGCCGTGGGCTTTACCGGTTCGCTCAAGGGCGGCAACGCCCTGAGCCACATGGCCGCCACCCGGCCGCAGCCGATTCCGGTGTTCGCCGAAATGTCGAGCATCAACCCGGTGTTCCTGCTGCCCGAAGCCCTCAAGGAACGGGGCGAGCAAATTGCCGCGCAACTCGCCGGTTCAGTGACCCTGGGGTGTGGCCAGTTCTGCACCAATCCGGGTTTGGTCATTGGCCTGCGTTCGCCGCAGTTCAGCACGTTCCTGGAAACCTTTTGCGCCAGCATGAACCAGCAACCCGCGCAAACCATGCTCAATGCGGGCGCGCTGGACAGCTACAGCCGGGGCCTTGGCGAGCTGCATGAACACCCGGGCCTGACGCACCTGGCGGGCAAACCCCAGCAGGGCAATCAGGCTCAGCCGCAGGTGTTCAAGGCGGATGTCAGCCTGTTGCTCAAAGGCGATGAACTGCTTCAGGAAGAAGTGTTCGGGCCGACCACCATCGTCATTGAAGTCGAGGATCGGACGCAGCTCGCGGCGGCGCTGCACGGCCTGCGCGGGCAATTGACGGCGACGTTGATTGGCGAGCCGGAGGAGTTGCTGGAATATCGCTGGCTGGCTGAATTGCTGCAGGAAAAAGTCGGGCGGATCTTGCTCAACGGTTACCCGACCGGGGTCGAGGTGTGTGAGGCGATGGTGCATGGCGGGCCGTATCCGGCGACGTCGGATGCGCGCGGGACGTCGGTCGGTACGCTGGCGATTGACCGTTTCCTGCGGCCGGTGTGCTTCCAGAATTACCCGGATGCGTTGCTGCCCGAGGCGTTGCAGAACGCTAATCCGCTGGGGATTCGGCGGTTGGTGGATGGGGAGGTGAGTCAGGCTGCCCTGTAGCGTCTGGGCGATCGCTATGGCGAGCAGGCTCACTCCCACAGTGTTTGGTATTGAACACAAAATCTGTGTACGACGCGAAACCCTGTAGGAGTGAGCCTGCCCGCGAAGGCGTCATCCGCCCCACCACAACACTACTTGGCTGTCACTTCAGCAACCTTCACAGCAGCCGGCTTCAACACCAGCCACAACGCCGCCGCAATCAACACCCCGCCATAAATGTGCGCCATCGACAGCGGCTCATCCAGCAGCAACGCACCCCACAACACCCCGAATGGCGGAATCAGGAAAGTGGTGGTCATCGACTTCACCGGCCCGACAGAACTGAGCAACCGGAAGTAAATGATGTACGCCAAGGCCGTACACATCAGCCCCAACCCCAGCAACGACAACCAGACGCTCCAGCCACCCCAGCTCGCCGGTGGCTGGGTGATCACGCTGTAACCGAACAGCGGCAGCAAAAACAACGTGGCCCCCAGCATGCTGCCCAGCGCCGACAGGCGACTGTCCAACCCACCCGCGTGATCAAGCCAGCGGCGCGCCAGGAATCCGGCAAAACCGTAGCAGGTCGTGGCGAGCAAGCAGGCGGCGGCACCCATCAGCAATGGCATGTCGAACGCCACTGGCCCTGCACGGGTCAGGACACCCACGCCGAACAACCCGAGGAAGACTCCGCCCAGCTTGGCCGCCGTGAGTTTTTCATGAAAGAACAGGCCGCCGATCAACACGCCCATCAACGGCGTGGTGGCGTTGAAAATCGCCGAGTACCCGGCCGGCAATACCTGGGCGGCCACTGAGTAAAGCGTCGCCGGAATCCCGGAGTTGATCACCCCGAGCAGCATCACGGTCTTGAGTTTGCCTTTGAAGTCCCAGCTGATGCGCATCAGCCCGAGGATCACCAGCAAGCCGGCGGCCGCAATCGAGACACGAAAAAATGCGGTTGGAACGGTGCCAATCACCGGGGCAATGATGCGCATGAACAGGAAGCTCGCGCCCCAGATGGCCGCCAGTGACAGCAAACGAAACAGATCAACGGGGTTCACGGGGGCACTCCTTCCTTGATGGGGTCGAGAGTGTTGCCGAGCGCCTGATCGATGGCAACCGAAAAACGAGCAATTAATTCTCGGCAAAAATTACGCTTCTCCTGCACCCGGTTCACTGGCTAAGCTCAGGGCTCCCGAATTCCCGCAGAGGTCTCACCATGCCGCAGCAATGGCCAGCCGCCGACATCGCCCGAATGATCCTCGATGGCTTTGACGATTACCGCGAGCATTTCCGGCAGATCACCGACGGCGCGCGCGCCCGTTTCGAGCAGGCCCGGTGGCAGGAGACGCAAACGGCGTCGGCGGCGCGGATCAATCTGTACGAGGAAAAAGTCGGCGAAACGGTGGACAGGCTGCGCATCGCGTTTGACACCGACACGCTGGACGTCAGCTGCTGGCCGCTGGTCAAAAGCGCCTACATCACGCTGATCGACCTGCGTTTCGACGATGAATTGTCCGAGACCTGGTACAACTCGATTTTCTGCGGGCTGTTCAGCCATGACCTGATCAGCGACGGCTGCATGTTCATCCACACCACCCGGCCCAGCCTGCGCCGGGCGCGGGCCGCGCAAACCCGCACCTACAAGCCGCAAGGCCAGCTGTCGGGCATGCTGGCGAGCATTTTTGCCGACTACCGTTTCAGCGAGGACTACGCCGACTTGCCCGGCGATCTGCGCCGCCTCGAAGCCCAACTGCGCGAGAACCTTCCGGATTGGGTCTGCAAAGACCCAGAGCTGAGCGTCGAACTGTTTTCCTCGGTGCTCTACCGCAACAAGGGCGCGTACCTGGTCGGGCGCATCTACACCGCCGATGAGCAATGGCCACTGGCGATTCCGCTGTTGCACCTTGAGGGGCGCGGCATTCAGATCGACGCGCTGATCACCGATGAAGCAGACGTGTCGATCATCTTCTCGTTCACCCGCTCGTATTTCATGGTCGATGTGCCGGTGCCGGCCGAGTTCATCGGCTTCCTGCGCCGCATCCTGCCGGGCAAGCACATTGCCGAGCTGTACACCTCGATCGGTTTCTACAAACACGGCAAGTCGGAGTTCTACCGAGCGCTGATCAACCACCTGGCCAGCACTGACGACCAGTTCATCATGGCGCCGGGTGTGCGCGGCATGGTGATGAGCGTGTTCACGCTGCCGGGCTTCAACACTGTGTTCAAAATCATCAAGGACCGCTTCTCGCCGTCAAAGAACGTCAACCGCGCCACGGTGATCGAGAAGTACCGCCTGGTGAAAAGCGTCGACCGGGTCGGGCGCATGGCCGATACCCAGGAATTTGCCGACTTCCGTTTCCCGCTGAGCAAGTTCGATCCGGAGTGCCTGGAGGAATTGCTGGAGGTGGCGGCGTCCACGGTCTCGGTCGAAGGCGATACCGTGCTGATCCGCCACTGCTGGACCGAGCGCCGGATGACGCCGTTGAACCTGTACCTGGAAAACGCCAACGAAGCGCAGGTGCGCGAGGCGCTGGAGGATTACGGCCTGGCGATCAAGCAACTGGCGGCGGCGAATATCTTTCCGGGCGACATGCTGCTGAAGAACTTCGGCGTCACCCGTCACGGCCGCGTGGTGTTTTACGACTACGACGAGATTTGCTTCCTGACCGAAGCCAACTTCCGCCACATCCCGCAACCGCGAACGCCGGAAGACGAGATGGCGAGCGAGCCGTGGTATTCGATCGGGCCGCTGGATGTGTTTCCGGAGGAGTTTCCACCGTTTTTGTTTGCTGATTCGGGGCAGCGCACGTTGTTCGATCAGTTGCATGGCGAGTTGTACAACGCCGATTACTGGAAAAGCCTGCAAGAGGCGATTCGCGCCGGCAAAGTGATCGACGTGTTTCCGTATCGACGTAAAGGCTTCGATAACGAGTAGTTCTCTGCGTCCGCTGCGCGGCCGATCGCGAGCAGGCTCGCTCCCACATTTGACCGCGGCGCCCCCGATTTTGTGGTCGCCGTAGATCCCCTGTGGGAGTGAGCCTGCTCGCGATCGGCCGCGCAGCGGTCGTAAAATCTGCGACAATCGCCCCCCTGCGCCACTAGACGACTGAATTGCGTACCCGATGACCGACGAATCGCCCTCCATCGACAAACTCCTGAAAAACCTCGATCACGCCATGCTCGCCGACCGGCACCGGCTGCGGCGGCAGTTGCTTGAGCTGCGCAAGAAACCTGACGAAGCCAAGCTGGCCCAGTGGGTGACGCGCATGCAGGCATCCTGCGACCAGGTGGTGGCGCGGCGGGCCAGCCTGCCGGTGATCCGTTACGACGACAGTTTGCCGATCGCCGCCAAGCGCGACGAAATCAAGGAGGCGCTGCTCAAGCACCAGGTGCTGATCATCGCTGGCGAAACCGGTTCGGGTAAAACCACTCAGCTGCCGAAAATCTGCCTGGAAATCGGTCGCGGCCAGCATGGCCTGATTGGCCACACCCAACCGCGTCGAATCGCTGCGCGCAGCGTGGCCAGCCGGGTGGCCGAGGAACTGGCGACGCCGCTGGGTGCGCTGGTCGGCTATCAGGTGCGATTCGAGGATCAAAGCGATTCCAACACCCTGATCAAACTGATGACCGACGGCATCCTGCTGGCGGAAACCCAGAATGACCGCTACCTCGAGCGCTACGACACGATCATTGTCGACGAAGCCCACGAGCGCAGCCTGAACATCGACTTCCTGCTTGGCTACCTGAAAACCCTGCTGCCCCGTCGCCCGGACCTGAAAGTCATCATCACCTCGGCGACCATCGATCTTGAACGCTTTTCCAAGCATTTCGATGACGCGCCGATTGTCGAAGTCTCCGGCCGCACCTTCCCGGTGGAGACCTGGTATCGCCCGCTGACCCTGGAGCAGGACGAAGAGGGCAACCGCGTCGAGGACGACTTGACCGTGGATCAGGCGATCCTCGCGACCCTCGATGAAATTGCCGCGTTCGAACGCAGCGAGCGCAAGAGCCCTGGCGATGTGCTGGTGTTCCTGCCCGGCGAGCGCGAGATCCGCGATGCCGCCGACATGCTGCGCAAGGCCCAGCTCAAGCACACCGAAATCCTGCCGCTGTACGCCCGCTTGTCGCCGGCCGAGCAGCAGCGGATTTTCCAGTCGCACCCGGGCCGTCGCGTGGTACTGGCGACCAACGTCGCCGAAACCTCGCTGACCGTGCCGGGCATTCGCTACGTGATCGACAGCGGCACCGCGCGCATCAGCCGTTACAGCTACCGCGCCAAGGTCCAGCGCCTGCCCATCGAAGCCATTTCCCAGGCCAGTGCCAACCAGCGTAAGGGTCGTTGCGGACGGGTCGAGCCGGGTATCTGCATTCGTCTGTACGCCGAAGAGGATTTCATCGGGCGCCCGGAATTTACCGACCCGGAAATCCTGCGGACCAACCTCGCGGCGGTGATCCTGCAGATGCTGCATCTGCGCCTGGGTGAAATCACCGATTTCCCGTTCATCGAGCCACCGGATGGCAAGGCCATCAGCGATGGTTTCAACCTGCTGCAAGAACTGTCGGCGGTGGACCGTAACAGCCAGCTGACACCGCTCGGCCGCCAATTGGCGCGGTTGCCGGTGGACCCGCGCATGGGCCGCATGCTGCTGGAAGCGGCGAAACTCGGCAGCTTGCAGGAAGTGTTGATCGTCGCCAGTGCCATGTCGATCCAGGACCCGCGCGAGCGTCCACCGGAGCGTCAGCAAGCAGCAGATCAAGCGCACGCTCAATGGAAAGACGTGGACTCGGACTTCGCCGGGCTGGTCAATCTGTGGCGGGGTTTCGAAGAGCAGCGCCAGGCCCTGACCGCCAGTCCGTTGCGTAACTGGTGCCGCAAGAATTTCCTGAATTACCTGCGTCTGCGCGAGTGGCGCGATTCGCACCGTCAGCTGAGCCTGATCTGCCGCGACATGCAGTTGAGCCTCAACAAAGAGCCGGCGGATTACCCGAAACTGCACAAAGCCGTGCTGTCGGGCCTGCTCAGCCAGATCGGGCAGAAAACCGATGAAGGTGATTACCTCGGCGCCCGCCAGCGGCGCTTCTGGATTCACCCCTCATCCGGGCTGGGCAAAAAACGCCCGCAATGGCTGATGACCGCCGAACTGGTGGAAACCACCAAGCTCTACGCGCGCATGGTCGCCAAGATCGACGCCGACTGGATCGAGCCGCTGGCCGGTCACCTGATCAAGAAAAACCACTTCGAACCCCATTGGGAGAAGAAGCGTGGCCAGGTCGTGGCGTTCGAACAGATCACCTTGTTCGGGTTGATCGTGGTCGGTCGCCGGCCGGTGCATTACGGGCCAATTGACCCGGTGGTGTCCCGTGAGTTTTTCATCCGCGAAGGCCTGGTGCGTGGCGAAATTCAGTCCAAGGCCAAGTGCCTGACCGCCAACCAGCAACTGCTGGAACAGCTCGACGAACTGGAGGCCAAGGCCCGTCGTCGCGACATCCTGGCCGACGAGGAAACCCTGTTCGCCTTCTACGATGCGCGTCTGCCGGCGGAGATTCACCAGACCGCGACCTTCGACAGCTGGTATCGGATCAACAGCCAGAAAGACCCGCAGTTGTTGATCATGCGCGAAGAAGACGTGCTGGCCCGCGAGGCGAGCGAAGTCACCGCGCTGCATTACCCCGACACCCTGCACATCGGCGATCTGGAACTGGCCCTGAGTTATCACTTCGAGCCGAACCATCCGCGCGACGGCGTCACCCTGCGCGTACCGGCGCCGTTGTTGCCGATGCTGCCGCCGGAGCGCCTGGAATGGCTGGTGCCGGGTGTGATCGAGGCCAAGTGCATTGCGCTGGTGCGCAACCTGCCCAAAGCGCTGCGCAAGAATTTCGTGCCGGTGCCGGACTTCGTCAAAGCGGCGTTGCAGCGCATGACCTTCGCCGAGGGCTCGTTACCTCAGGCGTTGGGCCGCGAATTGCTGCGCATGACCGGTGCGCGGGTCAGCGATGAAGCCTGGGCCGAGGCGGCGCAGCAGGTCGACAATCACCTGCGGATGAACCTGGAAATCGTCGATGGCCAAGGTAAATTCCTGGGCGAAGGGCGAGACCTGGCAGAGTTGACTGCGCGTTTTGCCGAAGCGAGCCAGGCGGCATTGGCCGTGCCGCAAACGGCGAAGAGTCAGCAGCCAGTCGAGGCGAAAGTCTTCGCTGCGGTGGCCGAGAAGACGCAACAAAAGATCGCCGGGCTGTCGATGACGGTCTATCCGGCGTTGGTGGAAGAGGGCGGTACGGTCAAGGAAGGGCGGTTTTCCACGCCGGCCGAAGCCGAGTTCCAGCATCGCCGGGCCTTGCAGCGTTTGCTGATGCAGCAACTGGCGGAACCGGCGAAGTTCTTGCGCGGCAAATTGCCAGGGCTGACCGAGCTGGGCTTGATGTACCGCGACATGGGGCGCATCGACAGTCTGGTGGAAGACATTCTGCTGGCCAGCCTCGACAGCTGCATTCTCGATGGCGAAGACCCGTTGCCGCGTGATGGCGCAGGGTTGGCGGCGCTGGCCGAGCGCAAGCGTGGCGGCTGGACCGAGCACGCCGAGCGTCTGGCGAAGTTGACCCTGGAGATTCTGAAACTCTGGCACGGCTTGCAAAAACGCTTCAAGGGCAAGATCGACCTCGCGCAAGCGGTGGCCCTGAACGACATCAAGCAGCAGCTCAGTCACCTGGTGTACCCGGGCTTCGTCCGTGAAACGCCGATGCAGTGGCTCAAGGAATTGCCGCGTTATCTGAAAGCCATCGAGCAGCGTTTCGAGAAGTTGGGCGCCCAGGTGCAGAAGGATCGGGTCTGGAGCGGTGAATTGTCCGGTCTGTGGGCGCAATACCAGGCCCGCGCCAGCAAACACGCCCAGGAAGGCAAGCGCGATCCGCAGCTTGAGCTGTATCGCTGGTGGCTGGAGGAATACCGGGTTTCGTTGTTCGCCCAGCAATTGGGGACCAAGGTGCCGATCTCGGACAAGCGTCTGAGCAAGCAATGGAGCCAGGTCGAGCCCTAAATTCCTGTGGGAGCGGCTTTTGTGGCGAGCGAGCTTGCTCGCGCGGGGCTGCGCAGCGGCCCCAACATCTTGTGAGCGCTGCGCACTCAAGCGGGAGCAAGCTCCCTCTCCACAAAAAAGCCAGCTCCCACGCTGGCTCGGCGTTTGATCTCGCAAATAGGGCCAAAACCCAACGTTTATGGCAAACTTCGCGCCTATAAACGCCCGCCCCGCGGTTTTGAGCCTTAACTGGCTTAAGCGGTCCGGAATAAAGCGATGCCAGGTCCGCGTCCCGTGAAGGGAGCCGACCCTTTGTGTGTTGGTACGTCGGTGCCAATACTTTCTGCCTGACCAGATTAGAGAAACGACCATGCATAACGTCGTCATCAGCGGCACCGGCCTGTACACCCCGGCCAACAGCATCTCCAACGAAGAGCTGGTGCAGTCTTTCAATGCTTACGTCGCGCAGTTCAACGCCGACAACGCCGACGCCATCGCCCGTGGTGAAGTCGAAGCCTTGACCGAGTCCAGCGCAGCATTCATCGAAAAGGCCTCTGGCATCAAAAGCCGCTTTGTCATGGACAAGGAAGGCATCCTCGACCCGCAACGCATGGCGCCACGCCTGCCGGAGCGTTCCAACGACGAATGGTCGGTGCTCTGCCAAATGGCCATCGGTGCGGCCGAACAAGCCTTGCAGCGCGCAGGCAAGACCGCAGCGGACATCGACGGCGTGATCGTCGCGTGCTCCAACCTGCAACGGGCTTATCCGGCCATCGCCATTGAAGTCCAGGAAGCACTGGGCATCCAGGGTTTCGGTTTCGACATGAACGTGGCCTGTTCCTCGGCAACGTTCGGCATCCAGGCCGCCGCCAACAGCGTGCAACTGGGCCAGGCCCGGGCGATCCTGATGGTCAACCCGGAAGTCTGCACCGGTCACCTGAATTTCCGCGACCGCGACAGCCACTTCATCTTCGGCGATGCGGCCACTGCCGTGATCATTGAGCGCGCCGACCTGGCGACGTCCAAGTATCAATTCGACGTGGTCAGCACCAAACTGCTGACCAAGTTCTCCAACAACATCCGCAACAACTTCGGCTTCCTCAACCGCGCGGCGGAAGAGGGTATCGGTGCCAAGGACAAACTGTTCGTGCAGGAAGGCCGCAAGGTGTTCCGCGATGTCTGCCCGATGGTCGCCGAGCTGATCGCTACGCACCTGAGCGAGAACCAGCTCAACGTCAGTGACGTGAAGCGCTTCTGGCTGCACCAGGCCAACCTCAGCATGAACCACTTGATCGTGAAGAAGTTGCTGGGCCGCGAAGCGACTGAAGAAGAGGCGCCGGTGATTCTCGACACGTACGCCAACACCAGCTCTGCCGGTTCGGTGATTGCGTTCCACAAGAATCAGGATGATCTGGTCGCCGGCTCGCTGGCAGTGCTCAGCTCGTTTGGCGCGGGTTATTCGATTGGCAGTGTGATTCTGCGCAAGCGTTGATCTTTGCCCAAAAACGGTAGGAGCGAGCTTGCTCGCGATGGTCTTGATTACGCCGCGGGGATTCAGATATCCCGCGTTATCGTTGACGACCATCGCGAGCAAGCTCGCTCCTACAGAGAGGCAGAAACAAAAAAACTCGCGCTGTGGTATCGGACGGATGATGGGGACCGATACCACAGCGCGAGTTTATGAAAGCGACTCAGGCGTCCTTGCCCGAGTCGTATTGCGTCAAATCAGAACTTGGCTTCGGCATCCAGTTGCAGGGTGTTGATGTCGGAGTCAGTCTTGCGGATGCTGGCGTTGGTCTGGTCAGAGTTAGCCATGAAGTACGTGGCGCCCAGGGTGAAGTTCTTGTCCAGCTCGTAGCTCACTTTCAGCTTGCTGCCGCGCGAACCGGTGAAGCCGTTGGCGAAGTCGGAGTCGGTGAAGGCACCGACTACAGCGTTACGCTGTACGTCGCGGTAGTTGTAGTCGATACCGAAGCCATAGACCTTGGTCTTCACACCGGTCAACCAGCCAGTGTCCTGGTCGTTGCTGGCGTCGGTGTTGTTCACGTATTGACCGTAGAGCGACAACGGTACTGGCAGGTTGGCGATGTCCAGCTGACCAAAGCCTTCGTACAGTTTGAAGGTTTCGTTCGGGCTGTTGCCGTTGACGGCCAGGGCGCATGGCGCGGTAACGGTGCCGGTGGTCGGGCAGGCACTGTTCTTGTCGTTGTCGTAGGAGTAGATACTGCCACCTACGGTCAGTTTCAGGCTGTCGGTCAGCGCGAAGCGACCGCCCAACTGGCCAGCGTACAGACGCAGGTCGTGTTTGAACTGCACGCCTTCGCCGTCGACGTTGTCCTTGAGGGTGTAGTGACCAGCGCTACCGAACAGTTCGGCGCTGCCGTTCAGAGGGTACTTGTAGGTAACGGCCAGACCTTCCGGGTTGATGTCGCTATCCCAGATGATGTCACCCATGCTCACCCACGGCTGGTTCATCTTGCCGCCAATGATGTGCAGGTTCTTGATCGCGTCCGGGTGGTAGTCGACGTAACCCTGGTCCAGCCAGATCGACTTCTTGTCGAAGTAGTTGTTCAGGTCCTGGTTGGTGGAGCGAGCGTCGTCGTTGCTGCCAGTGGCGATACGGATACCGGTGTCGACTTGCGGGTTGATTTCGCTGTAGGCACCCAGGCGGGCACGAATGCGCTGACGATCCTGGTCTTTGCTGTTTGGCACGCCATCGTTGTGCACGGTTTCTTCACGGAAACGTACGTCACCCTTGAACTGGGTCTTGGCAGCCCACGCCAGTTTCTGGTCGAAAGCGCTGAGCGTGTCGGTTTTCTTCGAAGTGGCCGCGATTTGCTCGTTGGTCTCTTGCTGAGCCTGACGTGCGATTTGCTGGTCTTTCTGATCCCTTGCCAGCTCGGCTTGCAGTTCGCTGTATTGCGCGTTGGTAATCGAGCCGTTTGCCTTGAGCATGTCGAGCAGTTTGGCGTCGACTGCGGCGCTGGCCGGAACACTCATGGCCAGCAGCAAACCGCCACACAGGGCCGCCGCAGTTTTCGTGGAAGCAAGACGCATATCAATCTCCGAAGATGAAAGAGGATGACTGAGCCATCCAGGGCACAACCGACCGTTGTCGGACGGAAAACAGTGATCGGGTAAGAACCCGACGCTCTAAAAACTGGCGCCAGTATCGCGATGGTTTATGACAAAGCAGTGGCAAAGTGATGGCGTCTAGATGACGATACAAAGTACGAATGAACTTTCTATTCCGGGCTTTGTCGGCGAATCACGGGTGTGGATTGCGTCCCGATAAGCGATACTCGCGGGGCTTTCACGCATAGAAGTGGAGAGGAAGTTGATGCCGTTGCAACGTCTGGAAAGTCTGTCCGACATCGCGCCACAGGCGTGGGACGCTCTCGTGCCCGAGAGCCAGCCGTTTCTGCGCCATGCCTTTCTGGGTGCATTGGAGGACAGCGGTAGCCTGGCCCCGCATTCCGGTTGGCAGCCCGAGCACTTGCTGCATATGGATGAGGGGCGATTGCTTGCTGCGCTGCCCAGTTACCGCAAATGGCATTCCTACGGCGAGTACGTGTTCGATCACGCGTGGGCCGATGCCTGCGAGCGTGCCGGCATCGACTATTACCCCAAACTCTTGACCGCCGTGCCGTTCAGCCCGGTCAGCGGACCGCGGTTGCTGGCGGCCAGTGTCGAGGACGGTTTCGAGCTGTTGAAGAGCCTGCCGGGCTACCTTGAAATCGAAGCGCTCTCCAGCGCCCACATTAATTTCACCGATGCCTTCACCGATGCCGCGTTGTCCGAGCAGCCTGGCTGGTTGCAGCGTATCGGCTGTCAGTATCACTGGCAGAATCGCGGTTACCGGGATTTTCAGGATTTCCTCGACGCTCTCAGTTCGCGCAAGCGCAAGCAGATGCGCAAGGAGCGCGAGCAGGTGGCGGGGCAGGGTTTTGATTTCGAGTGGCTTGAGGGGCGGCAACTGACCCAGGCGCAGTGGGATTTCGTCTATGCCTGTTACGCCAATACCTACGCGGTGCGTCGGCAGACGCCGTACCTGACGCGGGCGTTTTTCAGTCTGTTGGCAGAGCGCATGCCGGAATCGATTCGTGTGGTGTTGGCCAAGCAGGGCTCACGGCCGGTGGCGATGGCGTTCAGCCTGGTGGGGGGCGACAGCTTTTATGGTCGTTACTGGGGATGTCTGGCGGAGTTTGATCGCCTGCATTTCGAGACGTGTTTCTATCAGGGTATGGATTATGCGATTGCCAATGGGTTTCAGCGTTTTGATGCGGGGGCGCAGGGGGAGCATAAGTTGATTCGGGGGTTTGAGCCGGTGATGACTCATTCCTGGCATTACTTGCGCCATCCGGGTTTGAAAGCGGCCGTTAAGGATTTTCTGCAGCAGGAGCGGGTTGGGGTGTTGGCGTATGCCGAGGAGGCGAGGGCTGCTTTGCCTTATCGGCAGGGGTGATCTGCGTTATATCCGTTTCTTTGGTAATGGCGACTACTGGTTTCGCCCTTACGGCGAGTCACTTTGGAAAAGAGCCTGCGCGGCCCGGCCCAAAAGTAACCAAAGGGCTCTTGCCCCACCACTTGGTGCCTCGTTAGGACTCGGCATGCCCTCACTCCGGCCAGCGTGGTTTAACGGGGCGCCTCGATCAAAAACAAAGCGAGGCGGCCTGACAGCCGAACTGATTCTTCTGGCGTACACATTCCCCTGTGGGAGCCAGCCTGCTGGCGATGGACGTCAACGATAACGCGCCCTGCCTGGTTGATCGCGTTGTCTGTGCATCCATCGCCAGCAGGCTGGCTCCCACATTTTGAAGCGGGCACATAAGAAACGGATATCCCCCCAATCAAAAGCCCTCAATCAATCCCGACAAACCCTCCAGTCTGGTGCTGCCACAACCGCGCATACAACCCACCATGGGCCAACAACTCGGCATGAGTGCCGGTCTCGGCGATCCGGCCGTTTTCCAGCACCACCAACCGGTCCATCCGTGCAATGGTTGAAAGCCGGTGGGCGATGGCGATCACGGTTTTGCCCTGCATCAGGGTTTCCAGGCTTTCCTGGATCGCCGCCTCGACTTCTGAATCCAGCGCCGAGGTGGCCTCGTCCATGATCAGGATCGGTGCGTCTTTGAGGAGCACCCGGGCAATGGCGATCCGCTGCCGCTGACCACCCGAGAGTTTCACCCCGCGTTCACCGACATGCGCATCAAAACCGATGCGCCCTTCGGCGTCCGACAGCAACGGGATGAACTCGTCGGCGCGGGCCTTGTGCACCGCTTCCCAGAGTTCTGCGTCGGTGGCGTCCGGTTTGCCGTACAGCAAATTGTCACGGATCGAACGGTGCAGTAGCGAGGTGTCCTGGGTGATCATGCCGATGCGTTCGCGCAGGCTTTCCTGGCCGACGTCGGCGATGTTCTGGCCGTCGATGAGGATTCGCCCGCCCTCCACGTCATACAGGCGCAGCAGCAGGTTGACCAGGGTCGACTTGCCGGCACCCGAGGGACCGATCAGGCCGATTTTTTCGCCGGGTTTGATGTCCAGGTTCAGATCACCAATGATCCCGCTCTTCTTGCCGTAGTGAAAATCCACGTGCTCGAAACGCACTTCGCCACGGGCGACGGCCAAGGGTTTGGCCTGGTCGCGGTCGGTGACGCTGACCGGTTGCGAAATGGTCTGCAAACCGTCCTGGACCATCCCAATGTTTTCGAAGATGCCGGTCACCACCCACATGATCCAGCCGGACATGTTGACGATGCGGATCACCAGGCCGGTGGCCAGCGCAATCGCACCGACCGAGATCAGCGACTGCGTCCACAACCACAGCGCGAGGCCCGTGGTGGTGACGATCAGCAAGCCGTTCATGCTGGTGATCACCACGTCCATGCTGGTGACGACCCGGCCCGCCAGTTGGGCTTTCACGGTCTGTTCTTCGATGGCTTCCTTGGCGTATTGCTGCTCGAAATTGGTGTGGGCGAACAGCTTCAGCGTGGTGATGTTGGTGTAGCCATCGACGATCCGCCCCATCAGTTTGGAGCGGGCGTCCGAGGACACGACCGAGCGTTCCTTGACCCGTGGCACGAAGTACCAGAGCGCGCCAATGTAGGCGGCAATCCAGCTCAGCAGCGGGATCATCAGGCGCCAGTCGGCTTCGGCGAACAGCACCAGGGAGCTGATCGCGTAGATCAGCACGTGCCAGAGCGCGTCCACCGCTTGCACGGCGGAGTCGCGCAGCGAGTTGCCGGTCTGCATGATGCGTTGGGCAATGCGCCCGGCGAAGTCGTTCTGGAAGAAATTCAGGCTCTGCTTGAGCACGTAACTGTGGTTTTGCCAGCGGATCATGCTGGTCATGCTGGGGCTCAGGGTCTGGTGCACCAGCAGGTCATGCAGGCCAACGAACACCGGGCGCAGAACCAGCGCCACCACGGCCATCCAGGCCAGTTCGAGGCCATGTTCCTTGAAGAAGTTGACGTCGGGAGTGCCCTGGGCCAGGTCGATGATGCGGCTCAGGTAACTGAACAGCGCCACTTCGATCAGCGCGCCAAACAGGCCGACGATCAGCAGGGCGGCGAAACTTGGCCAGACCTGCTTCAAGTAATAGGTATAGAAGGGGAGAACCCGATCCGGCGGAGCCGCCGTCGGTGCATCGCGGAAAATGTCGATCAGTCTTTCAAAACGGCGATAAAGCATCAGTTCTCCGCCCGCGCGCGGGCTCTCCTTTGAACAGTATGAGCGGCGCACTCCGGCAGCCGCTCAGGACTTCCTGTGTAGCTTAGTCGATGCGCTTGGCCGACTTGATGAACACAGGGTCGGCCGGTACATCTTTCATGCCGCCGCGCACGGTGGTTTGCGAGTTGACGATGATGTCCACCACGTCCATGCCTTTCACCACTTTGCCGAACACGGCATAGCCGTCGCCGCTGTCGAGGAAATCGTTGTCCTTGACGTTGACGAAGAACTGGCTGGTGGCCGAATCAGGATCGGAGGTCCGGGCCATGGAGAGCGTGCCGCGCACGTTATGCAGGCCGTTCTTGTGCTCGTTCTTGATCGGCGCGTCGGTCGGCTTTTGCTGCATCGATTGAGTGAAACCGCCACCCTGGATCATGAAACCTGGAATCACGCGGTGGAAGATGGTGTTGTTGTAGAAGCCGCTGTCCACGTACTTGAGGAAGTTCGCGGTGCTGTTCGGCGCCTTGATCGGGTCCAGCTCGATTTCGATCTGGCCGTTGGTGGTGTCCAGCAATACGTGCGGCGCCTTGGCGGGCGTTGCGGCCATCAGGTTGGCGGCAAACAGAACGGAGCCAGCGACGAGGGCGATTTTTTTCAACATGGGTCAGTGATCCTGAGTGTGGTGGTGTCGACTGCGGTGAGAAAATCGAGCAGGGTTTGGTTGAAGCGTTCGGGTTGATCCAGCGGGGTGGCGTGGCGCGAATCGGCGATCACCACCAGCCGCGCATCGGGCAGCAGTTTTACATAAGCCTCTTTCAGCGCGACCGGCGTGTAGTCGCGGTCGGCGCTGACGATGAGGGTTGGACAGGTCACTTTCGAAAGTCGTTCCTGAACACCCCAACCCACGATCGCATCGAAGCTGGCGAGATAAGCATGTTTGTCATTTTTTGCCCAGCGCTCGACCATTTTTTGTCGCAGATCCGCCTGTTCAGGTTTGGGGAACAGCTTGGCGCCAAGCGCCTTGCCGACGGTGCGCAGACTGAGGGCGCGCATCAGGCTCCAGCGTTTGAACCACTGCCAGTAGTCGTCACGGCTGCGTAATTTGACCTCGGGGGCGCTGTTGACGATGCACAGGCTTTTGAGCAAACGCGGCTGATCCACCGCCAGCTGGAAGCCGATCATGCCGCCCATGGACAAGCCCACATAATGCACCGGGCCGAGATTCAAGTGTTCGATCAGCGCGATCAGGTCGGCGCTGAACCCGGCGATGCTGTAGCGCTCACGGGGCTTGTCGGAGCGCCCGTGGCCACGCACGTCCGGGACGATCACGCGGTAACGGGCGGCCAGTGCCGGGATCTGCATTTCCCAGTCCAGGGTGCTGGAGCCCAGACCGTGGACCAGCAGCAGCGGCGTGCCGCGACCGTATTCCTCGTAGTGCAGGTTGCATCCTTCGTGTTCGAAAAAGGCCATGCGTTCACTCCATGTCAGGCTTGTTCAGGGGCGGCGAAGGGCGCATCCAGCGGTGCGGTGTCGAACGTGCGCAGCAGTTCGATGAGGATTTGCGTCGCCGGCCCCAGCGGTTTGTCCTTGTTCGAATACAGATAAAAGCTCGGGTTGCGACTGCCGCCCTGATCCAACGGTAGCAGCTTGAGCGTTCCTTCCCTCAGTTCCCGTTCGATCATGTGCCGAGGCAACCAGGCAAACCCCAGGCCGCTGCTGACAAAGGTGGCGGCGGTGGCGAGGCTGCCGACGGTCCAGCGCTGTTCGGCGCCGAGCCAGCCAACGTCCCGTGGCTGCTGGCGGCCGGAGTCGCGGATCACCACTTGCATCTGGCTTTCCAGGTCCTGGAAGCTCAGCTCGCGGTTCAGCAGGTGCAGGGAGTGCTCCGGATGGGCCACGGCGACGAATTCGACATCGCTCAGTTCCGCGCCCAGATAGCCGGGAATGCTGAAACCGGTGATGGCCAGGTCCGCCACGCCTTCGAGCAACACTTCTTCGACGCCCGACAACACTTCCTCACGCAGCCGCACCCGGCAGCCACGGCTTTGTGGCATGAACGCGGTCAACGCGCGGACGAGGCGGGCGCTCGGGTACGCAGCATCGACCACCAGCCGCACTTCCGCTTCCCAGCCCTGTTCCATGTGGTGCGCCAGGTCTTCCAGCTGACTGGCCTGTTTCACCAGTTGCCGGGAGCGACGGAGCAGCACGCCGCCGGCTTCGGTCAGCACCGCCTTGCGGCCGTCGATGCGCAACAACGGCACGCCCAACTGGTCCTGCATGCGCGCCACGGTGTAGCTCACCGACGATTGCGAGCGGTGCAGCGCCTCGGCGGCCTGGGCGAAACCACCGTGGTCGACCACGGCCTGCAGCGTTCGCCATTGATCAAGGGTCACGCGGGGCGCTTTCATGAATAGCTCCTCTTGTCCTAAGCTGGCAGTCCTTATTGGAGACTGCTGAATGAAAAAATTGTGTTGTGTACTGCTGGCGATGTTGCCGTTGACGGCGTTTGCGTATCCGGTCGACGTTCAAAAGCAGCTGAACGGCTTGAGCATCGACTACAACGCGTTCGACACGGACAAAGACATTGCCTCGATCCAGGTCAACAACTACGGCACCACCGATGCGGTCTGTAAAGTGGTGTTCAACAACGGTCCTGAAGCGCCGCGTACCCGCAAGATCGAAGTGCTCGCCGGCAAACACACCAACGCAACAGCCAAATTCACCCGCTCCATCATCAAGATGCGCATCGACCTGACCTGCACCCCGAAATGACGCTGAAATGACTTTGAACCCCTGTAGGAGCGAGCCTGCTCGCGATGGCGGATTATCAGTAAACATCTC
>NZ_RWIN01000079.1 GCF_009761815.1 Pseudomonas sp. PB120
CAACCCGGCATGGATGCCGGGTTAGCCGCCCCCGGCCATGGATGGCCGATGGCGGCGGGCCCACGGAGCAATGCCGGAGTGAGGGCATGCCGAGCCTAGGCGAGGCACCGAGTGGTGGGGCAAGAGCATTTGGTTACTTTGTGCTTTTCAAAGTGACCCGCTGTAAAAGCGGAACCAATAGCCGCCGTTACACAAAAAACGGATAAACACGCTCAACCGTTCTGCAAAAAGTCGATACAGCTACGGTTAAACAGCTCACGATGCTCCACCTGAACCCAATGCCCACACCGATTAAGCACAATAAACCGCGCATTCACTGCACCCTCGATAATGCGCTGAGCCCCACTGATCGGGTTGAAGTGATCGTTGTTACCCCAGAAACCAAAAATCGGGCACTGAATCTCACCCAGTCGCGATTCCATGTTCTGCACCATCATCGTGCTGAACAGATTCTTCGGCTGAGTCACGGCCACCGCCACACGTTCCTCCAGCAGGCTCTCCGGCAGGATCGAAGCGTCAAACAGCTGCAGACTCATCATGCTGCGCATCTCGTCCATGCCAATGGGGCCGGCGCTGAACAGGCTGACCATGCGCACAATGCCTTCCATCTTGAAGTACGTCTCCCGCTCCTCGACACCGCCCGGTGCCAGCAGGATCAGGCTTTGCGGCAGTTCCGGCGAACGCAGCGCCAGGCCCAACGCAATCGCGCCGCCCAACGAGTTACCGAGCAAAGTGCAGCGCTTCACGCCGACAGATTCCAGAAACGCCGCCACGCACTCGACAAAGAAATCCAGGTTGTATTGGACGTCTTCAGGCTTGTCCGAACGGCCGAAACCCGGCAAGTCGAGCACGATGTTGCGGTAGCCGGCCGCAACGAACTGCGGGTAGTTGCCCTTGAAATTGCTGAAACCACTGGCGCCCGGTCCGCTGCCGTGCAGCCACAGCACCACAGGGCCCGTGCCCTCATCCAGATAGTGCAGGCGCAAGCCGTTGGGCAGCGTTGCGTAATGGCCGACGGGCAGGGGCAGGTCTACGGGTTGGTTCATGGGGTTCTCCATTTTCTGCGGATTCATGAAGCACCGCCGCGTCAGGCGTAACAGCGGATGGTGAAGGGGAACGCCGCGCCTGACGCAGGGTGCACAGTGAATGCTGGGGCTGTTGAGCATTGCCGGCATCGTCCATTCAGACCAAGGCGCGGTAGTCCCATCGGACGATGTCCGCCCAGGCACTTGCCGCTAATCATTCAAGGACGGTCCCACTGCAAGGGCGGCGGGCCGAGGAAATTTGCACAATCGGAGAACGCAATGAAGTTACTCAATAAAGTGGCGTTTGTGACGGGTGCCGGGCAAGGCATGGGCCAGGCCATCGTGCGTGGATTTGTCGCCGAGGGCGCCCAAGTGGTGGCGGTCGATTTGAACCAGGCCGCCTTGGCCGAGAGCCTTGCAGACCTGGGCGACAAGGTCCTGGCCCTGGCCTGCAACGTCGGTGACGGCGCCTCCGTGGCCGATGCCATGGGCCAGGCCGAGCAGCATTTCGGCGGCCTCGACATCCTGGTCAATAACGCAGGCGTCGGTGCGCTGGACAGCTTCCTTGAAACCCCGGACGACAGTTGGGCGCGGGTCATCGGCGTGAACCTGGGCGGCACGTTCCTGTGCTGTCGCGAAGGCGCCAAATTGATGATCAAGAGCGGGCGCCAAGGGGCGATCATCAACCTCTCCAGCACCGCCGCGCTGACCGGCGAAGGCCCGGCCCATTACTGCGCCTCGAAAGCCGGGGTAATGGGGCTGACCCGCTCGATCGCCCGTGACCTGGCCGCCAGTGGCATACGCGTCAACACCCTGGTGCCGGGGCCGACCAACACGCCAATGATGGCCGGCATCCCTGACGAACACATGCAGGCCTTGCTGAAAAACGTGCCATTGGGTCGCATGTGCGAGACGGACGAAATCGCCCGTGTCGCGGTATTCCTCGCCAGCGAAGACGCCAGTTTCATGACCGGCCAGAACATCGCGGTGAACGGCGGCATGGCCTTTATCTGATCGGAGACTGACTGATGAGCAAGCGTTTACAGGGGAAAATTGCCTTCGTCACCGGCGCCGGTTCCGGCATCGGTGAAGCCACTGCGTTGCGGTTTGCCGAGGAGGGCGCCACCGTGGTGCTGAGCGGACGGCGCGTGGAGCCGTTGCAAGGCGTGCAGGAAAAGATTCTCGGCTTCGGCGGCAAGGCTGACGTGGCGGTCGCCGATGTCAGCGACGAGCAGGCCTACGTCGACGCATTGGAGGCCGCGGCGCAGCGTCATGGCCGCCTCGACATTCTGGTCAACAACGCGATGGCCTACACCTGGGGCGGCATCGACACGATGACCACCGCCGACTGGCACGCGAACTTCGCCACCACCGTCGACGGCACCTTCTTCGGCACCCGCACGGCGATGCGGCTGATGAAAGCCCAGGGCGGCGGTTCGATTGTCAACATCGCTTCTATCTGCGGCCTGTTCGGCACCGCGCAGATGGCCGGTTATTCGGCGGCCAAGGCAGCGGTCATCAACTTCAGCCGCGCGGCAGCCAGTGAGGGCGCGCCGAACAACATTCGCTGCAACGTGATCATTCCCGGCGTGGTCGACACCCCGGCCACCGCCGGTATGCTTGGCGACACCAAGGCCCGTGCCAACACCGAGAAAGTCATCCCGATGAAACGGGTCGGCCTGCCGGTGGAACTGGCCAACGCGATTTTGTTTCTGGCCAGCGACGAGGCGTCCTATGTCACCGGCGCGAGCCTGGCGGTGGACGGCGGACGCGGCTCCGATCTGTACACGGTGTTCGACTGATGGGCCTGGAATCCGCCGCGCTGCTGGAGCGCATCGACCGTCTGGAGTCGCTGGACGCCATTCGTCAACTGGCCGGCAAATACGCGCTGGCCCTGGACATGCGCGACATGGACGCCATGGCCAACTGCTTCGCCCCGGACGTGCGCGTGGGCCGCGACAAGACCGGGCGGGCGCACCTCAAGGTGTGGCTGGACGAAACCATGCGCAAGCAGTTTCATGGCACGTCCCATCACCTGGGCCAGCACATTATCGAGTTCAGCGATCCGGATCACGCCACGGGGGTGGTCTATTCCAAGAACGAGCATGAGACCGGCCCGGAGTGGGTGATCATGCAGATGCTGTATTGGGACGACTATGAGCGGATTGATGGGCGCTGGTGTTTTCGTCGGCGTTTGCCGTGTTACTGGTATGCGACGGACCTGAACAAGCCTCCGATTGGCGGGTTGAAGATGCGCTGGCCGGGGCGGGAGCCTTATGCGGGGACATTCCACGAACTGTTTCCGTCCTGGGATGCGTTTTGGGCTCAGCGGCCGGGTAAGGATGACTTGCCGGAAATTGCTGAGCCGGCGCCGTTGGAGGGGTTTTTGGCGACGTTGCGGCGGGGGGCGGGGGATCCCAAGATTCGCGTTCGGTGATGGGTGGGTGTACATATCCGTTTCTTCGGTAACGGCGGCTTATGGTTTCATTCCCCCTGTGGGAGCCAGCCTGCTGGCGATGGACGTCAACGCTAACGCGCCCTGTCTGGATGATCGCGTTGGCTGGGCGACCATCGCCAGCAGGCTGGCTCCCACGTTTGATTGGGGTGTAGCTGAGAGAGATCAGTCGATTGTCAGGTCCTCATCGCCAGCAGGCTGGCTCCCACAGTTGATTGGGGTGTAGCCGAGAGAGATCAGTCGATTGTCAGGTCCTCATTGCCAGCAGGCTGGCTCCCACAGTTGATTGGGGTGTAGCTGAGAGAGATCAGTCGATTGTCAGGTACTCATCGCCAGCAGGCTGGCTCCCACAGTTGATTGGGGTGTAGCTGAGAGAGATCAGTCGATTGTCAGGTCCTCATTGCCAGCAGGCTGGCTCCCACAGGGGGAATGCGTACGCCAGAAGAATCAGGTCGGCTTTAAGGCCGCCTTGCTTTGGCTTTTGATTTTCTTGCCCCCTCGTAAGGCCGAGTGGAGGTTCTGCGCAGTGGGCAACCCGGCATGGATGCCGGGTTAGCCGCCCCCGGCCATGGATGGCCGATGGCGGGCCCTGTAGGAGCGAGCTTGCTCGCGATGGACGTCCAGACAACGCGCTGATCCAGACAGCCCGCGTTATCGTTGACGACCATCGCGAGCAAGCTTCGCTCCTACAGGCTTTTCCAAGTGACCCGCTGTAAGAGCGGAACCATTAGCGGCCGTGACCGAAGAAACGGATATGCCCCACTAACCCCGCACCCGCATCTCCCTAGGCATCCCCAACGCCCGCTCGGCAATGATATTTCGCTGGATCTCATTACTCCCCCCATAAATCGTATCCGAGCGGGCAAATAGAAACAGCGACTGCAAACGGCTCAGCTGGTAAGCATCGCCCTCAAGCACCTCAGCCTCATCCCCCAACACATCCATCGCCAGTTTCCCAAGATCGGAATGCCAGGTAGACCAAGCCAATTTATAAATCATGGCTTCGCGATTCAGGCTGCCATCCTGGGGCCCCGAAAGCATGCGCAACGAGTTGTAGCGCAACACCTTGAGCCCCGACCACGCCTGCGCAATACGCTGACGCAGCAACGGGTCCCGCGAGGCGCCGTTGGAGCGGGCGATACGGATGATTTCGTCGAGCTCATTCTGAAACTGCATCTGCTGGCCCAGCGTCGACACCCCGCGTTCGAAGCCGAGCAGGGCCATGGCGATTTTCCAGCCATCGCCCGGCTGACCGATCAGGTTGTCGGCGTGGGTCACCGCCTGATCGAAAAACACTTCATTGAACTCACTGGTGCCCGTCAATTGCTGGATCGGGTGCACGCGGATCTGCGCCTGCGCCATCGGCACCAACAGGAACGACAAGCCATGATGGCCCTGACTGCCGGGCTCAGTCCGTGCCAACACAAAACACCACTCGGCCTCGTGCGCCAGAGAGGTCCAGACCTTCTGGCCGCTGATCAGCCAGTGTTCGCCCGTGTCATCAAGCCTGGCCCGGGTTTGCACGTTCGCCAGATCGGAACCGGCGCCCGGTTCGGAGTAGCCTTGGCACCAGAACTCACGCCCATCAAGAATGCCGGGCAACAAGCGCTGTTGCTGGGCCGGGGTGCCGAAGGCCGCAAGGGTCGGGCCGACCAGCCCTTCACCGATGTGGCCCATGCGTCCGGGGCCGCCGGCTCGGGCGTACTCCTCGTGGAAAATCACTTGCTGGCAGATGCTAAGACCGCGCCCGCCATGCTCTTGGGCCCATCCGAGGCCAATCCAGGCGCCCTCGGCGAGTTCACGTTCCCAGGCTTTGCGTTCCTCGGGAAAGCTGTGCTCGTCCCCTGGGCCACCGCGAAAGCGCAGCGGTGCGAACTCGCCGCTCAGGTGCTCGGCCAACCACTGGGCGACCTCGCGACGGAAAGCCTCGTCGGCATTGCTGAAACCGATTTTCATGCGTCCTCTCCAAACAGGTGTGCCGCCAGGCGTTCACGGTGCAGCGCCGGGTTGCCCAGCAATTGCTCGCTGGCGCGGGCGCGCTTGAAGTACAGGTGCGGGTCGTATTCCCAGGTAAAACCCACGCCGCCATGCAACTGGATCGACTCGGCGGCGCAGTGAAAAAACGCTTCGCTGGCATGGATCTTCGCGGTCGCGGTGGCCATCAACAGTTCGCTGGCAACGGCGGCATCGCCTTCGGGGTCGAGGTGTTCCTGCACCACGCAGGCCGCGTAATAGACGGCGGAACGTGCGCACTCAACCTGCAGCATCATGTCGGCGCAGCGATGTTTGATCGCCTGGAAGCTGGCGATGGTGCGGCTGAATTGACGGCGTTCCGCGATGTACGCCAGGGTCAGGTCGAGGACCTGTTGTGCGCCACCGGCCTGTTCGGCGGCCAGGCCCGCCGCGGCGATCTGCAGGCTAGAGCGCAACACCGCCCCACCTTGGTCAGGTGCGCAAAGCATTTGCGCGTCGCTGACGAACACATTCTGCAGCTGGACCCGCGCCAGGCGTCGGGTCTGATCCAGGGTGGGCAGGGCGGTGCGCACGACACCCGGGGTATTGGCGTCGAGAACAAACAGGCTAATGCCATCTTCGCCCTCACTGCCGGGTGTACGCGCGGCGACGATCAACACATCCGCCTGTGCGCCGTCGACGACCTGGGTGTAAAGGCCATCCAGGTAAAAACCGCCGGCTCCCGCCTGGGCGACCGCTTGCACGCTGTGGGCATCCCATCCTTTGCCACTGGCGAATGCCAATGTCGCAGTGACTTCGCCACCGGCAATCGCGCTGAGCCAGCGCTCCTGCAGGGCCGGGTTGTGCCCGGCCAGCAGCGCGGGGGTGGCCAGGCACGCGGTGGCGAACAGCGGCGAACCCAGCAGAAAACGGCCGCTCTGCTCCAGCAGGATCGCCAGTTCGACAAACCCCAGGCCCATGCCGCCGAAACGTTCGGGGACCATCAGGGCCGGCCAGCACAGCTCCTGGGCGATGCGCTGCCAGACGTCGGGGTCGTAACCGTCCGCGCGATTCATGGTGGCGCGCACGGCCAAAGAGTCGCTGGCCGTGGCGAGAAAACGCTCGGCGCTGTCGCGAATCATCAAGTGTTCCTGGGTAAAGGCGAACTCCATGGGGGTTGTCTCTGCAATGCGGATGGATACGGGAGTCTGGGGCGAGCGCAGCCGGGTTCGAATCACTAAAACGGACTAGAGACATTGGCGCTGTGCACGATTGCCTTGTGGGAGCCAGCCTGCTGGCGATGGACGTCAACGATAACGCTGGGCACCTGATACCCCGCGGTGCTCTCCGGTTCATCGCGAGCAGGCTCGCTCCTACAGTGGGTCGTGACGACCGGGAGAGGTAAATCAGCTCCAGAAGCATGCTGCCTGTGGGAGCCAGCCTGCTGGCGATGGGCGTCAACGATAACGCTGGGCACCTGATACCCCGCGGTGCCCTCCGGTTCATCGCGAGCAGGCTCGCTCCTACAGTGGGTCGTGACAACCGGAAGGGGTAAATCAGTTGCAGAAGCATGCGGCCTGTGGGAGCCAGCCTGCTGGCGATGGACGTCAACGATGACGCTGGGCATCTGATACCCCGCGGTGCTCTCCGGTTCATCGCGAGCAGGCTCGCTCCTACAGTGGGTCGTGACGACCGGAAGGGGTAAATCAGCTCCAGAAGCACGCGGCCTGTGGGAGCCAGCCTGCTGGCGATGGACGTCCAGACGACGCGTTCATCCAGACAGCCAGCGTTATCGTTGACGACCATCGCGAGCAGGCTCGCTCCTACAGTGGGTCGTGACGACCGGGAGAGGTAAATCAGCTCCAGAAGCATGCGGCCTGTGGGATCCAGCCTGCTGGCGATGGGCGTCCAGACGACGCGTTCATCCAGACAGCCAGCGTTATCGTTGAGGACCATCGCGAGCAGGCTCGCTCCTACAGTGGATCGTGGCGACGGGGAGGGGAGATCGGGCCGCAAGCAAGCGGTTGCTTAGTCTCAACGGACGATGAAGGGGCGGGTGGCGCTTTGCACAATGCCAGCCACGTACCGAAATCAGCCAACGAGGAACCCAGGCATGATCGACATTCGCGGTTTGAGCTATTTCGTCTCCCAGATCGAAAACCTCAGTCATTGGCAACGCTACGCCGAGGACGTGCTGGGCATGCAAGTGCGTCCGGCACCGGGCGGTGGCCTGTACGTGAAAATGGACGAGCGTCCGTTTCGCATGCTGATCGTCGAAGGCAGCGAGGCCCGTTACCTGGCGTCCGGGTGGGAACTGGCCAACGAGTCGGCCTTCAAGGCCGCCCTTGAGCACCTGACCGCCAAAGGCATCGAATGGCAAGCGGGCTCTGCCGCCGAGATCGATCAGCGCGGTGTCCAGGCGCTGGTCAAGCTGACCGACCCGTCGGGCAACAACCACGAACTGAGCTGGGGCCATCGCTCCGACTGCCTGCCGTTCGTTTCGCCGCAAGGCGTGCCGCGATTCCTCACCGGTGACATGGGCCTGGGCCACACCGTGCTGCCGGCCCCGAACTTCGACGCCACGCTGGCGTTCGCCAAGGACGTGCTGGGTTTCGAACTGTCGGACATTTTCAACTTCCGTCCCGATCCTTCGGCCCCGGCGATCCGCATTCATTTCCTGCATTGCCACAACGTCCGCCACCACAGCCTGGCGCTGGCCGAGTACCCGGTGCCGTCAGGGTGCGTGCACGTGATGGTCGAGGTGGATTCGATGACCGAGGTCGGCCGTGCCCATGACCGTTTGCTAGCCCATGACGTGCGCCTGTCGGCAACACTCGGCCAGCACCTGAACGATCGCATGACCAGTTTTTACATGAAGACGCCGTCCGGTTTCGACCTGGAATACGGCTTTGGCGGGCTGCAGGTCGACTGGGCCGAGCATTCGGCGTTCGAGTTCACCCGCGTGAGCATTTGGGGGCACGACTTTTCGGTCGGCCAACAATAAGGAATTGTCATGATGAACAAACAACTGACGGCGGCCGATGCGGTCGCTCAACTGCGCGATGGCATGACCATCGGTTTTGGTGGCTGGGGACCCCGGCGCAAGCCGATGGCGATCGTGCGCGAGATCCTGCGTTCGCCAGTCAAGGACCTCACCGTCGTGGCCTACGGCGGCCCGGAAGTGGGCATGCTGTGTGCGGCGGGCAAGGTCAAGAAACTGGTGTTCGGTTTTGCCACCCTCGACGCCATTCCGCTGGAACCCTATTACCGCAAAGCCCGCGAGGCCGGTGAGCTGGAGCTGCTGGAACTCGACGAAGGCATGTTCCAGTGGGGCCTGCGCGCGGCGGGTATGCGCCTGCCGTTCCTGCCGACCCGTTGTGGCCTGGCCACCGACGTGACGCGCCTGAACCCGGAACTGAAAACCGTCCAGTCGCCCTATGCCGATGGCGAGGTGCTGCTGGCGATGCCGGCGCTCAACCTCGACGTGGCGTTCCTGCATGTCAACGTCGCTGACCGCCTGGGCAACACCCTGGTGACCGGGCCGGACCCGTATTTCGATCACCTGTTCGCCCGCGCTGCCCAGCAGTGTTTTGTCTCCTGCGAACGCCTCGAAGAGCGCCTGCAACTGAGCGCCGAACAGGCCCGGTTCAATACCTTCGAGCGCTATCTGGTGAGCGGGGTGGTGCATGCGCCGCTCGGCGCGCACCCGACCGCGTGCGCCCCGGATTACGGCTGGGACATGAAACACCTCAAGGGCTATGTCGCCAGCAGCCAGGCCGAAAACGGCTGGCAGGACTATGTGCAGACCTACGTCGCCGGTGGCGAACAGGCCTATCAGGCACAGAACGGCGGTGCCGACTCCATGGGCGCCTTGCCCCTTCCCGTGTTCTGAGGATTAGCGACTATGTCTGCAACCTGTGATTTCACCCTCGCTGAACTGATGATCGTCGCCGCTTCCGAAGCCTGGCGCGGCAATGGTGAAGTGATTGCCTCGGGCCTTGGCGTGATTCCGCGCCTGGGCGCGAGCCTTGCCAAACTCACCCACAGCCCTGAACTGTTGATGACCGACAGCGAAGCGTTCCTGGTCGAAGAGCCGATCCCGCTGGGCCCGCGTGGCGACTACGAGCCGCGTTACTCCGGCTACATGTCGTTCGAGCGGGTGTTCGAATGCGTCTGGGGCGGCCGTCGTCACGCGATGATCGGCCCGACCCAGATCGACCGCTGGGGCCAGACCAACTTGTCCTGCGTTGGCGACTATCAAAAACCCAAGACCGCGATCCTTGGTGTGCGCGGCCTGCCGGGCAACAGCATCAACCACCTCAATTCGTTTTTCGTGCCCAGCCACAACACCCGGGTGTTCGTCAGCGATGAAGTGGACATGGTCTCCGGTGTCGGCTTCAAAGCCGACCGCTGGCCCGAAGGCGCGCGCCGCGACTTGATGGACATCCGCTGGATCGTCAGCGACCTGTGCGTGCTCGATTTCGATGGCCCCGACCGTGCGGTGCAGGTGCGTTCGTTGCACCCCGGCGTCACGTTCGAGCAGGTCCAGCAGAACACCGGTTTCCCGTTGCTCAAGTCGGCGCAATTGCACGAGACCGTGCACCCGACCCCTGAACAGTTAGCGTTGATCCGCCGACTCGACCCCCACGATTACCGCGCCACGGCGATCAAGGGCAACCCGCCCGGCATCCGTACGGCTTGAGGCGAGGACAGTGAACATGCACAGCAGCGAGAGTGAATTCGTCGTCCGTGAGGACAAAGCCGTCTACGAAACCGACACACCGGTGCTGTACAGCGTGGCCGATGGGATCGCCACGCTGACGCTGAACCGGCCGACGTTCAACAACGCGCAAAACTCGCAAATGACCTACGCCCTGGACGCCGCCTTTCGCGAGGCGGTGAACGACGACGAGGTCAAAGTCATCGTCCTGCGGGGCAACGGCAAACACTTCTCGGCGGGCCACGACATCGGCACGCCAGGGCGTGATATCGACAAGCCGTTCGAGCGCGCGCACCTGTGGTGGGACCACACCAACAAGCCCGGCGGCGAGCAGCTCTATGCCCGTGAGCAGGAAGTCTACCTGGGCATGTGCCGGCGCTGGCGCGAGCTGCCCAAACCGACCATCGCCATGGTGCATGGCGCGTGCGTGGCGGGCGGGCTGATGCTGGCCTGGGTGTGCGATCTGATCGTTGCCAGCGAAGACGCATTTTTCCAGGACCCGGTGGTGCGCATGGGTATTCCGGGGGTGGAGTATTTTGCCCATCCCTATGAAATGAACCCGCGCATCGCCAAGGAATTCCTCTTCACCGGTGACCGCATGAGCGCCACCCGGGCCTGGCAAGTGGGCATGGTCAACCGCATGGTGCCCCGGGAAGAACTGGAACAGGCCACCTACGCGCTGGCTGCCGGCATCGCCCGTCAGCCGCGCATGGGCCTGGCCCTGACCAAGCAAGCGATCAACCACGTGGAAGACCTGCAGGGCAAACGCGCGGCGATGGATGCGGTGTTCGCCTGGCACCATTTCGCGCATGCCCATAACGAACTGTTGTCCGGCGACAAACTGGGCGGTTTCGACGCCAAGGGCATGGCCCGGGCCAACAAGCAGGCAGAGGACAAGAGCCAATGAATCACTGGCTGGAGACGCCCCTGACCGAAGCGCTCGGTTGCCGCTACCCGATTGTGCAAACCGCCATGGGCTGGGTCGCCGACGCCAACCTGGTGATCGCCACGACCCAGGCCGGTGGCTTTGGTTTTCTGGCCGGGGCGACCATCGCGGCCGATGAACTGGAAAGTGAAATCCGCAAGGTGATCGACGCCACCGGTGGCAGCAACTTCGGGCTCAATTTTCATATGTTCCAGGACAACGCCGCGCAGTGCGTCGACCTGGCGATCCAGTACCGCCTGCGCGCCGTGAGCTACGGACGCGGTCCGGACAAACAGACCATCGCCCGGTTCAAGGCCGCCAAGGTACTGTGCATTCCTACCGTGGGCGCACTCAAACATGCACTGAAGGCGGTGGAATTGGGGGCTGACCTCATCACCATTCAGGGCGGCGAGGGCGGCGGCCATACCGGCGGCGTGCCCAGCTCCATTCTGTTGCCGCAGGTACTGGCGGCCGTCAAGGTGCCGGTGATCGCGGCCGGTGGTTATGCCACCGGCCGTGGCCTGGCCTCGGTGCTGGCCGCCGGTGGCGCTGGCATCGCCATGGGCACGCGGTTCCTCATGACCCGCGAATCGCCGACACCGGCCGCGACCCTGGAACGTTACCTCAAGGTCAACGACCCGCAACTGGTGCGGGTCACCACCGCCGTGGACGGCATGCGCCATCGCATGATCGAAAACCGTTTCATCAATCACCTGGAAAAGGCCGGCCCGTTCGGTCGCTTGCGCATCGCCCTGGGCAGCGCCTGGCAATGGAAGCAGCAGACCGGCATGAGCCTGGGTCACATGGCGTCGGTTTTCGTCCGTGCCTTGCGCGAAGACCCGTCCGCGCTGTCGCAAGTGGTGATGGCCGCCAACCAGCCGGTGCTGTTGCAGCGCTCGATGATCGATGGCGCGCCGGACGAAGGCATCTTGCCCAGCGGCCAGGTCGCGGCGGCCATCGGCGAGTTGCTCAGTTGCCGTGAAGTCATCGAAGGCATCGCCAGTGAAGCCCAGCATTGTCTGGACGCACTCCTGGCCCGCAGCCAGCCCCATTCCTCGAACCAACCCGCCAGTATTGGAGAACCCCTGTGAACCAGGCATTTACGACACACCTCAATCAGGGGATCGCGGAACTGGTGATCGCCAAACCACCGGTCAACGCCCTCGACAGCCAGGAATGGCTTGCGCTGGCGCGACAGATCGACGCCCTGGGTGCCAACCCGGAAGTGCGGGTGATCGTGATCCGCGCAGAAGGCCGGGGCTTTTGCGCCGGGGTCGACATCAAGGAACTGGACAAGTACCCGGAGCGGATCGTCGAGGTCAATGCCGGCAACTACGCCACCTTCAAAGCGGTACACCGCAATCCGGTGCCGGTGATTGTCGCGGTGCATGGCTTTGTGTTGGGCGGCGGCATCGGCATCACCGGGGCGGCGGACATCGTCGTCGCCTCCGACTGCGCGACCTTCGCCTTGCCGGAAGTCGACCGTGGCGCCATGGGCGGCGGTGCGCACTTGCAGCGTCTGTTCCCGGTGCAAAAAGTCCGCTACCTGTTTTTTACCGGCGACAGCATCAGCGCCCCCGACGCCCTGCAATATGGCTTTATCGAGCGGATCGTCAGCAAGGATCAATTGCGCGAAACCGCCTTGGGCATCGCGGCGAAAATCGCCGAGAAGAGCCCGGGCATGATCCGCATTGCCAAGGAAGCCCTGAACGGCATCGAAGACGGCAACCTGGAAGACAAATACCGCTGGGAGCAGGGCTTCACCATGCAGGCCTACAGCAGCCCGGACTCCGCGGAGACCCGTCGGGCCTTCGTCGAAAAACGCGACGCCAAGTTCTGAGGGAACGCCATGGAACTGAATTACACGCCCCAACAAACCGCCTTCCGCGCCGAAGTGCGCGACTGGCTGGCGGCCAATCTGCCGCGCGAACCGCTGGCCAGCTACGACACTCGCGAAGGCTTCGAACAGCACCGTGCCTGGGAGGCGAAGCTGTTCGAGAGCCGCTGGTCAATGGTGATGTGGCCTGCGGAACTGGGCGGTCGCGGTAGCGATTTGATCGAGTGGCTGATCTTCGAAGAAGAGTATTACGGTGCCGGCGCGCCGATGCGCGTGAATCAGAACGGCCAGTTGTTGTTGGGGCCGACACTGATGGAATTCGGCACGCCGGAACAGAAACAGCGTTTCCTGCCGCGCATGGCCGCCAGCCTCGACATGTGGGCACAAGGCTGGTCGGAACCGAATGCCGGTTCGGACATGGCGGCGATCACCAGCAAGGCCACGCTCGACGGCGATCATTACGTGATCAACGGCCAGAAGACCTGGTCAACCCGGGCAATCTTTGCCGACTGGCTGTTTGGCCTGTTCCGCAGCGAACCGGGCTCGAGCCGCCACCACGGGCTGTCGTTCGTGATGGTGCCGCTGAATGCGCCGGGTGTGACCATTCGCCCGATCAAGGCGCTCAATGGCAAGGACGCGTTTGCCGAAGTGTTTTTCGACGACGTGCGCGTGCCGGTGGCCAACCGCATCGGCGCCGAAGGGCAGGGCTGGCATGTGGCAATGGCCACCGCCGGTTTTGAGCGCGGGCTGTTGCTGCGCTCACCCGCACGCTTCCAGGCCACCGCGCGCAAGTTGGTGGAACTCTACAAGGCCAATCGCGAAAGCGCCGACCGCGACCCGAGCCTGCGTGACGCCGTGCTGGAAACCTGGATGGGCGCCGAGGCTTACGCTTTGTCGGCGTATTACACGGTCGGCCGGCTCAGCCGGGGCGAGCAGATCGGTGCGGAGTCGAGCATCAACAAGATCATCTGGTCGGAGCTCGACCTGAAAATGCACGAAACCGCGATGCGCATTCTGGGTAGCCGCGCCGAGCTGCTGCCGCCTGTGGAGAGCGATGCGGCCGGCTGGCTGGAGGGTTTTCTGTTCGCCCAGTCCGGGCCGATCTACGCCGGGACCAACGAAATCCAGCGCAACATCATTGCCGAGCGGATGCTCGGCTTGCCGAAATAAGGAACGGGCCATGGACTTCACTTTTACCGATGACCAGCTGACGTTTCGCGAAGCCATCAGTCGTTTCCTGATGACCGAAGCTGCCCCGGAGATGCTCCGGGAAATCTGGGAAACCGACGTCGGTCGTTCACCGGACCTGCGTAACAAGATCGCCGCCCAGGGCCTGACCGCGTTGTCGGTACCCGAAGCCGAAGGCGGTTTGGGCATGGACGATGTGGCCTGGTCCTTGATGACCCAGGAGCTGGGCTATTACGCGATTCCGGATTCCCTGGCCGACACCGCTTACGTCGCGACAGGCCTGCTGGCCAGCCTGGCGAGCGGGCACCCGGCACGCAGCAGCCTGTTGCCGCGAATCGCCGAAGGCACCTTGCGCATCGCCATCAACCATCCGGTCAACCCGCTGGTCAGCGATGCACAACTGGCCGAAGTGCTGATCCTGGTCGACGGCGACGACGTTCATATCGTTCCGCGTTCTCAGGTGGATGTGGTGCATCAGCCGAGCATCGACGCGTCCAGGCGCCTGGGTCGAGTGACCTGGAATCCGACACCAGCTACTTGCGTGGCCAGCGGCGTACTGGGCCGTGACGTGCAGGCACGACTGCTCGACCGTGGCGCGTTGTCGGTGGCCGGGCAACTGCTCGGGCTCGCGCAACGCATGCTCGATTTGTCGGTGGACTACGTTGCGCAGCGCAAACAGTTCGGCAAACCGATTGGCAGCTTCCAGGCCGTCAAGCATCACCTGGCCGATGTCGCGCGCCACATCGAGCAAGCCAAACCGGTGCTGTACCGCGCCGCCCACGGCCTGGCACAGGGCGATGCCAACGCCAGCGTCTGGGTGTCCCAGGCCCGGCTGGCCTGCTGCGAGGCCAGCTGGATCGCCGCGCGCAAGGGCATTCAGGTGCATGGCGCCATGGGTTACACCTGGGAAGTCGACCTGCAGATGTTCATGAAGCGCGCCTGGGCGCTCGATTCGTCGTGGGGTGATCGCGCCTTCCATAAAACCCGTGTCAGCGACTACCTGTTCGCCGACGGCGCCCGCCTGGGCCCGGGCCATACTTTCGAGGAGTGAGTCATGCCAGAGGCTTATATTGTTGATGCACTGCGCAGCCCGACCGGCAAGCGCAAAGGCGCGTTGAGCGAAGTCCACGCGATTGACCTGGGCGCCCAGGTGCTCAAGGCGCTGGTGGAACGCAACGCCATTCCCGGCGAAGACTATGACGACGTGATCTTCGGTTGCGTCGACACCATCGGCTCCCAGGCCGGTGACATTGCCCGCACCAGTTGGCTCGCTGCCGGTTTGCCGCTGAATGTGCCCGGCACCACGATTGATCGCCAGTGCGGTTCGTCGCAACAGGCCCTGCATTTTGCGGCGCAGGCCGTGATGAGTGGCACCCAGGACGTGATCGCCGTGGGCGGCGTGCAAACCATGACCCGCATCCCGATTTCCTCGGCGATGCTGGCCGGGCAGCCGCTGGGTTTCCCCGATCCGTTTTCCGGCAGTGAAGGCTGGCGCGCACGGTTTGGCAATCAGCCGGTCAACCAGTTCTACGCCGCGCAGCGCATCGCCGATCATTGGGGCATCAGCCGCGAGCAGATGGAAGCCTTTGCCCTGCAAAGCCACAGTCGAGCCCTGGCCGCCATCGAGAGCGGGCGTTTCGCCCGGGAAATCGTCGCGTGCAACGGCCTGCGCGTGGACGAAACGCCGCGCCTGACCAGCCTCGCCAAAATGGCCGAGCTGCAGCCCGTGGACCCACAGTTCCCTTCGATCACCGCCGCCGTTTCAAGCCAGACGTGCGACGCCTCGGCGGCGTTACTGGTGGTGTCCGAAGCGGCCCTCAAGCGCTACGACCTGACGCCACGGGCGCGCATCCATCACCTCACGGTGCTGGGCGATGACCCGATTTGGCATCTGACCGCGCCTATTGCCGCGACTCGCCGGGCCCTGGAAAAAACCGGCCTGCGCATGAGCGACATCGACCGGGTAGAAATCAACGAAGCCTTTGCGTCGGTGGTCATGGCCTGGGCCAAGGAACTCGACTACGACCCGGCGCGCACCAACGTCAACGGCGGCGCCATCGCCCTCGGCCACCCGCTGGGTGCCACCGGCGCCCGGTTGATGACCACGCTGTTGAACGAACTGGAATGCAGCGGTGGCCGGTATGGCCTGCAAACCATGTGCGAAGGCGGCGGCCAGGCCAACGTCACGATCATCGAACGCCTCTAATTTTTCCCATTCGTACCGCCGCCCGACGGGCGTGCGGTCACGCAGTTTAAGGAGTCAGACATGGCTATTTGTTCAGGCCGCACCGTGATCATCACCGGGGCCGGCGGCGGACTCGGTCGCGCTTATGCGCTGGCATTCGCGGCCGCGGGCGCCAACGTGGTGATCAACGATATTCGCGCCGACGCGGCACAAGACGTCGCGGGCGAAATCCGCGCCAGCGGTG
The DNA here is from genome assembly GCF_009761815.1 of Pseudomonas sp. PB120. Taxonomy (GTDB): domain Bacteria; phylum Pseudomonadota; class Gammaproteobacteria; order Pseudomonadales; family Pseudomonadaceae; genus Aquipseudomonas. Next base: position 16,533 of record NZ_RWIN01000079.1, read on the forward strand.
GCCAGGCCATCGCCAACAGTGACGACATCACCACCCTGGCGACCGCCGAGCGCATTGTCGAGGCGGCGCTGGCGGCGTTCGGCGAAGTGCATGTGCTGGTCAACAATGCCGGGGTTTTGCGCGACCGCATGTTCATCAGCCTCAGTGAAGAGGACTGGGACATGGTCATGCGCGTGCATCTCAAGGGGCATTATTGCCTGGCTAATTTGTTGGGGCGGCGCTGGCGGGATCTGGCCAAGGCGGGTACGCCGGTTGATGGTCGCATCATCAACACCAGTTCGGGTGCCGGGCTGCAGGGGTCGGTGGGGCAATCCAATTACTCCGCAGCGAAGGGCGGGATTGCGGCGTTGACGCTGGTGCAGGCGGCTGAGCTGGCGCGGTACGGGATTACGGCCAATGCGTTGGCTCCGGCGGCGCGGACGTCGATGACTGAAAGTGCCATGCCGGATGTGGTGAAGAAGCCTGAGGATGGCAGTTTTGATGCCTGGGCTCCGGAGAATGTGGCGCCGTTGGTGGTGTGGCTGGGCAGCGCGGAATCGGCCGGTGTCACAGGGCAGATCTTTGAGAGCCAGGGGGGGCGGATCTCCCTTGGCGACGGCTGGCGCACGGGCGTGACCCGTGACAAGGGAGCGTTGTGGCGGGTTGAGGAAATTGGTGCGGTGGTGGCTGAGTTGCTGGGCGAGGCGCCTGCGGCGCAGCGTGTTTGGGGGAGTTGATTTTGGCGTAGTTGCGTTTTTTTGGAGGGGGCATATCCGTTGTTTTTGTCATGGCGGATATTGGTTCCGCTCTTACAGCGGGTCACTTTGAAAAGCGCAAAGTAACCAAACGCTCTTGCCCCACCACTTGGTGCCTCGCTAGGGCTCGGCATGCCCTCACTCCGGCATTGCTCCGTGGGCCGCCGCCATCGGCCATCCATGGCCGGGGGCGGCTAACCCGGCATCCATGCCGGGTTGCCCACTGCGCAATGCCTGCGTTCGGCCATCGTGGTTTAACGGGGCGCCTCGATCAAAAGCAAAGCGAGG
>NZ_RWIN01000080.1 GCF_009761815.1 Pseudomonas sp. PB120
CGCGATAGCGGTCTGGCAGTCAGCATTGATGTGACTGTCATACCGCTATCGCGAGCAGGCTCGCTCCTACAGGGTTTTGTGTTTTGCGGGTGGATCAGTCGCGCTGCAGCTTGCGAATCAACGTGCCGATGTCGATCCCCAGGTGCACCGCCGCCTTGCGTTTGCTGCCACACACATCCACGGCCCTGAGAATCACCTGGCGTTCGAACTGCTGCACCTGGAGCTTGAGGTTCTGCTCCGGGTCTTCTTCGGTTTCACTGTCCACCACCGTCGGGCTCACGCGTAGCTGATGGCGCGCAGGCTCAAGCAGTTCGGCCGGCAAATGATGCGCTTGCGCTTCATCGTCGGCGAGCACCGCCAGGCGTTCGAAGATGTTCACCAACTCGCGGATATTGCCCGGATAGTCATAGCCCAGCAGCCGTTTGCGGCAATCGGCAGACAGGCTCAGCGACGGCTCGCGATCACCGTTGATGCGGCTCAGCAGGATGTCGATGAGAAACGGCAAGTCATCCCGGTGCTGACGCAACGGCGGAATTTCCACCGGCAGCACCGCCAGGCGATAGTAGAGATCCGCGCGGAACTCGCCGATGCTCACCAGGTGTCGCAGGTCCTTGTTGGTGGCGGCAATGACTTGCACCTGCACCGTTTTGCTCAACGGCGAACCGACCGACTGAATGGTGCTGTCTTCGAGAAATTTCAGCAGCTTGGCCTGAACGTGCAGCGGTATCTCGCCGATCTCATCGAGGAACAAAGTCCCGCCCGATGCGGCCTCGATGTAGCCTTGCTTGCCGCCCTGCAGTGCACCGGTAAAGGCGCCGCGCTCATAACCGAACATCTCCGACTCGAACAGGCTTTCCGGAATGCTCCCGCAGTTGACGTGAATGAACGGGCGATCGCCCCAACCGGCCGCGCGATGGATATGCCGGGCAATGGCGGTCTTGCCGACCCCCGGTTCGCCGAGCAGCAGTAACCGCGCACGCCGTCGAAACGCGCGCACGCCGGTGTCGGCGATGGCCGATAACTGGGGGGACAGGTGCAGGGCGCTGTCCTGGGGATCGCGCAGGCCTTGCGGCTCCGGGGGGCGATTGCCCAGCGACGCTCGACGCTGCGGCTGGCTGCCGTCGAAGTCTTTCTGGGTCAACATCCTGAACGGTTTTTCGTAGGCCCCGGTGGGGATGGCGTGAGTGCTGCTGAGCAGGACCCGGCCTTCACGCGAGCGGGTCAGGGCGCTGTTGCCACCGCGATTCAGTGCCGCTTGCAGGTCGTCGTAATTCAGGGCCGAACGCTGGAAGAAATCACTGTCGAACAGCCCGACCGCTTGCTGCTTGGAGAGTCGATTGACGCGCTCGGCGGCGAGGTTGATAAAGCGCACCCGACCTTCGCCATCCGTCACGATCAACGCTTCGCTGAAACTGTCGAGCAAGGCATGCAGCGCCGGTGTTTCCAGCAAGGCGCCCAGGCCTTCGCTGCTGACGTTGACCGACGAGCGCATGCCCATCTGCACCGTGGGCGGCAGGTTCTTGTCGTTCATGGGTGCAACTCTTCGGCATGGCGCAGGCCGTGGCTTTGGCGAAACACCGCAACGCGCCAGGCCACGCCTTCACCAATCAGGATGCGCGAGCAATGTACGTTGAAATTCAAACTGCGACCGCTCAGGTCCGGCAGCGGCAGGCTGCGCCAGGTGCGTTCCGGCAGGGCATTATCCAGCAGCAAGCGGGCAATTCCGGCGCCATGGGTGATGCCAAAGGTTTCTTCGAACGCCGCATTGCGCCATTGCGGTTGCAAGTGTTCATCGATTACCAGCACCGCGTCAGGCACCGCATCAAACACCCGGCGCAGGGCGTCGATGCGCTGCTCGGCATCGTGCTGCATGCGCAGCTCCTGACTGACGTCGCGGATGCTGCCCCACATGCGCAACAAGTGCCCATTGACGATGGTCGCGCGCACATCGTTTTCGACGTAGGCCGGCGAGCCATCGTGCCGGCGATCCACCGACAGCGCGCAATCGACGCTGAACCCGGCCTCGATCAGGCGCCGCACGAACTCTTCGTTGGCCGGGCTGCGTGGCCAGTAAAGGCGCACCGGTTGCTGGTTGAAATCGACGTCCGAGGGCATCTCGTACACCTCGGCCATGGCGCGGTTGCACAAGCGCCAGTGCGAATCGTTTTCGAACACCTGACGGACGATTTCATCCGGGGAGTTGTTGATGTTCACCGCCTCGGCGAACTCGATGCACCAGTACGCGACCTTGGCGCTCTGCAGCATCTGGCTCATCACCTCATTGGCGTTGTGCATTTCCCGCAGCCGATGACCGAGCACGCCGAGGGGGATTTTCAGCAAGTGCAGGCGCGCCGGTTGCACCGAACGCCATTCCAGCAAGCCGCAGGCGACCACCTGCAACAGACCACCGTTGTGGCGAATCAGCGTCAGTTCCAGGCTGTGGACCTGCTCGTCGGCAGGGGGATTGGCGAACAGCAACTGCAACGTGCGCAGCGACTCGACGCTGTAGATACGTTCGATCGGCTGATTCAGCAGTGCCTCCGGCGCATAGCCCAGTTCATCGCTCAGGCTGGCGGACAGACTGACGAGGTGTCCGTCGGCACTCAGGGTGCTGGATAGGGGCTGCGCTTTATTGGCCAGTAAATTCAGGATATCCATGGGTGGATCGGCTCGATTTTGGCTTGTAGGTACCTGACTGAATCGCAGGCGGTCAAAGACAGCGGCATATCGCATGCCAACTAAAAGGCCAGGAAACATTGGGGTATAGGGATATGAGTGCTGTGAAATTGCATAGTGATGTGCAATTTCGCAGCACTCAGGCGAAGGTTAGTCCGATAACCGGGCGCGCTGAAATTTATCCGATCAGTGACTTGGCATCGCTCGGCAAACCGTCAGGCCTGTTCGCCGAGCAATTCAACAGGATAAGAAAACACATAGCCTTCGCTGCGCACGGTCTTGATATAGGTCGGTTCGCGCGAGTCGTCCATCAGCCGTTGACGCAGGCGACTCACCAGCAAATCGATGGAGCGGTCGAACAGGTCGGAGTCGCGGCCCTGGGTCAGGTTGAGCAACTGGTCGCGGCTGAGCACCCGTTGCGGGTGATCGAGGAACACCCGCAGCAATCGGTATTCGGCGCCGCTGAGGGCGACCATCGTGCCGTCTTCGTCCAGCAAATGGCGGGCAGTGGTATCCAGGCGCCAACGGCCAAACCCGAGCAGCCGGCCACTTTCGGTGATCAGCAGATTGGGCGGCAGCATTCGGGTGCGGCGCAGTACGGCGTTGATCCGTGCCAGGAGTTCGCGGGCGGCAAAGGGTTTGGTCAGGTAGTCGTCGGCGCCCATTTCCAGGCCGAGGATGCGGTCGGTTTCGTCATTGCGCGCCGTGAGCATCAGGATCGGCGTGGCCTTATGTTTGCCCGAGCGCAATTCGCGGCACAACACCAGGCCATCGTCGCCCGGCATCATGATGTCGAGCACGATCAGGTCCACGGTATTGGCTTCGAGGAAGCTGCGCATCTGTCGGCCATCGGCGACCACCGTTGTGCGCAGTCCGTTCTTCTTCAGGTAATTGCCGACCAGTTCGCGGATCTCGCGGTCGTCGTCGACAATCAGGATGTGGTTCACATGGTCCATCACTCAAGCCTCTTGTCAGGTGTCTTGAAATGTATCGCACTGTATCTGTTGCGATCCAGGACACGTTACGCCTTGATTGCCTTGGTTTTACGACACATCGCAGATACCTCGGGCCGATTAAATGGCTTCCATCGAGGCAAGACAACTTGCCTCATTCAATCCCGAGGACACCACCATGAACCGCACCCGACTCATTGCCGCCAGCTTCTTCGCACTGCTGAACGTTGCCGCTTTTTCTGCCCACGCCGATGCCCAGAGCCAGCCGCAGACGCACGCTAATGCGCATCTGGACATCAAACAGGTGATTTCTACCGTAGAGGATAGCAGCGCGAATTGCGGGATCGTCAATGCCCGCATGACCTACCTTGACTCCAGCGGTACCCGCAAAGTGCTGGATTACAGCAAGTTGGCAGACTGCGGCAATCAGGGCAGCTAAGTGCCTGATTGCCGTCTGCGGCAACCGGCTATTTACACCGTCATTTGCTGGCGTCGAGCACGACGCGGTAGCGCGCCTTGCCGCTGCGCAGGTGGTCGATGGCTTCGTTGACCCGGCTCATGGGAAACAACTCGACCTGCGGCAAAATCTGATGGCGTGCGCAGAATTCCAGCATGGTCGCCGTCGTGCCGGGTGAGCCGACCGGCGAGGCGGACAGGCTTTTCTGTTGGGGGATCAGATCGAACACGTGCACCGGAATAGCACCGGGCACGACGCCTACAAAATGCAGGCGACCCTTGCCGCGCAGGGTGCCGAGCATGGCCGTCCAGTCGAGGTTGGCGTTGGCGGTGACCAGCAGAAAATCCAAAGTGCCGGCGATGGCTTTCAACGCATCGCTGTCGGTGGACGCGACGACGTTGTGTGCGCCCAGGCGCTTGGCTTCATCCTGCTTGCTCAACGACGACGTAAAGGCCGTGACTTCGCATCCCCACGCGTTGAGGAAGCGCAGCGCCAAGTGGCCGAGACCGCCGATGCCCACGACACCGACCCGGTCCGTGGGTTTGATGTCGAACTGTACTAGCGGGTTGAACACCGTAGAACCTGCGCAGAACAGTGGCCCGGCCATTGCCGGGTCGAGGCTTGCCGGTATGGGCAGGGCCCAGGCCCAGTGCGATCGCAGGCGGTCGGCGAAACCGCCGTTGCTGCCGATGATGGTGGGTTTCGCCGTGCCGCACAGGTGGTGGGAACCGCCCATGCACGAGGAACAATGCATGCAACTGCCCTTGTACCAGCCGATGCCCACTCGTTGCCCCACTTCAAGCCCGCGTACCTGCGCGCCCACCCGGACGATGCTACCCACCACTTCATGGCCGGGGATAAACGGGTATTGGCTGATTCCCCAGTCGTTATCGATCAGCGACTGGTCGGAATGGCAGACGCCGCAGTATTCCACGGCAACTTCCACCTCTTCTTCCCCGAGCGGGCCGGGATCGTAGCTGTAGCGCTCCAGCGGGGCGCCGGCGGCCGTTGCGGCCCAGCCGGTGAAAGTCGTGAGTTCGTTGCTATCGCTCATCGGAGACTCCAGATCAAAAGACAGGGGTTCGTCGTGCAGGTGCCGCGAAGGAAACGGGAAAGTGTAGCGTAGCGCCCGCCAAACGAAAGGCGACTTCACTAACTGCAGGCATCAGAGACGGCTTTTGCAGCGCGTTCAACTTCCTGCTTGGTATCGGTGGTGATCTTTTGCTTGATGAGCTTCTGATCGAGGAACATCTGGCTCTTCTGATTTTTCAGTTCTGCATCGGCGGCGGCATCCTCCGCCTGCAACTCGGCCGCGTGTGCGTCTATGACGGCTTCAACCTCGGCATCATTTTTGGCGGTGTCCAGGTCCTGGACCAATTTGCCGACTTGTGCCGTCTCGGCTTCAGCGTACGCATCCACAGTCAGCCCGGCCGCCATGGCTCGTGCCCGAACGTCCAGCGCTTCGCGGTGTTCCTGTGCGGCCTTGCACACCGCCACCTGGCGTTCGCTCTCGACAGCGCGCCATTCCACAAACCCATACGTGGCCATAGTCATCACCGTTATGGTGACGGCGGCACTCACCAATTGGCCTTTCACATTCCGCAACCTCGGCAATCAAAAAGAACACATTCAGGGCTGTCGCCCGATTCTATTCGCGAATTAAAAGCGTAGCAGGACGGCGCGCTGCTGAAAAATCGCTTTAGGTTGTAATTTGACTTCGATGAATTCTAAGACGCCCTGTCAGCCAGCTGTTCCAGCAAGTCTGAGGAGGGAACAAAGAACAGGCCGCCCGTGACCGCCGTGCTGAAATCCAGCAAGCGGTCATAGTTGCCCGGTGGCCTGCCGACAAACATGTTCTCGAGCATCAGTTCAAGTGGGTCGGGCGAGCGTGCATACCCGATGAAGTAAGTGCCAAACTCACCGGCGCCCGGGCGGCCGAAGGGCATGTTGTCGCGCAGGATTTTCACCTCTTGGCCATTATGGGTGATGGTCGTCAAGGCACTGTGCGAAGAGGTGGGTTTGACCGCGTCATCGAGTTCGATATCGGACAGCTTGGTTCGCCCGATAATCCGTTCCTGCGCCTCGACGGACAACGCGTTCCACGCATTCATGTTGTGCAGGTACTTTTGCACCAGCACATAACTGCCGCCTGCAAAGGGTTGGTCTTCATCGCCTACGGCTGTGAAATCCACAGCCTTGCGCCCGACCGGGTTTTCCGTGCCATCGACAAAACCGATGATGCTGCGCATGTCGAAATAGCGAAAACCCTGCACTTCATCCACCACCGTAATCGCGTCGCCCAGCGAGGCAAGCAGTTGCGTGGCCAATTCGAAACAGAGGTCCATCTGATCGGCGCGGATGTGCAGCAGAATATCGCCAGGTGTCGAAATGGCTTGACGTCCCACTGCGCCAAATTCCCGAAACGTGTGCAACGACACGGGCCTCGGGCTGCCGAACAACGTGTCCCAAGCGGTGGAGCCAAATCCCACGACACACGACAAATTCCCGCTGGGCACCCGTTTGCCCACCGAGCGGGTGAGGGCGGCAATGTCAGCGCACCAATCCCGGACCTTTTCGGCCGCTTCACTGGCAGGCTTTAATGTGGCGACGATGAAAATCGCACTGCTGGTGATGGGGCTGCAGATGGATTGTGGTTCGGGGGACGGGGTGTCGGTTGGCATTTTCGTCGTCATAGAGCATTCCATGATCGGTGGGTGCAGTTGAAAAACAGTAGCCGACTTGTCGTTTCAGCTGGATGTCAGGCAAATACGCTAGGCGAAACTCAGGTGTTCTTGATCAGCCGAGTGTCCAGACCAAAGCGCTCCTGTGAGACTAGCTTGAAATGATCTATCGCCAAGTCGCAGCTCACCAGTAAATTCCAGGAATGACGGGTAACCACGGAAGGGATCAGAACGAAGGGATGTTGGGCCAACAACTCATCAGAAAACTGCTGCTGATTGGGCGAGGTTTGAGAGGCGATGAACCAGTTCGGGTTCGGCATATCTTCAGGCTGGACGACTTTGATGAGGTCCGAGTCAAGCACTTCGAAGCACGTCAGGACATGAGGCACCCTGTCGAGAGTATCGAAGCCTACGTGGGCAGCGACTTCTAATATGGCAGTGGACGGATCGGCGGAGGCATAAATAACTCGGCGGCCGGGAGGGTTCCATCGACCGCCGGATTGCTGCGCCCCGGCTCCACTGTTCCACGTGTCCTTGAATACCTCACGATCAAGGCGCCATGCGTGCCATGCCCCATCCCATGGCAAAGGATTCATTGATAGACCCCGTGTTCAATCCGGGTCAAATAGTCCTCTACCACTTGGAAGCCAAACGAGTTGTCGATCAACTCCAGCGGGATATGACCGTCCAGGTATTTGCAGGGTTTTTTCAACCAGTCTTCAGCCAATTGCTGATCACCAAACACGTTGATGGAGTGCTCCAGTGTCTGCGCATACTGGAAGGCGATGGTGCTTTGCTGCTGGTTAAGTCGTACCGGCTCAGTCTCCTTCGCCAAGCGCTGAACCGTTCTGATTGATTTCCCGGTGATGCGCTCAAGAAGGCCATGTTCCATGTACAGTTTTGAACTGGAAAGCATGTCCCTGACGTCGTTCAGGTCGAAGCCTTCCTGTGTGTATCGGATGATCAACATACGCGTATCACCTTTGCGGCCATTTAACAGCACTTCAGTCGGCTTTCGGGTGACGCTTTGGTTCTCCGTCACGACGACTGCTTTTCCTGTGAATTTGACGGTTGGCTTATCTGCTTGCTTCGTTACGGACATATCGATTACCTCCTGCGACATTTGTCGTAATTATAGCGCCAAATGTCGCAGGCAGGGTGATTGAGTTTGGCTAGCGCACGCACCCTGAAATCGATCCGTCCTCGCCGCATGTAGCCAAGCCAGCCGGGCTAAGTTTTTGTCTGAGCAACACGCTATACGTTGTGCTTCCGACGGCCAACCTTAAAAAGGTGTCGGATAATTCGTCGTTTTTTTCAATAGGGTCATCATTTCCGAGGTGTGCGCAGTCGGAAAACTCACATGTTTAATGTGCGTGTTTAAGGGGGCTGAAGATTACTTCCTGAAAGCTACATGACCTTGCGTCATTGCCTACGGTTAAGACAGAATCCGCCGGCTTGTGCGCCTATGGCCGGGGCCTTATCGTTTGCCTGTCGCTGAAAAACAGCGATGGGGTTTGGTAGCCCGGAGTACGGCGCGCAGCGCCCCTTCTGCAGATGACTATTAAGGTCTCTACATTATGGTGGCTATGCGCAGGGTCCCTTCGGGGGCGCCGGTTCCAGTACTCCGGTCTACCAACCTGTGCATGGCCACCACCCTTCGTTTGGTAGCGAAAGTGATGGCTCCTATTTCTAGTACTGGAGTTCTATCTATGATCAAACCAACCCCCAACCCACCAGACACCGATCCAACATCCCCCTACGACGCCCTCGATTCCAAAAAACTCAACGACGCCGCCGAGCGCGCCCTCGATTTCCATTTCCCTTCCGCCGCCGACATCAACGCCACACCCCGCACGCCCGGCACCATGTTCATCGTCAACCCGGACCTCGACACCGAAACCCTGCTGGCCCACGCCTGCGAGTCGCTGGCCTCGGCCAATGTCATGACCATGGACCTGGCGGACCACATGGAGGGTCCCAGCCGCAATACGCTGTTGGGGATCGCGCAAGTCATCATGCTGGGCGAGCTGGCGGTGAACCGGGCGCTGGATCGACTCGATCCGCCTTAGCCGCCATTGCCGGCGTCGGCGAAAACAATCGCTGCACACTGTTCTCTGTAGGAGCGAGCTTGCTCGCGATGGACTTCGGAACACCGCGCATATTCGGGAAGTACGCGTATTCGTTAACGATCATCGCGAGCAAGCTCGCTCCTACAGTTATGCGTCAGTGGGGATAGGGAAATTAAAATGGAGGCGCAGATTTTTCAGCAGAAGAGGGTGACTGCCCGTGTCAGACCGGCAAGATCGTCGCGCCGCAGCTGTACATCCGCCGTCGGTATCTCCGGGGCTATCCAGCCTCTGGCCGGCATGAAAGACTCCAAGGTGATCGTCGCAATCAACAAGGATGAAGAAGCGCCGATCTTCCAGGTCGCGGATTACGGTCTGGTGGCTAACCTGTTCGAAGCGGTGCCTGAATTGCAGGCCGCTTTGTAAACCGATGCACAATTGAACAAGGGCATTGTTCATGCACGAAGAAAACGAAACCGGGGCATCGTTGTATTCACCCGATCAGATTGAAGGCCAACCCGCGCGAATACCGCTGGTTTACCCTTGCGGCGAACCCCCCGCACCGGGTCTGGCCAGGGAGATTGCCCCGGGCGTTTTCTGGCTGCGCATGCCCTTGCCGCTCGCGCTGTCGCACATCAACCTGTGGGCTGTGCGCGATAAACAGGGCTGGGCGATTTTCGATACCGGCATGCACACGCCGGAAACGGTGCAAGCCTGGCGCACACTTTTCAGCGCCACGGGTGCGCTCGGCCCACAGGGCCCCAGCGCTGTATTGGTGACCCATTTGCATCCCGATCACGTCGGCATGGCGGGGTGGTTGACCACTGAATACGCCTGCGAGTTGTGGATGACCCTCGGTGAATACATGACCTGTCGAACGCAGGCTGCCGATCTCGGCCGCGAGGCGCCCGTCGGCCATCTCGATTTCTACCGTCGCGCCGGCTGGGACGACGGGGCACTGGATCGATACCGCACACGTTTTGGCGGTTTTGCAAAAATGATCTATCCGCTGCCCTCCAGCTACCGACGTTTGCGCGACGGTCAGACCCTGCAGATTGGCGAACAGCAATGGCAAGTGATCGTCGGGGCCGGGCATTCGCCCGAGCACGCCTGTTTCTACTGCCCTGAATTGAAGCTGTTGATTTCCGGCGATCAAGTCTTGCCGCGCATCTCCTCCAACGTGTCGGTGCAGGCCACCGAGCCACGGGCAGACCCGCTCGATGATTGGTTGCAGTCGGTGGCCAATCTAAAACAACGGGTGCCCGACGACGTGCTGGTGCTGCCGGCCCATGACGATCCGTTTCTCCGCTTGCATGCGCGACTGGACCATCTGGACAGCAGCCACCGTCGTGCGCTGGATCGACTTCAGGTGCTATTGGTCGAAGGGCCCAAGCGTGCCGTCGACGTGTTTCCCGCGCTGTTTTCCAAAAAGATAAAAGGCGACTTGCTGTCACTGGCGACGGGCGAAAGCCTGGCCAATCTCAATTATCTGGTCGAACGCGGAAGCGTGGTCGTGACGGAAGATGCCGACGGCGTTGCCTGGTACTCAAACCGATCAGTCAAGCCATAACACCGTACGTAGCAGCTGGCGAAGCCTGCGTCCGGCTGCGCAGCAGTCGTAGAAACTGAGCATGCGGTTCTCCTGACAAACCGCGTTGCCTGATTTTACGACTGCTTCGCAGCCGAACGCAGGCTTCGCCAGCTGCTACAAGGGGCGCGTTCGGCACCCCCTTATTTATGGCTGGCGGAATCAGTTACCCGCCCGCTTGTTCAACGCCGCCTCAGCCGCTGCGATGTCCGCCTGGCGCTTGACGATCAAGTCACCCGTCGGCGGGCCCTGGAAGCGTCGGGCCTCGAAACCGAACCAGACGATGGCCGTCAGCACCAGGAAGCCGATGGTGATGTACAGCGCCCAATCGTTCGGTGGCTGGATGCCGATGACGAAGATGATCACCATCGAGAGCACCGACAGAATGGCGAACAACGAGTACAAGCCGCGCCCCATGTTCCAGGGCCCCATGGTCGGCCATTTCGATGTGCCGTAGGTGAACAGGCCAAGCACGATGGGAATGATGAACGAGAAGAACAGGAAGATCACCGTGCAGGAGACCACGATGGTGTAGACCGGCGTGGCGCCGATCGAAATCACCGACGATCCCCAGTCGAACAGCACCGCCAGCGTGGCACCGGTCCAGATCGCTGCCACCGGGCTGCGATAGGTTGGCGAGACCGAAGCCAGCGCTTTCGAGCAGGGCAGGCCGCCGTCACGGGAAAACGCAAAAATCATCCGCGACACCGAGGTCACCGTCGCCAGCCCGCAGAGAAACTGCGAGATGAAAATCGCCACGTAAAGCGCCACTTTCACACTCGGGTTCACCTGGCTGTCCATGGCCCAGAAGAACACGTTCCAGCCCTGTTTCGCGGCGGCGTCCATGTTGGGCAGCATCAGCACGAACGAACTCAGCATCACCCAGCCGAACAGCAACGACCACACCACCGACATCACCATGCCCCGGGGCACCGACATCGCCGCGTTGCGGGTCTCCTCGGAGGTGTGCGCGGAGGCGTCATAACCGGTGATGGTGTAGATCGGCAGCAACAGGCCGAGCATGAACACCCAACTGTTCGAGACCTGCGGCCAGACGCTGCCGCCGGCTTCGCCAGAATAGTTGCCGAAGGTCCACAACCGGGCGAATTCATAGCTGGGGGCCGAGATCAGGCAGACGACGGTCAGCGCGAGCGCGGTGGCGAAAATCAGGTAACCCGAGAAGTCGGTGAGCTTCGCCGTCAGGCCGATGCCCAGGTGGTTACACAAGGCCTGGATACCCGTGAGGATCGCCAGGAAAATCACCCGGACCGTGGTCGTGTCCTCCATGCCCAGCGCCGGTCCGAAGGCGCCGAAAAAGAAGTAATAGGTGCCGACGTTGATTGCGCCGAGCACGGTGACCAAGCCGAGCAGATTGAACCAGGCGGTCAGCCAGCCGGTGAAGCGGTTGCCGAGAATCGAGCCCCAGTGATACAGCCCGCCAGCGGTGGGGTAGGCCGAGGAAATCTGGGCCATGGCCATGGCGAACACCCCTGAGATCAGGCAGCCGATGGGCCAGCCGATCCCGATGGCGGCCCCCCCTGAGCCTGAGGTGCCCTGGGCCAGTGAGTTGATGCCCCCCGAGAGAATGCAGATGATCGAAAAGGAAATCGCGAAATTGGAGAAAACGCCCATTCGTCGTGACAGCTGCTGGGCGTAGCCCATGCTGTGCAGCACCTTGACGTCATCGTCGTGCGCCTCGGTGCCGGGCTGGCTTGCTGGGTTCATTCGTGTGTACCCCTTCAGGTTTGATTCAATCCACTGGCGACTGCGCAATGGGCTGGCTTTCAACACCTTGTCGTACTGCTCCTGTTTCCAACCGATACCACTGACTGCATTGAAATCAGAGTCGGCCGTGAAAGGCCGCGTCGAAAATGTCTGCCGCGCCGGCGCGTGTCAACGGCAGCGGATTGCCGCCGGCCGAGGGATCGACAATCGCCATGTCCGCGATCAGGTCGGCTTGCCGGTCATCCACCCCCAGCTCGAATAACGTATGAGGCACGGCGATGTCTTTGCGCAACTTGAGGACGAAGGCCAGGAAACTGTCGAAGCCCGGGGAGGGCAGCCGCAAATAAGCCGCCAGACGCGTGATGCGTTCTTCGATGGCCGCGCGATTGAACTTCAAGACGTAGGGCATCAAGGTGGCGTTGGTCATGCCGTGATGGGTGTCGTACAGCGCGCCAATGGGATGGGCGAGGGCGTGCATTCCGCCCAGGCCTTTCTGGAACGCGGTGGCGCCCATCGCCGCGGCCGCGAGCATTTGCCCGCGGGCATCCAGGTCGGACGGGGTGTGGACGGCGCGCACCAGGGCGCTGGCCACCAGGCGCATGCCTTCCACGGCGATGCCATCGGCCAAGGGGTGAAAACCGGGGGCGCAGTACGCCTCAAGGCAATGCGCCAATGCGTCCATGCCCGTGCCGGCGGTGATTTTTGCCGGCATCCCGACGCTGAGGGTCGGGTCGCTGATGACCACGCGCGGCATCATTTTCGGGTGGAAAATGATGCGTTTGGTGTGCGTGCGCTCATCGATGATCACCGCCGCACGACCGACCTCGGAGCCCGTGCCGGCAGTGGTGGGGACCGCGATGACCGGGGCAATGGCGCTCTCGTCGGCACGGGTCCAGTAGTCGCCGATGTCTTCGAAATCCCAGACCGGCCGGGTCTGGCCGCTCATAAAAGCGATGAGCTTGCCCATGTCCAGGCCGCTGCCGCCGCCGAAAGCGACCACGCCATCGTGTTTGCCGGCACGCCAGGCATCGAGCCCGCCGGCCAGGTTGGCTTCAACCGGGTTGGGCTTAAGGTCGCTGAACAGCGCCACGCCAAGGCCCGCGGCACGCAGCGCGTCCACCGCTGCGAGGGTGATCGGCGCCCGCGCCAGGCCACTGTCGGTGACCAGCAACGGTCGCTGGATACCCTGGCTGCGACAGACCTCGGCCAGTTCGGTGATGCGGCCGACACCGAAGCGGATGCTCGTGGGGTAATTCCAGTTTCCAGTCAGGCTCATGGCTCAGATCTCGTGGCGCAGATGGAAGGATTTGGCGCGGGTCAGGTGCTCGTAGCCGAGCCGTGACAAGGTGACGCCGCGCCCACTGTTCTTCACCCCGGTCCAGGCCAGGGCCGGGTCGAGGTAATCGCAGCGGTTCATAAACACGGTGCCGGTGTCGATCTCATTGCCCAGCTGTTCGGCTGCGGCCAGGTCCTGGGTCCAGATCGACGCGCTGAGCCCGAACTCGCTGTCGTTCATCAGGGCGATGGCTTCGGCGTCACCGGCCACCGGCATGATGCCGACCACCGGGCCAAAGCTTTCGTCGCGCATCACGGACATGTGATGGGTGACGTCCACCAACACCTGCGGTGCGAGGTAGGCACTGCCCGGCGCATCGGCGGGGAAGTCCTTGGGGTCGATCAATGCCCGTGCGCCTTGCATCAGCGCTTCGGCGATTTGCCCACGCACGAAATCAGCGGCACTCGGCGTGACCAACGGGCCAAGCGTTGTGGCCTCGTCCAGCGGATTGCCCAGCACGTATTGGCGGGTCAGGTCGACGAAGCGCTCGACGAACGCCGGGTAGAGGCTCTGATCGACATAGATGCGTTCGATGGCGCAGCAGCTTTGCCCGGAATTGAAGAAGCTGCCGTCCACCAGGTTTTCCACGGCATGTTCCAGGTTGGCATCCGCGCGGACGTACGCCGGGTCTTTGCCGCCGAGCTCCAGGCCCAGGCCGAGGAAGCGCCCGGAGGCCGAACTTTCCATGGCCTTGCCGCCGCCGACCGAACCGGTGAAATTCACCTGGTGCACCCGCCCCGAGCCGATGATGTCGGCGGTCTGTTGATGATCGAGCACCAGGTTCTGAAACAGGCCTTCGGGTATTTTCGCGCGACGCATCGCCTCGGCGAATCGCTCGCCCACCAACAGCGTTTGCGAGGCGTGTTTGAGAATGACGCTGTTGCCCGCCATCAACGCCGGAATGATCGTGTTCACCGCCGTAAGGTAGGGGTAATTCCACGGGGCGATGACCAGCACCGTCCCCAGCGGCTCCCGGGTGATGTGCCGGCGAAAACCGGCAACGGGCGTGGGCTCGATGGCGGCCAGCGCCTCGGGCGCAATCGCGATCATGTGCCGGGCCCTCTCTTCGAAACCGCGCAGCTCGCCGGCGCCGAAACGTATCGGGCGACCCATCTGCCAGGCCAGTTCCGGCACGATGTCGGCCTTCATCGCCAGCATCGCGTCCACCACGGCGTTGCATAAAGTGGCGCGTTCGCTCAACGGTCGACGTTTCCACAAGGCCTGGGCGGCTGCGGCAGCCGCCAATGCCTGTTTCACCTGAGCCGCATCGGCACAGCGACGCTCCACATAAACCCGGCCATCAACCGGTGAAATGAGTTCAATCATCGAGGTCATGGTGGTCTCAATAGCGCTCGAAGCCGCGCTGCAGTTCCCAGTCGGTTATCCGTCGGTCGTACTCTTTCTGCTCCCATTCGGCGGTGTGCACGTAGTGGTCGACCACGTCGTCACCGAACGCCTCGCGTAGCAGCGCCGAGCCCTTGAGTGCGGCGCAGGCATCGCGCAGGGTTTTCGACACTTCAGGCAAATGCTCGTCTGCATAGGCATCGCCTTCAAAGGGCGGCGCCAGGCTGAGCTTCTCGTCGATACCGGCCAGGCCAGCCGCGATCAAGGCGGCGAAGGCCAGATACGGGTTGAGGTCGGCGCCGCCGATGCGGCATTCGATGCGGATCGACTTGCTGCCTTCGGCGCACAAGCGGAAGCCCGCAGTGCGGTTGTCCAGGCTCCACACCGCCCGCGTCGGGGCGAAGGTCCCGGCCTGGAAGCGCTTGTACGAATTGATGTAGGGCGCAAGAAAACAGGTGATGTCGTTCGCGTATTTGAGCTGCCCGGCCACCCAGGAACGCATCAGCGCCGACATGCCGAACTCGGCCTTGGGGTCGAAGAACAAGGGCTTTTTGGCGTTCTTGTCCCACAACGAATTATGGATATGGCTGCTGGAGCCGGCGGCGTCATAGCGCCACTTGGCCATGAACGTGATCGCCTTGCCTTGCAGTTGCGCGATCTCTTTGCAGGCATGTTTGATGATGACGTGATGGTCGGCCATGGTCAGGGCATCGGCGTAGCGGATGTTGATTTCTTCCTGGCCCGGGCCCCATTCACCCTTGGAGTTTTCCACGGGAATTCCGGAGGCCTGCAGGTTTTTTCGAATCGCCCGCAGCACCGGTTCTTCGCGGGTGGTCTGCAGGATGTTGTAATCCTCGATGTAGTGACCGGCCGTTTTCGGCTTGTGGTAGTTGCGCTTGTGGATGGCCTCGTAGCTCTCGTCGAATAGATAGAACTCCAGTTCCGAAGCGAACATCCCGGTGTAGCCACGCGCACGCAGACGCTCGATCTGTTTTTTCAGGATCGCGCGCGGGCTGTGGGGCAGGTCTTGCCGATGGTGATGATCGAGCACGTCGCACAGCACCAGCGCTGTGCATTCCAGCCAGGGCACGCGGCGCAACGTGGACATGTCGGGCTTGAGCACGAAGTCGCCGTAGCCTTTGCTCCAGCTGGCCGCGGCATAACCGGGCACCGGTTCCATGTCGATGTCATCGGCCAGCAGGTAATTGCAGCAGTGGGTTTCTTCATGGCCGCTGTCGATGAAAAATTCGACCTGGAATCGTTTGCCGACCAATCGACCTTGCATGTCGACCATGCAGACCAGGACGGTGTCGATTTCGCCGGAGGCCGCGGCGCGCTTGAGTGCTTCAAAACTGAGAAGGGGTTCGGTCATCACGTCAATCCTGCGTGAAGGGTTCGGGGCTGTCTGAATAGCTGTTGCAGACGCTCTTCAGAAAAACCCAATACCTGCAGGAGCGAGCATCATGAGCAATAAGCTGATGGAAGCTTAGCCTACTGTTGCTGAATGCAAGTTTTGCTGATCGAAACTGCCAATCCGTTTCAACACGCGCGCCGGGAGCCAGGTGCAGGCGCTTATTGACCGTCGACGCTGCGCGGCAGTCCCAACGGGTTACCGTGCCGCAGGGGCTCGGGCAGCAGCGCATCCGGAAAGCCCTGGTAGGCCACCGGGCGCAAGAAACGCTCGATGGAGGTCATGCCCACTGAGGTGAAGCGGCTGTCCGAAGTGGCAGGGAAGGGGCCGCCGTGAACGGTGGCAAACGTGACTTCCTGCGGGTGGGCGAAGGCGTTGACGACGATGCGTCCGGTGCGCCGTTCCAGGATCGGCAGCAAGCGATGCGCCAGCGGGGTGTCGCCTTCCTCAAGGTGCATCGCGGCGCTGAGCTGGCCTTTGAGCGAGCGCGCCACCGCGAGCATTTCAGCTTCATCCCTGACCTTCACCAGCAGGGCCGCTGGGCCGAAGACTTCTTGCGCAAGCGCCGTGTCGGCAAGAAAACGCTGGCCGTCGACTTCGAGCAGCGCCGATTGGCCATCGAACGATCCGCTGGCCGCCGAGCCTTCGGCCAGGCGTTGTGCACCGGCATCTTCCAGGGCGACGAGGCCGTTGAGGTAGGACGCATGAATACCCGGCGCCAACATCGCCCGCGCCGGAGCCTCGGCCACACGCTTCACCATCGCGGCGCGCAATGCCTTAAAGCCCGGTCCTTCGATTGCGATCAGCAGGGCGGGTTTGAGGCAGGCTTGCCCGACATTGACCAGCATGCGCTCGACAAATCCGTCACCGATCTGCGCACCGCGTGTGGCCTGCGCCTCGGGCAGGACAAATGTCGGGTTGATGCTGGTCATCTCGGTGAACACCGGAATGGGGTCGGGACGAAGTTGCGCGCGGCGATACAACGCCATGCCGCCACGCTCCGAGCCAGTGAACGTCACGGCCTGCACCTTCGGATGATCGACCAGCGCTTCGCCGATGGCGTTGCCGCTGCCGCGCACCATCGAGAACACGCCTTCGGGCAGCCCGTAGTCTTGCACCGCCTTGCGAATGGCCCGCGCCTGAATCTCCGAGGCGCCGGGATGCGCGTTATGCGCCTTGAGGATGACCGTCGCGCCGGCCGCCAGTGCCGAGGCGGTGTCCCCGCCGGCGACCGAGTAGGCAATCGGAAAGTTGCTCGCCCCGAATATCGCCACCGGGCCGATGGCGATTTTCTGCAGGCGATGGTCCATGCGTGGACGTGGCTGGCGATCAGGCTGGGCTGGATCGACGGCAAGCTGGAGGAAACGCCCTTTGCGCACGACCTCGGCAAACTGACGGAACTGGGTGGCGGCTTTTGCGGCTTCGCCCTCAAGCTGGGCTTCGGGCAGGCCCGTTTCCAGCGCGGCGCGCGCAGCCAGCTCGGTGCGCACGGCGTCGAGGTTGTCGGCAATGCTCTCAAGGAACGCCGCGCGGCGAGCGAGCGAGGTGTGGCTGTAGTCGTCAAACGCCTGGTCGGCGAGGGTCGCGGCGCGGTCGACTTCCGCCGCGCCACCCAGGGCGAAATCCGGCTCGATCAACTGGTTCGTCGCGGGGTTGAGCGCCTTCATTGTGCCTTCCGTGCCTTCTGCATTTTCGGCACCGATGAACAGGTGTCCCGTCAGTTTCATTGGGCCGCCTCCTGTTGATTCAGGGCGGCGATGAGCTCATCGGTCGTGACAATCGAATGGGCGAACGTAGGACCGTTCAGCTCATGGGCGGAATGCATCATTTCTGGCCGGAAGGCCGCCGTTGCATCACGCACCAGGGTGACGTGATAGCCGAGCTCTTGCGCGTAGCGGGCGGTCGCTTCAATACAGGTATTGGCCAGCAGGCCCACGATGATCACGTGGGTGATGCCTTTCTGCTTGAGGCGAAAATCAAGGTCGGTGTTGGCGAAACCGCTTGAACCCCAATGCTCCTGGACCACGATGTCGCCGTCTTTGGGCGCGAAATCGGGGTGCCATTCGCCACCCCATTCACCCCGTGCGAAGTGGTGCATGTGCATGATCTTGCATTGGGTGGGGCTCGGGTGATCCCAGTGTTCGTAGTCGCCTTGTTCCCAACGGTGGTGCGGTACGATGAACACCTGAAGGCCAATATCGCGAACGGTACGGTCAAGGTTACGCAGGTTGTCGAGCAGGCCCACTTGCTCGGCAATCGGCTTGATCAAGGGGAAGATTTTTCCGCCTTCCGAGAGAAAATCATTGTAGGGATCGACCAGCAGGTAGGCGGTTCTTTTGAGAGGATAGGCAGTCGTCGACATCGCGGTTTCTCCTGGGATTTAGGACGTTCAGTGCGGTGAGCTTGTCTGGATTCGACGCTAATATGATAATCATAGTAACTGTAAAAGAGGCAAGCCCATATGTCGGTAAACACATCTGTTCCCGAAACACTTTGCCCGATTGCCCGGGCCGAGGCCGTCGTGGGCGACCGATGGACCGTGCTGGTGCTGCGGGAGTTGTTCATGGGCAGTCACCGGTTTGACGAGATCCTGGCGCAGACCGCAGGCACACCGCAGATGGTCGCCACACGCCTGAAAAACATGGAGGCCGACGGACTCGTCGCCCGACGCCCTTACAGCGAACGGCCACTACGCCACGAGTACCACCTGACCCCGAAAGGCGAAGGTTTTTATTCGGTGATTCTCGCGCTGCGTGCCTGGGGAGAAACCTGGTGCAAGTCGCCGGAGGAGGGGGTGGCGGTGGTGTATACCCACAAAAGTTGTGGTGAACCGGCCGGGTTGGGCCCGCTTTGCGATCATTGCGGCGAGCCATTGCGTCGGGGCGAGTTGACCAGCGAAATCAGCGCGGCTTACTCCGCCGAACGGACAGCGCGGCGGGAAGCGTTCAAGGGGGCGGCCAAGGGCGGGAAGGCGAGTTCAACGGATGTCGGGATGAGGTGATACGTCTTCGTTACGCGCTGACTCCCGAAGCCCGGCGGCTTATCCCGACCCCTCTTCGACACGCTAAGCGAGAACCAGAGTAATGCGTCGGGGTAGAGACCGATTGTGCGCGAGTGCTGTTGCTGTTCAGGTGCTGCAGGCCATGTCGTCGTGCCGTGTATCTGAACGTATCCCGCTCGCCGAAAGCTAACTTCACATACAAATCCCCGCCCACGTCGACATGTGCTGGATACATGAAGGCCTCCCAATACAGGCACCGCATTCGCGGCAACCTCCGCGCGGTCCTGCCGCGTACACACTGGAGCAATGCCATGTCCCGTTTCACTATCGTCACCCTGGCCGCCGCTGCTGCATTGTCCATCCTGGCAGGCGTCTCACACGCTGAAGAAGTAAGGGCTCCCGCCGCAAAAAGCTGGCAGGCCGGGCTCCATCGCACCGATCTGGTACGCCGGGACCTCGGTGTGGCCGGGCAGGAGGTGATCCAGGTTCGCGTCGATTTCGATGCCGGCGTGACCTCGCCCAAGCACTCGCATCCAGGCGTCGAAGTGGCGTACGTAATCAGCGGCACGTTTGAATATCAACTTGACGGGCAGCCGACGGTAACGCTCAAGGCAGGCGACTCTTTGTATATCCCGGCCGGTACTGCGCATGTCGCGAAGAATGTGGGGAGCGGCAATGCGTCGGAACTGGCGACGTACATTGTAAAGAAAGGCGAACCGCTGGTTGTAATCCAGCAATAACGGAAATCACGAAATCCCCCTGTAGGAGCGAGCTTGCTCGCGATGGTCGTAAACGATAACGCGCTTTTAGTTGACGGAACGGCGGCGCCCTTGAGTCCATCGCGAGCAGGCTCGCTCCTACAGTTTGTTGTTATGTTCTAAACCAATCGTTATACGGTCTATTTCTATTGAACCTTAGTGGCTGCACCCAACTTCGTTAGTTGCACTCGCAGCCTAGCCTACACTGGACGAATATGCGCACCGTCCATGCTTTGAAGGCGTCTTTTCACACCGTTGGATGTCGTTCAGTAGTTGCCTGGATGTTTCACCCTTGAGACACATACATCGCCGTTTCATTAAAACGGCGGTAGGCGAGGGCAACTAACATGACCAAGGAAACTGCCGATCGACTGTGGAAAATATTCAGTGGGCCGTTGATGTTACTGGGTTATGGCCTGGCGATTTTCCTGGTGTTTTTCGCACTCAAAATGACCGGGCTTTTTACCGAGATCGCAGGGTTTCTGTCCTTTCCGGATAACAAGTCACGGATTGCCACGCTGGTCTTTCTCGTCGGCCTGAGTTTTGCGGCCTTTCTCTGGTGGCTTTGCGCACGGAGCTTCGCGCTGATACGCAGCATGTCGTCTACGGATGCGGCGAACGCATTCGCCAACTTGAAAGACACGCCGATGGCCTTGCCCGAAGGAACCGTGCGTGCGGTGATCGCGCTGATTGTCGGCGTGGTCGGCTTGCCCTTGTTGATGTACACCGATGTCCTGAACCTGAGTGATGCCGTGGCGGGGTACGTCAATGGCATCATCATCGGCGTCTTCTCTTATTACTTCGGTTCGCGCAGTAGCAGCGCCGATGCTCAGACCACTCGCCAGACGGTGAAACTGCTGGGCGAGTCGGAGGAGGGCAAACGCAAGCTCGAAACTCAAGTCAACACGCTGGGCGGCGCCGTCGTGCAGGCCCAAAGCGCATTGCTGACCACAGAGACTCGCAACAAGTTGCGCGACGATCTTCAGCGCCTTAAAGAGCATGTATCGGCCACCGAGGTACTGATCGAGACCCTCGGCCCGGTATTGCCCAAAGGGCTGGTGCCTGACGGCGCCGCAGAAGCCTTGCACAAAGCCAGGCTCGCGCTGGGCGCCGTGCAAGGGCTGGAAACCGACGGCTTTACCGCCGACACCGTGAAGCAGGTGTCGGATGCAACGGAGGGGCTGTTCGGGAAATCACCGGTAGTGGAGCTCTTGAAATCCGCCGCCACGGTCATGCCGGTGATCAGCGGGCTGACACCGGTCACCGCCGTTGCGTTGGCATTGGGTACGGCCTGGCAGTTGGGCTCGGATCAATACCGGCGCTGGGTCGCCCGGGTGCTCAACGCGCCGTACGATCCGCAGATCATCAGCCACGGTCAGATTTCCGCGACCTCGGCCGCTATCGCGCTTGAGCAAAGCCCGATTTTCAACAAGGCATTCAGCGTGGAGCGACAACAACCGGCGTTCGTCAGTGACCTGTTGACGCAGGTGCTGAGCGACGACGGCGCCGATCATCTGTGGGCGAAATACGGCAACGATACGAATCGCTTTGCCAGCCGCGGTGAACTGGAAAACGGACTGCTGGAGTTTCGCAGCGTGCTGTTGTGGGAGCAGTCCTCGCAGGACATTACCCCTGAGCAAATCCAGAACGCACTGGCACCGCTAACCGGTACCGCGTTCGCCCCCACCGCCATTCCCAGCCTGGACAACGTCAACGAAGTGCTCAAACAAATGGGCAAGCCGGGTGCTGCCGACGAGCCGCACATCGCCATGGAGGCCCTTATCCTTTGGGTGGGCTACATGCGACAAATAAACCTCGACCCCGTGTATTTACTCGCACGGATCTGGAGGTCGTGATGTCGTTGAACCAGACCGCCAGGCGTGCAGCACCGTTGCTGTTGCTGGCCCTTGTTGGTTGTCAGGCGGTGAACCCTGGCGTCGCGCAACTCGACCGCTACCAACAGGCGCGTGACGCCGGGCAATGGCAGGCCATTGCCGACGATGCGCCCACCAACAAGTGCCAGCCTGTGGTTGAAGGGTGCGCCAGGCTCTATGGGATTTATGGTGAGGCAAACCAGCACCTCGCTTTCGCCAGCCTCGCACCCAATGCGTTCTGCCCGCCGCCAGTCGCCAACGGTCGGCTGAATACGGCGGCGGCGAGCTTCGCGAAAAGCGAGCAGTTCGGTGACGCATCATTGAGCGCCGAGGCCAAATCCAGACTCCAGAACCTGCATGCGCAAGCCCTGTACTGCCTGGCGGAAAATGCTTCGTCGATCGAGCAGGGCACGGCGCTGGTTCGCCAGAGCGCCGCGCAGGCAGCGGCGCTGCCTCGTCCCGACGCCTTGTTCTGGCAGGCCATGAGTCAACTCTATCTCGCGCGACCGGGGGCCGGGAGCGATGCGCAACGTTGCGCGGCAGCGCGTTCGGCAAGTGACGCCGCCCGTGCGGCGCGGTCGGCGGGTGTAACCGGTGAACAGAGTCAAACCTTGGGCCGCGTGTCGCACGATGCAGAGCAACTGCGTCGCCTGATCGCCGGCTGTGCGGAGTAAGCCAATGGACCTTTTCAGCGACCTTTCATTCTGCTTCCCCCTGATGCGCGGGCTCGATATCCGCGCGGTGCAACTGTCGCTGACCCGCGCCAAGCTGCTGAATTGTCCGGCCGATGGCGTGTTCGGGCCGAGCACCGCGCTCGCCGTGCGGCAGTTTCAGCAAGCGCATGGGCTGAAGGAAGACGGCATCGTCGGACGCAACACCTGGAGCTTGCTGTTCTCCGACAAGGCCGCAGGCACCGTATTGGCCGCCAACACCAACGTGCCGGCGCCGAGCATCCTTTCAAGCTCGTGGGTCTGCGGCCTGGAACCCTATAAAGCACGCCTTGCTCTGCTGCACGGGGCGTCAATCGGCGAGGGGAGCGCACGTTGGCAGCTGACGAAAGAGGGGGTGAAGGTGGACGGAAAGCTGCCGCGCACCGGTGGAGAGCCCAAGACGGTTGCCAAGACCTGGGCGGATTTTCGCGCCGCGTTTGAAAAGTGCGCGGCGGCCTATGGCGTTCCGGTGGAGCTGCTGGTCGCCACCGCCTGCACCGAAAGCGGCGGTCATGCTGACCGCGTACGCCAAGAGCCCGGCTATGTCGATGACAAGTCGACACCTGACAAAGTCTCCCCGGGACTGATGCAGACCTTGATTTCCACGGCCCGCTCGGCCACGGGCGACAAGTCGCTGGACCGCGCCGAGCTGCTCGATCCTGAAACGTCGATTCGGGCGGCAGCCTGCTACATCAAACAGCAGGCAGTCTCCGCCAAGCGGCCGACCAATTTCGACCCGCCGCTGGTGGCCATCGCCTATAACGCAGGTTCGTTACGATCGAAAGACGAAAACCCCTGGGGGCTGGTGCAGACGCTGCGTGACAAGCAGCAGCGTATCTTCCACGCCGATGCCTATCTCCAATACTTCAACGACTTTTACGCTGTGATCGACAGCGATCCCGCGCAGGCGCCCGGTGCCAATGCGCCTAGTTTCTGGCGTCTCCTTTGAGCGCCATCGTCCGGGTTCCAATCGCCAAGGCGCAGGCGAAGCCGATCAGCAACAGCGCCACGGTAAACGTCATGCGCATTCCGCTGGCCACCGCTTCCGGCGCCGCCGTGGTGATGTCGGCGGTGTTCGACGCGAAGGCGAACACCGCGCCCATCGCCGACGCGCCGGTGATGAGCCCCAGGTTCCGTGAAAGGTTGAGCAGCCCCGAGACCACGCCCCGCTGGTCCGGTTGAACATCAGCCATGACCGCCGTGTTGTTGGCAGTCTGGAACAGGGCATAGCCGAGGGTGATGACGACCATGGGCGCGACGTAGCCAGCGATGCCGCTCGTTTGCGGCAGGACCGTTAAGGCGAGACAACCCGCTGCCATGGCAAGTAACCCGGCAAGAATCATGCGCTGCGCACCAAGTCGGTCGGCGAGACGGCCGGCGGGCACACCGGTCAGCGCCACGACAAACGGCCCGACCGACAACACCATCCCCACCCGCACCGCATCCAGCCCGAGCCCATGAGCCAGATAGAAGGGCCCGACCACCAGCGTCGCCATCATCACCGTCGCCACGAGCGTGCTCATGGCCAGGCTCGCGCTCAGCAGCGGTTCGCGGAACATCGTCAGGCGCAGCAGTGGCGAGGCGACTCGCCTTTCAGTGAAGATGAACAGGCTGATACCCAGGCCAGTGGCGCCGAGCAGCGCCACGTTCAGCGCGCCGAAATTGCCACGCCCCAAGGTCATGGCCAAGGCATACGCCGTCAGCGTCAACGCCAACAGTAAGGTGCCCGGTGCGTCGAAACCGGTACGCGCAGTCTTCGATGCCTGGCGATCAGCCGGCAAGTAACGCTGCGCCAACACCCACGTCAGCAGCCCCAGCGGCACCGTGATCAGGAAGAGTGCCCGCCAGCCGAACCCGGCAATCAGCAGGCCACCCAGTGAAGGCCCCATCGCGGTGCCAATCGCCGACATCGTCCCCAGCAAACCCATGGCGCTGCCGGTTTTCGCCTTGGTCACCGTCTCGCTGACGAATGCGAGTGTGAGCGCCATCATGATCGCCGCACCCAGCCCTTGCAGCGCCCGTGCCGCAATCAACAGCCCGAGGGTGGGTGCGACACCACACAGCGCCGAGACCAGGGTGAACAGCCCGATGCCAGCCAGCAGCAGCCGACGCCGGCCGATGAGGTCACCGAGCCGACCGACGCTGACGATCAACGTTGTAATGGCGAGCAGGTACGCCAGCACAATCCATTGCACGTTCTGGAACGAGGCGTGAAACGCCTCGGCCAACGTCGGCAACCCCACGTTCGCGATGCTGGTGCCGAGCGAGGACAGCAACATCGACAGCGCGAGGCTGGCGAGCGCCCCTCGCACGGCCGGTGGATTTTGTACGCTGTCGGCTAGAGCCATTGTCGGTTTCATCATGTTCCTCTTTTCTGTCAGCCCTCGAACCGGAGCTACCCGAAATCTACGCCCGGGCCTAACATGGCGGAAGACGCATCAGTTGCAGGTTATTCGTGTGTTAAACGCCCTGTCAGAATCCCGCGAGGCACCGCATGTCCATTCCCGATCTCAATTTGCTGGTCACCCTAGACGTGCTGCTCGCCGAAGGCAGCGTGGCGCGTGCCGCCAAGCGTTTGCAGCTGAGCCCGTCGGCGATGAGCCGGGCGTTGGCGCGCTTGCGTGAAACCACCGGGGACCCGTTGCTGGTCAGGGCCGGGCGCGGGTTGGTGGCCACGCCGCGCGCCCTTGAATTGCGCGAGCGGGTCAGCCAATTGGTGCAGGACGCAGAAGCGGTCCTGCGCCCGGCTGAGCAGCCCGATCTCAGGCAATTGGCGAGAACTTTCACGCTGCGCACCCGCGAAGGGTTTGTCGAGAATTTCGGCGCGGCGCTGATTGCCCGCATCGGCGAGCAGGCTCCGGGTGTCCGCCTGCGGTTCATGCACAAACCCGACAAGGACAGCACGGCGCTGCGCGACGGCAGTGTCGATCTGGAAACGGGGGTGGTGGGGAGGGCGGCCAGCCCGGAATTGCGCACCCAAGGCTTATTCCGTGACCGCTTCATCGGCGTGGTGCGAGCCGGGCATGCATTGAGCGAGGGCGAGATCACACCGGCGCGTTACGCGGCGGGCAGCCACATCAGTGTGTCCAGGCGCGGGCTCGACAAGGGGCCGGTCGATGGAGCGCTGGAACCGCTGGGATTGACGCGGGAAGTGGTGACCATCGTCGCCGGCTTTTCAACGGCGCTGGCACTGGCCCGTTCCACGGATCTGATTGCCAGCGTCCCTGAGCGGCACACCGCCAATCTGCGGGCCGGGATGCACAGCTTTACGCTGCCCTTGGACTTGCCAGCGTTTACGGTCGCGATGCTTTGGCACCCACGGATGGATGCGGACCCGGCGCATCAATGGTTGCGTGGATGTGTGCGTGATGTCTGTGCGCAGCGGTAGGATTTAGTTATCGATTTGAAAATAACATTAAGTAATTTTGGTCTAAAAAAATGTTGAACTTATAAAATCGCAAGGGGTATCTGGCAATTTTCGAACATGCTTTCAATGTTTCTAATATGTGAAGGTGCACTGTGGGTGATGGCAGATTGATGAGTGCCCCTTCAGCGTGCTACAGAGCGTTAGCTCATTGAAAAACAAGAAAAAATAGACGTCTCAGTACTTCTTATTGATCAATGTTCTCTTTTGTGTATGCGTTCTTTAGTTCACGTTCGTCGGCGCGCACCTGATAATCGGATGATCGGCATAAATTTCTTCTCTGCGATGCTAGTGTTTCTTGTCTCTTGTTAACTACACACTCACCTGTCTGTAGGAGACGAGTCTCATGCCGACTCCATATCCAAGGGTTGCGATATTCGGTAATAGAGTTCCAGGTTTGAATTTTCCTGAGCTGGAACATTTTTCCGATTTGAGCAGTTTGTTGGCGAATGCCGCATTTGATGTCTTGCTGCTGGACATGCCCGCGGTTTATGCGGGACGGGTGCTGCAAAAGTTGCGCTCGACTCCCGCCTATCGATACTCACTCATTTACTGTTGCCGTGACCAGAATGACTGGTGCGAAGCCTTGGGTGACGGTGCGTGCCCCGTCGATGCCAGTGAAATAAAAAGCCTTTGGGGTGTATGGCAGGAACGCTTCGGCTTGTTCAAGCAAAGGGCGACCCCGGAGCGATTTGAACGTCGGGTTTTTTCCTGGCTGTGGTTACGCGACGACGCCCGTATCAATGCTGTACGAGATCCGCAAGTGCCCCAGCATTATCGCTATCCATTGCTGGACGCCCTGGCGGATAACGAGCAGGTCAACCCGTTTGTCTGGCTCAGTCTGATGGTGCAACAGGACTGGCTGGAGGAGGGGATTCTGGTGGACCGGGTTCGCCTCTGTTCAAACTGTGGCTCGGGACGGCTCAATTACATTGATGTGTGTGCCGAATGCCAGGCGCTGGACATTTCCAGGCAGCCTTCATTGCATTGCTTTACCTGCGGACACGTCGGGGCGCAGGAATCATTTCTCAAAGACGCCGTGTTGTTGTGCCCCAACTGTTTGAATCGCTTGCGCCACATCGGCAGTGATTATGACCGTCCGATGGAGAACTATCGCTGTCGGTCGTGTCAGGCGTTTTTTGTCGACGCCGAGGTACAGGCGCGTTGTCTGGATTGCGGGCTGTCTCACACGCCTGAACAATTACGCGTGCGCGAGATCAGGGATTTCCGTCTGGCCGAAGCGGGGCGTTTCCGCTGTCGCCAGGCGTTAGATGAGCGAGCGGTCCCGCACTTCGGTCGACTCAATCTGCTGGGCGGCAGGGATTTTTGCGACTTGCTGTCCTGGCAGATCCAGATCGTCAGGCGCCATCCCGTGCCGGAGTTTTCGCTGATCGGCCTGCGCTTCGTCAACCTGGCCGATACGCTGTCTCGCCTGGGCGAACACCGCGGTCACGCCTTTATCGATAGCCTGACCGAGCGCATGAAGGAAAGCGTCCGTGAAACCGACCGTTGCTCGCGCAGCACCGAAGAGTTTTTCTGGATCATGCTGCCGCATACCGATGACAAGGGGCTGGAGTGCGTCAAACAACGTTTGGGCCGGGTCGCCGAGTTATTTTCCGCACCGGAAGTCAGTCATATCTCGCTGCGGGTCGTCAGCCTCACGGCGCCTCGGGATCTTCGCGACCAGGAAGATGGCGAATTATTGCTGGCCCGCCTGGCCAGTGAGTCAGGTGACCGGCCATGAGCCCATTGATGGAGCAACTCTACAGCGCACTCGCGGCCCTGTTGGGGCCGGATGGCTTGAGTCGCTTGTTTTTCATGCTGTTCCCGTCATTTCTTATCTTTGAATTGCCCATGATGATCATTGTCATGCTGGGGGTGCTGCGTTGGTTCGCCCGTCGGCGTACACGCGTGCCAAGGGTCAGCCTCTACCGGCCCAGAGTCTCCTGCATCATCACATGCTACAGCGAAGGACTGGACGTTCAGACCACGCTATTGAGCCTGTGTGAACAGACCTATGCCGGCCACATCGAAATGATTCCGGTGGTGGACGGTGCCACGGTCAACCAGCTCACGCTCAGCGCCGTGCGCAGCTTCAAAGTGGATCCGCAGTTGTACCCCAGGCGCCATTTGCGACCTATCGCCAAATGGCAAAGGGGCGGGCGGGTCTCGTCCTTGAACGCCGGCCTGTCGCTGGCCAGCGGCGAGATCGTGATGGCGCTCGATGGGGATACGTCATTCGATAACAACATGGTCAGTTCCATCGTGCGCCATTTCGAGGACCCCGCGGTGCCTGCGGTGGCCGGCAGTTTGCGGGTACGCAACGCCTGGACATCGTGGGTGACGGCGATGCAGGCGCTGGAGTACTTGCTGTCGATCCACATGTCGAAAATCGGTCTGGCCGAATGGAACCTGGTCAACAACGTTTCGGGCGCCTTCGGCGCATTCCGCCGCAGTTTCCTGGTGAAAATGGGTGGCTGGAACACGCATACCGCGGAGGATCTGGACCTGACGTTGCGTATCAAAAGCTATTTCAAGCGGCATGACCTGAAGATTCCCTTCGAGCCGGAGGCGGTCGGTCACACCGATGCGCCGGCTTCGCTCGGCCAGTTTCTGATGCAACGCTTGCGCTGGGACGGTGATCTGTTTTTTTTGTACATCAGAAAGCACAGTCACAACATCAACCCGAAATTACTCGGCTGGCCGACCTTCCTGATGATTCTGGTCACCGGGTTCTTCTTTCAGTTGGTGCTGCCGTTCATCATTTTCAGCTACACCCTGCTGGCGATTTTCATTCTGCCGGGGCGGACTTTGCTGTTTCTGTTTGCGCTGATTTATCTGCTGTACCTGGTGATTACCGTCCTGATGTTCGTCGCCATGTTGTTGATGGTCTCGGACCGGCCGCGACAAGACATGGCCCTGGGGTTGCTGGTACCACTGTTCCCGATGTTCATGCTCTTGCTGCGGTGTTGGAGCGTGGTGGCCATGCTCAACGAAATGTTGCGCCGAGGGCATGAAGAAAGCTCGATGGCGCCCTGGTGGGTGCTCAAGCGAGCCACGAGGTTTTGATAAATGCGATCAATCCGTCTAGCCGTGGTGGTGTGGCTGCCCTTTTTGTTGCCGGTGATTTATCCCATGACTCTTGAGGCGGCGCAGTGGTCACAGGCCAGTTATGTCTGGGACAGCGAAACATTGCTTGATGCCGAACATCGCGCGTCCGAGCTTGATGCGCTGCACAAGGCCGGGATGGGCAAGATCTACCTGGGCCTCAAGTCTGCGCAGCTGAAGGACCTTGCCACGACGCGCCAACAACTCGCGCAACTGTTGGAGGCTGCGGCTGGCGAGGGCTTGCAGGTCAGTCTGTTGCTCGGTGATCCGGCCTGGATCGAGCCAGCACAGCGTCATCAACTCACCGATCTGCTGGCGAAGCTCAAAGGGCTTTCCTTCACCAGCCTGCACCTTGATCTGGAAGTCGAGCAGTTGGGTGTCCCCGTCCCGGACCAGCATTTGAAGGATTGGCTGGACACCTTGCGGGCGGCGTCCGCCGCCAGCCCATGGCCGGTAGAGATCTCCAGCCATCATCGCTGGTTCGCCGACGCCAACCCCGGCCAGACCTGTGTGCCCTGCGGGCTTCCCGAGGCGGGGGTGCGCCAGGTCAGCCTGATGATTTACACCCGCAACCCGAAAAACAGCGCACGCCTCGCAGAGCAGATCGCCAAGCGCTGGCCCGATCTGCAATTTCGCCTGGCGCAAAGCGCCGAACCGCAACTGGATGCCACGGAGTCGTGGGCTGGCGCATCAACTGAACAGTTGCAACACCAGAACAACGTCTGGCGCGAACAACTGCAACCACAAGGGATTGCCGGCATCGACTGGCAAGCCTGGCGAGACTTCCCAAAACGGTGAGCCGTCATGAAGATTCGTTTCGATAGTCGCAAAGAACTCTATCCGACCCAGGAGCAGGGCTTGAGCGTGCTCTATGCACCGGGTAAGCGCATGGCGTTTCGTGCGCGTTGGTATCTGATCCTGTTCCTGGTGGCGAGCCCGTTGATCTGGCTGGGTGGCAAGCTGGCTTACGGCATGCTGATGATCGACGCCCCAGCCCAACTGCGGCTGCAGATTCTCGAAGTGCGCGCACGGGATGCCGGTCGGGTCGAGCAGCTGTTTGTCGTGGCGGGTGATCAGGTGCGGGTCGATCAGCCGTTGGTCAACCTGGATAACCCCGAATGGCGAGCGCGACTGGCACAACTCGCCGCCATGCCGGCCAACAAGAATCCCGCCGTCGACGCGGCACTGAGCAGCAAGGAACGCCAGTTACTCATGACCCGCATCGGACGGGCAGGGGCGCGGATAAAGACGCTTCAGGAACTGGAGGGGCGAGGCGCCGTTTCTTCCGGTGAAGTGCTGGCTGCAGAGTCCGAGCTCGACGCCTTTCGGGCGGACCTGATGGCATTCGAGCGCCGCGAACAGCAAGCCCGCCAAGCGCCGTTGAGTGATCAACGCGAGATTGTCCAGATGAGCGCCGAGCAGCAATGGCTGAAAACGCGTCTTGCGGCATTACCCGTCAAGGCAGCCCAGAGCGGTCGAATTGCTGAAGTGCTGGTCACTCCCGGGGAAAACGTCGGTGCAGGCACGTTGCTGATGCGTCTGGAGCGACTGGAAGAGCCTTTGTTGTGGATCTATCTGGAGCCGCTGAACATCAGCTATGCCGCAATTGGCCAGCCGCTGCGGGTGCGGATGCCGGACGGCGAATGGCTGGCGGCGCATGTGGTTCAGGCGGTGGACAGCGCGGGTCGTACGCCGACAGTGTTGCGAGGCCCCTTTGCCGCCAGCGAAATGGGCCTGCAGGTTGCCGCACGGTTTGACAAGCCCTTGTCGCCACGCTGGCGAATCGATCAACTGCCGCTGAATGTGCGCTTTCCCACGGACTGGCAACAACTGTTCAGCGAAGGGCGCGAGCTCATCTCCGAACTGGGCGACCTCATCGCCCTGGATAAAACCGCCGCCATTGCGCAGGAAAGTAAATAGCCACGAATGGGGCGCGGCTCATGAACGCCGGCCCGGTGGATTGCGTTGAGTTGTCGGTTGAAGCAGATGTTCAGTCAGCACATCGTTCAAAAAGCGGAACTGGTCGTTGAGCCCGACCACTTCGTTGCTGAAGTGATGGTCGGCTGCCGGGATCAGCAGGGCTTCGAACTTTTTGTCGAACACCAGCGTCAACACTTTACGTGACTCGAATTGCTGCGAGTAAAAGTTGGTGCCGAATACCGGGAAGCTCACGGCGAGGGTGACGGCGTGGATCATGATGCGTGCTCCTCGGTTAGGAAGAACCAGGAAAATGCGCGCAACGTGACGGCGGTCAGGGCCAGGCAGGTCAGGAGATGGATCAGCATGATTCGCCCCTCCAGTACGGGGTTTCGAGTCGGGTTGAGGGTGATCCTACGCTGACGGTGGTTGAGCGGAAGGCATTCGCGGCGATGGTGGATATCGATGTTAGTGATGGTCGGTTTTTTGGGTGAACCTGAGGGCCTCATCGCTAGCAGGCTAGCTCCCACAGGGTTCGAGGGTGTTCACAAAATTGCCATTCGCCATCAATCACTGTGGGAGCTGGCCTGCTAGCGATGAGGCCCTCAGGTTCACCCAAAAACCTATACTCAAATCAGACTGTTTTAATCACCCAATCCCCCGCGCGGGGAACACTGTAGGAACCACGATCTTGAACCTGCGTTCGCTGATCGTCGCCGTGTTGGTGGTGTTGGCGGGATGCGCCACACCCGTGCGTGCCCCGGTGGTTGAGGTGCAGGTGGTCATTGCGCCCGAAGTCTGGCAACAAGTGGATCGGGAAATCGTCGCCGCGTCGCAATCGGCCACCGAGCAGACCAAAATCTACGCCCGTGGGGCCATGGATTACTGGCGAACCCGGGTCTATCAACTGACCGAAGAAAACTTCATTCCCTGGTTCAGCAGCTACTGGACGCAGGAATGGCTGTCGATGAAGGTCAGTTGGTACACCATCAGCGCCAAGGGCGAGCAGGATGCCGCGACCAAGCACCTGGCGGCCTATTTGCTTGAGCAATACCAGGAGCGCGTGCTGGCGCCGGCGGCGGTGGAGATTGATCCCGACGCGATTCTCGCCAAGGCCACGGCGTTCTACGTCGACATCCTTCAGGAAGAGCTGCAGAAAATCTCCCAGCGCCACGGCGTGCCGATGGCTCAACTCAACGGCCGGATCCAGAAAATCCCTGCCATTGCCCTGGGCCCTCCACCTGCCCGCGATGCATCGCTTTACCAGGTCGTGCACGCCCAGTCGCTGGACACGTTACCGGCATACGCCGCACTGATCGATAAGATCCACAAGGCGGGGGGCGACAAAGGCGTCGGTTCGACCGACACCGCCATGGCCCCGGTGGCCAAGCGCGCCAGTCAGCGCATGGAAGCGGAAATGGCCCCACGCGGTGCGGCCAGTGCCGTTGCGGCGGCGGCGGGCAAACTCGCCGGGGGTTTGATTACTGTGGGGGTGGCCGGGATTCGCGCGCTCATTCAGGCCGCCGACCGGCCGGACAGCGAGGCGCTGATTCGCAGCAGCCTGGGCAATACGTTCGACAAGGCGTGGACGAAGCTGGTGCAGAACCCGACCACCGGTGTCATGGCGGGGACGCTGTACATGGCGTCGCAGATCGAGGGCAACCTGGCGGGGAGTGCCGAAATACCGTCGGTCAGTTCGGGCAGCGGAGCGGTCGATTGGAGTCCGCCCGAATCGACTAACCCGCAGATCGACCCTCTACCCCCCGCAGGAGAATGACCATGTCTTACGTTGATGGCTTTGTGATTGCGGTGCCCACCGCCAACCGTAAAAAATTCCGGAAGCACGCCGAATCCGCCGCAGTGATTTTCAAAGAGTGCGGTGCCCTGAGCGTTGTCGAATGCTGGGGCGATGACGTGCCCGACGGCAAAGTGACCTCGTTTCCCTTGGCGGTGAAACTCAAGGAAGACGAAACCGTGGTGTTCTCCTGGATCGTCTGGCCGGACAAAGCCACCCGCGATGCCGGCATGCAAAAAATCATGGACGATCCGCGCATGCAGCAGGACGTCAACCCGATGCCGTTCGACGGCCAGCGGATGATCTTCGGCGGTTTCAATATCATTGTGAAGGCTTGAACGCGCGACGGGATCACTCCGGTGTCGGGGTGATCCTGCAACTCTTGCGATTGCGGATCTCATGGTCCGTCGGTCGCTCGCGGACGAACTCGAAACGCGGCTCACCTTCGCTATAGTGAACCAGCCAGCCCCAGTCCAGCTCGGACTCATCCTGACCCGGTTGCGGTGGCATCGCCCACCACGGCTCTTTGCTGATGATCTCTCGCATGGCCCCGTCCCGTTGATGCGGTTGGTTCAACTATAACGTGCATGTCAGGAGGTGCCAGGCGTGAGCGACGAAACCCATGAGCCGACAAAGCGACTGTTTTTCGCCCTGGACTGCCCGGCCCAGCAGCGCAAGGCCATTGCCCACTGGCGAGGCGCGTTGCCGCTGCGAAACGGGCGCTCGGTGCCGGCGGAGAACTTCCACCTGACGCTGATGTTTTTAGGTGCCGTGGAGGTGGCGCAGATCGCGGACATTTGCACGGCCGCCGGGAAAGTTCGTGTGCCGGGTGAACCGTTGAGGGTGGCACTGGATCGGCTGGAGGTCTGGCGTCGGTCAGCGGTATTGGTGCTCGCGCCGCAGCAGGCACCGCCGCCGTTATTGCGGCTGGTGTATGCGCTGGAACAGGCGATGTTGCCGTTTGGTCTGGAGGAGGCGCCGAAGGAGTTTCGCCCGCATTTGACGTTGATGCGCGACTTTCGGGTGCCGGTGCCTGAGTCCGTGACACCGCCGGAGTTTTATCTGCGGGCTGACCGGTTTGTGTTGTTCGAGTCCCATAAGGGCCGTTATCGAGCGCTGGCCGAGTGGCCGCTCGTTGCCCCATAAAAAAAGCGCCCGAGGAGGGCGCCCAAATTCACCTTAACCGAGGAAGCCAGGTGAGGCCGTTCTGCATGGGGGGGCAGCGGTGGTAAGGCGCTGCGTGAACGGAAAATGGTTAAAGCTGATAGCTGTGTTGACTGTTATGGCCTCATCGCGAGCAGGCTCGCTCCCACATTTGATCTGATGCGATAACAAGTTTCGCATCCGACACAACTCCACTGTGGGAGCGAGCCTGTCTCCGGGCGGCGTTCCGACGATGGCGGCTTGGAGCGAATTACTTACCGAGCTTCACCCGCGTCCAGCCCCGGGTCATTACCCGCTGGACACCAATCGGCATATCGGGAATCGCATACAACGTCGCCATTACTTCCTGGGACGGATACGACCCCGGGTCATCGCGAATCGATTCATCCACCAGCGGCGTCGCCGCGGCGTTGGCGTTGCTGTAGCCGATGTTGTTGGTGATCTCGGCAATGATGTCCGGGCGCATCAGGAAATTCATGAACAGGTAAGCGTTCTCGACGTTCGCCGCGTCCCGGGGGATCGCGACCATGTCGTAGAAACTGCCCGCGCCTTCTTTCGGAATGCTGTAGTCGATCTTCACGTCATTGCCGGCTTCTTGCGCGCGGGCCTTGGCCTGCAACACGTCACCGGAGTAACCGACCGCAACGCAGATGTTGCCGTTGGCCAGGTCGGAGATGTACTTCGAGGAATGGAAGTACGCCACCGACGGCCGGATCTTCATGAACAGCGCTTCAGCTTCGGCGATCTGGCCTTTGTCTTGCGAGTTCACCGGGTAACCCAGGTAGTGCAGGGCGGCCGGCAGCATTTCGGTCGGCGAGTCGAGGAAACTGATGCCGCAGGCTTTCAGTTTTTCCGCGTTTTCCGGTTTGAACAGCAAGTCCCAGGAGTTGGTCGGAGCATTGGCGCCGAGTACTTCCTTGACCTTGGCCGGGTTGAAGCCAATGCCGATCGAACCCCACATGTACGGGAAGGCGTGATCGTTGCCCGGGTCGCTGGCGGACGCGTTTTTCAGCAGCACCGGATTGAGGTTTTTCCAGTTGGTCAGCTTCGACTTGTCCAGTTCCTGGTAGACGCCAGCCTTGATCTGCTTGGCCAGGAAACTGTTGGACGGCACGACGATGTCGTAACCGGACTTGCCGGCGAGCAACCGTGCTTCGAGGGTTTCATTGCTGTCGAACACATCGTAGGTCACGCGAATGCCGGTCTCGTCTTCGAACTTCTTGACGGTGTCCGGTGCGATGTAATCCGACCAGTTGTAGACACGCAGAACCTTGTCATTGGCCTGGGCGCCAGTGGCGATTGCGCCCAATAGGGACAGTGTCAGCAGAGTCCTGCCAAACATTTTCATCGGTACAACTCCAATTCTCTTTTTATTCAAAATCACAAAGCAAAAATGCAGTGAACGTAAAACCGGTGCAGCAAACACAAAATCTGTGCGGTGACACAAACCTTGTGGCGAGGGAGCTTGCTCCCGCTTGAGTGCGCAGCACTCACAAAATTGGCCAGGTTGCCAACAATCAGGGGTCGCTTCGCAACCCGGCGCGAACAAGCTCGCTCGCCACAGGTCCGTGTTTAATCAATTCATCAGCGGCGGCTTCAAGCCGTTGCGCCCGCCATCTGCTTCGCAGGCTGCTGCCACGATTCGCTCGCGGTCTGGTCCATCGCTTCCTGGATCGCACGTTTACGGGTGGCTTCGGCGCGGCGGCTGAAGTACCAGACCATGAACGTCACAATCGAAACCGCCAACAGAATCAGACTGGCCACGGCGTTGATCTCAGGCTTCACGCCCAGGCGCACCGCCGAGAACACTTCCATCGGCAAGGTCGTCGACCCCGGGCCCGACACGAAGCTCGCCAACACCAGGTCATCCAGCGACAAGGCAAACGACATCATGCCGCCGGCCGCCAGTGACGGCGCGATCATCGGAATGGTGATCAGGAAAAACACCTTGAACGGTTTCGCCCCCAGGTCCATGGCCGCTTCTTCGATGGACAAGTCCAGCTCGCGAAGGCGGGCGGAGACTACCACTGCCACATAAGCGGCACAAAACGTGGTGTGTGCGATCCAGATGGTGACGATGCCACGCTCCATCGGCCAACCGATCAACTGCGCCATGGCCACGAACAGCAGCAACAGCGACAGACCGGTGATCACTTCAGGCATCACCAACGGCGCGGTCACCAGGCCGCCGAACAGCGTGCGGCCCTTGAAGCGCGTCACACGAGTCAGCACAAACGCCGCCAACGTGCCCAGCGCTACCGCCGCAATCGCGGTGTAGCAGGCGATTTCCAGCGAGCGCACCACCGAGCCCATCAGTTGCGTGTTATCGAGCAAACCGGCGTACCACTTGAACGACCAGCCACCCCACACCGTCACCAGCTTGGAGGCGTTGAACGAGTAGATCACCAGGATCAGCATCGGCAGGTAAATAAACGACAGGCCGAGCACCAGCATCATTTTTGAAAAACCGAAACGTTTCATCCCCGTGCCTCCATCTCTTTGGCCTGGCTGCGGTTGAACAGCAGAATCGGCACAATCAGGATCAACAGCATCACCACCGCCAGGGCAGACGCCACCGGCCAGTCGCGGTTGTTGAAGAACTCTTGCCACAGCACACGCCCGATCATCAGGGTTTCCGGGCCACCCAGCAGCTCAGGAATCACGAACTCACCGACCACCGGAATGAACACCAGCATGCAGCCGGCGATGATCCCGTTCTTGGCCAACGGCACGGTGATTTTCCAGAAGTTGTTGAAGTTGCTCGACCCCAGGTCCGACGCGGCTTCCAGCAGGCTGCCGTCGTGCTTGACCAGGTTGGCGTACAGCGGCAACACCATGAACGGCAGATA
This sequence comes from Pseudomonas sp. PB120, assembly GCF_009761815.1. GTDB lineage: Bacteria > Pseudomonadota > Gammaproteobacteria > Pseudomonadales > Pseudomonadaceae > Aquipseudomonas. The sequence continues at coordinate 36,838 of NZ_RWIN01000080.1, forward strand.
CGCATACACCACACCGATATAGACGGCGGTGTTGGTGTTGAGGATCTCGATCGGGTGATCCGTCAGCCCGGTCCACATCAGGAACGCATTGAGCAGACCGTTGTTGCTGAGGATGCCCATCCACGCATACACGCGGATCAGGATCGCGGTCCAGGTCGGCATCATGATCAACAGCATCAGGACGTTTTGCGTTTCCTTGTTCGCCTTGGTAATGGCGTAAGCCATTGGAAAGCCGATCACCAGGCACATCAGCGTGCTGAAAAACGCGACCTTCAACGAGCCGAGGTAGGCCGAGATGTACAGCTCATCGTCGGTCAGCAGCACATAGTTGCCGACGTTCAGAAACAGCTGGAATTTCTGTTCGGCGTAGGTGTAGATCTCGGAATAAGGAGGAATGGCCAGCGCCGCTTCCGAAAAGCTGATCTTCATCACCAGGAAGAACGGCAACAGGAAAAACAGGCACAGCCACAGGAATGGAATCCCGATGACGAGCTTGCGACCACTCGGCATCAGCCGCATGAACTGCTGATTGAGTGTTTTCATGAGCGCAGTACCACGCCGCTGTCGTCTTCCCACCACACGTAGACTTTGTCGTCCCAGGTCGGACGCGCGCCACGGCGTTCGGCGTTGGCCATGAACGACTGCACGACTTTGCCGCCAGGCAATTCCACGTAGAACACCGAGTGACCGCCGAGGTAGGCGATGTCATGCACCTTGCCCTGGGACCAGTTGTAGCGGGTGTCGGGTTGAGTGGTGCTGACCAGCATTTTTTCCGGACGGATCGCGTAGGTGATCGACTTGTCCTGCACCGAAGTGCTGACGCCGTGACCGACGTAGATCTTCTGCTCGAGGTCCGGGCTGTGAATGATCGCGTGACCTTCCAGGTCTTCCACAACGGTGCCTTCGAAGGCGTTCACGTTGCCGATGAATTCGCAGACCATGCGGCTGACCGGTGCTTCATAGATGTCGACCGGGCTGCCGATCTGGGCGATCCAGCCCAGGTGCATGATCGCGATGCGCTGGGCCATGGTCATGGCTTCTTCCTGGTCGTGGGTCACCATCACGCAGGTCACGCCCACGCGTTCGATGATTTCCACCAGTTCCAGTTGCATCTGCGAGCGCAGCTTTTTATCCAGCGCGCCCATCGGTTCGTCGAGCAGCAACAGCTTCGGACGTTTGGCCAGGGAGCGAGCCAGGGCGACACGCTGACGCTGACCGCCGGACAACTGGTGCGGTTTGCGCTTGGCGTACTGGGTCATGTGCACCAGGCGCAGCATTTCTTCAACCCGGGCGTCGATTTCACTGGCGGACAGACGATCCTGCTTCAGGCCGAAAGCGATGTTCTGCGCCACCGTCATGTGCGGGAACAGCGCGTACGACTGGAACATCATATTGATCGGCCGCTCATAGGGCGGCATGTCGGTGATGTCGACACCGTCGAGCAGAATCCGGCCTTCGGTCGGGCGCTCGAAACCTGCGAGCATGCGCAGCAGGGTCGATTTGCCGGAACCGGAACCGCCGAGCAGGGCGAAGATCTCGCCTTGATGAATCTCGAGCGAGACATCATCCACTGCGCAGGTTTCGTCGAATTTCTTGGTGACGCGGTCGACTTTCACCAACACCTTTTTCGATGTCTGGTGACCTTCAAGAGCCTTCCTGTAAATGCTGGAGGCGTTTGCCATGTGAAACTCCCAACAGGTTTCGTTCGTCGGGCCAACGCGGCCTGACTTAATAGTTGATTGCAAGCCCGGGGGCGGGTAACGCCGACCACTGTAGGAGCGAGCTTGCTCGCGATGAACGCCAACGATGACGCGGGCTGTCTGAATGCCCGCGTAGTCCGGGCATCCATCGCGAGCAGGCTCGCTCCTACAGGGAATTGCGTTGCCTGTCCGTTCGGGCTTATTCGGCGCCGCCATCCTGGCTGCCTGGTCGTGCTTGTTGTTATTGCGGTGTTTCGTTTTCGCGAGGCACGGATGCGCAAAAGCCCATCCGCCAACCTCACGGGGCAGTCAATGTTTGGTGTTTTAAGTCAGCGGTTTTTGCGCAGCGCAGCCCGTCGCCGACAGGCATCGCCGAACGCCTGGAAAATACTCAAATAAGGAGGATTCGAAAGCACCTGCCATTCCGGGTGCCACTGCACACCGACGGCGAACGTCGGGCTGTGTTCCACCGAAATCGCCTCGATCAGGCCGTCCGGCGCAATCGCTTCGGCGCGCAGGCCGGGAGCGAGTCGGTCGACGCCCTGGCTGTGAATCGAATTGACCATGAACTGCGCCGGCAACTCCAGCGCTTCGAACACGCCACCCGGTTGCACCGTCACGGCATGGGCCGGGGCGTATTGCACCGCCAGTTCCGGGCTGTCCACTTCGCGGTGATCGAGCATGCCCGGCAGCTCATGCACCTTCTGGTGCAGGCTGCCGCCGAACGCGACGTTCATTTCCTGGAAGCCACGGCAGATGCCGAGCACCGGAACGCCCGCCGCAATGGCTGCACGTAATAAAGGAAGGGTCGTGGCATCCCGCGCCGGATCGTGATCCGTGCCGGGGGCGCTGGCCGGGCCTTGATAGTGGAAGGGTTCCACATTCGACGGCGAGCCGGTCAGCAGCAGACCGTCGAGCTGCGCAAGCAGATCATCGATTTCGGTCATGTCGCCTAAGGAAGGAATGACGACGGGCAGCCCCAAAGCCGCGACGCTGACAGCACGCAAGTACTTGTCGCCGCTGACATGGTAGGGGTGCAGGCCAATCTGTTTGACGCACGCTGTAACGCCGATCAATGGCTTGAGTGCCATTTTTATCACCTCGAAGTTTCACACTTGAACGAGCTTTTCCGGAGCTTAGCCTTGTTGATTTTAATTAACAACTCTCATGTAAAAAATTCTAAACGCCGTACGTCCGATCCCCAGTATTTACGCGGTTCCCACGACTGATCTGGCACTCTCGTCCCCATAAGAGGCCCGAAAATAAAGGTTGAAAGGCCAAGTGTTCGCTATTGACTTCACTTTGCCGTTCGGGTTGACTGGGCTCGTTGCAAGGTAGTGAACATAATAATTAACAGCTAATAGGTGCATCATGTCGGTCCCTCTGCGTGCCGTTCAACTCAACGAAGCAAACGCATTCCTTAAGAAATATCCTGAGGTTTTGTACGTCGACCTTCTGATTGCGGATATGAACGGTGTGGTGCGCGGCAAGCGCATCGAGCGCACCAGTCTTCATAAGGTTTACGAAAAAGGCATCAACCTCCCGGCGTCGCTGTTTGCCCTGGACATCAACGGTTCTACCGTGGAAAGCACTGGCCTGGGCCTGGACATCGGCGACTCTGACCGGATCTGCTTCCCGATCCCGGGCACCCTGAGCATCGAGCCGTGGCAAAAACGCCCGACCGCTCAGTTGCTGATGACCATGCACGAACTGGAAGGCGAGCCGTTCTTCGCCGATCCGCGGGAAGTGCTGGCCAATATCGTGCGCAAATTCGACGATCTGGGCCTGACCATCTGCGCGGCGTTCGAACTCGAGTTCTACCTGATCGACCAGGACAACGTGAACGGCCGTCCGCAGTCGCCGCGTTCGCCGGTATCGGGCAAGCGTCCGGTGTCGACCCAGGTTTACCTGATCGATGACCTCGACGAATACGTCGATTGCCTGCAAGACATTCTTGAAGGTGCGAAAGAGCAGGGCATTCCTGCCGACGCCATCGTCAAGGAAAGTGCCCCGGCACAATTCGAAGTGAACCTGCATCACGTCAATGACCCGATCAAGGCCTGCGACTACGCGGTGTTGCTCAAGCGTCTGGTGAAAAACATCGCCTACGACCACGAGATGGACACCACGTTTATGGCCAAGCCGTATCCGGGCCAGGCGGGCAACGGTCTGCACGTGCACATTTCGATTCTCGACAAAGAAGGCAACAACATCTTTGCCAGCGAGGATCCCGAGCAGAACGCCGCGCTGCGACACGCGATCGGCGGTGTGCTCGAGACCCTGCCTGCGCAGATGGCTTTCCTGTGCCCGAACGTCAACTCGTACCGTCGTTTCGGCGCACAGTTCTACGTGCCGAACTCGCCGAGCTGGGGCATCGACAACCGTACTGTAGCGGTACGTGTGCCGACCGGTTCTGCCGACGCCGTGCGCATCGAGCACCGCGTGGCCGGTGCCGACGCCAACCCGTACCTGCTGATGGCCTCGGTCCTGGCCGGTATTCACCACGGCCTGACCAACAAAATCGAGCCGGGTGCCCCGGTCGAAGGCAACAGCTACGAGCAAAACGAGCAGAGCCTGCCGAACAACCTGCGCGATGCACTGCGCGTGCTGGACGACAGCGAAATCATGGCCAAATACATCGACCCGCTGTACATCGACGTGTTCGTGGCGTGCAAGGAAAGCGAGCTGGCCGAGTTCGAGAACTCCATCTCGGACCTTGAGTACAACTGGTACCTGCACACCGTTTAAGGGCTGTCACTCAACCTGTGGCGAGGGAGCTTGCTCCCGCTGGGTCGCGAAGCGACCCCTCTTTCTAGCTCAAAAGAAGAGGACTGCTGCGCAGTCCAGCGGGAGCAAGCTCCCTCGCCACAAGTTATTCATTGCGCATCCCATCGGTTAACACGACCACCTATTCCCCTGCGTCGAGTCACAACAATGACAAACACTCGCAGCGACTGGGAGCAACGCTTCCAGTCCCTAACACTCGAAGGCCGCGCCTTCATCGACGGTCAATACCGCGCAGCACTGAGCGGTGACACCTTCGAATGCATCAGCCCGGTTGACGGCCGCTTCCTGGCCAACGTCGCGAGCACCGACGAAGCCGACGCCAACGAGGCTGTCGCCGTCGCGCGCCGCACGTTCGACTCCGGCGTCTGGGCCCATCTTGCCCCGGCCGAGCGCAAGCGCATCCTGATCCGCTTCGCCGACCTGATCCTGGCCAACCGGGAAGAACTGGCCCTGCTCGAAACCCTCGACATGGGCAAGCCGATCAGCGACTCGCTGAACATCGACATTCCGGCGACCGCGAACGCGATCCGCTGGAGCGCCGAAGCCATCGACAAGATCTACGACGAAGTCGCGGCCACCCCACACGATCAACTCGGCCTCATCACCCGCGAACCTGCCGGTGTCGTTGCTGCCATCGTGCCGTGGAACTTCCCGTTGATCATGGCCAGCTGGAAGTTCGCCCCAGCCCTGGCGGCCGGCAACTCGTTCATCCTCAAGCCTTCGGAAAAATCGCCGCTGACCGCGATCCGCATCGCTCAGCTTGCTCTTGACGCTGGCATCCCGAAAGGCGTGTTCAACGTCCTGCCGGGCTTCGGTCACACCGTCGGCAAGGCGCTGGCGTTGCATATGGACGTCGATGTGTTGGCCTTCACCGGCTCGACCGCGATTGCCAAGCAACTGCTGATCTACGCCGGGCAAAGCAACATGAAGCGCGTTTGGCTGGAAGCGGGCGGGAAAAGCCCGAACGTGGTGTTCGCTGACGCACCGGATTTGCGCGCGGCAGCCCAGGCGGCGGCCAGCGGGATTGCCTTCAATCAGGGCGAAGTCTGCACCGCCGGTTCGCGTTTGCTGGTCGAGCGTTCGATTCGCGAGCAGTTCATCCCGCTGCTGGTGGAAGCGCTGCAAGCCTGGAAACCGGGGCACGCCCTCGATCCGGACACCACCGTCGGCGCCGTCGTCGATCAGCGTCAACTGGACAACGTGTTGCGTTACGTCCAGATCGGTAAAGACCAGGGCGCGCAACTGATCGCGGGCGGCAGTCGCACCCTCGAAGCCACCGGTGGCCTGTACGTGGAACCGGCGATTTTCGACGGCGTGACCAACGCCATGACCATCGCCCAGGAAGAAATCTTCGGCCCGGTGCTGTCCATGATCACCTTCGACAGCGAAGAAGAAGCCCTGGCCATCGCCAACGACAGCATCTTCGGCCTGGCCGCCGGCGTCTGGACCAGCAACCTGAGCAAGGCCCACACCTTCGCGCGCGGTTTGCGCGCCGGCAGCGTCTGGGTCAACCAGTACGACGGCGGCGACATGACCGCGCCGTTTGGCGGGTACAAGCAGTCGGGTAACGGTCGGGACAAATCGCTGCACGCGTTCGACAAATACACCGAACTCAAAGCGACCTGGATCAAGCTCTAATACTTCTACAACGGCGGTCGCCGGCGAGTGTCGGCGGCCATCGGAGAAACCTATGAAACAAGCACATGTAAACAGCTACTACGCCGCCACCCGCAACTTCACCGGCGACTTTCCGGTGCTGGAACAAGCGGTCGATTGCGACGTCTGCATCATCGGCGCCGGCTACACCGGTTTGTCCTCGGCCCTGTTCCTGGCAGAAGCCGGCTACAGCGTGACCGTGCTTGAAGCCGCCAAAGTCGGTTTCGGCGCCAGCGGTCGCAACGGCGGTCAACTGGTCAACTCCTACAGCCGCGACGTCGACGTGATCGAAGAGCGCTACGGCGACAAGACCGCCGAAGTCCTCGGCAGCATGATCTTCGAAGGCGCCGACATCATTCGTCAGCGCATACAGCACTACGACATCCAGTGCGACTACAAGCCGGGCGGCATCTTCGCTGCGCTGAACAAGAAGCAGCTCAAGGGCCTGGCCGAGCAGAAAAAAAGCTGGGAACGCTACGGCAACAAGAACCTGAAAATGCTCGACGCGGCTGACATCAAGCGCGAAGTCGGTTGCGACAACTACGTCGGCGGCCTGCTCGACATGCAGGGCGGCCACATCCACCCGCTGAACCTGGCGCTCGGCGAAGCTTCGGCCATCATCGGCTTGGGCGGCAAGATCTACGAGCAATCGGCCGCGGTGGAAATCACCTACGGCGAACCGATCACCGTGCGCACCGCCAAAGGCCAGGTCCGCGCCAAGTACCTGCTGATCGCCGGTAACGCCTACCTGCCGCAAGACCTCGACAACCGTGTCACGCGCAAAAGCATGCCGTGCGGCTCGCAAATCGTCGTCACCGAACCGTTGTCCGAGAAGGTTGCGCGCAGCCTGATCAAAAACAACTACTGCGTCGAAGACTGCAACTACCTGCTCGACTACTACCGCCTCACGGCCGACAACCGCCTGCTGTATGGCGGCGGCGTGGTCTACGGTGCGCGCGAGCCGGACGACATCGAGCAACTGATCAAGCCGAAAATCCTCAAGACCTTCCCGCAACTGAAGGACGTGAAGATCGACTACCGCTGGACCGGCAACTTCCTGCTGACCATGTCGCGTATGCCGCAATTCGGTCGCATCGAGAAAAACGCCTACTTCATGCAAGGCTATAGCGGCCACGGCGTCACCTGCTCGCACCTGGCCGGTAAACTGATCTCGGAAATGATCCGCGGCGACGCCGAACGCTTCGATGCCTTCGCCTCGCTCCCGCACATGCCGATGTTCGGCGGCCGCACCTTCCAGGCCCCGCTCACCGCCATGGGCGCCGCGTACTACGCGCTGCGCGATCGTTTCGGCATTTAACCCAACGCAATCCCCTGTAGGAGCGAGCTTGCTCGCGATGACGGTGGCACATTCAATAATGATGTCGCCTGAAACACCGCCATCGCGAGCAGGCTCACTCCCACAATGGATCCAAACCAGACACAAAATCCATGTACAACCCAGACCCAAAACTGTGGGAGCCAGCCTGCTGGCGATGGCGTCATCCCGCTCACCATCACCCCCAACTGACCCACCACCATCACCAATAATCATGCGCCTACAGCAACACCACCAAACGTGATTTAATACCCGACTTTCAAATATCCGGGACAGGGAAGCGGTACTTTCGCGGCCAAAAGTCGCCCGCCATCCACCCCCATAACCCTTAAGTATTCCTCGCATAAGGCTGTCATGGACACGGGCTCACGACTCAAATTAGTACGCGAAAGCTACAAACTCTCCCAGCGCGAGCTGGCCCGGCGTAGCGGCGTCACCAATGCCACCATCTCCCTGATCGAGCAGAATCGCGTCAGTCCCTCCGTCAGTTCCCTGAAAAAACTGCTCGAAGGCATCCCGATGTCTTTGGCGGACTTCTTCACCTTCGATCAGCCGCCGCGTGAGCATCAATACGTGTTCCGCGCCAATGAACAGCCGGATCTCGGGCGTCATGGGTTGCGCTTGCTACTGATTGGCGCCTCGGTGCCGAGTCGGCAAATGCGCTTGCTGCGCGAGCAATACGCGCCGGGGGCGAGTTCGGGGGAAGAGCCGATTGTGCACTCGGAAGGCGAGGAGTGTGGGCTTGTGACCCGTGGCACCGTTGAGTTGACGGTGGATGGGCAGATCAGTGTGCTCAATGCGGGTGATGGCTACTACTTCCCGACCACGCTGCCGCACAAGTTTCGCAATATTGGCCAGGACGAAGCGGAAATCATCAGCGCCAACACCCCGGCCAACTTCTAACCTCAAAGCGGACGCAATCCTGTAGCAGCTGCCGAAGGCTGCGTCCGCAGACGACACCATGCTGAATGGAAGCAGCTGCTTCAGCGCTTATCGAAAGAAAATGGACTTCACCTCATGACCACGCCCCGCATCCGCCCGCTTGCACTCTGCATCTTCCACCACAATGGCAAGATCCTGCTCAGCGAAGCCAACGACCCCATCAAAAATCGCCCATTCTTCCGCCCGATCGGTGGCGGAATCGAGTTTGGCGAAACCAGCGCCGACGCCATCGTCCGCGAAGTTCAGGAAGAACTGGGTTTGGCCATCACGGATGTTCGCTTGCTCGGCACCCTTGAAAACATCTTTACGTACGCCGGCAAGCCAGGGCACGAAATTGTGCAGGTTTACGATGCGAGGTTTGTCGATGCCAGTGTTTATGATTTGCCGCATTTGGACGGTCAGGAAACTGATGGTGCAACGTTCACTGCGAAGTGGCTTACGTGGGAAGGCTTTAGTGATGACGCGCCGTTGGTGCCTGATGGGCTTTATGAGTTGTTGAAAAAGGTGCATTGCTAGGTTAAATGCGTTTGCTGGGCTGGTTTTTCAGGTTTGCGCGGTTGAGTCCGCTTCCGGGCGACTTTGTTCGCGCCCTGGCTTTCGCGATTTCGCGTAATGCATTAGCCAATGCTTCCTCCCCATGCTTCTTGCTTTCAGCAACGTAAGCAGCCGCAATTTCCGGGCTGTCGAGGTATTGGGACGCTTCGTAGCGACTTGTGCTGGAAGTATCCAGTTCGAGGGTTGGCATATTTTCCGGGCTGAATGTTGATTTGCGCATGCCGTGGCCTCTGATTGTAGTAAACGACCAAGTCGTAATTTTTTTGCTAATGGAAACCCGCGATTTCGCGGGTTTTTGCCTTTGAATACCGGTCATTCACCCTTGGCGTTAGCAAACCCACGCTGCTCAATCACCCGAAACACATCACTCACATCCTGGAGCAAGATCCGGGCGATGTTGGCGACGGTGTTGATGTCGTTTTCGGCGTAGTCGGGGAGGCTGGTGCAGCCCATGAGCTGGAGGTAGGGAAGGACGGCGTTGAGGCGTTCGCTGATGCAGTTGTGGAGTTCGCGCAGTGGGGCGTCGCTGTCGATGAGCAGGACGGGGTAGTCGGTGGCGAATTGGGACATTGGGGTGAAGCGGCGGGGCGGGTTTTGAGTTGTCATGCTGCTAGTCCTAGAAAGATGAATCACAACCGACATTGCCCATTCACAGACGGAGATCGGCTGTGCGCGGCTAGCGGTACTCGGTGGTCTTCTTTTTAGGGCTGCGAAACCCAATCGCTAACGACTGCCAGCGAAGGGGCAACTATAAGCGGCGATTTTGGTGTCTGCAAACGGGTGTGTAGGACGCCTGCTGGTTTTTGTAGCAGCTGGCGAAGCCTGCGTTCGACTGCGTAGCAGTCGCAGAATCAGAATTCGCGGTGTGTCAGATGTGCCTTGCACGCTGGATTTACGGCCGCTGCGCAGCCGAACGCAGGCTGCGCCAGCTGCTACAGGGTGCGGGGTTATGTTTAAAAATATGGGTTGTGTTGGGGCGCCTTCGCCGCTTGGCGGGAGCAAGCTCCCTCACCACAAAGGGTGAATTCCTACGAGATTTTCGGACGTTGGGTTGAGAGTCGAGTGGTGGTGGGGGGCATTAAATTTTGGGTGGTCGAGATAGTGGGCCCTGACAGTGGATCTGCTTTGACTGTCAGGGCCTCTTCGCGGGCAAGCCCGTTTCCCACAGGTTACAGGGCGTTAGCCAGTTTTCCGCTCGACAACTTGCGTTTGTACGCGGTGTCGCGGTTGGCCAGCCAGTAGTAGAGCGGGGAGGTGATCAGCAGGCCGACCAGCCAGGACAGGTCAGCGCCGTTGATGTGTTCGGAGATCGGGCCGACGTACAGCGGCGTGTTCATGAACGGAATCTGCACCACGATGCCGATCGCGTAGGCCAGCAGCGCCTGCGGGTTATATCGGCCGTAGATCCCGCCATCGACCTTGAAGATCGAGCCGATGTCGTACTTGCCTTTGTGAATCGCGTAGAAGTCGATCAGGTTGATCGCGGTCCACGGCACCAGCACCACGAGCAGCACCAGGACCATGTCGACGAAGTGGCCGATGAAATTGGCGGAGGCGCCGACGGCGGCGAAGCAGCAGGCGGCGAGGACGAGGACGGAGAGCACGGCGCGGCTTTTGGCGGTCGGGATCCAGCGGTAGGCGAAGGTTTGCACCAGGGTGATCAGCGACAGCACGGCGCCGTAGAGGTTGAGGGCGTTGTGGCTGATGACGCTGAGCAGGAACAGCACGAGCATCAACGGGCCGATGGAGCCGGTGGCGAGTTTGACGGCGTCCATGGTGTCCATGCCGACGGGCGTGGCGAGGACGGCGACGGCGCCGAAGATGAACGACAGGCTGGAGCCGAGCACGGTGCCCAGGTAAGTGGTCCAGAAGGTCGCGGCGACGGGCACGTTGGCCGGCAGGTAGCGCGAGTAGTCGGACACGTACGGCGCGAACGCGATTTGCCAGAGCGCGGCGAGGGACACGGTGGCGAGCCAGCCGGAGATGTTGAAGCTGCCGCGGGTGAGGAAGTCGGCCGTCTGCACGTGGGTGAAGATGTAGCCGAAGCCGAGCACGATGCCGGCGCCGAGCACCCAGGTGCCGATGCGGTTGAGCACATGGATGAAGCGGTAGCCGATGATGCCGATGATGCCCGACCCGAGCGCGCCGATGACGATGCCGACCGGTACCGGCACGCTGTCGACCACGCCGTGCAGGGACTTGCCGGCGAGGACGATGTTGGAGGCGAAGAAGCCGATGTACATGATGCCGGCGATCAGCACCACCAGCAGGGCGCCGAGGGAGCCGAACTGGGCGCGGCTCTGGATCATTTGCGGGATGCCCATCTGTGGACCTTGCGCCGAGTGCAGCGCCATCAGCACGCCGCCGACCAGGTGGCCGACGAGGATGGCGACGATGCCCCACACCAGGTTGAGGTGGAACATCTGTACGCCGAGGGCGCCGGTGACGATGGGCAGCGGGGCGATGTTGCCGCCGAACCAGAGGGTGAACAGGTCGCGTGTCTTGCCGTGACGATCTTCGGGCGGCACGTAGCCGATGGTGTGTTTTTCAATGAGCGGGGCGGAGGTTGTTGCTGCGGTAACCATGACGGACTCCAAGGCAATTTGAGTACGTGGACGTACTTCGGTGAGCGCTGCACGGGGGCGACGCTTTTCTTGTTGGAGTCGATGATGTGGCGTGGGGGAAGAGAGATAAATTAGTAAGTTTGTTGGTATAGACGTTAAAAAAAGTGGGTCTGTGGAACGAGTTTTATTGCGGGCGAACGCGGTCCTGTGGCGAGCGAGCTTGCTCGCGCTGGGCTGCGCAGCGGCCCCAAAACAGGGGGCAACTGACAGTTTTGTGAGTGCTGCGCACTCTAGCGGGAGCAAGCTCCCTCGCCACAGAATCGTGTGCAGATTTTGAGGGTGGTTAGCTGATCGACAGCAGCATCCGTTGAAGCATCGCATCGCACGCCGCGAGCTGTTCGACGCTGACAAATTCGTCGGGTTTGTGTCCCTGGTCCATGCTGCCGGGGCCGCAGACTACAGTGGGAATGCCAGCCGCATCGAACAGGCCACCCTCGGTACCAAACGCCACCGTGCCGAATTCCCTGGAGCCGCAGCATGCCGCGATCAATTCAGCGGCTTCACTCTGCGCATCCGTCGCAAGGCCAGGGTAGGCCGACAACTCGCTGAAGCGAATCTCGCTCTGTGCACTGACCGCCCGCATTCGCGGCAACACTTGCTGCTCAGCGTATGCCTTCAGTTCCTGCGCAACCTCACTCGGATCATGCGAAGGCAACGCGCGGATTTCGAAATCGAAGCGGCAATCGGCGGGCACGATGTTGAGGGCTTTGCCGCCGGCAATCACACCGGTTTGCACGGTGCTGAACGGCGGATCGAAGCGCGTATCGTGATGTTCAGGCGCTTTCAATCGATGACCAATCCGCCCCAGTTCGCCAATCAGCTCCGCTGCGTATTCAATCGCGTTGACCCCCAGCGGCGCGTACGCCGAATGACACGCCTCCCCATGAACATCGCATCGCATCGCCAGCTTGCCTTTATGCCCGAGCACCGGTTTCAGCTCGGTCGGCTCGCCGATGATGCACAGCTTCGGTTTGACCGGGCGCCGCTCCAGCTCCGCCAGCAGCGAGCGCACGCCGAGGCAACCGACTTCTTCATCGTAGGACAGCGCGATGTGCACCGGCATGCGCAGCTGCGCGTTGACCAAGGACGGAACCAGCGCGAGCACGCAAGCGATATAACCCTTCATGTCCGCCGTACCGCGCCCATACAACTGGCCGTCGCGCTCGGTGAGTTCGAATGGCGGCACCGTCCACGGCTGGCCGTCGACGGGTACCACGTCGGTGTGCCCCGACAGGACGATGCCCGGCAATCCGGCCGGGCCCACGGTGGCGAACAGATTGGCCTTGCTGCGCGGTTCGTTGTAGATCAACTCGCACGGCACGTCGTAACTCGCGAGGTAGTCGCGCACAAACTCGATGAGCTGCAGATTCGATTCGCGGCTCGTGGTGTCGAACGCCACCAGCTTTTGCAGCAAGTCGCGGCTGGTGCTCATCGGTCGTCTCCGGCGACGCCGTAGCCCGGGGATTTGTCGGGGGCGAGGGCGCGGTCGATGTAATCCTGGACTTGCGGACGGTAGGCGTCCCAGAGTTTTTCCAGCTGGCCGATCGGGTCTTCGTCCGCCCAGTCGACCCGCAGGTTGATGATGGGCCAGGTCAGTTCGCCGACCACCACCATCGCCGCCGAATGCACCGGGCCTGCTTCGCCACCAGCAGCCATGGCGGCTTTCATTGCGGCCAGCAAGCGGTCGGCCAGTTGGCCTTCGCCGTGCTCGAACGCTTCGACCATGGCCTCGATCACGCCACGGTCCGCAAGCATGTTGCCGGCGGCGACGCATTGTTCACCGGAGACGGCATTGTGATTGCCCAGGGTTTGCGCGCCGCTGAAGTGGGCGGTCTGGCCGAGGTGGTCGATGGCGGTGATCTGGCGGTACTGGCTGTAACCGTTGCGGGTCAGCACCTTGTCCAGCGCCTCGGCGGGCGCGAGGCCTTGCTCCATGAGGGCGAGGACGTCCGGACCGAGGGAGGGCAGGGTGATGTTTTGCGTGGACACGGCACCGACACCCGGCAGCAACCAGGGGCAGCGAGCGCCGACGGCGATGCTGGAGGAGCTGATGGCGATGCCGAACTGACCGGTTTCGGGGCAACGGGCGGCGATGGAAAAGGTCATGGGTTTTGCTCCTTGGTGTGCCTTGGCTAGTGGGGTGTTTGGGCGGGCCTCATCGCGAGCAGGCTCGCTCCCACATTGGGATCCAGGTAGCTCACAAATGTTGTGTTTGCTGAAGATCCCCTGTGGGAGCGAGCCTGCTCGCGATGGCCGCGACGCGGTCTACTCCGGAATCACCGCAATCACATCAATCTCCATCAACCACTGCGGCTGACCCAGTGCCGACACCACCAGCCCGGTCGAAATCGGAAACACGCCTTTGAGCCACTTGCCCACTTCCTGATACACCGGTTCGCGATACCGCGGATCAATCAGGTAAGTGGTGGTCTTGACGATGTGGCTCAAGTCACTGCCAGCCTCTTCCAGCAACTGCTTGACGTTGCGCATGGCTTGCTCGGCCTGCGCGCGCGGGTCCCCCAGGCCCACCAGTCGGCCTTCGAAATCAGTCCCGACCTGGCCGCGAACATAGACCGTGTTACCGGCGCGGACCGCCTGGCACAGGTCATTGTCCAGGCTCTGGTTCGGGTAGGTTTCCTTGGTGTTGAACATGCGAATACGGGTATGGGTTGGCGTGGACATCTGAAGCTCCTGAAAGAAAAAATCAAGCACTGACCGGGGTTTTAAGGGCGACCGGGGCGACTTCGGCCTCGCGCTGCGCCGCATCGTGGTAATCGAGGTAAGAGCGCTGGATGGCGATGTGATCCGCCACGTATTTGGCGTCGTGCCAGACACCCCAGATGAACGAAGACCCGCGACGGGACTGCCAGGGCAACCCGAGGAAATACACCCCCGGCTCGCTCGACACACCGCGCTGGTGCTGCGGCTTGCCCTTGTCGTCAAAGGCGTTCACCTGCAGCCAGCTGTAATCCGTGGCAAAACCGGTGGCCCAGATGATCGACGTCACGCCGGCCTTGGCCAGGTCCAGTTCCAGAATCGGGTTGGTCACGCACTCCGGATCGGCGAAGGTGTGGCGGGCTTCCGGTTCTTCCGGCAGGTCCAGGCCATTGCGTTCGATGTAGGCATCGGCGGCATTCAGCAGCGCCAGGTAATTCTCGTCGCCCCGCGCCAGGTTCTCGGCCAGGTTGGGCTGGAACGTCGCCACGCTGCCGTTGAACGCCTGGGTCAGGCCGACCAGCGTCATGCCGCGATGAGCCAGCCCACGGAAGTCCACCGTGCGGCCGCCATGCGCACCGCTCACCGCGATGGTGACGTGCTCGCGCCCTGGTTTCATCGCCGCTTGATCCCACTCGCCGAGCACGCCCAGCCACCAGCAGAAATCACGGTTGCGATAAGCGCGAGGCGGGCGGTCGTGGGCGCCGACGGAGAGGTAGACCTTCTTGCCCGCCCGCTGCAATTCGTCCGCAATCTGCACGCCGGACGAACCGGCGCCCACCACCAGCACCGCGCCTTCGGGCAGTTGCGCCGGGTTGCGATAGTCGGCGGAGTGGATCTGCAGAAACGCTTGGTTTTGCGGTGCAATCGGCGGGATGACCGGACGCTGGAAAGGCCCGGTGGCCGCCACCACGCGATTGGCTTCGATCACGCCTTCAGAAGTTTCAACGGTGAAGCCGGGGCGTCCGACGTTGCGCTCGACTTTCAGTACATCCACGCCGGTGCGGATCGGCGCGTTGAATTTTTTGGCATAGGCTTCGAAGTAATCTGCGACACGCTCTTTCGGGGCAAACTCGTCGGGGCCGAGGTCGTCAAAATCCAGGCCGGGAAAGCGGTCGTGCCAGGCCGGGCCATTGGCAACCAGCGAATCCCAACGCCCGGTGCGCCAGCGCTCTGCAACACGGTTGCGCTCCAGCACCAGGTGCGGCACGCCGAGTTTGCTCAGGTGTTCACTCATGGCCACGCCAGCCTGACCGGCGCCAACAATCAGCGTATCTGTTTTTATTTTTTCAGTGGTCATCTCAATACCCTTCGACGTTGGAGTCAGGTCGCGTACGGCCTGCCATTTCTTGGGCTCAAGACTAGGGATGACCCTGGTATCGGTAAAATATTATTAAGCTGGCATTTGAGTATAAATAACTGATGCAGAGCGTTTGATTCAGCAGGGCTGTAAACTGGCCGCCTTCTTAATCACCTCGAACAAGAGATCCCCATGGCCAACCAAGACATCACCTTCACCCCCGATCCGGATGCGGATTCGATTTCTTCCGACGTCGCCGGTTTCGGCGGCATGCTGGTCTCGACCCAGATCCCGACCCGCGCCGACGGGAGCCTGGAACTGGGCGACATCACCCTGCAAAGCGAATGCACCTTGCAGGCATTGAAGGTTGCACTGGAACGCGCGGGCAGCTCCATGGACCGCGTCCTGCACCTGACCATCTACCTCACCGACATGGCCGATCGTGCCGCGTTCAACGAGGTCTACAAGCGCTTCTTCGCCAAACCATGGCCGGTTCGCGCGGCGGTGGGCGTCGCTGCGTTGGCGGTGGAAGGCATGCGCGTGGAAGTGACGGCGATGGCCGCCAAGGCCTGAACGTGCAGCCCGGTCATCGATCAGCCTGAGCGTTGAAAAAGAGTGAGAACAACTCTTGCGGTGATTTGATGTTCAGCTTTGTGTAGATATGCCGGCGATGGACTTTCACCGTCTCGGCTGAAATGGCCAGTTTGCCGGCGACTTCCTTGTTGGAACAGCCGCTGAGAATCAACCGGATCACGTCCAGTTCCCGGGCGGTCAGCGGTGTTCCCAGGCGTTCCACCGCACGTTCCAGATCACCGCGCCAGGCGGGTGTTTGCACAGGCAACGGCTGCGTTGCCGTGTCCTCGAAGAACAGGCGCTGCCGCATCAAGCCCAAGACCCAGGGCCGGGCCAGCTCCAGCAGTGAAATCTGCTCCGGCGTAAATCGCGTCTTGCGGCCCAGCGACAGGCACAGCGTGCGCGCGTCATCCAGTTTGACGTTGAACTGGACTTCATCTTCCACCACGTTGTGGGTGAAATAACGCTGGTAATACTCGGTCTGGGTGAAGCGCTCGGGGGCGACATCCGCCAATCTAAACAGGCCGCTCTGCGGGTTTTCGCGGTTGGCGATGTAGAACGGGTCCAGCGCATACAAGCCGTTGATGTAGTCATGGAACAGCGGATCGGGCCCATCGCCCTCGTACGGGCATTCGGCGAAGACGTGTGGCCGACCTTCGCTGAACAGCAGCGCCACCCAGCTGTCGAGCGGCATGTAGTCATCCAGCATTCGACTCAATACACGCCAGAACCCCGGTTGATCCAACTGCTCGACCAACTGGCCGACCGATCGGTGCCAGGCCATCTCCTGAAGGGTTACTGCCATTTCTACCCCCTGGGGTTACTCACTCGACGTGATAGGAATTTTTTACACGACACGCATACTTGCTTGGCCTTTTGCAAAAGTCATCTGTTTCCTGGCCGGGACACTACTTACAACAAGGTCTGACAATGAAACTTGAACTCGTACAGATGGCGGGTCGCGATGGCGATGTCGCTTACAACCTGCAACGCACACTGGACGCCATTGCCGACTGTGGGCCCGGCACCGATATCGTGATGTTCCCCGAGTCGCACATCACCGGTTTTCTCAACCACGACAACATTGCCCGGCTGGCCGAGCCGCTGCAGGGGCCCAGCGTGCAGGCGATCAGCCGCGCCGCTCGTGAGCGCGATGTTGCGGTCGTCATTGGTTTGATCGAGAGCGATGGCGGGCAGTTCTACAACACCCTGTTGCTGATCACCCCCGAAGGTGTTGCCCTGAGTTATCGCAAGACGCACCTGTGGGTGTCCGAGCCGGGCCTGGTGTTGCCGGGTGATCGCTACGCCACCGTGCAATGGCGAGGTGTGCGCATCGGGCTGCTGATTTGCTACGACATTGAGTTCCCGGAAAGCGCCCGGGCGCTGGCGGCGCTGGGCGCAGAACTGATCCTGATCAGCGACGGCAACATGGAACCTTACGGCCACTTGCACCATACGGCGGTGGCAGCCAGGGCTCAGGAAAACCAGGTGTTCGCCGCCATGGTGAATCGGGTCGGCGAGGGCGATGGCGAAACCTACGCCGGGGGCAGCACCGTGGTGGACCCCTTTGGCAGGCGACTGTTTGAAGCCGGCTCGCAGGAATGTCGCCATGTCGTTGAGCTGGATATGACCCGGATCGCGCCGGCACGAGCGCTTTATGACTATCGCGTGGACAAGCGTTTCACGCTGCCGGGGGCGCTCATCGAACACCCTGATGGCCGTCGTGAATTACTGATTCCCTGATCGGCGGACTGCGTTCCGAGACTCATCCATAAGAACAATACGGTTGCTGATTCAGCCCTTTTGCACGGCCGGTCAGCCAGGAGCTCCCTATGCGATTCAAGCGTTTGATGCACGTTGGTGTTTATTTACTGTTGGGCCTTGGCGTGGGCACCAGTTGGGCGGAAAGCCCCAGCGTGCGCCTCTACAACTGGTATGACTTCATTGCGCCCGAGGCGCCGAAAGAGTTCCAGAGTGAAACCGGCATCTCCATGGTGCTCGATACGTTTGACAACTCCGAGGTCATGCAAAGCAAGTTGATGGTCGGCCACACGGGGTATGACGTGGCCGTCGTGACGTCCGACGTGCTGCCCAACCTGATCAAGGCTGGTGTGCTTCAGGAGCTGGATCGCGGGCAACTGGGCAACTGGTCCAATCTTGATCCGGAAGTGCTCGCCAAGATGGGGGTCAACGATCCCGACAATCGCTACGCGGTGCCGTACATGTGGGGCACCACGGGCATCGGTTATGACGTGGACAAGGTCGCCCAGGTCATGGGGGCGGACGCGCCGGTGAATTCATGGGACCTGATCTTCAAGGAAGAGAACATCGCCAAACTCAGCCAGTGCGGCGTCGCAATGCTCGATTCACCCGGCGAAATCATCCCGATTGCCCTGCATTACCTCGGCCTGCCGCCCGACAGCCAAAACCCGGATGACTATCGCAAGGCGGAAGCGCTGCTGCTCAAAATCCGTCCGTACATCACGTATTTCGATTCCTCCAAGTTCATCACCGACCTGGCCAACGGCAATATCTGCGCGGTGGTGGCCTGGGCTGGCGGTGTCTTCGACGCGAAGGTGAATGCCGAACGTGCGCATAACGGGCGCAAGCTGGCCTACAACATCCCGCACGAGGGTTCGTCGGTGTGGGTGGAAAGCCTGGTGTTGCTCAAGGACGCTCCGCATCCGCAGCAGGGCCTGAGTTTCATCAACTACATGATGCGCCCCGAGGTCATCGCCAAAAGCTCCAACTACCTGGGTTACCCCAACGGCAACAAAGCCGCGACGCCGTATGTTGATCAGTCGCTGCGAGAAAATCCTGGCGCCTATCCGTCGACCGCCACCATGGCCACGCTGTTTCCCGGGCAGCCGTTGCCGCTCAAGACCGAACGTATACGCACGCGGGTCTGGAGCAAGGTGAAAAGCGGCGTTTGAAATGCGGTTGATGGCGCAATCCTGCGCCGAAACCCCGTGTTCACTTAAGCGGGTTTTTCAAGCAAACCCCCCATTGTGGCGAGGGAGCTTGCTCCCGCTGGACTGCGCAGCAGGCCCCATCTTTTGAGGGAAAAGGGGGCCGCTTCGCGACCCAGCGGGAGCAAGCTCCCTCGCCACAGAGATTTCGAAGGCTTCCAGATTTGCTTAGCTCAACGGCATTGCGCCGAATGAACCGGGCTTTTCAGTTGTCCGTCTGTATCAAAATGATTCATTCTTGGGCGGCCCTCATTGAAGCCCGAAACGATGACTGCCCTGAACGAAGACATTGCCTTAACCGAGTCGCCAACTGCCGATACGTCCGTGCGTCGACGAACGTTATGGGCGGCGTGCAGTGCGCACGCCGTGCACGACGGCCTCACCGATGTCATCTATGTGCTGTTACCGATCTGGCAGCTGCAATTCGGCCTCAGCCTCGCGCAAGTCGGGCTGCTGCGCGGCGCCTATTCGGGGACGATGGCCTCCTTTCAACTATTGGCGAGCCGCGCGGCCAAACGCTGGGGACGCACGCGCCTGTTGGTGGGCGGCACGGCGCTGGCCGGTCTGGCTTACCTGTGTGTGGGCCTGGCCGACGGGCTGCCGCTGCTGCTGTTGGCGTTGATGCTCGGCGGATTGGGCGCCAGCACCCAGCACCCGTTGGCGTCGTCGATGGTCAGCGATACCTATGAAGCGGGCGGCGGGGTCAAGGAGGCGCTGTCGCAATACAACTTCTCCGGCGACATCGGCAAGATGCTGATACCGGCGTTGGTCGGCGTATTGCTGACCGTCGTCACCTGGCGCACCAGCGTCACGCTGATGGGTGTGCTGGGGCTGGTGGCGGCAGGCATGCTGTGGTGGTTGATCTCATCGAGCCGTGCCACGGCCGTCAGGTTGAAGACAGCCGCCAGGGCGCCCGCCGGCCAGGGTTCTGTCAGCGGTCTGCGCGCGCTGTTGCTGACCGGCATCGTCGACAGCGCGGTGCGGATGGGCTTTCTGACCTTCCTGCCCTTTGTGTTGACGAGCAAAGGCGCCGGCACGGCGGGGATCGGACTCGCGTTGGCGCTGTTGTTCGTCGGCGGGGCTTTCGGCAAGTTGCTTTGCGGTTACCTGGGCGCACGTTTCGGCATGATGAAAACGGTGTGGCTGACGGAGTCCATGACCGCGCTGCTGATCATTCTCGCCCTGTATTTACCCTTGGCCGGCATGATGGTGATGTTGCCGCTGTTGGGACTGGCGCTGAATGGCACATCGTCCGTGCTCTACGGTGTGGTGCCTGAACTGTCGAGCGCAGAAAAACGCGAACACGCCTTCGCGCTGTTCTACACCGGTACCATCGGTGGCGGCGCGCTGGCCCCCGTGGTGTTTGGACGCTTGGGCGATGTCACTGGAATACCGGTCGCGATGATGACGCTGGCAGCCATTCTGTTGCTGACATTGCCGTTGTCCTGGTGCGTGCAGCGAGGGCTGGATCGCGTCCATCGCTGATGCAAGGCCGGGGTGGTGAACGTTATGTCAAGTGGTAATTTATGATAAGTGGCTGTTTTATATGGAAATATATTTTGCAGAAGGGCTTCCCGGATCAAAAGAAAATTGATAAATTTCCGCGCAGATACAGGGGCGTCGCCAAGCGGTAAGGCAGCAGGTTTTGATCCTGCCATGCGTTGGTTCGAATCCAGCCGCCCCTGCCATTCTCCTTTTCCCCGCGTTACTTCGTTTTCCAGTGCCCACCCCCCGATTCGCAATCTATCTTTGCCTGACCTAAATGCTCGGCGTCGTAGTAATACGTCGTGGCCTGAGCGTTATCGGGAATATTGAGCGACGTCGCATTCTTGTCTTTGCTGGTGGAGTGCGGGTTGGCCAGCGACTCTTGCGTCAGGGTCGCGATGCAGGTCGCCTGATAATGGTCCGCACACGCATCCACTTTTTTCTTGGTGCTGCTCAGCATTTCCTTGCTCTCGTTGCTGCACGACCAATCGATGGAACCCACCGGCATGCCTTCGTACTCATAGCAGCTATGGGACTCGACCGCGGGCACGGAAGGGCTTTGCGAGCGGGTCAGCACGTCACAGCCTTCGGCAAAGGCCAGGGCCGGACTCAGGCAGGCGATCAGAAGCAGGTATTTGCTGTTCATCGGGATGTCCTCTCCAATGGCGCTGCGTTTGATCACACTCAGCGCTGATAGAGATTCGAATGCCCAGGGCGTTCCGGGGTTCAATTGAAGGGCTCAGTGGTATGCTCGCGTCGCCACATCGCTCTGGCTCAACAAGGACTGAACATGACAATGACTGTCGACACCCTGCTCAACATCGCTATGACCAATCCCGTCAACGCTCAAATTGCCGCGCGCTTGCCGTCACTCGGCCTCAGCCAATGCATGCTCACGGCCGGATGTCTGTTCCAGGCGGTGTGGAATCATCAGGCGCAGCTGCCACCCGATTGGGGCATCAAGGATTACGACGTTTTCTACTTCGATACGGACCAGTCCTGGGAAGCCGAGAACGAGGTGATCGACGCGGCGCGGCACTTGTTCCGTGACCTGAACGTTAATATCGAACTCAAGAATCAGGCCCGCGTGCACCTTTGGTACAGCCAGCGTTTCGGCAGTGCCTACCCTCAGCTGCAGTCGTCGAAAGACGGGATCGATCGATATTTGATTGCGGGTACGTGCATCGGCCTGGACGTCGAAACCGATGAAGTTTATGCGCCTTATGGCCTGGAAGACATCGAGCAGGGGATGCTTCGGATCAACCCGATACACCCCCAACCCGACTTGTTTGAACAAAAGGCCAAAAGCTATCAGGCGCGCTGGCCTTGGCTCAGGATCGTGTACCCGGACGGGGTCGGGTCTGACTAACCGGCATCACTGCGCAATAAAGTCGCGAATAGCCTGGGTGGTCTGCGTCGGCGCTTCTTCCATCAGCCAGTGACCCGCCCCGGGAATCACCACTTCCGTGACGTTGTCCGCGGCGTTGCGCATCACGATAGCCTCGTTGTTGCCGAAGGACTTTTCACCCCCGACCGCCAGCACCGGCATCGTCAGCCGCGTTTTCATCGACGCTTCGTTGTCCACCGCGTCCTGGCGAATGCTGCGGAACTGGGCGAAGGCCGCATGCATGGCGCCAGGGCGGGCGTAGAGTTTGGCGTAATGCTTGCGAGTGGCTTCATCGACCTTCTTCGGGTCGCCGGCGAACTCGTTCCAGAAGCGGTCCAGGTAGATGCGCTCCCGTCCGGCGACCAGGCGCTCGGCATCCGGGCCGCCAAAGTCGAAGTGCCAGAGCATCGGTGAGCGGACGATGTCGTTCCACGGCGGAATCCCCGGTACCGGTGCATCCATCACCACCAACCGATCGGTTTGCTGCGGATAACGCGAAGCGTACGCGAAGGCGACCATGGTGCCGATGTCGTGGCCGATGACCACCGAATGCTCAATACCCAGAGAGGCCAGCACCGCACGGACATCGCCCGCCTGGGTTTTCTTGTCGTAGCCGCCGTCCGGAATCGACGACAAACCCATGCCGCGCAGGTCCGGCACCACCACGGTGTGGTCCTTGGCCAGGTCGGCGGCCAGTGGCGCCCACATGTCACCGGTATCGCCGAAACCGTGCAGCAGCACCACGGCTGGTCCCTTACCGCCGATGCGCACGTGAATTTTCGCGCCGTCGACCGCGATGTCTTTTGTGTGGAACGAGGCGGGGAAGGGTGTCACGTCGGCATGGGCCGGGAGGCTCAAGGCAAGCAGTGCGGAAGCGGTCAACAGGGCACGGATCATCGGGGTGTCTCCAGAGGGATGGATGGGTGGAGCGTAGACCGCATTCCGAAGCGCCCCGCCTGACTTTTCGCTCATTCGGCTCTTTTTCAGTCGCGCTCGCTTTTTGCCTTTTTTCTCTCGCCTGTCGCAAACGCTCCACGGCGTGTCGCGTTGGACCAACCGGCCAAAACACGGGTGCGCTTGGCAATAAAGGTTATGAGCGAATGGTCTATCACAAAAGCGACCACCTTCTTTTCTGTTAGCGACAGCCCTTGTTTAGCCCTCCATTTTTAACCCAGTGAAATCAAACGATTTTTATTAAATTCTCGTGAATATTTAATGTGTTTTCGATGTATACACAGAAAATACAATGTATTGACCGCCCCAGAAACGCATGCGAGTCTGACCCCATCAGCCACCCGCAACCAACGGCGAAATGACCCCGGAGGTCGTTGTGAAAAACGGCAAAACCAATCTTTACGAAGACTTGAAACGTCAGATTCTGACGATGGAACTGGACCCGGACGAAGCGCTGGATGAGGCGATTCTCAGCGAGCGATATGGCTTGTCCCGAACGCCCGTCCGGGAAGTGTTTCGCCGCCTGGCCGGAGAAGGGTATATCGACATCCGGGAAAATCGCGGCGCCCGGGTCATCCCGATGAACCACTCGACGCTGCGCAACTTCTTTCTGGTTGCACCCATGATGTACGCCGCCATCGGCCGTCTGGCGGTGCAAAACTTCAAACAGCGTCAGCTGATCGATTTGAAGGACACCCAATTCCGTTTTCGCAACGCCACCCTCTCACGAGATGCGCTGGCGATGGTGGTCGAAAACAATCGCTTCCACGCAATCATGGGCGAAATGGCCGGCAACCAATACCTGCAGCCCAGCCTCGAACGCCTGCTGATCGATCACTCGCGGATCGGCAACACGTTTTTCCGGCCTCAGAACGAAGACATGGAACAACGCCTCGATCTGTCGGCCAGCCATCACGATTTGTTCATCGAAGCCATTGAACGGCGCGACGAAGGCGCGGTGGTCGACCTTGTGTTCGAACACTGGGAACTGTCCCGGGAAAACATGGAAATTTTTATCGCGCCCCAAGGCATCCAGGCGGACGCGCTCGTTGATCTTCCACGTCATTCTCTTTCGGAGAAATCATCTTGAAATTCGAAGGCATCTACACACCCGCAGTGACACCTCACAAACCGGATGGGGAAATTGACTGGAGCGTGTACTCCGACGTCCTGGAGTCGCTGATCGAGGCGAAAGTCCACGGCATCATCATTGGCGGGTCGACCGGCGAATATTATGCGCAGACCTCCGAAGAGCGGGCCGAGCTTGCCGCCTACGCAAAAGACGTCATCGGCACCCGGGTGCAACTGATCATCAGCACCGGGGCGATTCGTACCGAAGACGCGGTGCAGTACGCCAAGGATGCAAAGGCGATCAAGGCGGACGCCATTCTCGTCACCAGCCCGCCATATGCGTTGCCAACGTCTGAGGAAAACGCGATCCACGCGTTGACCATCGATCGTGCCGTGGACCTGCCGATCATGCTTTACAACTACCCGGGCCGCATGTGCGTTTCGATGGATGAGGATTACCTGCGCCGTGTCAGCGCATCGAAAAATGTCGTGGCTATCAAGGAAAGCTCCGGCGACATGGGCCGCGTTCACCTTCTGGCCCGTGAATTCCCCAACATCGCGCTGTCCTGCGGCTGGGATGACCAGGCACTCGAGTTTTTTGCCTGGGGCGCCAGAAGCTGGGTGTGTGCCGGCTCCAACTTCCTGCCCACCGAACACGTCGCACTGTATCAAGCGTGCGCGGTTGAAAAGGACTTCGACAAGGGGCGCCAGATCATGTCGGCGATGATGCCGCTGATGAATGCCCTGGACGGCGGCAAGTTCGTGCAATCGATCAAATACGGTTGTGAAGCGTCCGGCCTGCCAGTCGGAAACGTGCGGCTGCCGCTGCAACCGCTCGATGCGCAGGAAAAGCAAAGCCTTCAAACCATCATTGCCAATGTGAAGCGCGACGTTGCCCGCATCACATCAGGAGCCAGCCATGGGTGATCTTCTGACCAGGGCGGAATATGCCGCCATTGCCAACGAGCTGTCATTCCCGTGCAACGCCTTTATCAACGGCACGTTCACTCCGGCGATCTCGGGCCGCACTTTCGCCACGAAAAATCCGGCAACGGGCGAGTTCCTGGCCGACGTCGCCGCGTGTGCGTCGGAAGATGTCGACCTTGCTGTCAGCAGCGCCAGAGAGGCTTTTGAAGATGGGCGCTGGCGATCGATTTCTCCCCGGGAACGCAAAACGGTGCTGTTGAAGTTCGCCGATCTGCTCGAACAGCACAGCCATGAACTGGCCGTGCTTGAGAGCCTCGACAGCGGCAAGCCCGTCAGTGAATGTCAGTTGGTCGATGTGCCGGACACCGTGCACACGCTGCGCTGGCACGCCGAGTTGATCGACAAGATCTACGACAACACCGCGCCGGTCGGCAGTGATGCACTGACCCTGGTGGTTCGCGAGCCGATTGGTGTGGTGGGCTGCGTGCTGCCGTGGAACTTCCCGTTGTTGATGCTGGCCTGGAAAATCGGCCCGGCGCTCGCCGCAGGATGCTCGGTGATCGTCAAGCCTGCCGAGCAGACCACGCTAACGACGTTGCGTGTGGCGCAACTGGCCTTTGAGGCCGGTTTGCCTGCCGGCGTGCTCAACATTGTCACCGGTACCGGAAAGGACGTCGGCGAGCCGATTGGCCTGCATAACGATGTAGACATGGTGAGCTTCACCGGGTCCACGGCCACCGGCCGGCGTTTTCTGCACTACGCCGCCGATTCGAATCTGAAACGCATTGTGCTGGAGTGCGGCGGCAAAAATCCCGCAGTGGTCATGGACGATGCACAAGACCTGGACCTGGTCGCGCAGCATGTCGTCAACGGCGCCTTCTGGAACATGGGCGAGAACTGCTCCGCGACGTCGCGCCTGATCGTTCACGCGTCGGTGAAAGACGAGCTGCTGGAGCGCATGGGCGCCTATATCCGCGAATGGAAAATGGGCGATCCACTGGACCCGCAAAACCGTGTCGGTGCGTTGGTCAGCCCCGAGCATTTCGACAAGGTGAAATCGTACCTTGAGCATGCCACCGCTTCGCAGCATCAGGTGGTGTACGGCGGAGGTACCGAAGGGGGTGTTTTCGTCGAGCCAACAGTGATTGACGGTGTCGATCGAGAAAACCGCTTGTTTCAGGAAGAGATCTTTGGCCCGATTCTGTCGGTCATTGCTTTCAGCACGGTTTCTGAGGCCATTGCCCTCGCCAATGACACGGTCTATGGCCTGGCGGCCTCCGTCTATACCGGCAGCCTGCGCCGTGCGATCCGGTTGTCGCGTGAAATTCGCGCCGGCATTGTCACGGTGAACTGTTTCGGCGAAGGCGATGCCTCCACGCCGTTCGGTGGCTATAAGGCGTCCGGGTTTGGCGGTCGGGACAAATCGGTGTTCGCTCACGATCAATATACCGAGATCAAAACCATCTGGATCGACGTGTCTGATCGGTCGGATGAAGAGAACGAAAAATGAGCACCCATACCGTCAAGCGCCTACCGGTCGACACCGGGGTTTCAGGTTGGGAGGCCATTTCCACACGCACTGCGCCTGTCCGCTTGCTTGATGGGAACGTGTCGGCAGACTGGCTGATCGTCGGTGCCGGATTCGCGGGCCTTTCTGCCGCGAGAAGACTGGCCCAGTTGCATCCAGGCGACAGCATCGCGGTGGTGGACGCCCATGAAATCGCCAAAGGGCCGGCTGGCAGAAACTCGGGGTTCATGATCGATGTGCCGCACAGTCTGTCCTCCGGGGAGTATTCGGTGGGCGGTGAATCGGCCACGGCACTGGAAATTGCCCAGAATCGGTTTGCCATCGCTTTTGCCGCAGAAGCCGCGCGTGAATACGGCATGTCTGCGGAGACGTTCGACCCTTCAGGCAAGATCAACGCCGCGGCCACCGAACGTGGCGTGAAGCTCAACGATAACTACGCGAAGTCATTAAAGGGTATCGGCGAACAGTTTGAAATGCTGGACGCCGCGCAGATGCAAGACATCACCGGCTCCACGTATTACCACAACGGTTTGTACACGCCAGGCGCGGTGATGATTCAGCCTGCGCAATACATCAGGGACCTGGCACTCGGACTGGGTTCTAAAATAAGTTTGTATGAGCGCTCGCCGATCATTGAGTTGACCCGGACGGGTAATAGCTGGAAAGCCAAGTCACATCGCGGCGTTATTAATGCCCCTAAAGTTATTCTCGCCGTTAATGGTCATATTGAAGACTTTGGGCATTTTCAAGGCCGACTGTTGCACGTCTTTACTTATGCATCCATGACCGCTGCTTACAGTCATGATGAATTTGAAAGACCGGTCACCGGTAAAAACCGTTGGGCGTTATTACCGGCAGACCCGATGGGGGCAACGCTTCGAAAAATAACTTCAAATGGACTTTCACGGATTGTTATCCGAACCCGCTTTACGTATGACCCGAGCATTCAAGTCACACCGATGCGTGTGGCGGCGGTGGCCGAAGAACAACGGCATTCGCTGGATGCACGTTTTCCCGAATTGAAATCAACCCCGTTGGAATTCAGTTGGGCAGGGCGGCTGTGCTTGAGTCGTAACAGCGCGCCGGCCTTTGGCGAAATCGAGGAAAACCTCTATTCCGCCTGCTGCGAAAACGGGTTGGGCACGGTGAAAAGCACATTGGCAGGCGTTATGGCTGCCGAGTTGGCCAGCGGCCATCATTCACCGGTGTTGCAAAGTTTCAGTCAGCTGCCAGGTCCTAGCCGGCTTCCGCCGAAGTTATTGACGATGCTGGGTGTCAACTCGGTTATTCGTTGGCAGGCGCTGAGAGCCGGGAAAGAGGGCTGAATAGTTTTACCCACCGGCTTTTATTTCATAAAGGCCTAATCTCTAGTTTTAAACCGTAGATCGGAGCACGCCATGAATAAGATTTGGAAGGCAGTCTGTGCTGTCGCTGTGGCCGGCGTTATGTGTTTGCCAGTTCACGCCGAAGAAAAAAACATCACCATGGGCACCATGACCTGGGAAGACTTGACGCCCATTACGGGTATTACCAAGAAGGTATTGGAAGACTCCGGATATACGGTGAAAGTTATCGAGTTTTCCGAGTGGGGCATCGCTTATGCGGCATTAAGCAAAGGGGATGTCCAGGTGTTGGCGTCGCAAACGGACTACGCGGCCAATGATTACTGGAACAAAAACAAAAACAAAATCGAGAAACTCTCGCCGGTATCTTTCGGCCTTTACCAAGGGCTTGCGGTACCCAGTTATGTCGACATTGATTCTATCGATCAACTGAACGCCAATGCCGAAAAACTGGGCGGCAAGATCATCGGGATCGAACCGGGTTCCGGCCTGATGAACGATGCCACCAACGCGGTTAAAGACTATGCCCTCACGCTCAAGCTGGTTGAAGGCAGCACCACGGCCATGACCGCCGCATTGAAGTCGGCAGTGGACCGTAAAGAGCCGGTGGTGGTCACCGTTTGGGACCCTTCCTGGATGATGAAGAAATTCGATCTCAAATTCCTGAAAGATCCAAAAGGCATTTTCCCGCCGCTGCAAGGCTACTACTGGATCGGCCACAAAGGTTTTGCTGAAGGCAATCCGCGTGCGCGTGAACTGATGGCGAGCGTGTACGTGCCCATTGCGGATATCACGGCCATGAACGCCGAAGTCAAGGATGGAAAGACCATGGAGCAGGCGATCAAAGGCTGGACCGATAGCCATGGCGAGCTGCTGAAACGCTGGGAAAACATCAAGAATTAATCGCTGACGCCTTACGCCACTGCCGCCCTTTGATTCATTAGAGAAACCAGAAAACTGGTTCACGGGTTACGAAAATGACAACGGCCAAAATAGACACCAACGAAGTGCTGATCGATTGCCAGTCGGTCTGGAAAATCTTCGGTAAAGCCGCACCTGAAGCGATGAACGCCGTCATGCAACAGGGGCTGACCAAGACACAGATCCTGCAAAACTACGGCTGCGTGGTCGGCGTCTCTGACGTCAGTCTTCAGGTTCGCCGCGGCGAGATCTTCTGCATCATGGGCTTGTCCGGCAGTGGCAAATCCACCCTTATCCGGCTCCTTAACAAACTGATCACCCCCAGTTCGGGCAAGGTGCTGGTTAAAGGCAAGGACCTGTCGTCCCTGACACCTGCGCAGTTGCGCGAAGTCAGGGCACGTCACATCGGCATGGTCTTTCAGAGCGTGGCGTTGCTACCGAACCGAACGGTGCTGGAGAACACCGCGTTTGGCCTGGAAGTGCAGGGCGTCGGCAAGGCCGAGCGGTACAAAGTCGCCGAGCAGGCCTTGGCCAAGGTGGGTTTGAGCGACTGGTCATCGCGTTATCCCAGCGAGTTGTCGGGTGGCATGCAGCAACGGGTCGGGCTGGCGCGGGCCATTACCGCAGACCCTGAAGTGATTCTGATGGACGAGCCTTTCAGTGCGCTTGACCCCTTGATCCGCAGGCAGTTGCAGGACGAATTTCGCCAGTTGACCAAAGACCTCGGCAAATCCGCCGTATTCATCACGCACGACCTCGATGAGGCCATCCGCATCGGTGACCGCATCGCGATCATGAAGGACGGGGTCATCATTCAGGTGGGCACCGCCGAGGAAATCGTCCTCAACCCGGCTGACGATTATGTCGCGGAGTTTGTGGCCGGAATTTCCAGGCTGCACCTTGTCAAGGCGCATTCGGTCATGACCCCGGTCGAGCCGTTCAAGGCTGCGAACCCCGGGTGCGATATCTCGAGACTGAGCAAAACATCGCCGGGTGCTGATATCAACGAACTGATCGGTTTGACCATGAAGTCCGAGCGCGACGCGCTGGCCGTCGTGGAGAACTCGGTCGTCGTCGGCATCATCACGCCGCGTGACTTGCTGCGCGGCGTCCAGGGCATTCCGAATGAGTTTTCGGCTTCGACCACCGACACCGTATTGGAGGCCTCGACATGAGCATCCCGGACTTTGCCGATCAATTCGACTCGGTGGTCGATTCGAGTCTGGAATGGTTATCGGATCACGGCGAGTTTCTATTCGACGGCCTCAATGCACTGTTGACCGGCGTCTACAAAAGCGTGCTGTGGTGCATTGCCTATCCACCGTATTACCTCATCGCGTTGTTCATTGCCCTTGTCGGATGGCGGGTGGTGGGCGCGCGGTTCGCGATTCTGGCTGGCCTGGCGTTGCTGTTCTGCAATGTGATCGGCCTGTGGCCGGAGACCGTCAGCACCCTGGCGCTGGTGCTGACGGCCACGGTTCTGGCGCTGGTTGTGGCGATTCCGTTGGGTGTGCTGGCCGGCCTTGCGCCGTCGGTTGATCGCGTGGTCGATCCGGTGCTGGACCTGATCCAGACCATGCCGCCCTACATCTACCTGTTGCCGGCCATCGCGCTGCTGGGCTACGGCCCGGCCACCGCGCTGCTGGCCACTTTTATCGTGGCGGTACCACCGGCCATACGCCTGACGTCCCTGGGCATTCGCATGACGCCACGGGAGTTCATCGAGCTCGGGGACGCCAGTGGAGTCACCGGCTGGCAGATGTTTTTCAAGATTCGGCTGCCGTTCGCCAAGCCCAGCATCATGGCCGGGGTGAACCAGAGCCTGATGATGGCCTTCGGCATGGTGGTCATCGCCGGCATTGTCGGCTCCGGTGGCCTGGGTGAATCGATCTATGCCGCTGTTCGCACACTGGACATCGCCAAGTCGATCAATGCGGCCATTGCCATCGTGATTCTGACCATGATTCTGGATCGGTTGGCGCAGCACGCCGCACAATCGCGGATGGGAGACAACCAATGAGTACCCCAAACATTCAATTTTCCCCGGGCGAACTCCTGGCGCCGGCGGTTGACTGGCTGAACGCCAATCTGCACGGGTTGTTCAAAGTCATCAGTCAGGTCATCGAGGCGGTGTTGGGCACGGTAGAGGCCGGGTTGCTGGCACCCCATCCGTTTGTGTTCATCGGCCTCGTCGTGGTCGCCGCGTATTTTTTCGCCAACCTACGCGTGGCGGTCTTTGCGGCCTTGATGTTGGCGTTCTGCCTGTTCTCGGGCCTTTGGGCGGCCTCCCTGCAAACCATCGCCCTGGTTTCGGTGGCGGTGCTGATATCGGTGGCCATCGCCTTTCCACTGGGTGTGCTGGCGGCACGCGTGAAGCGAGTGGATGAAGCCTTCCTGCCGATCCTCAACATCATGCAGACCGTGCCGCCGTGGGTTTACCTGATTCCTGCCGTGATGCTGTTCAGCCTGGGGCGGGTACCGGCGATTATCGCGACCATCGTTTACGGCATTCCGCCGATGCTCCGGTTGACGACCCTGGCGTTCAAGCAGTTGCCCAAAGATTTGCTGGAACTGGGCCAGGCGTCCGGTGCATCCCCCAGGGACATTCTGTTCAAGATCGAATTGCCGACCGCCGCGCCAACGCTGTTGGTGGGGCTGAATCAATGCATCCTCATGTCCCTGGCGATGGTGGTGCTGGCGGGTCTGGTGGGGGCGGGTGGTCTTGGGGCTGAAGTCACCCGAGGGCTCTCCAGGATGGAGATGGGCCTGGGCCTGCGGGCAGGCCTTGGGATTGTCGCGGTGGCGCTGCTGCTGGATCGTCTGTCACGGGGCGCGTTGCAGCGCCATTCCCCACGCAAACTCATCTGAGGAATCGTCAACATGCGACGCAGCTTTTTTTGTATCGACGCTCATGCGTGTGGCAATCCGGTGCGGGTCGTGACGGGGGGCGGGCCTCTGCTGCCGTCCGTTTCGATGGCCGAACGACGCGAGATGTTCGTGCGCGATCATGATTGGGTCCGCACGGCATTGATGTTCGAGCCCCGAGGCCACGACATCATGTCGGGCGTGATCATCTACCCGTCCTCCCGTGACGATTGTGATTTTGGCGCGTTGTTCATTGAAGTCAGCGGGTGCTTGCCGATGTGCGGCGCGGGCACCATCGGTTTGTCGACGGTGGTGATTGAAGAGGGTTTGGTCACGCCGCGCGAACCCGGCCGGCTGGCTATCGAAACGCCTGCAGGTCGTGTGGATGTCGCGTACGCCATCAGTGGCGAATACGTGGATTCGATCCGTCTGTTCAACGTGGCCAGTTACCTGCACAGCGCGGACGTGGTGGTGGATGTGCCCGGCGTAGGAGCCTACACCGTGGATGTCGCGTATGGCGGCAATTTCTACGCGGTGGTCGAGCCGCAGGACAGTTGGGCGGGGCTGACGGGAATGACCACGGCAGACATCGTCAGTTTGAGCCAACAGCTGCGCAATGCCCTGGCGCCGGTGTGCAATCCGAAGCACCCTGAAAACGACCGCATCAGCGGCATTCACCACATCATCTGGTGCGATGACGAACACGGCTCCGCTGCTGATGGCCGCAGCGCGGTGTTCTATGGGGACAAAGCCATTGACCGGTCTCCCGGTGGCACCGGCACTTCGGCCCGGATGGCGCAACTGGTCGGCAAGGGCCGATTGAAGGTGGGCGATACCTTCCGCAATGAAAGCCTGATCGGGACGATCTTCGAAGGACGGGTCGAATCTGCCATCAAGGTCGGGTGCTTCGATGGCATCCGGCCGAGTATTGGTGGCTGGGCTCAGATAACCGGCCACAACACAATTTTTGTCGATGATCGGGATCCGCTTCGCCACGGCTTTCAGCTGGCCTGATTCGTCGCACATTCGCGCTAGGGGTTTACGCGCGTGTGCAGGTAGCATTGCGCCGTATCAACGCATCAGACGCAACCGAGTGGCTAAACCTTGATTGAACGACGTCAATTCAGCGGCGGCATGAAGGGCAAGAACCTTCGCTACCTGAACGAGAACCCCGACAAGCCGGTGCAACTGACACGGACCGGCTTTTTGCTGCTCGAGCATTTCTCGCTGCCCGCCTTCACACAGGCGCTGGACACCCTCGTCACCGCGAACCTGCTGCGCCCGGGGTTGTTTTCCTCCCGCACGTTCGGCTTGAGCGAGGGCGAAGTGGTCAGTGACCTGGGGCTGATCATTCGTCCGGATACGCGGATCGATTATTCGGCGATTCATGACCTGGATCTGCTGGTGGTGTGTGGCGGCTACCGGACCGAACTGAAGGTTATCGATGAATTGAACAGCTTGCTCAGGACGGCCTCGGACCATGGCGTCAGCCTGGCCGGTTTGTGGAACGGGGCGTGGTTCCTCGGCAGCGCGGGACTGCTCGAAGGTTATCGGTGTGCGATTCACCCTGAGCATCGCCCGGCACTCGCGGAAATTGCCAAGGCGGCGCAGGTCACCAGCGAGCCTTACGTCATCGACCGGAACCGGCTCACGGCGTCCAGTCCGTCGGGCGCCTTCCACATGGCGCTGGACTGGATCAAAGGCTTGCACGACAAGGCGCTGGTCGAAGGCATCGAGGACATTCTCGCCTTCGAGGAGTCGCGCTACCGGCGTATCAAGCCCACTGAAAATATCTGCGTGAGCGCGCCGTTGCGCGAGGTGGTGAAGCTGATGCACGCCAACCTTGAAGAGCCGCTGGAGCTGGAGCAACTGGCGGTGTACGCCGGCCGTTCGCGTCGGCAACTTGAGCGCCTGTTCAAGGAGCAACTGGGCACCACGCCGCAGCGCTATTACATGGAACTGCGGATTACCGAGGCGCGGCGACTGCTGCAACACACCGAACTGTCCCAGGTCGATGTGTTGGTGGCGTGCGGCTTTGTGTCGCCAAGTCATTTCAGCAAGTGCTACAGCTCGTATTTCGGCTACCGGCCGTCCAAGGAAACGCGGCTGGTCAAGTAGGCATTTCCGGCGTGCCCAGGTTGCCCGTCAACCACTCGATAAAGCGGCGCGCCAACGGACTGTTTTCGCTGTCACGATGGGTCAGCAAGGCCCAGTTCGGGCCGCGAATGGTGTCTTCCACCAGCGGTTGCAACAGGCCGCTGGCGCGCGCTGTCTGGCTCAGCAGCTCGCTGACCAATGCAATGCCGAGCCCCGCG
This sequence comes from Pseudomonas sp. PB120, assembly GCF_009761815.1. Taxonomy (GTDB): domain Bacteria; phylum Pseudomonadota; class Gammaproteobacteria; order Pseudomonadales; family Pseudomonadaceae; genus Aquipseudomonas. The sequence continues at coordinate 70,791 of NZ_RWIN01000080.1, forward strand.
CACGCAGCGTCCAGCAGCAGGCCGGGGTCGGAGAAATTCAGGCCCTGATCCTTCTGGCCGACATCGATGCCAGCCTCCACGTCCCAATGACTCCAGTCCATTTCTCGCTCCCCGTGGAGGGTCGTGCGCTGTTCGGCGGTCATGGCCAACTGGTCCGGGTGGCCCGCCGGGTAGAGGCGGTCGGCGTGCAAGACCCTGAAGCTGCATTCGGCCTGGGAGCTGATGTCATCGCGCACCGCCAGATCGATGGTCTGGGTGGTCATGTCCGGCACTTCATCGGTGCTGAAAATCCACAGATCGACCTCCGGATGCTGACGGCGAAAATCCCCCAGTCGTGGCAACAACCAATGCCGGGCGAACGTCGGCGTGGTGTTGAGCACCAGTTGATTGGGTTTCTGGTATTGCCCCAGGCGACGGATGCCGACCGCCAGTTGCTGCAATAGCGCCTGGGTGGTGCTGAGCAGATCGTGACCGGCATCGGTCAGGCTGACGCTGCGGCCACTGCGGTAAAACAAGGGCTGTTCGAGGTACGCCTCAAGGGTTCGAATCTGCTGGCTGATGGCCGATTGGGTCAGGTGCAGTTCGTCGGCGGCCTTGTGAAAACTGCCCAGCCGGGCGGCAGCTTCGAAGCCGCGAAGGGTGCTGAGCGGGGGCCAGTGCTTGAGCATATTGATAAGTACCTCTAATCACTTTTCTGCAAAATCCATCGTTTGTTCGCCCGTTTTTACAGCCGTAGCATGCATGCCAAGACCGCCAAGGCAGTTTTTGTTGAACACAATGGCTTAACTAAAGGGCTTTTTATCATGCAGCAGAACGAACAGCAAAACAGTGGCTGGTGGATGCCGGCAGAGTGGGTTAAACACGCCGCGACCTGGATGGTCTGGCCGCACAACCAAACGTTGTGGGAGTCGGGTTGGCGCGTGACCTTGCCACTGGTGCAAGAGGATTTCGCACGGGTGGCCAACGCCATCGCGCGTTTCGAACCGGTGAAAATGGTGGTTGATCCGTCCGCTGTCGCCAGTGCCAAAGCGCTCTGTGGGCCAAACATCGAGTTGATTGAATTGGCGGTGAACGACAGTTGGTGCCGCGACTCCGGCCCAAGCTTCATCTGCCACCCGCAACAGGGCCTGGCCGGGGTGAGCTGGCGCTTCAACGCCTGGGGCGGCAAGTCGGCGCACGATCTGGACGAAGGTCTGGCGCGCCGCGCACTCAATCACCTCGGCTTGCCGTGCTTTGGCACACCGCTGAGCAACGAAGGCGGCGCGATTCATGTCGACGGCGAGGGCACGCTGATCACCACCGAATCGGTGCTGCTCAACCCCAATCGCAACCCGGGGATGACCAAGGCCGAGATGGAGGAGATCTTCACCCGTCTGCTGGGCGTGAAAAAAACCATCTGGCTGCCGGGCGATCCGGACTACGTGACCGGCGACATGACCGATGGCCACGTCGACGGTGTCTGCGCCTTTGCCCGCCCGGGTGTGCTGCTGGTCGACGCGACCCATGACAAACAGTCGGCGTATGCCGAAGTGGCCCGCGAGAACCGCCGCGCGCTGGAATTGGCGACCGATGCCCGTGGGCGCAAATTCGAGCTGATCGAACTGTATGAAGCGACTGATGCGGTAGACACCGAGGCGGAAGTGTTCTGCGCGTCCTACACCAATTTCTACATCGCCAACAACGCGATCATCATGCCGGCCTACGGCATCGACGCCGACCACGTGGCGGCCGACGTCCTGGCTCAAGCGTTCCCCGAGCGAGAAGTGGTGCCGGTGCGAATCAACCACCTGGCCCATGGCGGCGGCGGTGTGCATTGCATCACCCAGCAACAGCCTGCCTGGCCAGTGGAGGGTTGATGCCATGACCCTGCTGACAATCGCCACCACGCAGATGCCCTGCACCTGGGATTTGCCCAATAACCTTGATCAGGCCGAGCAGCTGGTCCGCGAGGCCGCGGCGAAGGGCGCCCAGGTCATCCTGTTGCAGGAACTGTTCGCCACGCCGTATTTCTGCATCGAGCAAAACCATAAGCACCTGGCCCTGGCTGAAGAGTATCGAGACAGCCTGGTGCTCAAGCGCTTTGCCGCATTGGCCAAGGAATTGGGGGTGGTGCTGCCGTTGAGCTGGTTCGAAAAGGCCGGCAATGCCTACTTCAATTCCTTGAGCGTGGCCGATGCCGACGGGCGCCTGCTGGGGGTGTACCGCAAGACGCACATTCCCAACGCCATCGGTTACCAGGAGAAGGAATATTTCAGCCCCGGCGATACCGGTTTCCGGGTCTGGGACACGGCGTTCGGGCGTCTCGGCGTAGGGATCTGCTGGGACCAGTGGTTCCCCGAGACCGCGCGCTGCCTGGCGCTGATGGGGGCTGAAGTGTTGCTGTTTCCCACGGCCATCGGCTCGGAACCGGGCTGCGCGACCCTGGACTCCCGTGATCACTGGCAGATGACCATGCGCGGCCACGCCGCCGCGAACATCCTGCCGGTGGTGGCGGCCAACCGCGTCGGGCGTGAAGCGGCGACCACCGATCCGATGTTGCAGATGAGCTTTTACGGCTCGTCGTTTATCTGCAACCACAAGGGCAAGTTGTTGGCCGAAGCCGACCGTGACAGCACCGGCGTGCTGGTGCACCGCCTCGACCTGAGCGCCATCCGCGAAGAGCGCCTGAACTGGGGCATCTACCGCGACCGCCGTCCGGAAATGTACGGGGCTTTGCTCAGTCAGGACGGTCGCCACCTCAATGCACGCTGGAACACTCAAGGAGTCTGACATGCGCATTCCAAACACGTTGTTGCTCAGTGCCTTGAGCCTGGCACTCGCCTCGGCGTCGCTGCACGCCGAGGAGAAAACCCTTCGGCTCTATAACTGGGCCGACTACTTTGCCGAAGACACGCTGAGCAAGTTCACCGCTGAAACTGGGATCAAGGTGATCTACGACGTCATGGACGGCAGTGAAACGCTGGAGGCCAAGATGCTGGCCGGCGGCAGTGGTTATGACCTGATTTTCCCCGGCGACACGGTGGCCGAACGCTTGATGCGTGCCGGCAGCCTGCTGCCGCTGGACCGCTCGAAACTCACGGCCCTGAATGACATCGAGCCCGGTCTGCAGAAACTGCGCAAACAGTATGAGCATTCAAGCCAGGCCACCGTCCCTTACACCTGGGGCACCATCGGCCTGACCTACAATGATGAACAGATCAAACAGCGCGCGCCGGATGCGCCGGTCAACAGCCTCGACCTGCTGTTCAAGCCGGAACTGGCCAGCAAATTTGCCGACTGCGGCATCTCGATGATCGATTCGCCGGATGAAGTGCTGGCGGTGGTGCTCAACTACCTGGGCCGCGAACCCCGCAGCGCCAAGCCTGAAGACCTGGCCGCCGCGAGCGAGCTGCTGATGAAACTGCGGCCTTACATCCGCAAGTTCCAGTCGCAGCCGGTGACTGACCTGGTGAACGGCAACCTGTGCGTGTCGCTCGGTTACAGCGGCGACATGACCCAGGCGCAACGCACCTCGGACAGCGCGGGCAAGACCACGCGGTTCGAATACCGCATTCCCCGTGAAGGCACCACGGTGTGGATGGACACCATGGCCATTCCGGTCGACGCTAAACACCCGGAGTATGCGTATGCGTTCATCAACTTCGTCATGCGCCCGGAGAACATGGCCGCGATCAGTAACTTCACCGGCTACCCGACGTCGAACGCCAAGGCCCGGCCGAATGTCGATGCGAGCATGCGCAACAACCCGGACATCTATCTCGATGAGGCCACGTATGCACGGCTGATTCCGGGCAAGGACATTCCCCAGTCCGACATGCGCGCGCGGATGCGCACCTGGACCAAGTTCAAGACGGCCACTGCAAAATGACTTCAGCTTTCAAGGAACACTTCATGTCGACGCGTCGAACGTTCATCAAGCAACTGTCGGTCGTGGCCGGCCTGGGGGTCGCGGCGAGCGTCGGATTTGGCCTCACGCCTTTGCGCGTGCAAGCGGCGACCCAAACCCGTTGGCGCATGCCGGATGAGGGTGAACGGCACGCGCAGGCCTTCATCGCTTTTGGCGCGCAGGACGCGATCTGGGAAGATTTCACCGCCGACGTGCAGGCCGCCCTCGGCCTGATCGCGCGCACCATCGCCCGTCACGAGCCCGTCACGGTCTTCTGTCGACAGAATGAGCGTGATCTGGCCGAAGAGCATTGCGGCACACACAACATGACCTTTGTCACCACCACGCTCGATGACATCTGGATGCGCGACATCGGCGCCAACTTTGTCATCGATGAGCAAGGCGAACCGGGTGCCGTGGATTTCAACTTCAACGGCTGGGGCAACAAACAGCGGCATGCCGAGGATGCAAAACTGGCCGCTCGGGTGGCCGACGGGGCAGACGCGCATTACCTGCGCAGCGAACTGGTGGGCGAGGGCGGTGCTATCGAAGTGGATGGGCATGGCACCGGGATCATGACCGAGAGCAGCTGGATCAACAGCAACCGCAATCCCGACTGGAGCAAGGCCGACGTCGAGGAAGAGCTGAAGGCCCGACTGGGCCTGCGCAAAATCATCTGGCTGCCGGGCATCAAGGGCAAAGACATCACCGACGCCCATGTCGATTTCTACGCCCGTTTCATCAAGCCGGGCGTGGTGATCGCCAACCTCGACAACGACCCTGATTCCTATGATTACAAGGTCACGCGTGCGCACCTGGCTATTCTCGAAAACGCCACCGATGCTGACGGCCGCAAACTCCAGGTGCACACCGTGTCGCCGCCGATCAATCCGCGAAAGAGCAAGTTCAACCGCAATAACCCGGATTTTGCGGCCGGCTATATCAATTACTTCGTGATCAATGGCGCGGTGATTGCGCCGGAGTTTGGTGACGAGGCGGCGGATACCAAGGCGTTTGATCTGTTGTCCGAGCTCTACCCGGATCGCGAAGTGGTGCAGCTCAACATCGATGCGATCTCCGCTGGGGGTGGCGGGATTCATTGTGTGACCAGTCACCAGCCGTTGGTTTAATACTAAGCCGGGCTCTGCTAATGCCGGCACTCCGCCAATACCACCTGGCAGGTATCCGGTGTGCCGCCGGATCGGCCGGCGTATCGGATGCAATTATCCAGGGATTTTTTGCGAGCCATGTTTAATGTATCGCCCCAGGCTAGACCGCCCTCGCCGGCGGTTGGGAGGGCTTTTGCGTAGCAGCTTGAGCCGGTGCTTGAGCTTGAGCTTGAGGCTGAGTAGCGAGGTTTGGATGAGCAGCCGGCGGTCAGTGCGAGGTTGATGGCCAGCAGGCAAAGCAGGAGCCATGACCTGTACGGGTGTGCTGTTGGGCCGGTCATTCTGTTTCTCCTCTGGCCGTGCTGCCTTCAGATTAGACGGTGTCCGGCCTGAAGGGCCGGTCGCTGGTCCGCGTGGGTCGCTACCATTCGTTTAATCAATAGCCACCATCAACAAACGCAAGTTCTGTTTTTTCGGCAGGGGAGGAGGATAGCGTCATACCGATCTCGCCTTTGAAGGAACCTGTGCGATGAAAATGTCTACCTTGCTGGCCCTTGTCCTCGTATTGACTGGCGGTGTCGCGGCCACTGCTCCGGCGTATGCTGCTGACCCGTCTTGCCATTTCTTGCCGGTGGGCGACAGCAGCGCCAACTTGCAGCATGCCCAATCGGTGGCCGTGCTCTACAGCGAAAACACCCTCAATACCCTCGAATACCTTGAGCAGTACCATGCAGTTGCGGTGAACGGCGCGAAGAACCCGCAGATGGATGTGCGCATCAGCAACGCATTTGTCAGCAGTTCCGATCCGAAATTGGCGATCAACTGGCTGATGGGCTCGCTGCAGAAAGAGTTCGCGTCGGTGACGGTCTACGACAACCTCGACGCGGTGGTGCAGGCGCATCCGGACGTGGTGGTGATGCTGGATACTTACAGCCGGCTGGTGTCGAAGCGCAATAATCAGGTCGAAGCGCGTTTCATGGCCAAGTTTTACGACTCGAACCTGCAATACATCGGTAAAGCCGAAGGCTCCCGTGAGCAACAAATGCCTTCGGTTTGGGTGCATGGCAAGGCAGCGCCGGAAATTGCTGCGCAGATTAGCCAGCAGACCGAGTTGCAGGTGAATGCGCTTAAGCAGTTTGATGTGTCGCTGAGGGCGCTGGTGAGTTCGGGGAATGTGGCTCGGGTTGCCAGTAACTAAAAAGAGCCGCCCGTTCATTTGGGCTGATTTTTGGGGGGCGTATCCGTTTCTTGGGTCATGGCTGATATTGGTTTCGCCCTTACGGCGAGTCCCTTTTTCAAACGCCAAAAAGGAACCAAAAGGCTCTTGCCCCACCACTCGGTGCCTCGCTAAGGCTCGGCATGCCCTCACTCCGGCATTGCTCCGTGGGCCCGCCGCCATCGGCCATCCATGGCCGGGGGCGGCTAACCCGGCATCCATGCCGGGTTGCCCACTGCGCAATGCCTGCGTTCGGCCATC
>NZ_RWIN01000081.1 GCF_009761815.1 Pseudomonas sp. PB120
GAGCTTGCTCCCGCTGGGCAGCGCAGCGGCCCCAAAAAATGGGCCTGCTACGCAGTCCAGCGGGAGCAAGCTCCCTCGCCACAACAGCTACGACGTCAGAGGGTTTTTTCGAAGATCTTCGAATTACGCTGATAGTTATACAACGACGCCCGCGCCGACGGCAGCCGGTCCACGCTGCTCGGCACGAACCCGCGCTCACGGAACCAGTGAGCGGTCCGGGTGGTGAGGACGAACAACGTGTTCAACCCTTGGGCACGGGCACGGGTTTCGATCCGTTCCAACAGTTCATCCCCGCGACCGCCATGACGGTATTCCGGGTTCACCGCCAGGCACGCCAGCTCCCCGGCATCCGAATCGGCAATCTGATACAGCGCCGCGCACGCGATGATCATGCCTTCGCGCTCAACCACGCTGAACTGCTCGATCTCACGCTCCAGCACTTCGCGGGAGCGACGCACCAGAATGCCCTGCTCTTCCAGCGGACTGATCAGGTCCAGCAACCCACCGACGTCTTCGATGGCCGCTTCGCGCACCACCTCGAATTGCTCCTGCGCCACCAGCGTACCGCCACCGTCACGGGTGAACAGTTCGGTCAGCAGCGCACCGTCTTCGACATAACTGACGATGTGGCTACGAGCCACGCCGCCACGGCAGGCTTCGGCGGCGGCATCCAGCAGCTCCGCCTGATAGTTGCTGCCCAGACGTTGCAGATGCGCCGGCACTTGTTGTGGACGCAGTTCGCGAACCAGCCGACCGTTTTCGTCGATCAAGCCCAGGTCGGCACCGAACAGCAGCAGTTTGTCCGCGCCCAGATCAATGGCGGCGCGGGTGGCGACGTCTTCGCACGCCAGGTTGAAGATCTCGCCCGTCGGCGAATAGCCCAACGGCGACAGCAGCACGATGGAGCGCTCGTCCAGCAGGCGGTTGATGCCCTTGCGGTCGACCCGGCGTACTTCGCCGGTGTGGTGGTAGTCGACGCCTTCGAGCACGCCGATGGGCCGGGCCGTCACGAGGTTGCCGCTGGCCACCCGCAGGCGCGAGCCCTGCATCGGCGACGAGGCCATGTCCATCGACAGGCGCGCCTCGATGGCGATGCGCAATTGGCCGACCGCATCGATCACGCACTCAAGGGTCGCGGCATCCGTGATGCGCATGCCGTGGTGGTAATGCGGGGTCAGGCCGCGTGCCGCGAGGCGGGTTTCGATTTGTGGTCGGGAGCCGTGAACCAGCACCAATCGCACGCCCAGGCTGTGCAGCAGCACCAGGTCATGGACGATATTGCCGAAGTTGGGGTGCTCCACGCCGTCGCCGGGCAGCATGACGACAAAAGTGCAATCGCGGTGGGCGTTGATGTAAGGCGAAGCGTGACGAAGCCAATTAACGTATTCGGGCATGAACCTGGGCCTGTAATAAATAGCAGCCAAAAAATGGGCGAAACTGAAAACGCACAGCGGGCTGATGGTTATCGTCGGAACAGGCTTGGCGACACGCGCGCTCTCCTCATGAATACGGGTTGGGACACTGGCAATTTATACGCTGCCCCCTGTAGGAGCGAGCTTGCTCGCGAAAATCGAACAAGCCACACATTTTCTTTGCCAGAACTACCATCGCGAGCGAGCTCGCTCCTACAGTGGCGTTTTGGCCGGTGTCAGGCAGTAATGTTCAATCAGCTGACGTAATAGATGCACCGTAGGCTGCAAACGTGACATTTCGAGGTATTCCCCGGGTTGGTGGGCGCAAGCGATATCGCCCGGGCCAAGCACCAGTGTTTCGCAGCCAAGGCGCTGAAGATAAGGCGCTTCGGTGCCGAACGCCACTGCTTCGGCTGGATGGCCGGTGAGCTTTTCGGCGATCCGGACCAATTCCGAGTCTTCGGCCTGCTCGAACGGCGGCACTTCAGGGAACAGCGGTGCATATTCGATTTTCACCTGATGCCGCTCGGCAATCGGGTTGAGCTTCTGCAAAATCGCTGCGCGCAGGGCTTTAGGGTCCATGCCCGGCAAAGGCCGCAGGTCGAATTCCAGTGAGCATTGGCCACAGATACGGTTGGGGTTGTCGCCGCCGTGAATGCAGCCGAAGTTCATGGTCGGCATCGGCACGCCGAACTGCGGATTACGGAATTCACGCTGCCACAGCAGGCGCAGGCCGCGCAGTTCGCCGATCGCGTCGTGCATCGCTTCAAGAGCGCTGTGCCCCAGGCGAGGGTCCGAGGAGTGGCCGCTCTGCCCGAGGATGTCGATGCGCTCCATCATGATGCCTTTGTGCATGCGGATCGGCTTGAGCCCGGTCGGCTCGCCGATCACCGCCGCGCGCCCCAACGGACGCCCGGCGGCGGCCAGCGCACGAGCGCCGGACATGGAGCTCTCTTCATCGCAGGTGGCCAGAATCAGCAGCGGTTGCTTGAACGGCTGGTCGAGCAAGGGTTTGACGGCCTCGATGGCCAGGGCGAAAAAGCCTTTCATGTCACAACTGCCCAGGCCCACCCAGCGGCCGTCGACTTCGGTGAGTGTCAACGGATCGGTCTGCCACAGCGCGCCATCGAACGGCACCGTGTCGCTGTGCCCCGCCAGCACCAGGCCACCCGGACCGGAACCGAAACTGGCCAGCAGGTTGAATTTGCCAGGGCTGACCTGCTGGATGTCGCAGGCAAAACCCAGGTCGCCGAGCCAAGTCGCCAGCAGGTCGATCACCGGGCGATTGGTCTGGTCGAGGCTGGGCTGGGTGCAACTGACGGACGGCGCAGCGATCAGCGCAGCGAACTGATCTTTCATGGACGGCAAAGGCATCGCTGACTCCAGGCTCCCGATTTGAAGTCCATCATAGAGCCATCCAGTGACAGGAATAAACCGTCGCGGCGCGTTGGGTGGACGAGTCCTGTACACTGCACGACCTTGGCAGCCACACATTCCCCCGGCTGCGCTCCCGATTCTGGATTTTCCGGCCATGCACAAAGAAACTGAAATCAAACTCCGCGTCAGCCGCGAAACCCTCGCCGCCCTGCGCGAGCACCCGCTCCTGAAAAAACGCAACAAAAGTGGCTGGGAACGCCGTGAGTTGATGAATCAATACTTCGACACGCCCGAGCGCGACCTGGCCCAGGCCAAGGTTGCCTTGCGCCTGCGCCGCGATGGCGAGCAAGTGATTCAGACGCTCAAGACTCGCGGCCAAAGTGTTGCCGGCCTGTCCGAACGCAACGAGTTCAACTGGGACCTGCCCAAGGCCAAGCTCGACATCAAAAAGCTCGATGGCGAGTGCTGGCCGGAGCAACTGGCCGATCTGGACAAAAAAACGCTGAAAGGGATTTTCACCACCGACTTCGTGCGTGAGTACGCCGAAATCGCCTGGGGCCGTGGCAAGACCAAAGTCGTGATTGAAGCCGCCCTGGACCTGGGTCACGTCATTGTCGGCAAACAGAAAGAAGAAATCTGCGAACTGGAACTGGAACTGCGCGAAGGCGATCCGGCCGCATTGCTGGAACTGGCCGCCGAACTGGCCGTGACGCTGCCCCTGATGCCGTGTGACATCAGCAAGGCCGAGCGCGGATACCGTTTGTACGACGCCAACAGCTACTCGCTGAGCCTGCCGGCGCCACAGATCACCGCCGAAACTCCGCTGGACGATGCGTTCGCCGCCCTGAGCTGGCACTTGCTGAGCAGCAGCCAGCGCCTGGCCGAGCAGTATCGCTTCAACGGCCACTGGCGCCTGTTGCTGGACTGGGTTGAAAACCTGGCGGAACTGCGCGCCCTGCTGAGCAGCCTCGGCCAGGCCGCACCGCGCCAGTCGACGCACGATCTGCGCCTGGCACTGGACGCCTTGCTCGAAGACTGGCGCCCGCTGGTACAAGCCGGTATCGAGGACGAAGACGTGCGCAAAGCCGCGCCCGAGCAGTTCCTCGAAGAGCTCGAAGACCCGCGCTGGGGCCTGTTCTCCCTGACCACTTCGCGCTGGTTGCTGGCCCGCACCTGGGCTGCCGATCGCAACGTACGCGGCAATCGTCAGGGCGCGGCGCAACTGGGCAGCTGGTTGCCGCGCCTGTTAGGCGAGGAAGCCACTTCGTTGCAATTGCAGCGCTACCAGCAACAGCCGGAAGACTTGGCCGAGCAACTGCCACGCATCGAGCGCATCCAGGCCTGGCTGCACCACGCCCGCCACGTGCTGGACATCCCGGAAATGGATCGCCTGTACGGCGAGTTGAAACAACTGGCACAACTGGCCAACGAGCCGATTACCGATGAATCGCTGGATGCCCGCAAGCAGCAGGCGATTGCGGTTTATCAGAATCGTGCCTGGAAAATGCTTCTGCGCATGTAACCCTGTGGCGAGGGAGCTTGCTCCCGCTGGACTGCGCAGCAGGCCCATTTTGGGGTCCGCTTCGCGGCCCAGCGGGAGCAAGCTCCCTCGCAACAAAAGCCATCTTTCAGCGCAGCACCGGCAAACTCGTCGTGGACTTGATCTCCGACAACGCCACAATCGAGTTCACTTCCTGAATCCCCGGCACCATCGACAGTTTCTCGAAGAAAAACCGCTCATACGCCTCGATGTCCGCCGTGACGATCCGCAGCAAAAAATCCACCGCCCCCATCAGCACATAACACTCCAGCACCTCGGGAAAACCGCGAATCGCCTCGGTGAATTCGGTGAAGTTCGAACGTCCATGGGCGTTGAGTTTGACCTCGGCAAAAATCTGCGTGTTCAGCCCGATCTTCTTGCGGTCCAGCAACGTGACCTGCGCGCGAATGATCCCCTCCTCCTTCATTCGCTGGATCCGCCGCCAGCAGGGCGACTGAGAAAGCCCCACCTGCTCGGCGATTTGAGCGCTGGACAGTGAAGCATCCTCTTGCAGCAACGCGAGAATCTTGCGGTCGTAGCCATCCAGCTCGCTGTGCATAAAATTACCTTTTACTTTGGCTTTACCGAATTAAGCGATTCGATAAATCGCTAATAAGCCCAATCATAGATAAGAAATGCCCCGCTCCGAATGTAAAAATTCCTCCAATGATTTTGGAGATGGACCATGCCGCATCTGGAAGCCGTACACACCCTGCCTACCCGCGCCGATGTCTGGAACGTCAGCAACGCTCACTGCCGTGTTCACTATCAATTATTGGCCGAGGTCGAGCCGGACCTGCTGTGCCGGGCGCTTAACCTCTTCGCGTTGCAATGCCTGACGCCGCAACAGGTCAACCTGCAGCGCATGGACGATTTGATGTCGATCGACATCGTCATCGACGGCCTCAGTTGGCACCGCGCGCAAGTGATCGCAGAAAAACTGCGTAACCTGATCGGCGTCTGCTCGGTGGAAGTGCAAGCCGCTGATTCTGCGTGGGTGGAACCGGCTCAGGCGGCGGGCTGAAAAAACTCGACACGGCTTCGTCGGGTAGTGGCCCAACGGTCTGCGGCTGCGCGACTATCCTTTGCGAACTGTTGTTCATGAGGAGCCCGCATGTCCGTTCAATTCGCCATTCAGGACCGCTGGCTGGATCTCAATGATTTGCTGCGTGAGTTGGTCGCCCAAGGCTTTATCAGCCAGGATTCGGCCGAGCACGCACTCAATGCCCGACGCCGACACGCCGCCAATGGCCAGATGCACCCGCTGGAGTTCATCGCCAGCCAACACCTGGACGACCTCAGCCGTCCCGGCAAACACCTCGACCTGGAAAGCCTGACCCTGTGGCTGTCGCAGCAGGCCGGCCAGCCGTACTTGCGCATCGATCCACTGAAAATCAACGTCGCGGCGATTACCCCGCTGATGTCCTACGCCTTCGCCCAACGGCACAAGATTCTCGCGGTCGCCATCGATCGCGATGCGGTCACCGTGGCCAGTGCCCAGCCTTACGTCAACGGTTGGGAAGCCGACCTGACCCACGTGTTGAAACTGCCGATCAAGCGCGTGGTGGCCAACCCGGTCGACATCCAGCGTTTCAGCGTGGAGTTCTTCCGCCTGGCCAAATCGGTCACCGGCGCCAACACCGCCGATCAACCGACGAACACCCTGGGCAACTTTGAACAGTTGCTCAACCTTGGCGCCAGCGACCAGGAACCCGACGCCAACGACGCGCACATCGTCAACATCGTCGACTGGCTGTTCCAATATGCGTTCCAGCAACGCGCCAGCGACATCCACATCGAACCCCGACGCGAACAAGGCACGGTGCGCTTCCGCATTGATGGTGTGTTGCACAACGTCTATCAATTCCCGCCGCAAGTGACCATGGCCATCGTCAGTCGCCTGAAAAGCCTGGGGCGAATGAACGTCGCGGAAAAACGCAAACCCCAGGACGGCCGGGTGAAGACCAAGACCCCGGACGGTGGCGAAGTCGAATTGCGGCTATCGACCTTGCCGACGGCATTCGGCGAAAAAATGGTCATGCGGATTTTCGATCCGGAAGTCCTGCTCAAGGATTTCGACCAGTTGGGTTTCTCCGCCGATGACCTGCGCCGCTGGCAAGACATGACCCGCCAGCCCAACGGCATCATCCTGGTGACCGGGCCGACCGGTTCGGGCAAGACCACCACGCTCTACACCACGCTCAAGAAACTGGCGACACCGGAGGTCAATCTCTGCACCATCGAAGACCCCATCGAGATGGTCGAACCGGCGTTCAACCAGATGCAGGTCCAGCACAACATCGACCTGACCTTCGCCGCCGGTGTGCGCGCGCTGATGCGGCAGGACCCGGACATCATCATGATCGGCGAGATCCGCGACCTCGAAACCGCAGAAATGGCCATCCAGGCGGCACTCACCGGTCACTTGGTGCTGTCGACGCTACACACCAACGATGCGCCGAGCGCGATCAGCCGCCTGCTGGAACTCGGCGTGCCGCATTACTTGATCAAAGCCACGGTCCTCGGCGTCATGGCGCAACGGCTGGTGCGCACCTTGTGCCCGCATTGCAAGGCGCCGCTGACCCTGGGGGAAGAAGACTGGCAAACCCTGACCAAGCCCTGGCAAGCACCGCTACCGACCAACGCCCAGCGCGCCATTGGTTGCCTGGAGTGTCGTGACACCGGCTATCGCGGCCGCGCCGGGGTGTACGAAATCATGCAGCTGACGGACGGGCTCAAGGCGCTGATCAATCCCGATACCGATTTGCTGGCGATCCGGCGCCAGGCGTTCAAGGAAGGCATGCGAAGTTTGCGGCTGTCGGGGGCACAGAAAGTTGCGGCCGGGGTGACGACCATCGAGGAGGTATTGCGAGTGACGCCGCAGAGCGAGCAGAAATGAAACCTATTGTGTCTCCTGATGATGCGGGACATGACTGAACAGTTCTTATCCCTGACCCGCGCCGCTACACTCCTGCGATCGCAACTTCATTGATCAACAGGGAATCGTTATGCAGATCGGTAGCGTGCTTTTGCTTTTTGTCGGCCTCGTGGTCGCCATTCTGTTCATGGGTTTCAAGGTAGTGCCGCAGGGTTATCAATGGACGGTCGAACGTTTCGGCCGCTACACCAATACCCTCAAGCCTGGCCTGAACATCATCATTCCGATCATGGATCGCATCGGTCGCAAGATTAACGTGATGGAAAGCGTGCTGGACATTCCGCCCCAGGAAGTCATCACCGCTGACAACGCCACGGTGCAGATCGACGCCGTGTGCTTCTTCCAGGTGGTCAACACCGCGCAGGCCGCCTATGAGGTGAACAACCTCGAACACGCTATCCGCAACCTGCTGCAAACCAATATCCGTACCGTGCTCGGCTCGATGGAACTGGACGCGATGCTCAGCCAGCGTGACGGGATTAACGAAAAACTGCTGCGCACCGTCGACGAAGCCACCGCGCCATGGGGCATCAAGATCACCCGGATCGAGATCAAGGACATCAGCCCTCCGGCCGATTTGATGGCCGCGATGTCGGGGCAAATGAAAGCCGAGCGGATCAAGCGTGCGCAGATCCTTGAAGCCGAAGGCCTGCGAGCGGCAGCGATCCTCACCGCCGAAGGCAAGAAACAGGCGCAGATCCTGGAGGCCGAAGGGGGTCGTCAGGCCGCGTTCCTCGAAGCCGAAGCCCGCGAACGACAAGCCGAGGCGGAAGCCCAGGCGACCAAAGTGGTATCCGAAGCCATCGCCGGTGGCAACGTACAAGCGGTGAACTACTTCGTTGCGCAGAAATACATCGATGCCTTGGGCAAGCTGGCGTCGGCCAACAACAGCAAAGTGATTCTGATGCCGCTCGAGGCGAGCTCGATGATCGGCGCAGTCGGCGGCATCGGCGAAATCGTCAAGGCCACGTTCGATAACAAGAAAGCCTGAGGCACGTTATGTGGGCATTTCTGCAGCATCTATCGTTCTGGGACTGGCTGGCATTGGGCACCCTGCTGCTGATTCTCGAAGTGTTCGGCGCCGGTGGCTACCTGCTTTGGATCGGCATGGCCGCTGCTGCCGTGGGTGTGCTGACTTACCTGGTGCCGGCCATGTCCTGGGAATTGCAGTTCCTGCTGTTCGGCCTGCTCTCTATCGCCACCGCCTTGTATTGGTGGCGGCGCCAGCGCAGTGCGGTGCGGGATAGTGATCAGCCGAACCTCAACCTGCGCGGCCAGGAACTGATCGGCAAAACCTTTGTGGTACATGAAGCGATTGTCGACGGGCGCGGCAAGATCAAGGTGGCCGACGGTGTGTGGATGGCCCGTGGGCCGGACGCGGCAACCGGCAGCCGGGTTCGGGTGATCGGGCAGCAAGGTGCGATTTTGCTGGTCGAAACGGCTGACTGAGGGGCAAGGGAACTGGATTGGGGGGTTGGCAATCAAACGCCGTAGTTAACCCAGTGGAGTCACCCCTCATGCGTTTCAAACTTGCTGTCGCTACCATCGCCCTGTTGTCCCTTCCCGTCGGTTCGGCGATGGCCGATAGCTTTTGGCGTAACGTCATTTCCTCCGGTGCCACCACCGGTTCGACCTACCTGACCTTCAAGGATCATAAATTGATCCTCGCCGCCCAGGACGATGCGGGCAGTTTTGTTGCCAGTGACGGCGGCATCCGCGGCCCTTACCTGGAAGCCGCCATGCAGAAAGTCCGCGCCGACAACCCGGGCCTAAAGGCCACGGATATGGAACTGGCGAATGCGATCCTGGCGAAGAATGCCGTGGCTTCGGAATAAGCTTCCCGCAAAACAGAAATGCCGCTCACATGAGCGGCATTTTTATGCCCGACCCAAAACCCTGTAGGAGCGAGCCTTTGTGGCGAGGGAGATTGCTCCCGCTGGGTCGCGGAGCGGCCCCAAACGCTTTGCGACTGCTTCGCAGCCGAGCGGGAGCAAGCTCCCTCACCACAAAAAGCCCACCCCCACAGGGTTTTGTGTTGCCACTAAATCAGCGGTAATCGTCCACCGGCACACACGCGCAAAACAGATTCCGGTCGCCGTAAACGTTATCCACCCGATTCACCACCGGCCAATATTTATGCGCCTTGGTGTGAGCGTCCGGCGTCACCGCCTGTTCGATGCTGTAAGGCCGCTCCCAGACCCCGGTGATGTCAGCCAGTGTGTGCGGCGCGCGTTTCAACGGGTTGTCTTCGGCCGGCCAGGTGCCGTCCTGCACTTCGGTGATTTCCGCGCGAATGCTCAGCATCGCCCCGATGAACCGGTCCAGCTCAGCCTTCGATTCACTCTCGGTCGGCTCGACCATCAAGGTTCCGGGCACGGGGAACGACATGGTCGGCGCATGGAAGCCGTAATCCATCAAACGCTTGGCGACGTCTTCTTCGCTGATCCCGGTCAGCGCCTTCAGCGGCCGCAGGTCGAGAATGCATTCGTGGGCCACGCGTTCGTTACGCCCGGTGTAGAGCACTGGAAACGCGCCGGACAAATGCTGCGCCAGGTAATTCGCGGCGAGGATGGCTACTTCGCTGGCGTCTGCCAGTTGCGGCCCCATCATGGCGATGTACATCCAGCTGATTGGCAGAATGCTCGCGCTGCCCCAAGGCGCCGCGCTGACAGCGCCGTTTTGCGCCAATGGCCCTTCAATGGGCACTACCGGGTGATTGGCCACGAACGGCGCCAGATGCGCCCGCACGCCAATCGGCCCCATGCCCGGCCCACCGCCGCCATGGGGAATGCAGAACGTCTTGTGCAAATTCATGTGCGACACGTCGGCGCCAATGTCTGCCGGCCGCGCCAGCCCGACTTGCGCATTGAGGTTGGCGCCATCCATGTACACCTGGCCGCCATGGTGGTGAATCACCTCACAGATTTCGCTGATGCCTTCCTCATAGACGCCGTGGGTCGAGGGATATGTCGCCATCAGGCAAGCGAGTTTGTCCCCGGCCTCCGCGGCTTTGCCTTTGAGGTCCTCCAGATCGACGTTGCCCGCTTCGTCGCACTCGACGATGACCACGCGCATGCCGGCCATTTGCGCCGAAGCCGGGTTGGTGCCATGGGCCGAAGACGGAATCAGGCAGATGTCCCTGGCGCCCTGGTGGCGGCTTTCGTGATATTTACGGATCGCCAGCAACCCGGCGTACTCACCTTGGGCGCCGGAGTTGGGTTGCATGCAGATCGCGTCGAAACCGGTAATCGCGCAGAGCCAGCGCTCCAGTTCCTCGATCATCAACGCATAACCGACGGCCTGCTCTTTCGGCACAAACGGATGCAGGTTGGCGAATTGGGGCCAGGTGATGGGGATCATTTCGCTGGTGGCGTTGAGTTTCATGGTGCAGGAGCCCAGCGGAATCATGGACTGGTTCAGCGCCAGATCCTTGTTCTCCAGCTGCTTGAGGTAGCGCAGCATCTCGGTTTCGCTGTGATGGGTGCTGAAGACCGGATGCCGCAGACAAGACGTGGTTCGCAGCAACCCCTCAGGAATACCGGAAGGCAGGTTTTCAGCATCCAGTTCAGCGACGTTGAGCCCATGATCGCTGCCGAGAAATACATCGAACAAGGTCGCCACGGTGCTTTCATCACAGGTTTCGTCCAGGCTCAGCCCCAGTTGCCCGCGCCCGAGTATGCGCAAGTTGATCCGGGCAGACTGGGCGCTTTCTATGATCGCTGTCTGCGTGCCACCCACCTCCAGCGTCAGCGTGTCGAAAAAGTGCTGGTTGAGGCGGGTGATGCCGTGTCGCTCCAGGCCTGCGGCGAGGATGCAGGTCAGCCGATGCACGCGCTGGGCAATCTGCTTGAGCCCTTCCGGACCGTGATAGACCGCGTAGAAGCTGGCGATGTTGGCCAGCAGCACTTGCGCGGTGCAGATGTTCGAGTTGGCCTTCTCCCGGCGAATATGCTGCTCGCGGGTTTGCAGGGCCATGCGCAACGCGGTGTTGCCACGCGCATCTTTGGATACGCCGATAATTCGTCCGGGAATCGCCCGTTTGTATTCATCGCGGCTGGCAAAAAACGCCGCGTGCGGGCCCCCGTAGCCCATCGGCACGCCAAATCGCTGGGACGAACCGAACACCACGTCGGCGCCCAATTCTCCCGGCGGGGTCAGCAACAGCAAACTCAACAGATCCGTCGCAACACAGGCCAGCGCCTGCTGGGCGTGCAGATGATCGACCAACGGCCGCAGGTCGTGAATCTCGCCATGGGTGTCGGGGTATTGCAGCAGCGCGCCAAACACCTGGTGTTGCTTCAAGTTATCCACAGCATCGACGATCAGCTCGAAGCCAAACCCTTCAGCCCGGGTCTGCACCACTGAAATGGTCTGTGGATGGCAATTCTTATCGACAAAAAACAGGTTGCTCTTCGATTTGGCCACGCGCTTGGCCAGCGCCATGGCTTCCGCCGCTGCGGTGGCTTCGTCCAGTAACGACGCGTTGGCCAGTTCCAGGCCCGTCAGGTCGATGGTCAATTGCTGAAAATTCAGCAAGGCTTCCAGTCGGCCTTGAGCTATTTCGGGCTGATACGGCGTGTACGCGGTGTACCACCCGGGGTTTTCCAGCACATTGCGCAGAATGACCGCCGGCGTGAGCGTGCCGTGATAACCCATGCCGATCAGACTGGTCCAGACCTGGTTCTGCTCGGCGTAACCGCGAAGCTTGGCCAGCGCAGCGACTTCGTCGAGGGCGGGCGGCAGATCGAGCGCCCTGTTCAGGCGGATTCCCGGTGGCACCGTCTGCTCGATCAACTCGACCCGGCTGCCAAGGCCGAGGCTGTCGAGCATCGCCTGCTGTTCGGCGGCATCGGGCCCGAGGTGGCGGCGAAGGAAGGCATTGGGGTCGCGTAACTGGCTCAGGGACGGCAACTGGGACATGACGGGCTCTCTCTTGACTGGCGCTCAACGTCGATGCAACACGGTCAAAACAGCATAGCAGTCGATACCCGAGCGGATGACGTGGCGCCGTCGCTCGATCCGGCTCATCATATTCGCCGCCTCCATAACGTCCGCAATCAGGTGTCTACTGTTTATGAGCCAACTGCCATTTCTGCCGTTTTCCAAACCTGTCATCGACGAAGCCACGATTGCGGCGGTCGGTGATGTATTGCGTTCGGGCTGGATCACCAGCGGCCCCAAGGTCCAGGCCTTTGAAGCGCAACTCTCGGAGTTTTTCGGCGGGCGCCCGGTGCGCACGTTCAATTCCGGCACCTGCACCATGGAAATTGCCCTGCGCATCGCGGGCATCGGGCCGGGAGACGAAGTCATTACCACGCCCATTTCCTGGGTTGCCACCGCCAACGTGATTCTCGAAGTGGGCGCGACGCCCGTGTTTGCCGACATCGACCCGATCACCCGCAACATCGATCTGGACCAACTGGAAGCTGCGATCACCCCACGCACCAAGGCAATCATTCCGGTGTACCTCGCCGGTTTGCCAGTGGATATGGGCCGGTTGTATGGCATTGCCAAAAAGCACGGCCTGCGGGTCGTCGAAGATGCCGCGCAAGCCTTGGGATCGAGCTGGAACGGCCAGCGTATCGGCGCAACCGGCGACTTCGTGTCGTTTAGTTTTCAGGCAAACAAGAACGTCACCTCATCGGAGGGCGGTTGCCTGGTGCTGAACACGCCGGAAGAGGTGCGACTGGCGGAGAAGTACCGTTTGCAGGGCGTCACCCGCAGCGGTTTCGATGGTCTGGACGTGGATGTGCTGGGCGGCAAGTTCAACATGACCGACGTGGCAGCGGCCATTGGCCTGGGGCAATTTGCTCACATCGAGGCGATTACGGCTCATCGTCGTGAGCTGGCCAAGCATTATTTCGCCTGTTTCGGTGAGGATTTCCAAGCGCAGTACGGGGCCCAATTGCCCCCGGCGGATTTCGAAAACAGCAACTGGCATTTATTCCAACTGGTGCTGCCTGAACGCCACGACGGCCAACCGGCACGGGCCACGTTCATGGAGCAGATGCAGGCATTGGGCGTCGGCATCGGCTATCACTACCCGCCGATCCACTTGCTGAGTCTTTACCGCGAGCGCGGTTTCAAGGAAGGCATGTTCCCGGTGGCGGAACGTGTTGGTCGCTTGATTGTTTCGTTGCCGATGTTTACGGCCATGAGCAAAGCGGATGTCGAGCGGTCGGTGACGGCAGTCAAAGCTGTTCTGCAGCCTTAAACCTGTGGGAGTGAG
Organism: Pseudomonas sp. PB120; assembly: GCF_009761815.1. Classification (GTDB taxonomy): domain Bacteria; phylum Pseudomonadota; class Gammaproteobacteria; order Pseudomonadales; family Pseudomonadaceae; genus Aquipseudomonas. Next base: position 13,497 of record NZ_RWIN01000081.1, read on the forward strand.
CCTGCTCGCGATAGCGGTGTGTCAGGTATATAAATGTTTACTGACACACCGCTATCGCGAGCAGGCTCACTCCTACATGGATTTCGCAGAGCGGAGATTACTCGCCGATAGCCGCTTTGTAGCCAGCCGCGTCGAGCAGCTTGTCCAGCTCAGCGGGGTTGCTTGGCTTCAGTTTGAAAATCCAGGCACCGTATGGATCGGTGTTAAGCGACTCAGGCGCACCGCCCAGTTCTTCGTTGATCGCAATCACTTCACCGGATACCGGGGAGTAAATGTCGGACGCGGCTTTAACAGACTCAACGACCCCGGATTGATCACCGGCGGCGAAGACTTTTCCAACTTCGGTCAGCTCGACAAACACCACATCACCCAGCGCTTCCTGCGCGTGGTCGCTGATGCCCACGGTGACGGTGCCATCAGCTTCCAGACGGGCCCATTCGTGACTTTCGGCAAAACGCAGGCCGGCAGGGATATCGCTCATGTTCTGTGTCCTCAAGAAAATTGTCAGCGGTCGTTGCCCGCCAGAAAAGGTTAGATCAAGGTTTTGCCATGGCGTACGAAGGTCGGTTTGACCACTCGGACCGGGTACCACTTGCCACGGATTTCCACTTCTGCGCGGTCGGCAGTCGCCATCGGCACGCGCGCCAGTGCAATCGACTTGCTAAGCGTAGGAGAGAAACTACCACTGGTGATCTCCCCTTCGCCAACATTGGCGATGCGGACCACTTGATGAGCGCGCAAAACCCCTCGCTCCTCAAGGACCAGACCGACCAGTTTATGCTGTACGCCACCCGCACGCTCGGCCTCGAGCGCCGTACGCCCGATGAACTGGCGAGTCGCCGGCTCCCAGGCAATGCTCCAGGCCATGTTGGAGGCCAGCGGCGAAACGTCTTGATTGATGTCCTGACCGTAGAGGTTCATGCCGGCTTCGACGCGCAGGGTATCGCGCGCACCAAGGCCGATCGGCGAGATGCCCGCCCCTACCAGATCGTTGAAGAAACCTGGCGCCTGATTGGCCGGGAGAATGATCTCCAGGCCGTCTTCGCCGGTGTAACCGGTGCGCGCGATGAACCAGTCGCCATCGGGCTGGCCTTCGAAGGGTTTGAGCAACTGGATCAGATTGCCGCGGGACTGGGTCACCAGTTCGCAGATCTTGTGCCGGGCATGCGGGCCTTGAATGGCCAGCATGGCCAACTCTGAACGCTCGTTGAGCTGCACATCGAAGCCATCGAGATGCGCCTGCATCCACGCCAGGTCCTGATCGCGCGTGGAGGCATTGACCACCAGGCGATAACCCTCATCCAGGCGATAGACAATCATGTCGTCGACGATGCCGCCGTGCTCATTGAGCATGGTGCTGTACAAGGCACGGCCGCTGCTGTGCAGGCGTTCGACGTCATTGGCCAGCAAATGCTGCAGCCAGGCTTTGGCCTGAGTGCCACCGACATCGATCACGGTCATATGGGATACATCGAAAACCCCGCAATCGCGGCGCACCTGATGGTGTTCCTCGACCTGCGAGCCGTAATGCAGAGGCATATCCCAACCGCCAAAATCGACCATCTTCGCGCCAAGGGCGAGATGAAGGTCATACAGAGGCGTACGCTGTCCCATGGGTTTCTCCTTCCGGGCGTGGCGAAGGTGCGGACAGGTGCTGCACCAGAGGAAAGCCTTGTAATAGAGGGCTTTCAACCGATTTCAGCTACCGGGTCCGTAGGACGGACCGCACCGAATGCCGCGCATTGTAGCCTCAAGGTGTAGGACTGGCACCTAGGCGTTTCGATGCGCCGAACGTCGGATCAATCCGATGACCGGTAACAGCCCGACCAAAACCAGGGTCAGGGCCGGCAGCGACGCCCTCGCCCACTCGCCTTCGCTGGTCATTTCAAAGATGCGCACCGCCAGCGTGTCCCAACCAAACGGGCGCATCAGAAGGGTCGCGGGCATTTCCTTGAGTACATCGACAAACACCAGCAACGCAGCGCTCAGTGTGCCGGGCAGCAATAACGGTAGATACACTTTGAAAAACAGTCGTGGCCCACTGACGCCAAGACTACGTGCCGCTTCGGGCAAAGATGGCCGTATTCGCGCCAGACAGCTTTCCAGTGGCCCATAAGCGACCGCAATGAAACGGACGAGGTAAGCCAGCAACAGCGCCGACAGGCTACCCAGCAGCAACGGCTTGCCGGCGCCGCCGAGCCAGCCCGACAGTGGAATGACCCACTCGCGGTCCAGATAACTGAACGCCAGCATGATCGACACCGCCAGCACCGAACCGGGCAATGCGTAGCCAAGATTGGCCAGGCTCACGCCGGAACGGATGGCCCGGGTCGGCGCTAGTCGTCGGGCAAACGCCAATACCAGGGCGACGCTGACCGTGATCAACGCCGCCATGGCGCCCAGGTACAAGGTATGGACGATCAGGCCGGTGTAACGCTCATCCAGATCGAAGCGCCCCCGCTGCCAGAACCACACCATCAGTTGCAGCATCGGAATGACGAAGGCGCAGGCGAATACCAGACCACACCAACTCATCGCCGCCAGCGCTTTAACGCCACGCAGGTGGTACAGCGCCTTGACCCGCGGGCGCTCGCTGCTGGTGCGGTTGGCGCCGCGAGCACGACGCTCGCCGTACAACACCAGCATCACCACCAGCAGCAACAGGCTGGCCAGTTGTGCGGCGGTTGAAAGGCTGAAGAACCCGTACCAGGTTTTGTAGATCGCCGTGGTGAACGTGTCGAAATTGAACACCGACACCGCTCCGAAGTCCGCCAGGGTTTCCATCAGCGCCAACGCCACGCCCGCGCCGATGGCCGGCCGCGCCATCGGCAATGCCACGCGCCAGAACGCCTGCCACGGGGTTTGTCCGAGGACCCGCGCAGCTTCCATCAGGCCTTTGCCCTGAGCCAGGAACGCCGTGCGCGCCAACAGGTAAACGTAGGGATAAAAGACCAGCACCAGAACCAGAATGACGCCGCCGGTGGAACGCACTCGTGGCAGCCGCAGCCCCGTGCCGAACCACTCGCGCATCAGGGATTGCACTGGGCCGGCAAAATCCAGCAGGCCGACAAAGACGAATGCCAGCACATAGGCGGGTATCGCAAACGGCAGCATCAGCGCCCAATCCAGCCAGCGGCGGCCGGGGAACTCGCAAAGGCTGGTGAGCCAGGCGAGGCTGACGCCCAGTAGCGTCACGCCGACACCGACACCCAGCACCAGGGTCAGGGTGTTGCCCAGCAGGCGTGGCATTTGGGTGTCCCAGAGGTGGGACCAGATTTGATGATCGATGGTTTGCCAGGAGAGCAGCAGAACGCTCAGTGGCAACAGGACCAAAGCAGCGATGGCGAAGACCAGGGGATACCAGCGGCGTTGGGCGGGATGGGCCAAGAAAATTCTCTAAAAATGTGGGCTGTTGGAGATCGTTGGTCAGCCCATTTTGTGGCGAGGGAGCTTGCTCCCGTTCGGGTGCGCAGCAGCCGTAATGGGTTACCAGATCAGTTCGATTTTGGTCAGCCTGCCGCTATGAGGGCCGCTTCGCAGCCCAGCGGGAGCAAGCTCCCTCGCCACAGGGGAGCCCACTTGTCACGTTGGGGTTAGTTCCAACCCGCCCGATCCATCATGCGGATCGCTTCGGCCTGACGCTTGCCAGCAATTTCCACCGGCAATGTATCGGCCACGAATTTGCCCCAGCTCGCCACTTCAGCGGACGGCTGAACGGCCGGGTTGGCCGGGAACTCCTGGTTCACGTCCGCGAAAATTTTCTGCGCCTCTGGCGTGGTCATCCACTCGATCAACGCCTTGGCCGCTTCCGGGTGCGGCGCGTGTTTGGTCAGGCCGATACCCGACAGGTTGACGTGTACGCCCCGGTCGCCCTGATTCGGCCAGAACAGCTTCACGCCCAGATCAGGTTTCTGCTTGTGCAAGCGGCCGTAGTAGTAAGTGTTGACGATGCCGACGTCGCACTGGCCCGCGTTGATCGCTTCCAGCACCGCGATGTCGTCGGAGAACACATCGGTGGACAGGTTACTCACCCAGCCCTTGAGGATCTGCTCGGTTTTGTCGGCGCCATGCACTTCGATCATGGTGGCGGTCAGGGACTGGTTGTAGACCTTCTTCGCCGTGCGCAGGCACAGGCGGCCTTCCCAGTTCTTGTTGGCCAGCCCTTCATAAGTGGTCAGCTCGCCCGGTTTCACCCGGTCAGTGGAGTAGGCGATGGTCCGCGCGCGCAGGCTGAGGCCGGTCCAGGCGTGGGAGGATGAGCGGTATTGCAGCGGGATATTGGCGTCGATGGTTTTCGAGGTGAACGGCTGCAGGATGCCCATTTGCTCGGCCTGCCACAGGTTGCCGGCATCGACGGTCAGCAACAGGTCGGCGGTGGCGTTCTCGCCCTCGGCCTTGATGCGCTGCATCAGCGGCGCTTCCTTGTCGGTGATGAACTTGATCTGGACGCCGGTTTTCGCGGTGTAAGCGTCGAAGACCGGTTTGATCAGTTCGTCGATACGCGAAGAGTAAACCACCACCTCGTCGGCGGCCTGGGCGGCGGTGATGCCTGTCAGGGTCAGGGCGAGTGCGGTCAGTAGACGCTTCGGTGCCAACATGGGAGCGATCTCTCGATTGGAAAAAGTGAGGGCCAAATGATAAGGACTCACATTTAGCTTCTCAATCGAACAGTTCGCGGGTGAGTTACCAGATGTTGCATGGTTTGAGAGATGTAGTGGATGTACCGGCCCTTTCGCGGGCAAGCCTCGCTCCTACAGGGTGTATGCAGTTCCTGTAGGAGCGAGGCTTGCCCGCGAAGAGGCCAGTAGCCCCAGTGAAGATGTCAGGCCTTGGCCAGCGCGGGCAAATCCCCGGTCAACCCCAACGCTTCACGCACGAACAAGGCCTTGGCCTCCGGCATCTGCTCGACCATCTTCAGCCCGGCATTGCGCAACCAGCGCACTGGCAGCGGATCGGCCTGGAACAAGCGCTCGAACCCTTCCATCGCCGCCATCAACGCCAGGTTATGCGGCATCCGACGGCGCTCGTAACGGCTCAGGACTTTCACATCCGCCAGGCGCTCGCCCCGCTCAGCCGCTTGCAACAGCACTTCGGCCAGCACTGCAGCATCGAGAAAGCCGAGGTTCACACCCTGCCCGGCCAGCGGGTGGATGGTGTGGGCCGCATCGCCAATCAGCGCCAGCCCTTCTGCGACATAACGCTTGGCATGACGCTGACGCAGCGGCACACACAGACGCGGGTCGGCGCTTGAAACCGTACCGAGCCGGCCTTCGAAGGCCCGCTCCAGTTCCTTGCAGAAGCCTTCGTCGTCCAGCGCCATCAGACGTTCTGCTTCGCTTGGGGTGGTCGACCAGACGATCGAACACCAATCCTGCTGGCCATCCCGCTCCAGCGGCAGAAACGCCAGCGGCCCGTTGTCGGTAAAGCGTTGCCAGGCTGTCATCTGGTGAGGTTTTGAACTGCGCACACTGGTGACGATGGCATGGTGCAGATAGTCCCACTCGCGAGTCGCCACGCCGGTCAGGCGCCGCACGGCCGAATTGGCGCCGTCCGCCGCGATCACCAGCGGCGCGCGCAAGGTCCGGCCATCGGCCAGGGTCAGCAGCCAGTCATCGCCGGAGCGACGCATCTGCTCCAGCCGCGCGTTGGCCAGCATTCCCAGATCGCAATCGTGCAAGCGGTCGAGCAAGGCGTCCTGGACCACACGGTTTTCGACGATGTGGCCGAGCACGTCGGCATGCACGCTGGCCGCCGAGAAATGGATCTGCCCGGTACCGCTGCCGTCCCAGACATGCATGTCGGTGTACGGACTGCTGCGCCGGCTGGCGATGCCTTCCCAGACGCCCAAACGCTCGAGAATCCGCTGGCTGGCAGCCGACAAGGCGCTGACCCGCGGCTCGAATGGCGCTTGCCCGTCAAAGGGTTTGACGCTCAGGGGGCTGCCGTCCAGCAGCAGGACTTCCAGCCCGCTGTCCTGCAACGCCAGCGCCAGGGCGCTGCCGACCATTCCGGCCCCGACAATCAGCAGATCTGCGCGCATTTCCATGCTTTAAGCCTGTCTCGCTTGCGGCTTGAGCCGCACGTAAAGGGTTTTCTCGACCCGCGCCACCAGTTTGCCGGCGCCGTCGTGAATATCGACCTGCAGTTGCGGCAGGTATTTTTCGCCATCCGCGGTTTGCCGACGGATCTCGTCGAGCAAGGTGTCGTCAATGGTGAAGCGGGCGAACACCGGGCCTTTGCCCGGCGAGATGAAGTCGATGTCGGCGGCTTTGTCCCAGACGATGTAACGACCGCCGAGGTTTTCCATCAGCATCAACATGAAGAACGGATCGACCATGGAATAGAGGCTGCCCCCGAACTGGGTGCCGACGTAATTGCGGTTATACCAGCCCAGCCCCATGGACACCTTGATGTCGCGGAAATCATCGCTGATGTGCTGCACCCGAACACCGGCGCCGAGGTACGGCGGGTAAAAGGTCATGAACCAGCGCATCAACCGCGCCTTACCGAAGGTTTTGCTCAGCCACTCAAGCATCGGGACGAGTACCTAGACCCATGGCCTGGCGCGCGAACCAGCGTTTGGCCGGCGGCAGCAGGTCCAGGCCGAGCAAGCCGAGGTTGCGACCCAGCGAAACCAGCGGCTGAGTGCTGCCGAACAGGCGGGTGACCTGGTCGGAGAAGCCGACCGTCAGGTTCTGATCCATCCGCTGGCGCTCGCGATAAGCCTGCAACGTGGCGAAGTCACCGGGCGATGCCTCGCTCGCCAGCAGCGCATCGGCTAACGCCTGGGCATCGCGCAAGGACAGGTTGAAACCTTGTCCCGCAATCGGGTGCAAGCTGTGGGCGGCGTTGCCGAGGATCGCCAGGTGCGGACGCACTTGCTCTTCAGCTTCGATCAGCGTCAGCGGATACAGGTGCCGCGCGCCCACTTGTTTCAAGGTCCCGAGGCGGTAACCGAACACGCCCTGCAATTCGCTGAGAAAGCTGCGCTCGTCGAGTGCCGCCAACCGTTGCGCGTCCATGCCCAGACGGGTCCAGACCAGGGCGCAGCGGTTTTCCGGCAACGGCAACAACGCCATCGGGCCGTCGTCAGTGAAACGCTCGAAAGCCATGCCGTTGTGCGCTTCGCTCGGGGTGATGTTGGCGATCAGCGCGCTCTGGTTGTACGGGCGTTTTTTGATGCCGACCCCCAGTTGCTCGCGCAGGCCGGAGCGGCCGCCGTCGGCGAGCACCGCGAGGTCGCATTCCAGTGTGGTTTCGTCGTTGAGGGTCAGGCGATAGCCGTCGGGCAGTGGCTCCATGCGCGTGACTTCCGCCGGGCAGCGCCAGGTGACCACGTCCTTGTCCAGACCCTGCCAGAGGCATTGGCCGAGCCAGGCGTTTTCCACCACGTAACCCAGTGCCGGCACGCCCTCTTCCATCGCCGACAGGCGCGCGGTGGAAAAACGGCCACGGTCAGAGACGTGAATCTGCTTGATCGGCTCCGCGCGGCGGGAGATGTCCTGCCAAACGCCCAGCCGCTGATAAATCTGTTTGGCGCCGTAGGACAACGCCGAAGAACGGGCATCGTAGCTCGGCTGATAGGTGTCACCGGGAGCGAACGGTTCGATCAGCACGATCTTCCAACCGCGCGCCTTGGCCCCCGCTTGCAAGGCCAACGCCAGGCTGGCACCGACCAAGCCACCGCCGATGATTGCCAGATTGACTCGATTCATGCCGCTTGTGTCCGCGCTTGCGCCATCAAGGCCTCGATCTCGGCGACCGTTTTCGGCACGCCCTGGGTCAGGATTTCACAACCGGTTTTGGTTACTACCACGTCGTCCTCGATGCGCACGCCAATGCCGCGCCATTTCTTCGCTACGTTCTGGTTGTCCGGGGCGATGTAGATGCCCGGTTCAACGGTCAGCGCCATGCCGACCTCCAGCACGCGCCATTCGCCGCCGACCTTGTACTCGCCAACGTCATGCACATCCATGCCCAGCCAATGGCCGGCGCGGTGCATGTAAAACACTTTGTAGGCTTCGCTGGCGATCAACTCGTCGACGTCACCCTGCAACAGGCCCAACTTCACCAGACCGGTGGTAATCACCCGGACCGTGGCTTCGTGCGCCTGATTCCAGTGCTTGTTCGGGGCGATTTCGGCGAAGGCGGCTTCTTGCGATGCCAGCACCAACTCGTAGATCGCCTTCTGCTCCGGCGAATACTTGCCATTGACCGGCCAAGTGCGGGTGATGTCGCTGGCGTAGCAGTCGATCTCGCAACCGGCGTCGATCAGCACCAGATCGCCGTCCTTGAGCACCGCGTCATTCTGCTGATAGTGCAGGATGCAGCTGTTGCGCCCCGCCGCGACGATCGAACCATACGCCGGCATCTTCGCCCCGCCCTTGCGAAACTCGTAGTCGAGCTCCGCTTCCAGGCTGAACTCATACAAACCAGCGCGGCTGGCCTGCATCGCGCGGATATGCGCCTGGGCGGAGATCCGAGCGGCCTCGCGCATCACTTTCACTTCTGCCGCCGATTTATACAGGCGCATGTCGTGCAGCAGATGATCCAGGGCAACGTATTCGTTCGGCGGCTGGGCGCCGAGGTGCGCTTTAGAGCGGATCACGTTGATCCACTCCATCAGGTGACGGTCGAATTCCGGGTTGCTGCCCATGGCCGAGTAAACCCGGTCGCGCCCTTCGATCAAGCCCGGCAGGATGTCGTCGATGTCGGTGATCGGGAAGGCATCGTCGGCACCAAAGTCACGGATCGCGCCTTCCTGGCCAGCCCGCAAGCCGTCCCACAACTCGCGCTCGGCGTTGCGTTCACGACAGAACAGGATGTATTCGCCGTGCAAACGCCCCGGCATCAGCACCAGGACTGCCTGAGGCTCAGGGAAACCGCTGAGGTACTGGAAATCGCTGTCCTGGCGGTAGACGTGCTCGACGTCACGGTTGCGAATGGCAACCGCGGCGGCGGGCAGGATGGCGATGCTGTTGGGTTCCATCTGCGCCATCAGGGCCTTGCGGCGACGGCTGTATTCCGATTTCGGGATATGAATCATGGGCAGATGGTTTTCCCTGGCTTGCGATCAGTGCAACGACGGTTTGGCGGCAGCCGGCGCGTCCGGCTTCTTGGTTTCGCTGAACAGCAGCAGCGGCGCGACGCGCAGGTACTCCATGACTTCCATGTAGTCGTTTTCGCCGTCGTCCGACTCTTCCAGCGCGTCCTGCACCTGGGCGATGGCCGCCAGGTCTTGAAGAACTTCGGTGGCTTCGGTGCTGAGCATACTGCTGTCACGGCAGTTCAGGCCGAAACCGCTGAGAAAGCCTTGGCACCATTGGCCCAGTGCGGCGGCACGGTCAGTCAGCGGCTCGTCATCGGTCGGCAGCAGCAGAACGACGGTCACGTCGTCGCCGGTGAGTTCGCCCTTGACCATCTCTTGCAGGCCGATCAAGGCATTGCGAACGTTATCTTGCGGCTCGCCTTCGAGCAGCTCGGCGGCATCGACCAGCCAGCCTTCGGCATCGAAGCCGGCACCGGCGCAGCTGCGGCCAAGCAACAGGCCATGCAGTTCGGCGGGCGAGACATTGTGACCGCTGGACGTCAGCAGTGTGGCGAAGGCTTGGTACGGAGAATTCTGAATGGGCATGGGCAGCTAGGCGCCAGACGGCGCTATGTCTAGAATGAAGGCCTTGTATCCTACATCGACTCCTCTGCAGGAGCGAGCTTGCTCGCGATGGTCGCCAACGATAATGCCGGGTGCCTGACACCCCGCTGCGTTCTCCGGTTCATCGCGAGCAAGCTCGCTCCTACAGTTCCACACCCATCAGACATTTTCAGTGGACATTATGGAAGACACCGACCTGCAAGCGCTGATGGCCAGGCTTGAGCTGCTAATTGGCCGAGTCGAGCAACTTAAGAGTCAAAACGGACTCCTACTAGCTCAGGAAAAGACCTGGCGCGAGGAACGCGCGCACCTCATTGAAAAGAACGAAATCGCCCGGCGTAAGGTCGAATCGATGATTTCGCGCCTCAAGGCCCTGGAGCAAGACTCATGAGTTCAAGCAATAGCGTTACCGTGCAGATCCTCGACAAAGAGTATTCGATCATTTGCCCCCAGGAAGAGCGCAGCAACCTGGTCAGCGCCGCCCGCTACCTGGACGGCAAGATGCGCGAAATCCGCAGCAGCGGCAAAGTCATCGGTGCCGACCGCATCGCCGTGATGGCTGCGTTGAACATCACGCACGACCTTCTGCACAAGGAAGAACGCCCGGATGTACAGGTCAGCGGCTCGACTCGCGAGCAGGTTCGCGACCTGCTGGACCGTGTCGATCTGGTGCTCGCGACTGATCCGGACGTCACCAAGGGCTGAAACGCGGAACCGCTTGGGGTATACTCGCTTCACTCCCTGGGGTGCTTGCCAGTTGACCACGTCCCTGAGCCGATTCGCACTACCCTGGAGGTTGCACGTTGGGCTGGTGTGCATGTCCGCTAGACGGAAAGCCTTAAAGCCTACTGCATCTTCCACCTTGAACTTTCGGGTTCAAGGGCTAAGTCAGCAGCGGTTCATCCGGGGAGCCTGATTCCAGTCCGATGCCGGTTTAAATACCGGCATCGGCTTTTTTACGGGTACGCTTTATGTACCCGCACTGCCGAAGCCCGAATCCATGACCGAACCTGCGCTGCTTCCTCGCCCGCAACTTCGACGCATGCTGCGCAAGGCCCGCCGCGCACTGACAGCCAGTCAGCAGCGCCAGGCCGCGCGCGGGCTCTACAGGCAATTGGCCCAGCAACCGCTGTTTCGCCGCGCAAAACACATTTCCCTTTATCTGCCCACCGACGGTGAAATCGACCCGCGCCTACTGCTGCGCGCCGCGCAACGCCGGGGCAAGGCGACTTACCTTCCGGTGCTCAGCGCCTGGCCCCGCACCAAAATGGTGTTCCAGCGGATTCGCCCCGGCGAAAAACTCAAACCCAATCGTTTACGGATTCTTGAGCCCCGGGCCAATATCGCCCAACAGCGCAATATCTGGGCGCTGGACCTGGTGCTGTTGCCGTTGGTGGGGTTTGACGATGTCGGCGGGCGCCTGGGCATGGGCGGTGGTTTCTACGATCGCAGCCTGGCGTACCTGTCGCGGCGCAAAAACTGGCGCAAGCCTACGCTGCTGGGGCTGGCCCATGAATGTCAGAAGGTCGAGCGATTGGCTCAGGCAAGCTGGGATGTGCCGTTGCAAGGCACGGTGACAGACAAGGCGTGGTATTTCGCAGACTAGACGCCACTGGAATCAGCGGCGTCGAAAGACAGGTTCAGCGCTTGAAGGCCGGCGGCTGTTGTTGCTGGGCGATTTCGATGGGCGCGTCAGTCTTGTTGTTCCACAGGCTTTGGGCATAGCCAGTGGTCACGACGCCGAGGCCGAACAAAATAACCAAAATCCATAGTAAATCCGGTTTGCGTTTCATCGATTGCCCCCCAAAGGCACATCAACACGATGACAGCAGCGGTTTCCGTTGTAGGCCGTGCAGCAGCGTCAAGCTTAGAAGGCCGGCATTTTGCGACAACGTGAACCGACACGCAAACGCTGGCGTCAACCGACTGTCGGTTTGTCATAAAATGGCCGAACAACCCGCCCACTGACCTCGCAAGGAGCAAAACCCATGGCCTATTGGCTGATGAAATCCGAGCCCGACGAACTCTCGATCAAAGGTCTGGAGAAGCTTGGCAAAGCGCGCTGGGACGGGGTTCGCAACTATCAGGCGCGTAACTTTTTGCGGGCCATGGCGGTGGGGGACGAGTTTTTCTTCTATCACTCCAGCTGCCCTGAACCGGGCATTGCCGGGATTGGGAAGATTGTCGAAGCGGCGTATCCGGACCCGACAGCGCTGGAGCCGGAGAGTCATTACTTCGACCCGAAGGCCACCGCCGAGAAGAACGCCTGGAGCGCAATCGATGTTGAACATGTCGAGACGTTTTCGAAGGTGTTGAAGCTGGATTATTTGAAGCAGCAGACGGCGTTGGCGGAGATGCCGTTGGTGCAGAAGGGTTCACGGCTGTCGGTGATGCCGGTGACGGCCGATCAGTGGGCGGCGGTGATTGCGTTACGGACTTGAGCCTTGTACCGAATGTTGGAACGCCATCGCTAGCAGGCTAGCTCCCACAGGGGATCTCCAGCGAGACCATCCAATGTGAGAGCGAGACCGGCTTGCCGGCGATGAGGCCGGTTAAGGCAGCGAAAATTTACTGAATGATGAGGTTGTTGAACAACAAATCCTCAACCACAGGCTTGCCGGTCTCGTCATTCATGATTTGCTGGGTCTGCTTCAAAGCTTCCTGACGCAGTTTTTCCTTGGCCTCGACATTGTTCATCGCCTCGGTCGTCTGCTGGGCAAACAACGCCACCAGTTGATTGCGAATCAACGGCTCGTTGGCCTTGACCGCTTTGGTCGCCTCGTCGCCGGTCACCCGCAGCGCCACGTCAGCCTTGTAGACCTTGAGCTTGGGCGAACCATCCAGCCCATAGTTGCCTACAAACGGCGGGCTCAGGGTGATGTAGTTAACCTTCGGGGCTTCACCTTCTTTGGCTTCTTCAGCCACTGCTGCCACAGGCAGAGACAGGGCCAGCAACAACATGATCCACACTTTCACAATTCGCTCCTTATCCGGTTTGCGGCCTAGCATAACGACCCGCCGCGCAAGCACAAGCTTATGGCTGACTATCAGGGTCGGGCATGCTCGTTGACCCATCGACTCACACACCTACACTTATCGGCCATCACTCCCAAAGGAATAGCCCTGATGAAAGCCGTGCTGTGCAAAGCCTTCGGCCCTGCCGAATCGCTGGTGCTGGAAGACGTCGCCAGTCCTGTCGCGAAGAAGAACGAAATCCTGCTGGACGTGCACGCGGCCGGGGTGAATTTCCCGGACACGCTGATCATCGAGGGCAAATACCAGTTCAAACCACCGTTCCCGTTTTCCCCGGGCGGTGAAGCGGCTGGCGTGGTCAGCGCGGTGGGCGAAAAGGTCAGCCACTTGAAAGTTGGTGACCGGGTCATGGCGCTGACCGGCTGGGGCAGCTTCGCCGAACAGGTGGCTGTGCCGGGTTACAACGTCCTGCCGATCCCGCCGTCCATGGACTTCAACACCGCCGCGGCCTTCAGCATGACCTACGGCACCTCGATGCACGCACTCAAGCAACGGGGCAACCTGCAGCCAGGTGAAACCCTGCTGGTACTTGGTGCTTCCGGCGGTGTGGGCCTGGCTGCCGTGGAAATCGGCAAAGCCATGGGCGCCCGCGTCATCGCCGCCGCCAGCAGCGCCGAAAAACTCGCCGTGGCCAAGGCGGCCGGCGCCGATGAGCTGATCAACTACAGCGAAACCAGCCTCAAGGACGAAATCAAACGCCTGACCGACGGCCAGGGCGCCGATGTGATCTACGACCCGGTCGGCGGCGACCTCTTCGACCAGGCCATCCGCGCCATCGCCTGGAACGGCCGATTGCTGGTGGTCGGCTTTGCCAGTGGACGCATCCCGGAATTCCCGGTCAACCTCGCACTGCTCAAGGGTGCAGCGGTGATCGGCGTGTTCTGGGGCTCGTTTGCCCAGCGCCAGCCGCAGGACAATGCCGCGAACTTCCAGCAGCTGTTTGGCTGGTTCGCCGAGGGCAAGCTGAAGCCGTTGGTGTCGCAGGTGTATCCGCTGAGTCATTCGGCACAGGCGATCAATGATCTTGGGCAGCGCAAGGCGGTTGGCAAGGTTGTGGTTCAGGTTCGCTGAGCCGAAAAAAAGCGGCCTGAACAGTGTTCAGGCCGCTTTCTTTATCCGGGAGTTAAAACAAACTCCGAATGTCCGCTGGCACAAAAGTCATGAACCTGGAAACAGGACTGTTCATGCAGTGCCGGGCAATGGTCGGCACGCGTCTGTTCAGCTTGGCAATCATTGCAAGGCGCTGCTCGGACGACATCTGTTTCTGGAAGAAGCCACTCGATAGGTAAGCACGGGTGTAGTAAAACGCCGGCAAGTCGACCCAGTCGGTATCCGATGTATTGACCAGTCCTTCGTTGACCTCGCGGCACTTCAGCGCTTTGAGCCACTGATGGGTATCGCTGGGCGCATCGAGGCCGAACACCATCGGCGCGACCACTTCCTGCTCAGCAGGCTTGTCGCCCTCAACCTTCCACGGCTTGAACCGCCACTGCGCTATCGCGACGCGCGTTGCCTGGGCCAGATCAGGGTGATCGCTTTGCAGGATGCCGATCTTGCTGACTGAACCATCGGCATTGACCATGAACCGCACCCGAACATTACCGACTATCCCGGCGCGTGACAGCGCACTCGGATAAATGGGTTTGGGATTGAATTCGGGTATCAGAAACACTTCCTCGGCCTGCGCCCCCACAGACACAATTAACAAAAGCACATACGCCAACCACCGCATAACCCCTCCCCTTCACACCGATTTGCCAAACCTGGCATCAGTGCAAAAGGTTAAAGCTGCACGCCCCGGAACATAACGTCATGGCTTCCCATTCCACCGCGGGATATTTCTCAAAGCTGCGTCCTCCTGCGGACAAAAGAACGCAAGAAAGGGTCGATAGGCAGATTTCCTACACAGCCCTTCACCTGCGTCTGAGAGGGGCCTCGTGGTAGGGCGGATTTTGTTACTGGTCGGCATGTGCCTGATCAGGTCTGAATTTGCAACGCTTGAGCCGCGCCTCCAGATTCCGGTCCGGCATGGCGTGGCTGCGCAAGGCATTGGCAGTCTGCTCGACATAATCGCGCGTCGTGCCATAACGCCCGCAAGCATTTTCAAACACGTGGCTCAGCACATGATCCGGCAAGTTGCCGGCATAGCTGGGCAAGTGCCGCTCCAATACAAATCCCAACGCCTGAACCTGACTCCCGTCTTCGAGACGACAGTTGAGCCAGTGCGGACGATAGGAAGGGAATGGCATTTCGCGTTGCCACAAGGCGTAGAGCGAAGCGTCGAGTTGTTCTTCGGGCAAGCGATACGCGAAACCGCTGCAAGAACCGCCGCGGTCCAGGCCAAACACCAGACCTGGCACCTCCGGCGTGCCACGATGCTCGTGAGACCACAGGTACAAACCGCGATGGTAGCCGTGCACTCGACCGCGAACCCGTTCAACGGCCGCGCATTCAGGACGCCAGATCAGCGAGCCATAAGCAAACAGCCAGACCGGCCCACCTTTGTGGCGCGCCATGGTCGACTGCATCGAGCTGAGCAATTGTTCGTGCGTAAGCTGCGGCCCAAGATCGAGTCGCGGAGGGTAAGGCTGGTTCAGAAAAGCAGTTTCAATGGCACTCATGGCGAATAGCGTTCAGCTCCCCGCGGGTAAACAGTTACTTAATAGAACGCACCGCTGTAACAATAAGGCACATATGTTTTAAGGCAATTTAAATGCCATGGCACAGTTATTAAATAATGGCTTGGCTGAGATATAACCTACCGGTATTTATATAAATGTATAAATACCGATCGGCTATAAAGAGAGTTATAACGGCGAACCTGTAGGAGCGAGCTCGCTCGCGATGGACGCCAACGATGACGCGTACACCCGGATGAACGCGGTGTCCTTGCCTCCATCGCGAGCGAGCTCGCTCCTACAAGGAAAATGTCATCTCGGCGCGTAGGCAAAAACGTCGGCACGCATCTGATGCGCATCCATCCCCGCTTCGACCAACGCGTCCAGCGTGCCGTAGACCATCGCCGGGGAGCCACTGGCGTACACATGCAGTGCCTTCAGGTCCGGGAAGTCCTCGCACACCGCCTCATGCAACATGCCGCAACGCCCCTGCCAGCCGCATTGGTCGCTGACGACTTTATGCAGGAACAGATTGGGCAGTTTCAACCACTCATCCCAATGCTCGATTTCATAAAAATCTTCAGGACGGCGCACGCCCCAGTACAGGTGCACCGGGTGCTTGAAGCCTGTGGCGCGGCAATGCTCGATCAAACTGTGGATCTGCCCCATGCCCGTGCCAGCGGCGATCAGTACCAGCGGCCCATCCGGCAATTCCGCCAGGTGGGTATCACCGAATGGCAGTTCGATGCGCACCAGGGGGTTGCGCTGCAGTTGTTCGATCAGGCTCAGCGCACTGTTTTCGCGCGCCAGCACGTGTATTTCAAGATCTCGTCCGCCGTGTGGGGCCGAGGCCAGGGAGAACGCTGATTTCTCGCCGTTCTCACGCTCGATCATCAAATACTGACCGGCGTGATAACGCGGTGGTTTGCCGGCCGGCGCTCGCAGGCGCACGCGCCAGGTGTCCCCGCCGACGTCCCTGCATTCAATGACCTGACACGACACACCGCGCACCGGCAACTCTCCCAGCGCGAGCACGCCATCCCACAGCACAATGCAGTCTTCCAGCGGCTCTGCTATGCAAGTGTAGAACTCGCCATGGTCGCGCACACCGCCTTGCTGTTCGATCCGTCCTTCCACCAGCAGGGCGGCGCACACATGGCAATTGCCGTTGCGGCAGCTTTGCGGGCATTCATAGCCCAGGCGCCGCGCGCCATCGAGAATCCGCTCGCCGGGCAGAATGTCCAGTACGGCGCCGGAGGGCTGCAAAGTTACACGCATCAATCTATTCCTAACTGGTTCCAGATGGCATCGATCCGCTGAGTAACGGCATCGTCCTTGACGATGACCCGACCCCACTCGCGCGTGGTTTCGCCCGGCCATTTATGCGTGGCATCGAGCCCCATCTTCGACCCCAGTCCGGAAACCGGCGAGGCAAAGTCCAGGTAGTCGATCGGCGTGTTGTCGATCATCACCGTGTCGCGCTTGGGGTCCATGCGCGTGGTGATGGCCCAGATCACGTCGTTCCAGTCGCGCGCGTTGATATCGTCGTCGGTGACGATAACGAACTTGGTGTACATGAACTGTCGCAAAAACGACCAGACACCGAGCATTACCCGCTTGGCATGGCCGGGATACGACTTCTTCATGGTCACGATGGCCATGCGATACGAGCAGCCTTCGGGCGGCAGGTAGAAGTCGGTGATCTCCGGGAACTGCTTCTGCAGGATCGGCACGAACACTTCGTTCAGCGCCACGCCGAGAATCGCCGGCTCATCCGGCGGACGGCCGGTGTAGGTGCTGTGGTAGATCGGTTTGATCCGATGGGTGATGCGCTCGACGGTGAACACCGGGAAGCTGTCGACTTCGTTGTAGTAACCGGTGTGGTCGCCGTACGGGCCTTCGTCGGCCATTTCGCCCGGGTGGATCACGCCTTCGAGGATGATCTCGGCGGTGGCCGGCACTTGCAGGTCGTTGCCGCGGCATTTCACCAGTTCGGTGCGATTGCCGCGCAGCAAACCGGCGAAGGCGTATTCGGAGAGGCTGTCCGGAACTGGCGTCACGGCACCGAGGATGGTCGCCGGATCAGCACCCAGCGCCACGGACACCGGGAACGGCTGGCCCGGATGCTTCTCGCTCCACTCGCGGTAATCCAGCGCGCCGCCACGGTGGCTGAGCCAACGCATGATGACCTTGTTGCGGCCGATCACTTGCTGGCGATAGATGCCGAGGTTCTGACGATCCTTGTTCGGACCTTTGGTGACGGTCAGCCCCCAGGTGATCAGCGGGCCAACGTCGCCAGGCCAGCAGGTCTGCACGGGCAACATCGCCAGGTCTACGTCGTCGCCTTCGATGACCACTTCCTGGCAGACCGCGTCTTTGACGACTTTCGGCGCCATGGCGATGATCTTGCGGAAGATCGGCAGTTTCGACCAGGCGTCTTTCAGGCCCTTGGGCGGTTCGGGCTCCTTGAGGAACGCCAGCAACTTGCCGATCTCGCGCAGCTCGCTGACCGACTCGGCGCCCATGCCCATGGCGACCCGCTCGGGGGTGCCGAACAGGTTGCCGAGCACCGGGATGTCGTACCCGGTAGGCTTTTCGAACAACAGCGCCGGGCCTTTTGCCCGCAGCGTGCGATCACAGACTTCGGTCATCTCCAGCACGGGAGACACGGGGATCTGGATGCGTTTCAACTCTCCGCGCTGCTCAAGCTGCTGCACGAAATCCCGAAGATCCTTGAATTTCATTGATGATGGCACCCGTAAAATAGGCGTACATCCTACCTGCTCTGGCGGCCAAACAGCAGCCTGTCAGTGCCCTGCGCCGATCAATTTTGACTCGTGTCCTGCAACACCGGGGTAAACAGCGAGCTCAATCTGGCACTGCCGACGTCCGACAGGTGATCCTCATCCCGGTACTGCGAATGACCGTTGACTTCGATGTTGCAGATACCGTGCGAGCACATCAGCGGCGTCGGGTCGATGACATGCACGCCCGGGTCCGCAGCGCTCATCGAGTCGAACAAAGCACTGAGAAAGTGCTGCCGTGCCAAGTGTTCCTCGAGCGGGCGCCCCAGCCCTTCGACCGACCCGCCAATTCGGGCCAGGCTCGTCAGGCGAGCCACGCTGCCCTTGCGCTGCAGCGGTACTTCCTTGAACAACCAGACTTGCGCACCCGCCTCCCGCAACGCCGCCACCCGCGCCTTGAGCCCGGCAGCCATGCGCTGCTCGGCCTGAGCTGTATTGTCGTGTTCGTTGAGCAGCACTTTTTTATCGCCGTCTTCACGACCGTAGACGTTAAGGCTCCAGTTGGAGGCCAGCACCACGTCCTTGATCTTCAGACTGCGCACGCGCTCCATTGTCCGTTCGTTGAAATCGTTGCAGCGCGGGCGCTGATCGTCGCTGAGCACCGGCGAACAGGCACTCATGCTGTACAACCACACGGGGTGGCCTTCGACCTGGGCGTTGTGTTCGATGGCCGGCAACAGCGCCGCGGCATGGCTGTCGCCCCAGAACATCTTCGTCGGTGCACCTGCGGTGGTGCCGCCGACCAGGCACGCCTTGTCCAGATTCTTGTCCGAGGTCACCAACATGCAGTTCATCTGCCCGGCCTTCCAGTCCCGTGACTCGGCGAATTCCTGCGCCTTGCCGGTCAAACGCTGCGGAACGCCATCGGCCGATCGCACGGCCGTGCCGATGACGCCCAGGGCCGCCATCGCCAGCAAACCACTCGCCAGCACGGGTATGCGCCCCGCCAGCACGCGCTTTTCGCGGAACGGAAGCTCGACGAAGCGATAACTCAGCCACCCAAGGCCCAGCGCCAGTCCAATCCAGCCCGCCGCTTCCGCTGGCCCGATACCGTCGATCGAGATGGCATTGGCGTAGACAAAGACCGGCCAGTGCCACAGGTACAGGGAGTAGGAGATCAGGCCGACCCACACCATCGCGCGGGCACTCAACAGCTTGCCGACCCATGTCGAACCCTGGCCGCCCGACCAGATCATGGCGGTCGCCCCAAGTACCGGCAGTAATGCCGCCCAGCCCGGGAATACCGTGGATTTGTTGAAGGTGAAGACGGCAACAAGGACGGCGACTAATCCGGCCAGTCCTACAGACTGATACAGCCACGGCCGCACAGGCTGCCGAGGTGCGGGCAGAACAGCCAGCATCGCACCGCACAGCAATTCCCAGGCGCGGGTTGGCAACGAGAAGAACGCCACATCAGGCTTGTTATGGATGGAAGTAATGTTCAGCCCGAATGAAACCAGCAGCACGGCAAACAACATCCAGCGCCAATGACGAACATGGCGCATCAACAACGCCATCAACAGCGGAAAGAAAATGTAGTACTGCTCTTCAACGGCCAGCGACCAGGTATGAAGCAGCGGCTTCAACTCGGAGGCCGGCTGGAAGTAGCCGTCCTCGCGCATGAACAGAACGTTCGACGCAAAAAATGCCTGATAACGGACCGTCCGCCCCAGTTCCGCGAAGTCCTTGGGGGTCAGCAACAGCCAGCCGAACGCCAGCGCCACCAGCAACACCACGCTCAACGCCGGAATGATGCGCCGGGCACGCCGCGCCCAGAAATCAACGAAGCTGAAACGCTGCGCGCTGATCTCACGGAACAGGATGGAGGTAATCAGGAAACCGGAAATGACGAAGAAGACATCAACGCCGACAAAGCCACCGCTGAACGTGCTGAACCCGAAGTGAAACAACACGACCGGAATAACGGCCAGAGCCCGTAAACCATCGATATCACGGCGATTGCCAAACGTATGCATGACGCCCCTCTGTCAGCGGGCGGTGCCGCCCTTGGAATGGGCGCCAGTTTACGTGGCGTATGTATCCGGATACAAATATCTCGATACCGATTTCGCGCGCAAAAAAAAGAGCGCCCTTTTCGGGGGCGCTCTTGTTCAAGCGTAACTCGTCTTACTTACGCTTCATCGACAAGAAGAACTCGTCGTTGGTCTTGGTCGTCTTCAGTTTGTCGACCAGGAACTCGATGGCAGCAATCTCATCCATCGGGTGCAGCAGCTTGCGCAGGATCCACATGCGCTGCAACTCGTCGTCGGCGGTCAGCAACTCTTCGCGGCGGGTGCCGGAGCGGTTGATGTTGATGGCCGGGAAAACGCGTTTTTCAGCGATACGGCGATCCAGAGGCAGTTCCATGTTGCCCGTGCCTTTGAATTCTTCGTAGATCACTTCGTCCATCTTCGACCCGGTTTCAACCAGCGCGGTGGCGATGATGGTCAGCGAACCGCCTTCTTCGATGTTCCGCGCGGCGCCGAAGAAACGTTTCGGTTTCTCCAGGGCGTGGGCATCGACACCACCGGTGAGCACTTTGCCGGAGCTCGGGATCACGGTGTTGTAGGCGCGGGCCAGACGGGTGATGGAGTCGAGCAGGATCACCACGTCTTTCTTGTGCTCGACCAGGCGCTTGGCCTTCTCGATCACCATTTCGGCAACCTGCACGTGGCGGGTTGGCGGCTCGTCGAACGTCGAGGCAACCACTTCGCCGCGCACGGTGCGCTGCATCTCGGTGACTTCTTCCGGACGTTCGTCGATCAGCAATACGATCAGATGAACTTCAGGGTTATTACGTGCGATGTTCGCTGCGATGTTCTGCAGCATGATGGTTTTACCGGCTTTCGGCGGTGCAACGATCAGACCGCGCTGGCCTTTGCCGATCGGGGCGCACAGGTCGATGACACGACCGGTCAAGTCTTCGGTGGAACCGTTGCCGGCTTCCATCTTCATGCGCACAGTCGGGAACAGCGGGGTCAGGTTCTCGAAGAGAATCTTGTTTTTCGCGTTCTCGGGACGATCGTAGTTGATCGTGTCGACCTTGAGCAGCGCGAAATAACGCTCGCCTTCCTTTGGAGGGCGGATCTTGCCAACGATGGTGTCACCGGTGCGCAAGTTGAAGCGGCGGATCTGGCTCGGCGAGACGTAGATGTCATCGGGGCCAGCCAGATAGGAAGCGTCAGCGGAGCGCAGGAAGCCGAAGCCGTCCTGGAGAATCTCCAGCACGCCATCACCGGAGATTTCCTCGCCGCTTTTCGCGTGCTTTTTGAGCAGGGAGAAAATCACGTCCTGCTTGCGCGAACGGGCCATATTTTCTATGCCCATCTGTTCGGCCAATTCGAGCAGTTCGGTAATCGGCTTTTGCTTGAGTTCAGTCAGATTCATATAGGAATGACGTAATCATTTATGGAGGGGGGGAAATTAAGCTTTTGGCTTAATGAGGCCGCGCCGCAGAGAAGGCGACAGGATCGCGTACTTATTCGAAAAGGAGTGCGTCGGCGACGGCTAGCAGGGGGCAATGGAGAAACCAGTGCGGGGCCGAATGTACCACCTGAGTTTCGGAGCGTCTAGCCCTCAATAACGAAAAAGCCCCGCAATTTGCGGGGCCTTTTTTCGGACACTTTACTTCGACGCTTAGATGTTGGCGTCGAGGAAAGCAGCCAGTTGCGACTTCGACAGTGCGCCGACCTTGGTCGCTTCAACGTTGCCGTTCTTGAACAGCATCAGGGTCGGGATACCACGCACGCCATGCTTGGCCGGGGTTTCCTGGTTTTCGTCGATGTTCAGTTTGGCAACGGTCAGCTTGCCTTTGTAGGTTTCAGCAATTTCGTCCAGAACAGGAGCGATCATTTTGCAAGGGCCGCACCATTCAGCCCAGTAGTCGACCAGTACAGCGCCTTCGGCCTTGAGTACATCGGCCTCGAAGCTAGCGTCGCTAACGTGTTTGATAAGATCGCTGCTCATGGAAGTCTCCAGGTTGTAAGCAAAAAAACGTGGCCCATCATAGCCGCCCTTCCCTCGTTCAGGAAGGTGCAGATGATTGAGTCTCGCTATGGCGGTGCATGAGTTTGGGTATAGCTCAAGTCAGGCATAGGCGGGAGCAAGGCAGGTTTTTTCGGTAAGGAACGCACCCCGGGGCGCCTTTGCGGCCGCCATCGCGAGCAGGCCGCTCCTACAGTGGATCGGCGTCCTGCGCGGGCTCGCGGGCAACACCCAGCCCTGTAGGAGCGAGCCTGCTCGCGATTGACCGCGCAGCGGTCACCCGCATGACTGCGCCGGATCAAGGCTTTCTGCACTGCGCGTTGGCGCCAGCCTGTGATCGTGGCACGATGTCGAGGTTATCGACCGAGACCCCTGACCATGCCGCAATCCCAAGCCAAGAATCTGTCCCTGATCGCCGCAATCGACCTGGGCTCCAACAGCTTTCACATGGTCGTGGCCAAGGCCCAGAACGGCGAAATCCGCATACTCGAACGCCTCGGAGAAAAGGTTCAGCTGGCTGCCGGGATCGACGACGAGCGCAAGCTCAGCGAAGAATCCATGCAGCGCGGGCTCGATTGCCTGAAGCGCTTCGCCCAACTGATCAACGGTATGCCCCCTGGTGCCGTGCGGATCGTCGGGACCAACGCCCTGCGCGAAGCTCGCAACCGGGGCGAATTCATCCGCCGCGCCGAAGAAATCCTCGGCCACCCGGTCGAAGTCATCTCCGGCCGTGAAGAAGCACGCCTTATTTACCTCGGCGTGTCCCACACCCTCGCCGACACCCCGGGCAAACGCCTGGTCGCCGACATCGGTGGCGGCAGTACCGAATTCATCATTGGCCAGCGCTTTGAACCGCTGCTGCGCGAAAGCCTGCAAATGGGCTGCGTCAGTTTCACCCAGCGCTACTTCAAGGACGGCAAGATCACCCCCGCCCGCTACGCCCAGGCGTACACCGCGGCGCGGCTGGAGATCATGAGCATCGAACACGCCCTGCACCGCCTGACCTGGGATGAAGCCATCGGCTCTTCGGGCACCATTCGCGCCATCGGCCTGGCGCTGAAGGCCGGGGGTCACGGCACGGGCGAAGTGAACGCCGAGGGCCTGGCCTGGCTCAAACGCAAGCTGATCAAGCTGGGTGACATCGAGAAAATCGACTTTGATGGCATCAAACCCGATCGCCGGGCGATTTTCCCGGCGGGGCTGGCGATTCTCGAAGCCATTTTCGATGCCCTCGAACTGAAACGCATGGACCACTGTGAAGGCGCCCTGCGCGAAGGCGTGCTCTACGACCTGCTGGGCCGTCATCATCACGAAGACGTCCGTGAGCGCACCCTCAGCTCGCTGATGGAGCGTTATCACGTCGACCTGGAACAAGCGGCACGCGTCGAGCGCAAAGCGTTGCATGCCTTCGATCAGGTGGCCGAGGATTGGGATCTGGATGACGGCGTCTGGCGCGAACTGCTCGGTTGGGCGGCGAAGGTGCACGAGGTGGGTCTGGACATCGCGCACTATCACTACCACAAGCACGGCGCCTACCTGATCGAGCACTCGGACCTGGCCGGGTTCTCCCGCGAAGACCAACTGATGCTCGCGCTGCTGGTGCGTGGCCACCGGCGCAATATTCCCAAGGACAAGTTTGCCGAGTTCGGCGATGAAGGCATCAAGCTGATTCGCCTGTGCGTGCTGCTGCGCTTTGCGATCCTGTTCCATCACATCCGCGGCACCCAGGAAATGCCTCAAGTCGTGCTGCGCGCCAATGGTGACAGCCTGGATGTGCTGTTCCCGGAAAACTGGCTGGATGAAAACCAGCTGACCCAGGCTGACTTTGCCCTCGAAGCCGAATGGCTAACGCGGGTTGGTTTCGTGCTGAACGTCCGCTAACACTTGTGGCGAGGGAGCCTGCTCCCGCTGGGTCGCGAAGCGGCCCCAAAAAATAGGGGCCTGCTACGCAGTCCAGCGGGAGCAAGCTCCCTCGCCACAGGTTACTCAAGCAAGATAAAAAAATGGCGATCCGCAGGGATCGCCATTTTTTATGCCGCGTGAAACTTAACGCACCGCCAGGATCGGGCTACCCAGCCGCTCCAGCAATGTCGCCTGGGCACTGCGCGGGTTCTGGTTGCCGGTTGGCGTGTTGCGGATGTAACGACCGTCCGCCTGCAGGCTCCAGCTGTGGGTGTTATCGGTGAGATACAGCTCCAGCTCTTTCTTGACCCGCATGATCAGCTTCTTGCCTTCCACCGGGAAGCAAGTCTCGACGCGCTTGTCGAGGTTGCGCTCCATCCAGTCGGCGCTGGACAGGAACATCTGCTCTTCGCCGCCATTCAGGAAGTAGAAAACCCGGGTGTGCTCCAGGAAGCGGCCAATGATCGAGCGCACGTGGATGTTGTGGGAAACCCCGGCGATGCCCGGACGCAGGCAGCACATGCCGCGCACGACCAGGTCGATGCGCACCCCGGACTGACTGGCCTTGTACAACGCGCGGATGATCTTCGGATCGGTCAGCGAGTTGAACTTGGCGATGATGTGCGCCGGTTTGCCGTCGAGGGCGAACTGGGTTTCGCGGGCAATCATGTCGAGCATGCCCTTCTTCAGCGTGAACGGCGCATGCAGCAGCTTCTTCATGCGCAGGGTCTTGCCCATGCCGATCAGCTGGCTGAACAGTTTGCCGACGTCTTCGCACAAGGCGTCGTCCGAGGTCAGCAGGCTGTAGTCGGTGTACAGGCGCGCGTTGGCGGCGTGGTAGTTGCCCGTCCCCAAGTGGGCGTAGCGGACAATCTCGCCGGCCTCGCGACGCAGGATCAGCATCATCTTGGCGTGGGTCTTGAAACCGACCACGCCGTAAATGACTACCGCACCGGCCGCTTGCAGACGGCTGGCCAATTGAAGGTTGGATTCTTCGTCGAACCGCGCCCGCAATTCGATCACCGCGGTGACTTCCTTGCCGTTGCGTGCGGCATCGACCAGCGCATCGACGATTTCCGAGTTGGCGCCAGAGCGGTACAGGGTCTGACGAACCGCCAACACGTGCGGGTCCTTCGCGGCCTGGCGCAGCAGGTCGACCACCGGGGTGAACGACTCGAACGGGTGCAGCAGCAGGATGTCCTGCTTGCTGATCACGCTGAATATGTTTTCGCTGTTTTGCAGCAGTTTCGGGATCTGTGGCGTGAACGGCAGGTATTGCAGGTCGCGCTGACTGTCGAGGCCAGTGATGCTGAACAGACGGGTCAGGTTGACCGGACCGTTGACCTGATACAGCTCGGTTTCGTGCAGGTTGAACTGCTTGAGCAAGTAGTCGGACAGGTGTTTCGGGCAGGTGTCGGCCACTTCCAGCCGCACAGCGTCACCGTAGCGACGGGAGAACAACTCGCCGCGCAGGGCGCGAGCCAGGTCTTCCACGTCTTCGGTGTCGACGGCGAGGTCGGCGTTTCGGGTCAGGCGGAACTGGTAGCAACCCTTGACCTTCATGCCCTGGAACAGGTCATCGGCGTGCGCGTGGATCATCGACGACAGGAACACATAGTTGTCGCCAGGGCCGCCGACTTCTTCCGGCACCTTGATAACCCGCGGCAACAGGCGCGGTGCCGGGATGATCGCCAGTCCGGAGTCGCGACCGAAGGCGTCGATGCCTTCGAGCTCGACAATGAAGTTCAGGCTCTTGTTCACCAGCAACGGGAACGGGTGCGTCGGGTCGAGGCCGATCGGGGTGATGATCGGTGCGATCTCGTCGCGGAAATAACGGCGGACCCAGGTCTTGAGCTTGGTGGTCCAGTAACGACGACGGATGAAGCGGACCTGATGTTTTTCCAGTTCCG
Organism: Pseudomonas sp. PB120; assembly: GCF_009761815.1. Taxonomy (GTDB): domain Bacteria; phylum Pseudomonadota; class Gammaproteobacteria; order Pseudomonadales; family Pseudomonadaceae; genus Aquipseudomonas. Next base: position 39,400 of record NZ_RWIN01000081.1, read on the forward strand.
GCAACAGGATGTCGTTGAGGATCGCGTACTGGCGGTCGACGTGACCGTGCACCAGTTCGCTGATCCGGGCCAGGGCCTGATGCGGTTGTAGGCCATCGGCGCCAGCCTGCTCACGGGCGAAGGTGATCTGCTTCTTCAGGCCGGCCACACGAATTTCGAAGAACTCGTCCAGGTTGCTGGAGAAGATCAGCAGAAACTTCAGCCGCTCCAGCAACGGGTAGGACTCATCCAGCGCCTGTTCCAGCACGCGGATGTTGAACTGCAGTTGCGAGAGCTCGCGATGGATGTACAGGCTGCTGTCATCCAGGCCGGGAATGGCGATCGACGGGGCTGCCGACGTAGCCTCGGCTACCAACGCGGGTGGAGCAGGCTCCAGCTCCGGCGGGGTTTCGTCGATTTGCTCGACCACGGGTTGAGCCTCTTTTAAAGCAACTTCAGTGAGTCCTTCGGTATTCATGACATGTTCCTGGGAGGGCTATTTTTGCTCTCGTAACAATTGGGCGGCACGGACGGCAAAGTAAGTCAGGATGCCATCGGCGCCTGCACGTTTAAAAGCGGTCAGGGACTCGAGAATAACCCCTTCGCTCAACCAGCCATTCTGGATCGCTGCCATGTGCATCGCGTATTCGCCGCTGACTTGATAAACAAATGTCGGCACTTTGAATTCTTCTTTGACCCGGTAAAGGATGTCCAGATAGGGCATGCCTGGCTTGACCATGACCATATCCGCGCCTTCTGACAAGTCCGCCGCCACTTCGTGCAGGGCTTCGTTGCTGTTGGCCGGGTCCATCTGATAGCTGGCCTTGTTGGCCTTGCCCAGGTTCAGCGCCGAACCGACCGCATCGCGAAACGGGCCGTAATAGGCGCTGGCGTATTTGGCAGAGTAAGCCATGATCCGCACGTTGACGTGATCGGCCAGCTCCAGGGCTTCGCGAATCGCCTGGATGCGACCGTCCATCATGTCCGAGGGGGCCACCACCTGAGCACCGGCTTCGGCGTGGGATAGGGCTTGCTTGACCAGTGCGTCGACGGTGATGTCGTTCTGCACGTAGCCTTCTTCGTCGAGGATGCCGTCCTGCCCGTGGGTGGTGAACGGGTCCAGGGCGACGTCGGTGATCACGCCCAGTTCAGGAAATTGCGCACGCAGGGCGCGGGTGGCGCGCTGGGCAATGCCATTGGGGTTCCACGCTTCGGCGGCGTCCAGGGACTTGAGTTCTGGCGGCGTCACCGGGAACAGCGCCAATGCCGGAATCCCCAGCTCGACCCACTTGGCAGCTTCTTCCAGCAACAGGTCGATGGTCAGGCGCTCGACGCCCGGCATCGAGGCCACCGCCTCGCGACGGTTTTCACCGTCCAACACAAAAACCGGCAGGATCAGGTCGTCGACGGTCAGGACGTTTTCACGGACCAGGCGACGAGAAAAATCATCGCGACGGTTACGGCGCAGGCGGGTGGCGGGAAACAAACGGTTGGCGGGGGTAAAGCTCACGGCAGACTCCTGAGCCCGCGCTGGCAGGCGAGCGTGACAGTTATAAGCGGCCATTATGACGAACAGATGACAGTTGTGCTTAGCCCTGTGACACGTAGCCGCTTTCCATTGTCGTTGTAGGATTTGTTCACGTCGAGACACATTTGGACACTTTCACGAATGTGCACGAAGGGTTAGGCTGCGCGTTCATTTCGCCAGCACCCAGACAATGCTCCAACAATTTCTGCATGACTTCGGCTACTTTGCCCTTTTTCTCGGCACGTTCTTCGAAGGCGAAACCATTCTGGTACTCGCGGGCTTCCTCGCGTTCCGTGGATACATGGACATCAACCTGGTGGTCGTCGTGGCGTTTTTCGGCAGTTATGCCGGCGACCAGCTGTGGTATTTCCTGGGACGCAAGCACGGCCGCAAGCTGCTGGCGCGCAAACCGCGCTGGCAGATGATGGGCGATCGGGCACTGGAACATATCCGCAAGCACCCGGACATCTGGGTGCTGAGCTTCCGTTTTGTCTACGGTTTGCGCACGGTAATGCCGGTGGCTATCGGCCTGTCAGGCTATCCGCCGGGACGTTACCTGCTGCTGAACGGGATTGGCGCCGCCATCTGGGCTGCCGCCCTGGCTGCAGCCGCCTACCACTTTGGCGCGGTGCTCGAAGGGCTGCTCGGCAGCGTCAAGAAGTACGAGTTGTGGGTGCTCGGCGCCCTGTTGGTGCTGGGCGTGGTCCTGTGGCTGCGTCGGCGCTTCAAGAATGCCCGCCTGGCGAAGAAGATCTACGCCGATGAGCAAGCCCTGAAAGCCGAACAGGCCAACGTGACTAAGACGCCAGCCGAGTGAAACGGTTTCTGCAGCAGTAGAGACCGATTCCGCTGAGCAGGCTGTAACTGAGCAAGCCGGCCCAGCCCACCGCGCTGGCGGGCCACAAGCCAACCAACGGCGCCAGCCATACCAGCGGCACGTTCGATGCCAGCCGCACCAGTTCCAGCTTCAACGCCCACGGGCGATTCTCCAGCGCCACCCCCAACGCAAACAACCCCAGCGCCACCGCCCCCCAGCCGAGGATCAACGCGCCGATCGGCAGGTGCTGCTCCAGATTCATCAAATAGCTGCCCAGCGCGATGTAGACGCAGAACTGCAACGCGACATACAGCTGCTGACGCCCGTCCAGCGGCACTTCGAATTTGCGGAACTGGCTCAGGTCCTGTTTGCTCATCGGGTACCTGGCCGCGACATCCGCCGGCCGCCAACCGGTGCGCATGAACCAGATCCGCAGCTTGTCCCACTTGCTCTCGGCACGCCGCGCGTCATCCCACAGCTGCGCATAGAACTGCAGGTTGGCCCACAACGGGTTCCAGCTCGCCAACGGGGTGGTGACGCCAAAAATCACCGGTTCGTTGTCGTCCTCTTCCTGGAACGAGCCGAACAGACGGTCCCAAATAATGAACACGCCGCCGTAGTTGCGATCCATGTAGAGAAGGTTTTGTGCATGGTGGGCGCGATGATTGGACGGCGTGACGAAAAACCACTCGAACCAGCCAAGCTTGGGAATGTGTTTGGTATGTACCCAGAATTGATACAGCAAGTTGAGCGCAGCCACGCTGACGAACACCAGCAGCGGCACACCGATCACGGCCATGGGCAGGTAGAAAATCCAGCTCAGCAGGAAACCGGTACTGGTCTGGCGCAGAGCCGTGGACAGGTTGTATTCCTCGCTCTGGTGATGCACCGAGTGCGCGGCCCAGAGGATGTTGCGCTCATGGCCCATGCGATGCAGCCAGTAGTAGCAGAAGTCGTAGAGGACGAAGGCGAATACCCAGACCCAAACGCTGTCGGCCGCCAGGTCGAAAAGGGCCAGGTGCTTGAGGGCAAACGCGTAGGTCACCAGCCCGACACCTTTGGTCAACAGCCCGGTGGTGGTCGACAGCACCCCGGTGCTGAGGCTGTTGATCGCGTCCGCCAGCCGATAGTTACTGATCCCGCGCCAGCGGTCGGCCAGCAGCTCGACGGCAATCAGCACAAAGAAAAACGGCACCGCATACAGAATGAAGTCCATGACACGCCCTGATCGGAATCTTGAGGACAGATGCTAGGTGTAGCCGCGAATTTACCCTATGGCAACGAGTGACAAATTAGTGGACATTTAACGCCATGAATCTGGAGAAATACCCATGAGCAAAAAAATTGCAGTGATTCTTTCCGGCTGTGGCGTGTACGACGGCGCAGAGATCCATGAAAGCGTGATCACCTTGCTGCGCCTGGACCAACGGGGCGCCCAGGTGCAATGTTTCGCCCCCAATGTCGAGCAGTTGCATGTGATCAATCACCTGACTGGGGAAGCAATGCCCGAGTCGCGCAACGTGCTGGTGGAATCGGCGCGGATCGCCCGGGGCAATATTCAGGACATTCGCGAAGCGAACGCCGAGGACTTCGATGCGCTGATTGTTCCCGGCGGTTTCGGCTCGGCCAAGAACCTCTCCAATTTTGCCGTCGAAGGCGCGGGCTGCACCGTACAACCGGACGTTCTGGCGTTGGCCGAAGCCTTTGCCGAGGCGGGTAAACCGGTCGGGTTGATGTGCATTTCGCCGGCGCTGGCCGCGAAAATCTATGGCCCAGGCGTCAACTGCACCATCGGCAACGATGCCGAGACCGCCGCCACTATGAACAAAATGGGCGCCACCCATACCGATTGCGCGGTGAGCGAGATCGTCGAAGACAAGGCTCGCAAATTGGTCAGCACCCCGGCGTACATGCTGGCGAAGTCGATCAGTGAAGCCGCTTCAGGCATCAACAAAATGGTCGACCGCGTGCTTGAACTGACCCACGAAAACGACGCCTGACCCGTTTTACTGTGGGAGCGAGCCTGCTCGCGATGAGGCCGCAACGTTCAACAAATAGGCTGATTGTCAGACCGCTATCGCGAGCGGGCTCGCTCCCACAGGGGTTACCTTCCGGTTTGAGACTGGCGCGAAAGGCGCGTAAGGATCCGGTCCAGCGCATTGGCGAACGCCTGCTTCTCCCGTTCGCCAAAGGGCGCCGGCCCGCCGCTCATCTGGCCTTGCTCGCGCAAATCGGTGAACAGGTTGCGCACCGCCAGCCGGTCGCCCATGTTCTGCGCATCGAACTCCTTGCCGCGCGGGTCCAGCGCTGAAACGCCCTTCTTCACCAGGCGGTCAGCCAGCGGCACATCGCTGCAAATCACCAACTCGCCGGGCACTGCGTGTTCCACCAGGTAGTCATCGGCGGCATCCGGGCCACTCGGCACCACGATCAGCTTAACCAGCGCAAGCCCCGGCTTGATCTGCGGCTGCCCCGCCACCAGCACCACTTCGAACTGGCGCTTGAGGGCGAACTTCACCACCAGGTCCTTGGCTGCCCGCGGGCAGGCATCCGCATCGATCCACACACGCATGGTTTTTTCCTCTTCCAAAAAGCATCGCGAGCAGGCTCGCTCCCACAGGGGTATACAC
>NZ_RWIN01000082.1 GCF_009761815.1 Pseudomonas sp. PB120
TCGACAAGGAACAGCCTCAGCTGGTGATCCTGGGCAAACAAGCCATCGACAGCGACAACAACCAGACCGGCCAGATGCTTGCTGCATTGAGCGGCTACGGTCAGGGCACCTTCGCGTCGAAAGTTGACATCAGCGGCGACAGCGTTGCTGTGACCCGCGAAATCGACGGCGGCGCGCAGACAGTTTCCCTGAAACTGCCGGCCATCGTCACCACCGACCTGCGTTTGAACGAGCCGCGTTATGCGTCCCTGCCAAACATCATGAAAGCCAAGAAGAAGCCTCTCGAAGTAGTGACTGCGGACGATTTGGGCGTTTCCACCGCCTCCACCAACAAGACCGTGAAAGTCGAAGCGCCTGCAGCACGCAGCGCGGGTATCAAGGTCAAGTCGGTGGCTGAACTGGTCGAGAAACTGAAGAACGAAGCGAAGGTGATCTGAACATGACTATCTTGGTTATTGCTGACTATTCAACCGACCAGCAGGACAACAAAGTAGTGGCCCCGGCCACGCTGAGCACCGTGGCTGCTGCCGCCAAAATCGGTGGTGACATCCACGTTCTGGTGTCCGGCCAGGGCGTTGGCGCCGTGGCTGAAGCCGCTGCGAAAATCGCTGGCGTGGCTAAAGTGCTGGTGGCCGACAACGCCGCTTACGCACACCAATTGCCAGAAAACATAGCACCGTTGGTGGCAGAGTTGGGCAAGGGTTACAGCCACATCCTGGCTGCCGCGACCTCCAACGGCAAAAACATCCTGCCGCGCGTTGCCGCCCAGCTGGACGTTGACCAGATCTCCGAGATCATTTCGGTTGAAAGCGCTGACACCTTCAAGCGCCCGATCTACGCCGGTAACGCCATCGCCACCGTTCAATCGAACGCAGCGATCAAGGTGATCACCGTGCGTGCCACCGGTTTCGACCCGGTTGCCGCTGACGGTGGCTCGGCTTCCGTTGAAGCGGTTGCGGCCGCTCACGACGCAGGCACTTCGAGCTTCGTTGGCGAAGAGCTGGCCAAGTCCGATCGTCCGGAACTGACCGCAGCCAAAATCGTCGTTTCCGGCGGTCGCGGCATGCAGAACGGCGACAACTTCAAACACCTGTACGCCCTGGCTGACAAGCTGGGCGCTGCCGTCGGTGCTTCCCGCGCCGCGGTCGACGCAGGTTTTGTACCCAACGACATGCAGGTCGGTCAGACCGGCAAGATCGTTGCTCCACAGCTGTACATCGCGGTCGGTATCTCCGGCGCGATCCAGCACCTGGCCGGCATGAAAGACTCCAAAGTGATCGTTGCGATCAACAAGGACGAAGAAGCGCCGATCTTCCAGGTGGCCGATTACGGCCTGGTGGCGGACTTGTTCGAAGCCATTCCCGAGCTGGAAACGCTGGTCTGATCAACACATTGCCCGACCTTCTGGCCGGGCTTTTTTTGATCTTCTGTAGGAGCGAGCACGCTCGCGATGAACTCAAGGACGCCGCGTTTTTCCAAAATGAACGCGTCATCGTTGACGTCCATCGCGAGCAGGCTCGCTCCTACAGGGGTTCTCGCTAGGCTTTTTTGCGATAGGCCATGGAGTCATCGATACGCTTGAGAATGTAATCCCCCGCCGCCACCGGCGGATAGAGACTCAACGCCGGATCGATCCCCAAATCACAGGGGTCAACGCCTGCACCGTAAGTCGGATCGTAGAACGTTGCGATGGAATACCGCTCATGACCTGACGCGTTGATCACCCGGTGCAGCGTCGAACGAAAGCGATCATTGGACCAATGCGCCAACAGGTCTCCCACGTTAACCACCAGGCTGCCGGGAATCGGCGTGGCCTCGATCCAACGGTTGGAGCCCAGCTCGCGCACCTGCAACCCGCCGCTGTTGTCCTGATAAAGCAAGGTAATGCACCCGTAATCCGTGTGCGGGGCCACACCGAACTGGTCAGCCTCGGCCTGCGGCGGTTGTGGCGGGTAATAGACCATCTGCGTGCGTTGCAACGGCTTGGTGTATTTGTCCACGAAGAAGTCCTCGTCGATCCCCAACCCTGCTGCCACAGCCCTGAGCAAGTCGGCCCCGGCCTTGCCGATTTCCGAATAGTACTCGGACAAGGCGTCCTGCAACTCCGGCATGAATTCCGGCCACTGATTCGGCCCGCGCAACGCCTCGCCGGCAACAACGCACGGATCATCCTCCGCCAACTCCAGGCCGATACTGAAAAACTCCTTGAGGTCGGGCTTGGTGGCTTCGTACATGGTCGCCCCACCCAGCGCATGCCAGCCCCGATGCCGCTTGTTCACCGCCACTTGCCGCTTGACCTCGGTCGGGTACGCAAAGAACTGCGCAGCGGCCGCCATGGCCCGGTCGATCACTGGCTGAGGGACACCGTGATTGACGATGTAGAAAAAGCCGACTTCGCTACAGGCTTTTCGAATGGCATCACCGGCCCGACGAATGCTTGCCTGATCACCTTCGCGTACGCCGGTCATGTCGATCAGGGGCAGATTGGTGCTAGAGGTCATGTTCACTCCTACATTAGGTAAATACAGCAGTGGCTGGATAGCGGCTTTGTCGAAGGCTGACTGGCCGGTATATACAGGTCATAGCATTTACCGTGCCGCCTCTCTGTGCAGAGACCCGCAAGCCTCGGGCTAAGGCGAATCTCCACTTATACTGCGACGAAAGGTCATCCTCCAATCTGTTACCCACCCGTTTCCCTTCGCCCCAGCAAGGAGCAGAACGCCCACAACTGGTGCAACCTTCGGTTACAGGGTCATGGTAAATCGCCCGCATAAATTTCTCTCCCACTCCCGACCAATAGGTCTGGAATGCTGATTTGAGCGTGGGATCGAAAATTTGGCCTGCATCTTGCCTTACCTGTATATACAGGAACATATCGCCACCCTGCTTCCCATCACCCTGACCTCAGGACACTTACAATGCACGCACCCTTGCAGCTCAAACCCGGTCAACTCACCCTCGATCAGTTGCGCGCCATTTATCAGCTGCAGCGTCCTTTTGAACTGGACCCGGCCGCACGCGACGTCGTCGATGCCAGTACTCGTACAGTAGACGAAATCATCGCCAATCAGCGCACGGTGTACGGCATCAATACCGGTTTCGGCCTGCTGGCACGGACGTCCATTCCTACCGAATCGCTGGCCAAACTGCAGCGCAACCTGCTGCTGTCGCACTGCACCGGCACCGGTCCGCTGCTGGACGATGCCAGTGTCGCGCTCATCATGGCGCTCAAGGTCGGCTCCCTGGCCCGTGGTTTTTCCGGGATTCGCTGGGAAGTGATCCAGGCCCTGAGCAAGCTCTATGCCGCCAGGGTTTACCCGTGCATTCCGTCCCAAGGGTCCGTCGGCGCTTCGGGCGACTTGGCGCCATTGGCGCATATGTCCGCCGTGCTGATCGGCGTCGGCCGGGTGCGTCATGAAGGCCGTGAAATGGATGCGGTCGAAGGCCTGGCGATTGCCGGCCTTGAACCGATGGTGCTGGGTCCGAAGGAAGGCCTGGCGCTGATCAATGGCACCCAGGTTTCGACGGCGCTGGCCTTGCGTGGCCTGTTCGCCTGCGAAAAACTGTTCAGCGCGGCCGTCGTCGCCGGCAGCCTGACCGTTGAAGCGCTGAAAGGCTCGGACGTGCCGTTCGACCCGCGCATCCAGGCGGTACGCGGACAGCCGGGGCAAATCGACGTCGCGCTGTTCTACCGCGAACTGCTGGCCACCAGTGAAATCCGCGAATCCCATCGCGACTGCGACCGTGTGCAGGACCCTTACTCGCTGCGTTGCCAGCCGCAAGTCATGGGCGCGTGCCTGGATCACATGCGCTTCGCCGCCGGGGTTTTCCTGCGCGAAGCCAATGCCGTCTCGGATAACCCGCTGGTGTTCTGTGCCGATGGCGACGTGCTCTCCGGCGGTAACTTCCACGCCGAACCGGTCGCCATGGCCGCCGATGTGCTGGCCCTGGCCATTTCCGAAATTGGTGCCTTGTCCGAGCGGCGCATCGCCCAACTGGTGGACCCGGCACTGTCGGGCCTGCCGGCCTTTCTGGTGCGCGAAGGCGGCCTGAACTCCGGCTTCATGATCGCCCAGGTCACCGCTGCCGCCCTCGCTTCGGAGAACAAAACCCTGGCGCACCCGGCGTCGGTCGACAGCTTGCCGACCTCGGCCAACCAGGAAGACCATGTCTCGATGGCGACCTTTGCGGCACGTCGTTTGCTGGACATGGCTGGCAACAGCAGCGCGGTGGTTGCCATCGAACTGTTGGGTGCCGCTCAAGGCGTGGATTTGCATGCGCCGCTGCAGACTTCGCAAAAGCTCTGCGAAGTGCTGGCGATGATTCGCCGTGAAGTGGCTCACTACGATGAAGACCGTTATTTCGCCCCGGACATCGCCGCTGCACGCGCCTGGGTCGAGAACGCGGCGTTCATTCAGTGGCTGCCTGCCGAACGCCTGTATGCCTGATCCGTACACCTGAGCCAAACCCGTTCGCCGCGGCATGACGGCGGCGAACACCTACTCTTTCGTAGCCGATGGGATATGCCATGCGCCGTTATTATTCAGGCCCGGACTATCGTCGAGCACACAGCATTGCCGAGTTGGCAGTGATGGCCCGCCGACGCTTGCCGCATTTCGCCTGGGAATACCTGGAGGGCGGTGCCGAAGAAGAGGTGACCTTGCGCCGCAACCGTCAAGGCTTCGCGGACATTGCCCTGCTGCCGCAGACCCTGGTGCCCTGCACTGCCACGCAACCCCAACGCTGGCTGCTCGATCGTGAGGTGCCGCTGCCGATCGCAATCGGCCCCTCCGGCTACAACGCCATGCTGTATCGCGACGCCGATATTCACCTGGCCCGCGCCGCCACCGAGCGTGGCCTGCCCTTTACCTTGAGCACCGTTTCCACCAGTTCCCTGGAGCAAGTGGTAACGGCGGTGCCCGACGTCAATCTCTGGTTCCAGCTGTATTGCCTGCGTGACCCAAAGGTCCAGGAAGACTTGCTGTTGCGTGCGGCCGCCGTCGGCTGCCAGACCTTGTTGCTGACCAGCGATGCGGTGCTGCTGGGCAATCGCGAGTGGGACAAACGCAACTTTGTCCGCCCCCGGCAACTGAGCCTGCGCAACAAGCTCGACGTGCTCGCTCATCCACGCTGGATGGCCCAGGCCCTGTGGCCTCATGGCCTGCCAAGCATGGGTAACATCGAACGGTATCTGCCGGCCGGGCAACGTACTGTCGAAGGCGCCGCCCATTTCATCGGCTCGCAAATGGACACCGGCCTCGACTGGGACGCCCTCGCCCGCCTGCGCGACCACTGGCCACAACGGCTGTTGCTCAAAGGGGTGTTGCACCCGGCGGACGCCGAGAAAGCCGTCGCGCTGGGCCTGGATGGTTTGGTGGTCAGCAACCACGGCGGCCGGCAATTGGACGGCGTCCCGGCGAGCATCGACTGCCTCCCGGCGATTGCCGCCGTTGCCAAGGGCAAGCTCACGCTGCTGCTCGACAGCGGCATTCGCCGTGGCACCGACATTCTTAAAGCCTGTGCTCTCGGTGCTGACGCAGTGCTGCTCGGGCGCGCTACTTTGTATGGCGTCGCCGTCGGCGGCCAGGCCGGTGCCGGCCATGCGCTCGACCTGCTCTCGCAGGAGTTGCGCCTGGCCCTGTCGCTGCTCGGCACGCCGGACCTGAACCAGCTTCACCGTCGCTCGCTGTACACGACCTCCTCCACATCCTTCACCGTGAGTTGAACCGATGAACGATTTGCAACAGACCCTCGAACAATTGCGCCTGGCGCTGGGTGATGCCGCGGTACTCACGGGTGCCGATATCAGTCAAAGGCACTACAGCGACTGGACCGGCCATGCGCCGGCCTGCCCTGCCGCGCTGTTGCTGCCGCGCACCACGGAACAGGTCGCGAGTGCCTTGCGCATCTGCAACGACGCCCGTCAGTCGGTGGTTCCCCAAGGCGGAATGACCGGGCTGGCCGGCGGCGCCGTGCCCCGCGCAACAAACATAGCCCTGTCCCTGGAGCGCCTGCGCGGCATCGAAGAAATCGACCCTGCCGCGGCGACCATCACCGTCCGGGCCGGCACCACGCTGCAAGAAATCCAGCAAGCCGTGCTCGATGCCGGGTTCGTTTTCCCGCTGGATCTCGGCGCCCGTGGTTCGTGCCAGATCGGCGGCAACATCGCCACCAACGCCGGCGGTAATGCGGTGATTCGCTACGGCATGACCCGCGACCTGGTCCTCGGACTGGAAGTGGTCCTGGCCGATGGCCGGGTGCTAAATCTGCTCAACAAGATGATCAAGAACAACTGCGGTTATGACCTGAAACAGTGCTTCATCGGCAGCGAAGGCACCCTTGGGGTGATTACTCGCGCGGTTTTGAAGCTCGCGCCCCAGCCCGGCGAAACCACCACGCTGCTGTGCGCCCTGCCCGATTACGCCAGCGCGGTGAGTTTGCTGCGCCGGGTGCAGCGCAGTGTCGGGACGCCGCAAGCCTATGAGTTGATGTGGCAGGACTTCTTCCGCCTGGGGGTTTCCTGGCTGGAAAACCCGACCGCGCCGATGTCGCTCGACCATCCGCTGTATGTCCTGCTCGAATGCGCCAGCCCTCGGGAGATGCTTGAGCAGACACTGGAAGAGGCTTTCGCCGCCGGTGAAGTGGTCGATGCGGTACAGGCCAGCTCCCAGACCCAGGCCCGCGCACTGTGGAAGATTCGCGAAGCCACCGGCGAATTCCCCATGCGCATGCCCCCTTTGAACTTTGACGTCAGCCTGCCCATCGGCCTGATCGGCGACTTCGCCGAACGCTGCCGCCAGCGCCTGGAGCAACGCTGGCCAGGCAACCGCAGTGTGTATTTCGGCCACATCGGTGACAGCAATCTGCACCTGACCGTGGACTGCGCGTCGCTGCCCCAGCCTGCCCCCCTTCTTGAGGTCGAGGAACTTGTCTATAGCGCTGTTGGCGAACTGGGCGGATCGGTCTCTGCGGAACATGGCATCGGCCTGCTCAAGCGCGAATTTCTCCATCATTCGGTCAGCCCCGAGGCCCGCCAGGCGATGCAGCAACTCAAGGATTGCTTCGATCCCCACGGCATTCTCAACCCCGGAAAAATCCTCGGCTAAGCTGAAATTCAAGCTGTATATACCGCTCTGGCACGTTAACTGCTGTAGCGGTATCCGATGACGCTGTCATGAACCAACCGCAACGCATAACGAGAACCAACACACCATAACCTCGCTGTACCTGACGAAGGAGTTACACCATGCAACTCGATTCTCTGTTCAGTAAAAAATTCAATGGTCTGTGCATCGCCCTGGCCCTGGCTGGCATCTGCATGACGGCCCAGGCCGATCAACTGGCCGATGTGAAAAAGTCCGGTGAACTGGTGGTGGGCACCGAGCTGCAATTTGCACCTTTCGATTTCACCGAGAACGGCAAACAGAAAGGCCTGAACTCCGAGCTGTTCGAACAGCTGGGCAAAGAATTGGGGGTCAAGGTCCGCTTCATGGACCTGCCATGGCCAAGCGTACTGCCGGGGCTGGAAGCCAAGAAATTCGACATCGTCGCCGGCCCGATCATCGTCACCAAGGCGCGCAAGGAGCGTTACCATTTCGTGATGCCGATTGCCGAGGCCACGGTTGCATTGCTGGTCAGCGCCAAGGACAGCCCGGTCAACAAGCCTGAAGACATCGCCGGCAAAGTCGTGGGCGCCGGCAAGGGCTCGGCACAGCTCGAAGAACTGAAAACCTTCGCCGCCACCCTCCCGGGGAAAGTCGACGTTCGTGAATACATCGACAACAACCAGGCGTACGCAGAACTGGGCACCAAGCGCATCGTCGCGGTCGCCAACTCCCTGCCGAATATCTCCTACGTCGCCGCCCAGCACCCGGACAAGTACAAAGTGGTGTTGCCTCCGTTCGGCAAGAAGTCCTACTTCGCCTACCTGGGCCGCAAGGATGAAGACGCCAACAGCCTGATCGCCGCGCTCGATAGCGCGATGCTGAAAATGCACGAGGACGGTCGTCTTGCCGCCCTGCAAAAGAAATGGCTGGGTGTGGAAATGGACGTGCCAAAAGCTGACTTCGAACCGACCTGGTAAACGAGGCTTGCTGATTCGTTGAACGGAATGCCGGCTCAACCGAGCCGGTGATTCATCCCTGCGGAGGCACGACGATGTTTGATTGGCCTTTACTGCTGCAAAACCTGCCGCTGTTGCTGGACAGCCTGCTCGTGACCCTGGAGATCTCCGTCGCCGCACTGGCCATCGGTTTTGTCATCGGGGTGATCGTGGGCAGTCTGCGGTTGTCACCCATACCCGTGCTCAGGCGCCTGGGTGGCGCCTACATATTTGTGTTCCGCGGCATTCCGCTGCTGGTGCAACTGCTGTTCATTTATTACTTCCTGCCGCGTATCGGCCTGCCCAACGTGTCGCCCATGGTGGCGGCGGTGATTGGCCTGTCCCTGGCGGCAGGGGCCTATATTGCTGAAATCATGCGCGGTGGCTTTCTCGCCATTCCCGGAGGCCAGCTGGAAGCCGCCGGTTTGCTGGGCCTGACTTCAGGGCAAATGCTGGTGCGCATCCGCGTCCCGCAGGCCGTGCGCCTGACCTTGCCGGCGCTGGTCAACGAAATGATCCTGCTGATCAAGGCGTCGTCGCTGGTGTCGGTGGTGGGCCTGGCCGACCTGACCCGCACGGCCCAGAACATTGCGGCCAGTGACTACATGTTCGTTCAGGACTACCTGATGCTGGCCGGCTTCTATTGCCTGATCAACATCCCGCTGGCGTTCTTCGGCGGCCTGCTGGAACGTCATCTGAAGGAGCGCAGCGCATGATCTTCGATCCCACGATCATCACCGATCACCTCGGCGACATCGGACAAGGCTTCATGGTCACCCTCGGCACCTGGTCTGCCGGCGTTGCGTTGGGCCTGATGCTGGGCCTGTTGATCGCGGTCGCCCAGTTGTTCGGCAACCGCCTGGTGCGCGCCCCGTTACGGGCGTTCATCGAGATGATTCGAAGTACGCCGTTCCTGGTGCAGTTGTTCCTGGTGTACTACGGCGGCCCGTCGTTCGGCCTGAGCCTGGACCCCATTCCAGCCGGCATTCTCGGCCTGGGCATTTATGGCAGCGTGTACTTCGCGGAAATTTTCCGCACCGGTTTTGAATCCGTTGCCCGCGGGCAACTTGAAGCCGCCGACTGCCTGGGCATCACCCGCCTGCAATGCATCACCCGCATCCAGATCCCGCAAATGCTGGTGATCATCCTGCCCGCGCTGGTCAACCTGGTCACCATCCTGTGCAAGGAAACGGCCGTGCTGTCGATCATCACCATCCCCGAACTGACCATGGTCCTCACCGGCATTGGCTCGGAAACCTTTGCCTTTGTCGAAACCCTGCTGGTGCTGTGCATCGGCTACCTGCTGTTGGTGGAAGCCTGCTCACGGTTGGGCATGTTGCTGGAAACCCGCGTGGGGCGGTTTATGCAGAAGCAGCCGCGATGAGTCACTTCCAATCGACGCCCACAGCGGCGCCACACTCATCCGTATTGAACGAATCAGGTGAAGCGATGAAGACGTCCAAGACACTTTCCGACACGAGCGAGCCGATGCTGAAACTGCAGAACGTCGGCAAGAGCTTCGGCAACCTGCGCGTGCTCAAGGGTATCGACTTGCAGGTCCGGCATTCTGAAGTGGTGTGCCTGATCGGCCCCTCGGGCTCGGGCAAAAGCACCCTGCTGCGCAGCATGGCGTTTCTTGAGGAATACGACGAGGGCGAGATTTACATAGAAGGCCAACTGCTGGGCTGGGTGCCCGAGAACGGCAAGGGCCGCAAGCGCGCGGCCCAGTCGCAGATCAATCAGGTGCGGCGCAATGTCGGCATGGTTTTCCAGCAATTCAACCTGTGGCCGCACATGACTGCCCTGGGCAATGTCAGTGAAGCCTTGCTGCGTGTGCGCAAATTGTCGGCCGATGAGGCAAAGCAACGCGCCATGGCGATGCTGGACAAAGTCGGCCTGGCCCATAAAGCCACGTCTTATCCGGCGCAGCTGTCCGGTGGCCAGCAACAGCGGGTGGCGATCGCCCGGGCATTGGCCATGGAACCGCACATCATGCTGTTCGATGAACCCACCTCGGCCCTCGACCCGGAGCTGGTCGGCGAAGTGCTGCAGGTCATGAAAACCCTCGCCAAGGAAGGCATGACCATGGTGGTGGTCACGCATGAAATGGGCTTCGCCGCCCAGGTCGCCGACTCGGTGGTGTTCCTCGATCACGGCCAGGTGGTCGCCCATGGCACCCCGCACGAAATCTTTCACAACGCCGAACAGCCGCGTCTGCAGCAATTCCTGCAGAACTACCTGGATCGCAACGCTTTCTGGCAAGACACCAAAGAGGTTAGCCCGGTATGAATTCCAACGACCTGAACCTGCTGGCCCGCGCGGAAGTGCGAGACCTGGCCAGCTATAACGCCGGCCTCGGCTCGGATGCGGTGCGAAAGCGTTTCGGCCTGACCCGCGTCGCCAAACTGGGCAGCAATGAAAACCCCATGGGCCCGGCACGCGCCGTCACCACCGCGATGGCCCAGGCTTGCGGCGAGATTGCGCTGTACCCCGATGCCGGGTGCCAGGCGTTGCGCACCGCACTCTCGAACAAGCTCGACGTACCGGAAGATCAATTGGTGTTCGGCAACGGCTCGGAAGATTTGCTCAGCGTGATCAGCCGGGTGTTTCTCGATCACGACGACGAAGTGGTCACCGTGGTGCCGTCCTTCGGCCTGCATTTTATCTACCCGATGGCCGCCGGTGCCCGGGTGGTGGGCGTACCGATGACCGACGCCGGCACGTTCGACGTGGCCGGCATGATTGCCGCGCTGACGCCGCGCACGCGTTTGCTGATGTTTTCATGCCCGTCCAACCCGGTGGGCTGCACCCTGACGGCCGATGAGTTGCAGCAGTTGCTCGACGCCTTGCCCGACCAGTGTTTGCTGGTGTTCGACGAGGCCTATTACGAGTACGCGCAATGGGAGGCGGAATACCCGGATTGCCTGGGCTTGATTCAGGCCAGCGGCAAACCGTTCATTCTGCTGCGGACTTTCTCCAAGGCTTATTCCCTGGCGGGTTTGCGCGTCGGCTACGGCATCGTCAGCGATCCGCTGCTGGCCGACCTGATCAACCGCCTGCGCACGCCCTTCAACGTTAACCGCGTGGCCCAGGCGGCAGCGGTTGCAGCGCTGGCCGACGATGAGTACCTGCAAGCCTGCCTGTCCCATGTCGCCAGCGAACGCCGGCGGATGACCGTCGCGCTGCAGGAACAAGGCATCTCGACCGCACCGTCCATGGCGAACTTTCTGTACTTCACCACGCCCTATCCTGCCGAAGTCATCAACCAGGCATTGCTGCGCGAAGGGGTCATCATCAAGCCCTGGCGCGAAGCCGGCTATTTGCAGCACTTGCGGGTATCCATCGGAAGCTGTGAGGATAACGACCTTTTCCTCCAGGCACTGGCAAATGTCCTTGCCGCACAAGCCATTCGGACCGACTAATGATCAAAAATGCACCGCAAGCGCTCTATCGGCGCGCGAAGGATTTCGTGCAAGGCCAGCTTCGCGCGGGCGTTTGGAAACCCGGCGACCTGATCCCCTCAGAGAACCGGCTGGTGCAGGAACTGGGCATGTCGCGCATGACGGTCAACCGTGCATTGCGCGAGCTGACCGAAGAAGGCCACCTGGTCCGTATTTCGGGCGTAGGAACCTTTGTGGCCGAAAGCAAACCGCAATCGAACCTCCTGCGCATCACCAACATCGCTGACGAAATCATTTCCCGGGGACACCGTTACACGTGCCGCGTCCTGCACCTGGGGCGCGAGTCCGCGTCGATGGCGGTGGCCGCCGCCTTGGCGCTGCCCACCGGCTCATCGGTGTTTCATTTGATTTGCGTGCACAGCGAGGAAGGCGTCCCGGTGCAGCTCGAGGATCGTTACGTCAATCCGGAGCTGATACCGGAATTCCTGCAGCAGGAGTTTGGTGAACACCTGCAACCGGCCCGTTACCTGCTGCAGGTGCTGCGGCCCGATGAAATGGAACACATCGTCGAGGCCAGCCACCCGAGCAGCGACGAAAGCAAGCACATGCAGATCGACGCCAACGAACCGTGCCTGGTGCTGATGCGTCGCACCTGGAGCCAGAGCAAGATCGTCACTTATGTGCGCCTGGTCCATCCCTCCTCACGGTATCGCCTGGGCAGCCGCCTGCCGGTCAATGGTGCGCACCGGGACAGCTGACGGCCATTAGTTGCCGTCAGAGATCAATTGCCAAACTTTCCTTCAAGTCGATACCGGGAGCCCGGGTAGACCAGTCGTGCACTGCCGACCTGACCTTTCGCCGACCACGTACGCCGACGGATCAGCAGGCACGGCTCATTGCGTTTGATCTGCAGCAATCGGCACTCCACCGACTTGGCATGAATCGCTTCGACCACATGCTCGCCTTCGGTCAACGGCGCCAACTGAATCAGATAGGCATAGGGCGTGACTTTGGTGAAATCCTGATTCAGGTAGTCAGGGGCCACCTGTGCGTTGACGAACCGCTCCTCGATCTGCACGGGCACTTCATTCTCGTAATGCACGACCAGGGAGTGAAACAGTCGCGGCACACCGTCCAGTGCGAAGGGCAGCGCCAACGAAGATTTGGCGGGCACCTCTTCAAGTGTGATCACCTCACAGCGATGGGTATGCCCGCGCGCCGATATTTCTTCGGCAATGTTATGGATCTCGAACAGCGCGGCATGCCCCTTCGGTTCCGCGACAAAGGTCCCGACACCCTGCATGCGCACCAGCAACCCTTCGATGGTCAGCTCTCGCAAGGCGCGGTTGATGGTCATGCGGCTGACCCCCAACAAGCTGAGCAGCTCGCTTTCCGATGGCAATTTCGAGTTTGGCAGCCAGTCCCCCGAGCGGATCTTTTGCACAATGGCTTGCTTGACCCTGGCGTACAACGGAGAGGGACTTTCAATCGTCAAAGACTCAAGGGGTGGCTTGCCATTGACAGTGGTCGACACAATGACTCCTATTTTCAGAGGGCTCCTGCGAGCGGAAGCGCTAGTTTATACGAACGCCTTGGGGTTGATGTACGGCGCTGATGGTCAGGTCAACAGTTGCTTACTCACCGCCATTTGATCCCGCCCACGAGCGACCAGCCATCGATGGAAATCACGGCAGTGCGCTTTATCGAAAACATCTTTGGCCCCCACCAGAAAATACGACGAAGGCATCTGCAGCCCTTGTGCGAACGGCATGATCAAACGCCCATCGGTCAAAGCGTCGGCAATCATCGAGTATTGCGCCAGTACAACGCCCTGCCCGAGGATCGCCGCCTGAATGGCCATGGATGACAAGGAGTAGACCCGATACCCGTCACATATCTGCGAACTGTCGACCTGCTGGGTGCTGAACCAATCGCGCCAGGAAGGCGGGGACGCGAATTTAGGCAACCAATCAATCGACAGCAATGGATAAGCCAACAAATCCGCCGGCGTCCGCAGCGGCTTGTCGGCCTGCAACAGATTCGGGCTGCAGACGGGAACGACCCAATCGCGGAACAGTTCGATGGCGTGCTCACTGGCGCCGTAATCGCCATAGGTCACCCGAAAATCGATTTCATAGCCGTCCGGTGCGGGCTCGGCATGGCTGCCGTCCAGGAACAGGTTCACTTCCGGGTGATTGCTTTGCCAGGTGTAGATCAACGGTGCCAGCCACTCTGAAAGCAGCGAGGGCAATGCACTGATCCGCAGGTTGGTGGCGCTCTTTGCGCGTTCGACTTCCACCTGGGCAATGCGCAGCATTTCAAAGGCTGCCACGCAGCTGTCGTGATAACGCTGGCCGGCGGCGGTCAGGCGAATACGCTTGCCGACGCGGAAGGTCAGACTCAAGCCCAGGCTGTCTTCGAGCAACCTCATTTGCTGGCTGACCGCGCCCGCCGAAATGCCCAGGCGCCGGGCCGCTTCGACAATTCCACCGAAGCGCCCGACCGCTTCAAACACCTGCACGGCACGCAGAGAGGGCAAGTTGTTCATCGGCATCTCCAGAAAAACAGCCGCCGATTAATACTTTAGCTGAGCTACACAATGCAACAGCTTTTCACATCTTTTCGAATGTTCAGACTCTCGTATTCTGGTCCTGTCACTGCTTGCCCCGTGGGCAGTGAAAACAGACCGGATCAGCCTTGCACCACGACCTTGCATCCGCACATTGCACATTCCAATGACGAAAAATAAGGCAAAGAAAAATGAAAAAAATCATTCTCGCCACGTTATTCGCTCTCGCGTCGAGCAGCGCCCTCGCTAACGATTTGAGCGCGATCCGCTTCGGCGTAGACCCGACGTTCGCGCCTTTCGAATCGAAGGAACCCAGCGGTCAACTGGTCGGTTTCGACATTGACCTGGGGAACGCCATTTGCGCCCAGCTCAAGGTCAAGTGCGTGTGGGTGGAGGTCGCCTTCGACAGCATCATCCCGGCACTCAAGGCGAAGAAATTCGACGGCATTCTTTCGGCGATGACTGTCAACGAAAAGCGCAAGGAAAACATCGCGTTCTCGGACCGGCTCTACAACTCACCCAACCGCCTGATCGCCAAGGCTGACAGCGGTTTGCTGCCCACCGTCGAGTCGCTCAAGGGCAAGCGCGTCGGTGTCGCCCAAGGCAGCACCCAGGAGGCTTACGTCAAGGCCATCTGGGCACCCCATGGCGTGACGATGGTGTCCTACACCAATCAGGACCTGCTTTACCCGGACCTGGTCAGCGGTCGAATCGACGCCACCCTGACTGACGCGGTCGTCGCGGATATCGGCTTTTTGCAGACACCGCAAAACAACGGGTTCGCCTTTGCCGGCGACACGGTCCAGCACGAAGAGCTGCTGGGCCAGGGGATCGCGATTGGCCTGCGCAAGAATGACGAGGCGCTGATCAACGCCATCAATGGCGCCCTGGCGGAAATACACAAGAACGGCACGTACGACGCCATCCAGAAAAAGTACTTCACCTTCGACATCTACAACTGACGCGTCGTCCTCGCAGGCTCTGATCGCCTTGCTGCGGTGATCAAGAGCCTGCCCCTGCCCCCCGAAAATCCCCCTGACTTCCAATCCTCTAAATAGGCGGTCTGTGGATCGCTATTGCCGAAGGAGAGACAGACCATGTTTTTACAGGGTTATGGTGCGCTGATTCTTGAAGGTGCATTCGCAACCATCAAGTTGGCGTTGCTCTCGATGTTACTGGCGGTTTCGCTCGGCCTGATAGGCGCGTCGGCAAAACTGTCCAGCCATCGACCGCTGAGAGTGCTGGCAACCGGATACACCACGCTGATCCGCAGTGTCCCTGATCTGGTGATCATGTTGCTGCTGTTTTACAGCCTGCAAATTTTGCTGAACGTTTTCACCGAATGGTTGCACGTCCAACAGATTGACCTGAACCCGTTTGTGGCCGGCGTGTTTACCCTGGGGTTCATTTACGGCGCCTATTTCACCGAGACGTTTCGCGGGGCCTTTCAGTCAGTGCCTGTCGGCCAACTGGAGGCCGCCATCGCCTATGGCATGAGCCGTCGGCAACTGTTCATGCGGGTGCTGTTTCCGCAAATGATGCGCTTTGCGCTTCCCGGCATCGGCAACAACTGGCAGGTGCTGATCAAGGCCACCGCGCTGGTCTCGATCATCGGCCTGATCGATATCGTCAAGGTCACTCAGGACGCCGGCAAACACTCGATGCGCCTGTTCTTCTTTAGCCTGATTGGTGCTCTGATCTACCTGGCGATTACCACCCTGTCCAACGGCGTGTTGTTGTGGCTTGAACGCCGCTACTCGGCCGGCGTCAGGGGGGCACAGTTATGATCGGCATCTTGCAGGAGTATTGGCAGTCCTACCTTTGGTTCGATGGCTATCAACTGTCCGGCGTTGCCATGACCTTGTGGTTGCTGGTCGTGTCCATCGCCATCGGCGGCGTCCTCTCCGTGCCCCTGGCCGTGGCGCGGGTCTCACGCAACCCCTTCATCCGTGGGCCGGTCTGGTTCTATACCTATGTGTTTCGGGGCACGCCGTTATACATCCAGTTGCTGCTGCTTTATACCGGGGTCTACAGCCTGGAGATGGTCCGCGATCAACCGCAGCTCAATGCCTTTTTCCGCGAAGGCATCAACTGCACCTTGCTGGCCTTTGCCCTCAACACCTGCGCCTACACCACGGAGGTGTTCGCCGGCGCGATCCGCGCGACGCCTTACGGTGAAATCGAAGCCGGGCGCGCCTATGGCATGTCCAGCTTCACCTTGTACCGACGAATCATCCTGCCCTCGTCGCTTCGTCGTGCGCTGCCGTACTACAGCAATGAGGTGATCCTCATGCTGCATTCCACCACCCTCGCCTTCACGGCCACCGTGCCTGATTTGCTGAAGGTCGCCCGGGATGTGAATTCAGCGACCTATTCCACTTTCGAGGCATTCGGTCTGGCGGCGATGTTTTACGCCCTGATGGTGTTTGTCCTGGTCTGGTTCTTTCGCCGCTGCGAAGTTCGCTGGCTGGCCTTCCTGCAACCTCAAGCGCATTGATTTGCCGTCATTTGGAGAGCATCGAACATGTACAAATTACGCATCGATGAGCTGTACAAGAATTACGGTCCCCACGAAGTCCTCAAGGGTGTGTCGCTCAAAGCCAAGGCCGGTGACGTCATCAGCATCATCGGCTCGAGCGGGTCGGGCAAGAGCACCTTCCTGCGCTGCATCAACTTCCTCGAGCAGCCCTGTGCGGGGCGAATCAGCGTCAACAACGAAGAGATCCGCACCCGGCAAGACATCAACGGCGCGATGAGTGTGGCCGACCCGCACCAACTGCAAAAAATTCGCACCAAGCTGTCGATGGTGTTCCAGCATTTCAATTTGTGGCAACACATGACGGTGCTGGAAAACATCATCGAAGCGCCCATTCATGTCCTTGGCATCAAGCGCAAGGACGCTGTGCAGCGTGCCCACCAGTACCTGCGCAAAGTTGGCCTGGATGCCAGCGTCGACAGTAAATACCCCTCGCACCTCTCGGGCGGCCAGCAACAGCGCGTGGCCATCGCCCGTGCGCTGGCGATGGAGCCGGAAGTGATGCTGTTCGACGAGCCGACCTCGGCGCTCGACCCGGAACTGGTCGGCGAAGTGTTGAAAGTGATGCAAGCGCTGGCAGAAGAAGGCCGGACCATGGTGGTGGTCACCCACGAGATGGGCTTTGCCCGGCACATTTCCAACCACGTCATGTTCCTGCACCAAGGCCGGGTGGAAGAGGAAGGACATCCCGGCGACGTCTTGGTCAATCCGAAAAGTGAGCGGTTGACGCAGTTTCTCTCCGGTCGTTTGAAGTAATGCTACGTTCGATATGAGGCAACCATGAGCGCAAGTTTCCCCACGCACCCGAGTTTCAACAACCAACGTGAGCAATTCCTGGCGGCTGCCAAGGCTGCCGGGGCCAACCTGACCACTTACCCTCACCCCTTGAAGGGGCCATTTGGCGAGCCATTGAGTACCGATGTCACCTGGCTTGGCGACCCGCAGGCCAGCAGAGTGCTGGTCGCGATCAGCGGCACCCACGGCGTTGAAGGCTTCTATGGCTCGAACTGCCAGATCAAATGGCTGCTGGAGTTCGGCGAAAGGTCCCTGCCGCCTGATGTCGCGGTCCTGATGATCCACCTCGTCAATCCCTGGGGCACGGCGTGGATGCGCCGCGTCAATGAAGACAATATCGACCTTAATCGCAACTACCTGGACTTCACGGGGAGACTGCCGGAGAACCGGCAATACGAGGCGTTGCACGGGGTTTATGCCTGTGAACAGCGGCTGGGACCCGCACGCGAATATGCCAATGCGCAGCTCAACGATCGCGTCCAGACCGAGGGCTGGTCAACGGTGATGTCGATTGTCGAAGCCGGCCAGTATCACCACCCGGATGGCCTGTTCTACGGCGGGCAATCGGCGAGCTGGACGAACAAAACCCTGCACGGGATTTTGCGGGAGCACCTGAGCCACACCCGGGTGGTCATGTGTTTTGACCTTCACACCGGCGCCGGGGACTATGGCCACCCGATGCTGATGACGATTGCCCAGGCCGAATACCCGGCGTTCAGCGATGCCCAGGCCATTTATGGGCCGTGGCTGTACACCTTGATCACCGGGCCTGGCAGCCAGAGTGACACCGGCGTGGCGGCAACAGCCACGGGGTACACGTCACACGCCATCATTGAAGCGCTGCCGGACGTGCACCTGATGCCGTTCGTGATTGAATGCGGCACGTATCCCGGAGAACAGATCCATACCGTTTTGCGCGACGACCATTGGCTGCACCTGCACGGGGATCTGGCCGAGCCAGTGGCCGGGCAAATAAAGCTGAAGCTGCTTGAACAGTTCTACCCGGCCGATCCGGACTGGCAAGCCCTGGTGTGGCTGCGCACACGACAGATCTGGGAGCGCGCCTTGGCGGCGTTGCCACTCATTCAACCGTAAAACCCTGCTGCCCCCCTCAAACCTCTCCCATTCAAGACTGCCCTGCGCGGTCTTGAATGCGTTTGTTCGTCGTACTTTTTCAATGCCAGTCATGTTAGCCAAACTAAATAAACGAACAGATTTAGACATCTATTCTCACTCAATCCCCTCCTCGTAACCTGAACGCCTCGCTAGCCATCGTTCGCCAGCAAACGCGAACAACACAACAACAAGGAGAACCCCCATGTTTTTACGAAACGCATGGTACGTGGCCGCCAGTGAAGCCGAGTTGGGTGAAGATCTCTATCCGGTCACGCTGCTCAGTGAGTCCGTGGTGCTTTACCGCAAAAGTGACGGCACGCCGGTCGCCCTCGAAGATGCCTGCCCGCACCGCAAGTTGCCGCTGTCCATGGGACGCCGCAAGGGTGATGACATTGAATGCGGTTACCACGGCTTGACCTTCGACTGCTCGGGCAGCTGTGTCCGCGCGCCGGGTAGCCAACGCATTCCCCAAGGCGCCAAAGTGCGCAGCTACCCCCTCGCCGTCCGCTACGGTTTGATCTGGATCTGGATGGGCGATCTCGAACTGGCAGACGAATCCAGAATTTGCGAGGTGCCTGAATGGGGTGACCCGGCATGGGGCCTCAATCGTGGCGACAGCATGATCATCCCGTGCAATTACTTGTACATGACCGACAACTTGCTGGACCCAGCGCATGTCGCCTGGGTGCATCAATCGTCCTTCGGCAACGCGGCCTGCGCCGAAGAACCGCTTAAGACCACCGTCACCGACGTCGGCGTGATCGTTTCGCGGTGGATGCGCGATGTCGAAGTGGCGCCGTTCTACGCCAAGTTCGTCACGTTCAGTGGACGGTGTGATCGCAAGCAGCATTACGAAGTGCATTACCCTTCCCAGGCCATTATCAAGGCCCTGTTCACCCCCGCCGGCACCGGTTCTGACGAAGGAGAAATGCACGAACAGGTGTTCCTGATGAACTCCTACAACTTCATGACCCCCATCGACGAATCGAACACGCGCTATTACTGGTTTCAAGTGCGTAACTTCGATACCGAAAACGAGGAGGTGTCACGCCAGTTCGACGAGGACGTGCGCCACGCCTTTGCTGAAGATCGAGTCGTCCTGACGGCCGTGCACAAGGGGATGGCCAACAAACGCACGCCCAACATTGATCTGGCCTCCGACTCCGGTCCGCTGCGTTTCCGCCGCAACCTGGAAAAATTGATTGCACAGGAGCAGACAGGCCAATTGATTCCGCTGACCCAACGGCACGTTGCGGAACAAAAGACGGAGGCATGAGATGGGGACTCAATTGCAAACGCCGTCCGCTTCGACAGGCTTCAAAACGTTCCGGGTCATGGAGAAGATTCAGGAAAGTGCCGTCATCACGTCGTTCGTCCTGACAGCGACCGACGGGTTTTCCACCCTGCGATTTCGTCCGGGTCAGTTTCTGATTGTTCGCCTGCCGCTGGGAGATGGCGTGACCGCGTTGCGCAATTACAGCCTCTCCGGTGACGCCAATGACCCCTCGCGCTTACGCATTTCGGTCAAGCGCGAACCGGCACCGTTCGACCGGCCCGAGCTGCCACCGGGTCAAGGGTCCAATCACTTGCATGATGCCGTACAGGTCGGCGACTCGCTGGAGATCGCCGGCCCCACCGGCACCTTCGTGCTCGACGAAGAGAGCCCAAGGCCAGTTGTGCTGTTCAGCGGCGGCGTGGGGCTCACGCCGATGCTCAGCATGCTGCATCAGCTGAGCCGTCATTCTTCGCGTCCGGTGTTTTTCATTCATGCCTGTGAAAGTGGAACCGTGCATGCCTTTCGTGACGAGGTGTTGGCACTGGCCAGCCGTCGCCCGGGGATCCATGTGCATTTCTGCTACCGCAACCCGGAGGCAGACGATCTGGCCAAGGGTGTTTTTCACAGCCAGGGCCTGGTCAGTCGGGAAACCTTGCAACGGCTGCTTCCATTGGACGACTACGACGTTTACCTGTGCGGGCCGAGGCTCTTTATGCAGGCGAACTGGCGTCTGTTGCGCGACCTTGGGATTGCGAGCCAGCGTATCCACTATGAATTCTTCGGCCCCGCGACGGTACTCGAAGAGGATGAAGTCATCGCGACGGCGCCCTTGGCCACGCCTGAACCCACGGCGCCGGTTGAAGGTGCGCTGACCGTGGAATTTCTGCCGTCCGGTACGCGCGTGGCCTGGGACGAGAGTTGCCAGTCACTGCTCGAACTGGCCGAACAGGCCGGCCTGACACCGGCCTTCAATTGCCGGGCGGGCTTGTGTAATACCTGTCAGGTCAGCCTTCGCGAAGGCTCCGTCGAGTATGTCGAAACGCCGCTGGATGAACCTCAGAGCGGTAGCATTCTGCTCTGTTGCACCCGCCCTACCTCTGCCGTGACCGTGGATTTGCGGCAGTGATCGGCTGCAAGCCAGGTTTTTTGCTGTTGGCTGGCGGGATGATTTGCTGATGTGCTGTTGGCTCGGCAACACTTGGGACGGTGTTGTCTGGGCGGACGCCATCGCGAGCAGGCTCGCTCCTACAGGGATTTTGTGAGCGCTGGAGAATCAATGTGGGAGCGAGCCTGCTCGCGATGGGGCCAGACCCGTCGCCGCAGGAGCCGGATAAAGGTAAGATATCGCCCCTTCCCCGCAGCCCTTCCCTGCACCCCGCCGAATAAGCCGATTCCATGCCTTTCGAACTCAGCGTTGACCTCACCACCCTGGCCATTCTGGCCATTGTCGCTTTCATTGCCGGCTTCATCGACGCCATTGCCGGCGGCGGTGGGCTGTTGACCACCCCGGCGCTGCTGACTGCCGGCCTGCCGCCGCACCTGGTGCTGGGCACCAACAAACTCAGCTCGACCTTTGGGTCGGCCACCGCCAGCTTCACCTTCTACCGCCGCAAGCTGTTTCATCCTCGGCAATGGGTGCATGCCATCGTCGGCACCCTGGTCGGCGCACTGACCGGCGCCATCGTCGCGCATTACCTGCCGGCCGAATGGTTGAACAAGATGCTGCCGGTGATCGTCTTCGCCTGCGGCGTGTACCTGTTGTTCGGTGGAACGCCAAAAGCGCCGCTGGACAGCAACGCACCGATCAAGAAAAAGTGGCAATCGACCCAAGGCTTCAGCCTCGGCTTCTATGACGGCGTGGCCGGTCCCGGCACAGGTGCGTTCTGGACCGTCAGCAGCCTGCTGATGTACCCCATTGACCTGGTGAAGGCCAGCGGTGTGGCGCGCAGCATGAACTTCGTCAGCAACATTGCGGCGCTGTCGGTGTTCGTGTTTTCCGGGCAAGTGGACTGGATCATCGGCCTGTGCATGGGCCTGTCGGTGATGGTGGGCGCGTTTTTTGGCGCACGGTCCGCGATCAGCGGCGGCGCCAAATTCATTCGCCCGGTGTTCATCACTGTGGTGCTGGGCCTGACGGTGCGCCTAGCCTGGCAGCACTGGTTCAGCGTGGCCTAACCGCCGCGCCACGTAGACGTCGATCAGGTAACGGGCAATCGAGCGTGACGCCGGCAACGGCGGCAGCTCATGCACGTTGAACCACTGGGCGTCTTCGATCTCGTCTTCCTGGCAGACAATCTCGCCGCCCGCGTACTCGGCGTGAAAACCCAGCATCATCGAGTGCGGGAACGGCCAGCACTGGCTGCCCAGGTACTGGATGTTCTTGACCTCGATCTGTACTTCTTCACGCACTTCACGAATCAGGCAGTCCTCCGCCGACTCGCCCGGCTCGGCAAACCCGGCCAGCGTGCTGTAGACCCCGCTGACGAAACGCGGCGAACGGGCCAGCAGCACTTCATCGCCACGGGTCACCAGCACGATCATGCTCGGTGAAATGCGCGGATAGCTGCGCAAATCGCACGGCTGGCAATGCATCGCCCGCTCCCTCGGCACCTGCGTCATGGCCTGCCCGCAGTTGCCGCAAAAACGGTGCTCGCGGGCCCAGGTGCCGATTTGCGCCGCGTAGCCGAGCACCTTGTAGACCGTGTGATCGCCTTCCAGCATGAACGCCCGCAGGCCTTTCCAGTTGCAGCCCGGCACGTCGCTGTGACTGCGCAGCTCCAGCAGGTAAACCGGTTCGCCATCCAGATGGCCGATGCCGTGCTCAGCGAGGATCGACAGGTCCTGGCGCTTGAGCCATTCCCGGGGGAACAGCGCGCCATTGTCGTCGAACAGAAAGCCCTCGGGGCTGCGCGCCACGGCCCAGCCGCCGGGTTGATCGGTGTCCAGTACTGCGGTGGTCCAGCGTGAAGTCATTTTTCAATCAATCCAGAAATTCGGGTTTCTGTTTGCTCATATGGGCGGCCATGGCCACGCGCAGATCGGTGGATTGCAGCATGGCGGCGTTCCAGGTGGCGACGTATTCGAGGCCGTCGTCGATGCGATGGTCGCGCATGTAGCTGATCATTTCCTTGGTGCCGGTGATCGCAATCGGCGATTTGCCGGCGATGTCGCGGGCAATGCCCATGACGCCGTCGAGCAGGCTGGCGGCATCGCTGTAGACGCGATTGACCAGGCCCATGCCGCGCGCTTCTTCGGCACCAAAGGTGCGACCAGTGTAAGCCAGTTCACGCAGCATGCCGTCACCAATGATTCGCGGCAAGCGCTGCAAGGTGCCGACGTCCGCCGCCATGCCGATGTCGATTTCCTTGATCGAGAATTGCGCGTCTTCGGCGGCGTAACGCATGTCGCACGCAGCAATCAGGTCGATCGCGCCGCCCAGGCAGTAACCCTGAACCGCCGCCAGCACCGGCTTGCGGCAGTTGTCGACCGCATTGAACGACGCTTGCAGGGCCAGGATCTTGCGGCGCAACAAGCGGGCATTGCGGCCGACGTCCTTGCCCAGTTCATTGGCGACCCCGGCCAGCATCATCAGGTCGATACCGGACGAGAAATGCTTGCCTGCACCACTGAGGACCACCACGCGAACTTCGTCGGTGTCCTCCACCCATTGGAAGATCTCGATGATCTCGCTCCAGAAGGCGGCATTCATCGAGTTGATTTTTTCCGGGCGATTGATCTGCACATGGGCGATTTTGTCGGCCAGTTCGACGGTGAACGCAGTGTACTGAGTCATGGCAGTGATCCTTTACCGGGCAAAAAATAAGGCCGGAACTATAACAAGGCATCCGGTCTGGCAGTAAGGCAGCGGTTCGGCCAAAAGCGGGACCCTAGCGCGCACCACAACAGTGCGAGGCCCTTTTATGCGTTGCACATTCATGTGACTGCCAGATTACTTTTTAGGGCAAAAAAGCAAAAAAACATGCACTTCGTCGGGGCGATTTTGTCCCGTTCCGGTACGTCCGTACCGCTTTGAACCGATTGTCGAACAATTTTGCCATTCTCGCTTTACCGCTCTAAGTTCTGGCCTAGACTCATTTTCGCGGGGCAAAACCGGCCGGTCACAAAGTGTAAAAAAAATCGAAACTTTTGCTGTTTGTGGTCGGTCCTCTGAAAGGTAGGTGCGTTGCCACTGGTGCAATCCTTGCAACGACGACTCCAGCCATTCTGCTTCAACACATTGGGAGCGTTTGCTCAACGATGTGTCGCGCGTTTGCGCCCGGCCACAGGACTTGGCCATGAAACACCGTTTTTGTCAGACCTGAGAATTAGATCAACAACACGGGAGATTCATATGATCAGTGCGGCTTTAGATATTCAGGGAGAGCGTGCTCATCAGCAGGTCGGCGATTCGAACGCCGTGAGTGCGCCAGCTGCCCAATCGGTCATCGCTCCCGGCACCCGGACGCTTGTACCGGCTGTCAGTCAGAATCCGAACAGAAAGAAAGTGCTGTTCGTGACCTCGGAAATCGCCGACCTGGTGAAAACCGGTGGTCTGGGCGACGTTTCCGCCGCCCTGCCCCGGGCCATGTCGCATTTGCACGACGTGCGCGTGCTGATTCCAGGCTATCCGCAGGTGCTGCACAGCGAAAACCCGATTCACATCATTGGTGAACTGGGTGGGCATGCGGCCTTGCCGCCGTGCAAGATCGGGCGCATGGACATGCCCGACGGTCTGGTCATTTACGTGTTGATCTGCCCCGAGCTCTACGAGCGCGAGGGTTCGCCTTACGGCGCCAATAACGGTCGCGACTGGCCGGACAATCACATCCGCTTTGCCCGCCTGGGCCTGGCCGCCGCCGATATTGCCGCCAACCTGGCACAAATCCACTGGTGCCCGGACCTGGTGCACGCCCATGACTGGCCGGCCGGCCTCGCGCCTGCCTACATGCACTGGCGTGGCCAGCGCACCCCGACGCTGTTCACCATCCATAACCTGGCCTATCAAGGCGTGATCAGCCTGGGTTCGTGCCCGGAGCTGGGCATTCCAGCCCATGCCCTGCAGCAGGAAGGCATGGAGTTCTACGGCAAGATGTCGTACCTCAAGGCCGGCATGGCCTATTCGAGCCACATCACCACGGTCAGCGCCACCTACGCCCAGGAAATCACCACCCCGGCCTTCGGCTGCGGCCTCGACGGTTTTCTCGCAGCCAAGACCCAGCAAGGTTTGCTCAGCGGCATTCCAAACGGCATTGACGAGAGCTGGGATGCGGCCACCGATACGCACCTGTTCCGCCCGTTCAGCATTGGTGACTGGGAAGGCAAGGCCGTGAATGCCGCGCATGTGCGGGAACTGTTCGGCCTGGACGACTCCGAAGGCCCGCTGTTCGCCGTGGTCTCGCGCCTGGTGTATCAGAAAGGCCTGGACCTCACCGAAGCCGTCTCCGAATACATCGTCAAGAACGGCGGCCAGATCGCGATCATCGGTCGTGGCGAGCCGGAAGAAGAACAAGCCATGCGTGAACTGGCCCTGCGTTTCCCCGGACAGATCGGTGTGCGCATCGGTTTCAACGAAACCGATGCCCGCCGCATGTTTGCCGGCAGCGACTTCCTGCTGATGCCTTCGCGGTACGAACCTTGCGGCTTGAGCCAGATGTACGCCCAGCGTTTCGGTTCGTTGCCGGTTGCCCGCAATACCGGCGGTTTGGCCGACACCATCGAAAACGGTGTCACGGGGTTCCTCTTCGACGAGTCCACGGTGGAAAGCTATCAAGAAGCGCTGAGCCGGGCCTTCAAGGTGTTCGCGTTTCCCGACCTGCTCCACGCCATGCGCTGCCGTGCGATGGCTGCACCTTTTAACTGGTGCAAAGCGGTCGAACCGTACGCCGAACTCTACGAACAACTGGTCGCCAAGGCGTTGGGTAAATCAGGCCACAAATAATCAGAGGTTTTCAACGAATGCCGTTACGGACCCTTGAGACCCGGCCCCACGGCGCAATCATGCTGGACGCCGAGCACACGCGTTTTGCCTTGTGGGCGCCAGATGCGTTTTACGTCAGTGTCGAACTGGAAAATGGACAATCCTTGCCGCTGCTGCCTCAGGCTGACGGTTGGTTCGTGATCATGACCCGCTGCCCCGCCGGCACGCGTTACCGCTACAACATCGACGGCGAGCTGGACGTCCCCGACCCGGCCTCCCGTGCTCAGGCCGGGGGGTTGCACCTGCCGAGCGTGGTGGTCGACCCTCTGGCCTACCGCTGGCAACACAGCGCGTGGCTGGGCCGGCCATGGAACGAGGCAGTCATTTACGAACTGCACGTCGGTGCGCTCGGCGGCTTTGCCGGCGTCGAGCAGCATCTGGCGCGTCTCGTCGAATTGGGCATCACCGCCATCGAGCTGATGCCATTGGCGCAGTTTCCCGGTGAGCGCAATTGGGGCTACGACGGCGTGCTGCCCTACGCGCCGCAGTTCTCCTATGGCTCCCCTGAGCAACTCAAACACTTGATCGACACCGCCCACGGCCATGGCCTGGCGGTGATTCTCGACGTGGTCTACAACCACTTCGGCCCGGACGGCAATTACTTGCATCACTATGCCAAGGGCTTCTTCCGTGAAGACAAGCACACACCGTGGGGCGCCGCCATCGATTTCCGGCGGCGTGAAGTGCGGGACTTCTTCATCGAAAATGCATTGATGTGGCTGATGGAGTACCGCTTCGACGGCTTGCGCCTGGACGCGGTGCACGCCATCGAGAGCCCGGACTTTCTGCAGGAGCTTGCCCAGCGGGTTCGCCGGCAAACCGATCCTGCGCGGCATGTGTGGCTGATGGTCGAGAACGAACACAACCAGGCCAGCCTGCTGGAACAAGGTTACGACGCGCAGTGGAACGATGACGGCCATAACGCCTTGCACGTCCTGCTGACCGGCGAAACCGATGCCTATTACGCGGACTATGCCGAACAACCGACTGAGCAGCTGGCGCGCTGTCTGAGCCAGGGTTTCGTGTTTCAGGGCCACATCAACCGTCACGGCGAATCCCGGGGCGAGCCCAGCGGCCACCTGCCGCCCAGCGCATTTGTGCTGTTCCTGCAAAACCATGACCAGATCGGCAACCGTGCGTTCGGCGAGCGCCTGCATCAATTGGCGCACCCCGAGGCCTTGAAAGCCGCCACTGCACTGCTGCTGTTGTCACCGATGATTCCGTTGATGTTCATGGGTGATGAGCTTGGGGTCGCAGAACCTTTTCTGTTTTTCACCGACCACCATGGCGAACTGGCAGAACTGGTGCGCGAGGGACGGCGCAATGAGTTTGCTGCCTTCAGTGCGTTTGCCGACTCGCAAAAGCGCGAGCAGATTCCCGACCCCAACGCGCCCCACACTTTTGAAGCGTCACAGCCTGACTGGTCGGCACCGCAACAGCCCGCCATGGCAGCGCTGTATCGACAATTATTGAGCCTGCGCCACCAACACCTCATCCCGCGCCTGCCGGGCACCCGCTCGCTGGGTGCCGAGGTGTTGGGCAAAGGCGCGGTGAGCGTGCGCTGGTCCCTGGGTGATGGCAGTGAGCTGCGCATTGACCTGAACCTCGGCGACACGCCCGTGGTCCACACCTCACAGGCCGGTGCACAGTGGTTGTTCGAACACCCTGCGCAATCAGCCGACCTGTTGGAACAGGGGCACCTGGCCCCGTATTGCGCGCTTGTCAGCCTCACGGCCGCAGCCCTTTTGCTACCCCCGGACGGAGAGCGCCCATGAGTGATGCGCAACTGGAAATACTGGCCAGCCGAGCAGGCCTGGCCGTCGACTGGATCGACGCCAACGGCCGCCCGCAAAAAGTCGCCCCCTCGGTGTTACGCGCCGTCCTTACCGGGCTCGGCCACCCGGCCGGCAGCGCCCAGGAAATCGACGCCAGCCTGCAGGAATTGCAGCAGGTGCAAGAGACCCACGTGCTGCCGCCGCTGATCACCGCCGACTTCGGCGCCGGTCTGGACCTGGCCCGTTTCTTCGAGCCGCAAACGCCTTGCGAAATCCACCTCGAAGACGGTTCGCGGCTTAGCCTGAAACTGGATGGCGACGCGGTTCTGCCGGGCTTGATCCCGGTCGGTTATCAGCATGTCGACATCGCAGGGCAGTCCTTCACGCTGGCAGTGGCCCCGGCGCGCTGCTACAGCGTCGGTGATGCCGTCGACAGCCCGATCCCCCGCACCTGGGGTCTGAGCGTGCAATTGTACTCGCTGCGGCGCCCCGGCGATGGCGGTTTCGGGGATACCCAGGCCCTCGAAGACCTGGCCCGAGTCGCCGGCGAACGCGGTGCCGAGGCCTTGGCGATCAGCCCCTTGCACGCGATGTTCAGCAGCGATACCCAGCGCTACAGCCCCTACTCGCCTTCCAGCCGCTTGTTCCTCAATACTCTCTACGCCGCACCGGGAGCCATTCTCGGGGAACGCGCGCTGCGCACTGCCATCGACGCCACCGGTCTCGCCGTCGAGCTCAAGGGCCTGGAAGAGCTGCCCTTGATCGATTGGCCAACCGCCGCCGAGGCCAAGCATCGCCTGTTGCAGGCGCTGTACGAAGGCTTCGTCCAGGGTGAACACCCACTGCATGCCGACTTCAGCAGCTTTCGCCACGCTGCGGGCGAAGCCCTGGAAAATCACTGCCGTTTCGAAGCCCTGCAAGAGGCCTGCGCCACCAAGGGTGAAACCCTCGATTGGCGCGAATGGCCCGAGCAATGGCGCGACCCGCGCAGCGCCGCGCTGGCTGAATTCGCCGAAGAAAATGCCGGGCGCATCGGCTTCTACGCCTTCTGCCAATGGCTGATCACCCGCTGTCTTGAGCGCGTGCAAACCGCCGCCCGCAGCAGTGGCATGAACATCGGCCTGATTGCCGACCTGGCGGTAGGTGCCGATGGCGGTGGCAGCCAGGCCTGGAGCCGTCAGGATGAATTGCTGGCCTCCCTGACCGTCGGCGCGCCGCCGGACATTCTCAATCGCACCGGCCAGGGCTGGGGCATCTCCGCGTTCTCGCCCGAAGGCCTGGTGCGCAACGGTTTTCGTGCATTCATCGAAATGCTACGCGCCAACTTCGCCCATGCCGGCGGCCTGCGCATCGATCACGTCATGGGCCTGCAACGGTTGTGGGTGATCCCCAATGGCGCGCCGCCCGCGGATGGCGCCTACCTTTACTACCCCGTCGACGACCTGCTGCGCCTGCTGGCCCTGGAATCCCATCGGCACCAGGCGATTGTCCTCGGCGAAGACCTCGGCACCGTGCCCGATGGCCTGCGGGAAAAACTGATCGCCCGGTCGATCCTCGGCATGCGCGTGCTGCTGTTCGAACAGGACAACACGCACTTCAAGCCGATCCTCGATTGGCCGGATAACGCACTGGCGACCACCAGCACCCACGATCTGCCGACAATCAATGGCTGGTGGCATGGCCACGACATCGACTGGAGCGCCCGACTGAACCTGGTCGACGCCAACGGAGAAATCGACTGGCGCCATCACCGCGAACGCGAACGCGAAGGCCTGCGGCGCGTGTTGAGCGAGGACCCGCAGAACTTTCGCGAAGAGCCCCACGAGACCGATCAGATACTCGACGCGGCCATCCGATTTCTCGGTCACACCCGCGCGCCGTTGGTATTGCTGCCCCTGGAAGACGCCCTAGGCATCGAACAGCAAGCCAACCTGCCCGGCACCACCGACACGCATCCCAACTGGTCACGGCGCCTGCCCGGCACCAGCGAAGCGTTGCTCGATGACCCGGACGCGGCCCGGCGCCTGGAGTTGCTCGCCTGCGCGCGACTTCAGGCCGGCGAGCGTGATCAATGACTGCATCGGCACTCCAGCCGCTGCGGGCGACCCTGCGGCTGCAGTTTCATAAAGGCTTCACCCTGGACGATGCGGTGCCGCTGGTGCCGTATTTCGCCAGCCTGGGTATCAGCCATGTCTACGCCTCGCCGCTGCTGAGCGCCCGCGCCGGTTCGATGCATGGCTATGACGTGGTGGACCCGACCACGGTCAATCCCGAGCTCGGTGGCGAAGCGGCTTTGCGCCGTCTGGTCGCTGCCTTGCGCGAGCAAAGAATGGGGCTGATCCTCGATATCGTCTCCAACCACATGGCGGTTGGCGGCGGCGACAACCCCTGGTGGCTGGACTTGCTGGAATGGGGACGGCTCAGTCCTTACGGCGAATTCTTCGACATTCAGTGGCACTCGCCCGATCCGTTGATGGAAGGTCAGTTGCTGCTGCCATTCCTGGGCAGCGATTACGGCGTCGCCTTGCAGGACGGCACCCTGCCCTTGCGCCTGGATGCCGGGCGCGGCGCATTTCATGTCGAGCACTATGAGCACCGTTTCCCGATTTGCCCGATGCATTACGGCGAGTTGCTCAATGGCGATGACGAACGACTGAAATCACTGGCCGAGCGCTTCAGCACCTTGAGTTACCAGACGGACGCCCACAGCCTCGCGATGCCGTTGAAAGACGAACTGCGCGAACTGGCAAGCGACCCGGCCGTGTTGCAGGTGATCCAGCAGAACCTGAAAAGCTACGACTCCTTGACCACCGAGGGTTTCCAGCGCCTGCACACGCTGCTGGAGCGTCAAAGCTATCGCCTCGCCAGTTGGCGCACCGCCGCGGACGACATCAATTGGCGGCGCTTTTTCGATGTCAACGAACTCGGGGGCCTGCGTGTCGAGCGCCCGGCCGTGTTCGAAGCCACTCATGCAAAAATCTTCGAACTGGTGACACAAGGATGGGTGGACGGTTTGCGCATCGACCATATCGACGGCCTCGCCGATCCGCGTGGGTACTGCCGCAAACTGCGGCGCCGGGTCGACAGCCTGTCACCGGACCGGCACCTGCCGATTTTCGTCGAGAAGATCCTTGGCCAAGGCGAAACCCTGCACCGCGACTGGTCGGTGGATGGCACCACCGGTTACGAATTCATGAACCAGTTGTCGTTGCTGCAACACGCGCCGGAAGGTGCCCAGCCCCTGGGCGAACTCTGGAGCCGGCACAGCGAACGGCCTGCGGATTTCCGCCAGGAAGCGCAACTGGCGCGCCAGCAAATCCTCAATGGCTCACTCGCCGGCGATTTCGAAAGCGTTGCCCAGGCCCTGTTGCAAGTGGCCCGAGATGACCTGATGACCCGCGACTTGACCCTCGGCGCGATCCGGCGGGCGTTGCAGGAATTGATCGTTCATTTTCCGGTGTACCGCACCTACATCAGCCCTCTTGGCCGCTCCGCTGAAGACGATGTGTTTTTTCAGCAGGCCCTGGACGGCGCACGCCAAACCCTGGGCGAGGCCGATTGGCCAGTGCTCGATTGCCTGGCACGCTGGCTGGGGGGTGAACCCTGGCGCAAACGCCCGGTGGGCCGCTCGCGCAAGATCCTCAAACATGCCTGCGTGCGGTTTCAACAATTAACCTCACCGGCTGCCGCGAAGGCTGTGGAGGACACCGCGTTCTATCGTTCGGCCGTGCTGCTGTCTCGCAATGACGTGGGGTTCAGCACCGAACAATTCAGCGCGCCGGTCGCCGACTTTCATGCGGCCTGCCGCAATCGTCTCGACGAGTTTCCGGACAATCTGCTGGCCACAGCCACTCACGATCACAAGCGTGGCGAAGACACTCGTGCACGGCTTGCGGTGTTGAGCGAACGCAGTGTCTGGTACGTGGAGCAAGTCGAACACTGGCGTACCCTGGCCGCGCCGCTGCGCAGCGACGACAACATGCCATCGGCCGGCGACGAGTTGATTCTGTATCAGGCCCTTCTCGGCAGCTGGCCGTTGACATTGCGCAGTGACGATCAGCAGGGCCTTGAGGACTACGCCAAACGCCTCTGGCAATGGCAGCAAAAAGCCCTGCGCGAAGCCAAATTGCAAAGCAGCTGGAGCGCCGCGAACGAGGCGTATGAACACGCGACCGAGGCCTTTCTCAATCGTCTTTTGCTGAGTCCGCAGGGCCTGGCATTGCGCTCGTCACTGTGTGACGCCGCGCAAGTCATCGCCGCCCCCGGAGCACTGAACGGGTTGGCGCAAACCTTGCTGAAGATGACAGTGCCAGGCGTGCCGGATCTGTATCAGGGCGACGAGTATTGGGACTTCACCCTGGTCGATCCGGACAACCGCCGGCCGGTGAATTACGCCAGTCGCCAGCAGTCGATGCAGGCACCTGCAGAGCTGTCCGGGCTGTTGGCGAACTGGCGTGACGGGCGCATCAAGCAAACCCTGATCGCGCGCACGCTGAACCTGCGCGCCGAGCATGCCGAACTGTTCCGGCGAGGGTCGTATCAGGCACTGGACGTCGTCGGCAGCGAGGCTCACCGGGTTGTAGCTTTTGCGCGCGAACAGGGAGGCAAACGGGTCATCGTGATCGTACCGATACGCTGCGCTGCCCTGCTGGAAAACAGTGCCGCCCCCCATGTCGGCGCGCCGCAGTGGGGCGATACGCGGGTCAAATTACCGTTCACCGCCACGGGCGAAAATCTGAAGGGACTTTTTTCAAGCGTCGCAGTCACAGAACACAAGGAGCTGATGATTAGCGCCGCGCTGGGGGATTTCCCGGTCAATCTCTTTATCCAAACTTGAACACAGTTCAGGAGCATTGCGATGAGTACCGACGATAAACGCGTTCGCGAATTTGCCTATCAGATCTGGGAGTCGGAGGGTAAGCCCGAGGGCCAGGAAGCCCGTCATTGGGAGATGGCGCGCAAACTGGCGGAAGCTGAAGCCCTGGCGCCGAAAAAGTCGCCTAAGGCTGCGGCCACCAAAGCGACCACCGCCAAACCGGCTGCCAGTAAACTCAACGGCAAGGCCGCCGAATCCAAGGCCAAGGCCAAGCCGGCTGCGGCCTCGAAGGTGATTCCGCCCGGCGAAAAACCAGCCGAGAAAAAGCCTCGAGCCGCGAAGAAACCGCCAGCGGTCTGATACCCAGCCGATTCACCTCGTGGCGAGCCCCCTCGCCACTGCGGCCGCACTCGCCCTGAACAAATTGCAACTGTGGACGCGATCCAATGTGGGAGCGAGCCTGCTCGCGATGACGGGCTGACATGCGCCATTGATGTCGATTGGCAGGACGCCATCGCGAGCAGGCTCGCTCCCACAGGGTTTGCGGTGTCTTCACCCCCGTATTCGTTTTCCCCTATTTGCAGGAGCATCTATGACCAGTCCAAAGAAAGCCGCGCCAGAGTCTCACGCCGAGGCCTCACGAATCCGTGAAGGCTTGCCCTTCCCGCTGGGCGCGACCTGGGATGGTCTGGGGGTTAACTTCGCATTGTTTTCCGCCAACGCCACCCGGGTCGAGCTGTGCATCTTCGACGACACCGGCGAAGTCGAGCTGGAGCGTATCGAGCTGCCGGAGTACACCGACGAGATCTATCACGGCTACCTGCCCGACGCTCATCCCGGCCTGATCTACGGCTACCGCGTCTATGGGCCATATGACCCGGCCAACGGGCATCGCTTCAACCCGAACAAATTGCTGATCGACCCCTACGCCAAACAATTGGTCGGCCAGTTGAAATGGTCCGAAGCCTTGTTCGGCTACACCATCGGCCACCCCGATGCCGACCTGAGTTTCGACGAACGCGACAGTGCGCCGTTCGTACCGAAATGCAAGGTGATCGACCCGGCCCACACCTGGGGCCACGATCACCGGGTCAGCGTGCCGTGGGACAAGACGATCATTTATGAGACTCATGTGCGCGGCATCAGCATGCGTCACCCGTCCGTTCCCGAGAACCTGCGGGGCACCTTCGCCGGGTTGATGGTCGATGATGTGCTGGAACACATCCGCAAACTCGGCGTCTCGAGCGTGGAGTTGCTGCCGATCCACGCCTTCGTCAATGACCAGCATTTGCTGCACAAGGGCATGACCAATTACTGGGGCTACAACAGCATCGCGTTCTTCGCCCCCGACCCGCGCTACCTGGCCAGCGGCAAGATCGCCGAGTTCAAGGAGATGGTCGCGCACCTGCATGAAGCCAATCTGGAAGTGATCCTCGACGTGGTCTACAACCACACCGCCGAGGGCAACGAGCAAGGCCCGACGCTGTCGATGCGCGGGATCGACAACGCCTCGTATTACCGCCTGATGCCCGACGACAAGCGCTTCTACATCAACGATTCCGGCACCGGCAACACGCTGGACCTGAGTCACCCGTGCGTGTTGCAGATGGTCACCGACTCATTGCGTTACTGGGCCACGGAAATGCACGTGGACGGTTTCCGTTTCGACCTGGCGACCATTCTCGGGCGCTATCACGATGGTTTCGACGAGCGTCACAGTTTCCTCGTGGCCTGCCGCCAGGACCCGGTGTTGCGTCAGGTGAAGATGATTGCAGAGCCCTGGGATTGTGGCCCCGGCGGCTATCAGGTCGGTAACTTCCCGCCGGGCTGGGTCGAGTGGAATGACAAATTCCGCGATACCGTGCGCGCCTTCTGGAAAGGCGATGACGGGCAATTGGCGGACTTCGCCAGCCGCATGACCGCGTCCGGCGAGATGTTCAACCAGCGTGGCCGGCGGCCTTACGCCTCGCTGAACTTCATCACCGCCCACGACGGCTTCACCCTCAACGACCTGGTGTCGTACAACGACAAGCACAACGAGGCCAACGACGAGAACAATCAGGACGGCAGCAACAACAACCTGTCCTGGAACCACGGCGTCGAAGGCCCGACCGACGACCCAGAGATCAATGAGCTGCGCCTGCGCCAGATGCGCAAC
Source organism: Pseudomonas sp. PB120 (assembly GCF_009761815.1). Taxonomy (GTDB): domain Bacteria; phylum Pseudomonadota; class Gammaproteobacteria; order Pseudomonadales; family Pseudomonadaceae; genus Aquipseudomonas. Next base: position 34,521 of record NZ_RWIN01000082.1, read on the forward strand.
TTCTTCGCCACGTTACTGCTGTCACAGGGCACACCGATGCTGGTGGCAGGTGACGAATTTGCCCGCACCCAGGACGGCAATAACAACGCCTATTGCCAGGACAGTGAGATCGGTTGGGTCAACTGGGACCTGAGTGAAGATGGCAAGGCCTTGCTCAAGTTCGTCAAACGCTTGATCAAGCTGCGCCTGACCTACCCGATCCTGCGTCGCGGACGGTTCCTGGTGGGCAATTACAACGAGGACATCGGCGTCAAGGATGTCACCTGGCTCGCGCCGGATGGCAGCGAAATGTCCACCGAACAATGGCAGGAGGCCCATGGTCGCTGCCTGGGCATGCTGCTCGACGGTCGCGCTCAGGAAACCGGGATTCGCCGTAAAGGGGGCGACGCCACGCTGCTGTTGGTGGTCAACGCGCACCACGACATCGTCAATTTCACCTTGCCGGAAGTGCCGGACGGCGGCTTCTGGACCTGCATGATCGACACCAATCAACCGTCGATCCGGGGACAGGAGCGCTTCGAGTTCGGCCACGAATATTCGGTCACCGGCCGCTCGCTGCTGCTGTTTGAATTGCAGCGTGACGAAGAAGAGTGAAATAGACCTTCAGGGATTTCTTCAATGTTGATCACCGGCCTGCGCGGAGGCGCAAGGCCGGATAAAAAATCGTAACAAAGGAGGTACCGAGGCGACGAATCGTGTGACATGAGCAATACTCTGCTCGCGGCAATCCAGGGCTTGGAGCGCAGCACACTGATATCAACCAGAACAAGGATGTAGCGCCATGAAACAGGTTTCCATCAGCGAACACAGCCTGCCCGCACAAATCTGGAACAGCGCCCCGCAACTCGACAACATTCCCGTCATTAGTACTCAAACCCTGATCCCCGCCGGCGCTCGCGCGGTGGTGGTCGCCCCGCACCCCGGCGATGAAGTAGTGACCTGTGGCGGCCTGCTCCAATTGCTCAGCGCTTTGGGCCATCCCCTGCAATTGATTTCGATCACCGACGGCAGCGCCAGCCATCCGGGGTCGCAGCAATGGTCGGAGAAACGCCTGAGTGTGTTTCGCCCACAGGAAAGCGTCGAAGCCTTGCGCCGGCTCGGGTTGCCGATGCACAGCCTGAAGTGGATTCGCGGTGGTTTCACCGACAACGCGCTGGCGGAGCGCGAGGTGCAATTGACGCAGTTCATCGCCCGCTACCTGCGCCCCGGGGATGTGGTGTTCAGCACCTGGTGCGAGGACGGCAATACCGACCATGGCGTGGTTGGGCGCGCCAGCGCAAAAGCGGCAGCGCTGGTCGGCGCGGCGTTCAACGAAATGCCGGTCTGGGCCTGGCATTGGCCGACCCGCGATCAAGGACTGATCCCTTGGCACCGCGCACGCAAGGTCCGTCTCGACACCTGGACCGTCGCGCGCAAAAGCCACGCCACCCACGCCTATGCCAGCCAGCTCGACGGCGAACCCGCCATCGGCCTCGCGCCGTTGCTGCCGCCGGTGTTGCTGGAGCGTATGCGGTTGCCCTATGAAATCGTGTTTGTCTGAATCCGACGCCCCTTCTCACGGCGCGCACACTCCCCTGTAGGAGCTGGCTTGCCAGCGATGGTCGCCAACGATAACGCGGGTTGTCTGAATGAAAGCGTTGCCCATACGTTTTTCGCGAGCAGGCTCGCTCCTACAGGAGTTTCATGATGCCGCGAAATCCGGACTGAACTGCCCGCTCCCGCGTCAGTCGCATACTTTAGCTGCCCTGATTCCAAGGAGTGAACGTGACCATCGATCCCAAGCCTCGGGCCGTCGAACCGGCGTCGCTGAACACGCCACCGGCGATTCATCGTCTGCGGGTGCTGACCGTCAATACCCACAAGGGTTTTACCGCCTTCAACCGCCGTTTCATTCTCCCCGAACTGCGGGAAGCGGTGCGCAGTACCTCGGCTGACCTGGTGTTCCTGCAGGAAGTGGTCGGCGTCCATGACCGTCATTCGTCGCGTTACAACGACTGGCCGCAAACCTCGCAATACGAATTCCTCGCCGACAGCATGTGGAGCGACTTCGCCTATGGCCGCAACGCGGTCTACCCCGACGGTCACCATGGCAACGCCTTGCTGTCGAAATACCCGATTCGCGAGTATCGCAACCTCGACGTTTCCATCACCGGTCCCGAACGACGCGGGTTGCTGCATTGCGTACTGGATGTGCCAGGGCACGCCGAAGTCCATGCGATCTGCGTTCATCTGAGTCTGCTGGAAAGCCATCGCCAGTTGCAGCTCCAGTTGCTGTGCCAACTGCTTGAATCACTGCCCGATGGCGCACCGGTGATCATTGCCGGTGATTTCAACGACTGGCAGCTCCAGGGCAACGCCGCCCTCGCCCGTCGCGACTACCTGCACGAAGCCTTCGAACGCCACCACGGTCGCCCCGCAAAAACCTACCCGGCCCGGTTCCCCCTGCTGCGCCTGGACCGCATCTATCTGCGCAATGCCAGCAGCCACGCGCCCCGTATTCTGGGCAGCAAACCCTGGACGCATCTCTCGGATCACCTGCCGCTGGCGGTCGAAGTCCACCTCTGAATGTGCTCTTTTTCCGCTTGCACCTGTTACTTATGACAGTAGATAGACCTGAAAACTGTTGATAGCGTGTGCTCGAAGGTTTTCCTCACGGAGACGAGCATGAGCGGTTCGACGAAGCTGTCCAAGGAACTATGCGGGGTCTGTGCCGTTGCCATTTTTCTGTGCCTTCCCTGGTCGCAAAACGCCAACGCGAGCTGCACGCTCACAGCCACCGGCGGAAATGACAACTACGTGTGCGACAGCGGCAGTAGCGGCCCGCTGACTGACCTCACGGGCAACAACAGCTTGACCTTCCCTGCCAATGGCACCGGCACCATCAACGGCAACGTGACCTTCGGCGCAGGCATCGACCGGGTACTGATGAGTTCGGGCAGCATCGTCGGCGCACTCGATCAGGGTGACGGGGCCAACGTCCTGCAAATCGACAACGGACGGATAACCGGCGACGTTCATCAGGGCAACGCCATCGACCTTTTCATCATGAACGGCGGCAGTATTCATTCGCTGTTCCAGGGTGACGGCCTGGACCGGTTCCTGATGACTGGCGGCACGATTATCGACGCGTTCGAGGACGGTGATTTCGCCACCATGACCGGCGGCACCATCGGGCGAGTCAACATGAAGCTCGACGACAACACCTTCGACATGTCGGGTGGCAAGATCCTGGGCAATCTGGTGACCGGGTTCGGCCAAGACACCATCATCGTTACCGGCGGATTCATCGGCGGCAATATCAGCGTCAGCGGCGGTGACGACAGCATCACGGTGACGGGCGGCGAAATTGTCGGCGAGATCCGCGCCAGTGCGGGCAATGACATTTTGCTCTGGAATGGCGGTGGCCTGATCCGTTCGGCCATCCTCATGGGGGAAGACAACGACCGCGCGATACTGCGCAATCTGAGTGAAAGCACCCTGACCCTCACCCCGAGTATCGACGGCGGGACCGGCAACGATCAGCTGACCTTCGATCACACCACGTCAGCGGGCGCGGGCAGGTACATCAACTGGGAAACGGTCAATCTGAACAACGGCTCACGGTTCGACCTGACGGGCAAATTTGTGCTGGGTGACAGCGCCAGCGGCACCGGCGTTTTCAACATCGACGGCAGCAGCACACTGACTTCCACTCAGGGCAGCGTCATGCCATTCGCCGCGGGCCAACGCGTCACCCTGAACAACGCAGGGGTGATCGACCTGAGCAGCGGCAATACCCGCACCAACGATACGCTGACGGTGCAGGGCAACTACGCGGGGAGCGGCGGCCAACTGCTCTTGCAAAGCGAGGTCGGTGCTGACAACGCCCCCAGCGACAAACTGGTGGTCAAGGACGGGACGTTGACCGGAAACACCCTGATCAGCGTCAGTAATCTCGGGGGTACCGGTGCGCTGACCGTGCAGAACGGCATCCAGTTGGTACAGGCACAAGGCACGGCCGTCAGTGCCAACAATGCCTTTGCGCTCAAGACCCCGGTTTCAGTGGGCGCGTACGATTACTACCTGTTCAAGGGTGGCGTCACTGCCGGCACTGAAAACAGTTGGTTCCTGCGCTCGACCGTGGTGGCCCCGCAAGTGGCGGGTGTCCCGATCCCGGTGGCGGCCATCGGCACCCCGCCGCTGCCGGCTCCAGTCGTCGGTGCCGCACCGATTCCGTTGTATCGCCCGGAGGTGCCGACCTGGTCGGCAGTGCCGCCGGCTGCGGCGCAGTTGACCCTTGCGGCCCTTGGCACCTTTCATGATCGGCAGGGTGATCAACGTCTACTCAACGAAACCGGAGCCTTCGGCGCGGGCTGGGGCCGCGCTTATGGCAAAAACCTGGATCAGACCTGGGCCGGCACCGTGACGCCCAGGCTCAACGGCTCACTCAACGGGTTTCAAGTGGGCAATGATCTGTACAGCTCAGAAACTTCCGGCGGGCAAACCCAGCGCACCGGTTTCTTTATCGGCCACACCCGATTGCAGGGCGATGTCGACGGTTTCAATCAGGGCTTCGAGGGCAAGCGCGCCGGCAAGGTGGACCTGCGCGGTGACAGCGTCGGCCTTTACTGGACGTTGATCGACCCCATCGGCTGGTACGTCGACACGGTCCTGATGGGCACCCGGCTGGATGGCGACAGTCACTCCGAGCGCGGACTCAAGCTCGATACACGCGGACACGCCCTGACGGTCTCGGCCGAGGCTGGCTACGCGATTCGGCTGACGCACGATTGGGTGGTGGAGCCCCAGGCTCAAGTCATCCACCAAAAAGTCTCCCTGGACAGCCAGGATGACGGCGTTTCCCGGGTGTCTTTCGATTCCGACGGCGCCTGGACCGGTCGCCTGGGGGCCCGCCTCAAGGGCCGTTATGAAATCAGTGGGCGCCCGCTCGAACCTTTTGTGCGTGCCAACCTGTGGCACACCTTTTCCGGAACGGACTCAGTGACGTTTGGGGGAATTACCCCCATCAATACCGAGCAAAAATCCTCATCGGCCGATCTGGGCATGGGCGTCGTATTGAGTCTGGCCAAGGCCGTCAGCGTTTACGCCAGCGCAGATTACAGTCGCAATATCGACAGCAATCAGCTGCGCGGGACCAGCGGTAATATCGGTTTGAGAATCAGCTGGTAAGCCGATAGCTTGCTACCAAACCCGTCTAGACCGGGGCTGAGCCGACGTTTTTTTGTACAAACAACAACTTAGAGAGGCTGTAAAAATCAGGGACTTGCAGCCGCTAAAATAGCCATACCACTTATCGGCCATTTTCTTGACGCAAGGCCACGGGTCTTCTTAGCTTCACCGTACTACCCCCGGAAGTACCATCAGGGACAAACCCCAGACACCCGTAATAACGGGCGGGCAGAGGCTTGCCCCCATCCATTCGGTCGCCCCTCATTCGGGGTAGGAGAGACGCCAGAGCGAGATACGGAATGCGATTGCAAGGTAGACCTCCATGAAAACTTCATTCACCTCACAAGAGATCAAAGTTACTTTTTGCACTGTCTCGAGTTCACTCCTGCTGTGCTCCTCCATTGAAGTGCAGGCTTCGCCTGCGGAGGAAGACACAACACCCTGGTACCGCCAGGATGTCCCGGTCCTTAACCTGACCACTGCAATCGCGGCAACCTACCCTGGCCGATTTGGCATCATTCCGGATTTACGAAGTACACACCTGACCACCGAAGACGCTGCCCCGTCAGCCTGGGATCAGCTCTATGGGCAGGCCTCGCGCAAGGCACAGACCGATTACCTGGCGCTGGGGTCTACCTTCTCCGGTGCAGGTGAATTGAAGAGCCCGCCGATTCTCACCTTGCAAACCAGTAACGGTCAGACTCAGCGAGTCGGGTTGATCGGCGGCCTGACTCAGTTTCAGGGCAACAGCAACGGCCTGGTGACCAGCCCGGCCCTGGCCAACCCGAACAGCGACACCCTCAACCTGCAAGGCCAGAGCCTCGGCGCCTACTGGAGTTTGATCGGTGCCCAGGGCTGGCACGTTGATTTGACCGCCAGCGGCGGCCGGGTCAATGGTTTCAGCCGCAACGAACAAGGCGCCCGACAAGCCACCGAAGGCAGCGCGATGACCCTCTCGGTCGAAGGTGGATTCCCGATTGGCCTGAGCGATAACTGGGTGGTCGAACCCCAGGCGCAATTGATCAATCAGCGCATTACGCTGGATACGCCATACGCCGGTTCGGGCAATGCCTCGTCCAGCGACCTGACGTCATGGAGTGGTCGGGTCGGTGCCAAATTGAAAGGGAGTTACGACATCAATGGCCTGCCTGTCGAACCCTATGTGCGGACCAACTTGTGGCACACCGTGTACACCGGCAACACCGTGACCCTCGATCAGGTCGACAAAATCAGCAGCAGCCGCAATTCCTCGACAGTCGAGTTGGGGTTGGGATTGGTGGCCAAGGTGACACCGGCGGTGAGCCTGTATGTCAGCGCCGATTACAGCAGTGATGTGGATGACAATGATTTGAACGGGTTGATTGGCAGCCTGGGGGTGCGGATGCGGTGGTGAGGGGCTGGCAGCAAGCATTGTTTTGTCTGGGCTGACGCCATCGTCGGAACGCCGCCCGGAGCCGGCTCGCTCCCACAGGGATTGCACCCTCCCTGTGGGAGCACTGAACCTGTGGGAGCGAGCCGGCTCGCGATGGCAGCGCCTCGGAGTCAGTAGATCAACCCTCCGGCCGCAAAATCAACACCGCCAGCGGCGGCAAGTTCAGCACCAGCGACAGCGCCTGGCCATGGCTCGGTGTTTCCTCGGTAAACGCCCCGCCGCTGTTGCCATAATTGGAACCGGCATACGTCGCCGAATCGCTGTTGACCACTTCCGTCCAGCGCCCGGCAAACGGCACACCAATGCGGTAAGCCTCGCGCGGCACCGGCGTGAAGTTGGCCACCACCAACACCGGCCGCCCTTCTTTGCTCCAGCGCAGATACGCATAAACGCTATTGATCGCATCATCACCGATCAACCACTGGAAGCCCTGCGGCGCATCGTCCTGCTCATGCAATGCCGGCTCTTCGCGGTACAGCCGGTTAAGGTCGCCAACCAGCTTCTGCACCCCTTGGTGTTCCGGGTATTGCAGCAAGTACCAATCCAGTTGCTGATCGTGGTTCCACTCGCGCCATTGGCCGAACTCGCAGCCCATGAACAACAGCTTCTTGCCCGGATGGGTCCACATGAAACTCAGGTACGCCCGCAGGTTGGCGAATTTCTGCCAGCGGTCGCCGGGCATCTTGTCGATCAGCGAATGCTTGCCGTGCACCACTTCATCGTGGGAGATCGGCAGGATGAACCGCTCGGACCAGGCATACACCAGGCCGAAACTCAGTTCATTGTGATGGTGGGCGCGGTACACCGGGTCCTGCTGGATGTAATGCAGCGAATCGTGCATCCAGCCCATGTTCCACTTGTAGTTGAAGCCCAGCCCGCCTTGCTGGGTGCTTTGGCTGACACCCGGCCACGCGGTGGATTCCTCGGCAATCACCAGCGCACCCGGCGCTTCCAGGGCGACAACGTCGTTGAGGTGGCGCAGGAAGTCGATGGCTTCAAGGTTTTCCCGGCCGCCGTGACGGTTAGGCACCCACTCGCCCGCCTTGCGCGAATAATCGCGGTACAGCATCGAGGCGACGGCATCGACCCGCAGGCCATCGACGTGGAAATGCTTGAGCCAATGCAGCGCCGAAGCGAGCATATAACCGTGCACTTCGGTGCGGCCCAGATTGTAGATCAGCGTGTCCCAGTCCTGATGAAAACCTTCCTGGGGGTTGCCATATTCGTAGAGCGCAGTGCCGTCGAACTGGGCGAGGCCGTGGACGTCGGTGGGAAAGTGCGCCGGCACCCAGTCGAGGATCACGCCAATCTCGGCCTGGTGACAGGCGTTGACGAAGGCCGCGAAGTCATCCGGCGAACCATAACGAGCGCTCGGGGCAAACTGCGACAGCAGCTGATAGCCCCATGAACCGCCAAACGGGTGCTCCATGATCGGCATCAGTTCAATGTGGGTAAACCCCAGTTCCTTCACATACGGAATCAGGCGTTCACCCAACTCCTTCCAGGTGTACTGACGGGCGACTTCCCCCAGGTCATCGAGCTCGCATTGCCACGAACCGGCGTGCAGTTCATAGATCGACAGCGGCGCGCTTGGCCGCTGGCGGTCACCACGGGATTGCATCCAGTCGTGGTCCTGCCAATCGATATTCAGCGGCGAGGCGACTTTTGACGCGGTGTCGGGCGGCAGGGAGGTGGCCAGCGCCACCGGGTCGGCCTTGAGCGGCAAAATGCCGTGGGCGCCGAGGATTTCGTACTTGTAGGTCTCCCCCGCTTGCAGGCGCGGAATGAACACTTCCCAGACACCCGAGGGATGACGCAGGCGCATCGGGTGCCGACGGCCATCCCAGTTGTTGAAGTCACCGACCACCGACACGCGCCTGGCATTGGGCGCCCACACGGCGAAACGCACGCCATCGACACCATCGACATTTTTCAGCTGCGCGCCCAGGCAACCGCTCAAGTCGCGATGGTTACCCTCGGCGAAGAGGTACAAATCCATCTCGCCGAGCAATGGGCCAAAGCTGTAAGGGTCTTCGGAGATTTGTTCGCCGCCGGCCCAACGGGTGCGCAGCACGTACGGCTGGGCCCGATCGAAATGGCCGACAAACAGCCCCGGTGTCTGGGTTGCCTCAAGTTGGCCGAGTTCTTCACCGGAGTCCTTGGCCAGCACCTGAACGCTCAACGCGTCCGGCAGATAAGCCCGAATGAATTGTCCGCCAGCGTCGTCGCCGTGCGGGCCGAGAATTGCAAAAGGGTCGTGATGTTCGGCGCGCACTAGCGCGTCGATGTCCCGCGATCTGGGCAGTAGCGCCTCTTTAGCGTGACCCTGTTCCTTGTTCGAGAAACTCATGACTACTCTCCACCAAGATCGGAAAAGGGTTTAAGCCCACTCAATAATCCATATAAACCGTGCAACGGCACAGGCAGCCATGCAGGTCGGTTCTCCGCCTCATACGCCACCTCGTAAGCCGCCTTCTCCAGACCGAACAACGCCAGCGCGGCGTCCTCGCCTCCCGGATCTTGCCACGCATGAGCAAGACTAGCTGCCGCCAGCCGATAAGCGTCGACAAATGCCTGTTTCGCCTCATTTAAATAACGATCTGCTACCCGCTGTCGTGCTGCTTGCGCATCGACGGTGTTGTCGACGTTGTGCACGTTGATCGTCATCGCCGCCGCATAATCGAAGGAGCGCAGCACGCCACTGACGTCCTTGTACGGGCTGTGCTTGCCCCGACGCTCGCTCAACGGACGCGCGGGCTCACCCTCGAAGTCGATCAGGTAGGCATCGCCCTTGATCACCAGCACTTGCCCCAGGTGCAAATCGCCATGGACACGGATGCGTAATCCGCCAGCGGCTTGTTTGCCCAGGTCCTGAACATGGCTGAGGATGGTTTTCTTGTTGTCCAGTAAACGACTGACCAACGCTTTGTCCGCAGGGTTCAGTTCGTTTTGATGTTGCTTGAGCAACTTCAGCGCGTGCTCCAGTTGCGCGGCGACGTCCTTGGCTGAGACCAGTGCGTCTTTTTGCGAAGTGATTTGGGGAGCGAAATCCGGATTGTCAGTGGGCGCCGCCAGCACCTGGTGCATTTCACCGAGACGCTGGCCGAGCATCCCGGCGAAATCCTTCAGCTCACCCAAGGCGTTGTAGTGCTGTTCCTGTTCGGACATGGCATCAGCGAGTTCGTCACGCAACGCCCGTTCCAGGTTGTTCTGGGTCCACTCCCAGGCATCGCCCTGATTGCTCAGATAACCTTGGGCAATCATCAGCAGGTTGTCTTCACCCTTGCCGTCGCGCCGAACCACCGAGCCGAGCAATGGCGAGATGTTGGCGAACCCGGCGCCGGTCAGGTAGGCGCTCATCTCCAGCTCCGGGTGAGTGCCCGAGGCGACTTTGCGGATCAGCTTGAGCACCAGGCTTTTACCAATCACCACCGAACTGTTGGACTGTTCGGCGGAGAGGTAGCGCACCTCGGATTCGGCGGTGAGGCCCAGTTTCTCCAGTTCGTCCGTCGGTTCGAAGCGGATCTCGCCGCCATCCGAAGGCAACACGGTGCGGTTCTGCATGCCCTGCAGCACGGCGCGGATAAAGTTTTCCAGGGCGAACGCATCGGTGATCAAGCCGACCTGCGGCCCGCGTCGAACGCGGGACAGCGCCAGTTGTTGCGGTAACGGGGCGCCGACCTGATCTTCCGCGATAAAACCAAAGGGCAGTTGATAGCGGCTGGTATGGCCGCCGCTGGTCACCTCGATTTCACTCAATAACACCGGATGCTGCGGGTCGCCGAAGCGCACACCATAGGCCAGGTTGACCTTCTCGATGGTCGCGTCCTTGCCGGCGAACCAACGGCGGTTCTGCAACCAGTTGGGCAGGATGCCCTGCTCCAGCGTGGTCCGGGACGGGGCTTCGAGCAGTTCTTCCATGCGTTTCTTCAGCACCAGGGTGGTGAAGTCCGGCAGGCTTTGCGCCGGTTCCACGTGCCAGCTCGGCATCTGGTTTTCTGCCGCCAGGCCAAACCAGTAGAAACCGTACGGCGCCAGGGTCAGCAGGAAATTCAGCTGGCCGATGGGCGGAAACGCATTACCGCCGAGCATCTCCACCGGGACCATGCCGGCATACGCAGACAGATCGAGCTCCGCCGCTTGCGCACTGCGCGAGACGTTGGCCACGCACAGGATGATTTCGGATTTGCCATCCGGTCCGGTGAATTCACGGGTGTAGGCCAGAATCCGCCGGTTGCTCGGCGAAAGCATTTTCAGCGTGCCGCGCCCAAACGCCTTGGACTGCTTGCGCACGGCGAGCATGCGCCGCATCCAGTTCAGCAACGAATGCGGGTCACCGGCCTGGGTTTCGACGTTGACCGACAGATAACCGTATTGCGGGTCCATGATCGGTGGCAGCACCAGGCTCGCCGGATCGGCGCGGGAGAACCCACCGTTGCGGTCGATGGACCATTGCATCGGCGTGCGCACGCCGTCACGGTCGCCGAGATAGATGTTATCGCCCATGCCGATTTCATCGCCGTAGTACAAGGTCGGCGTGCCCGGCATCGACAGCAGCAGGCTGTTGAGCAGCTCAACGCGCCGACGATCACGCTCCATCAACGGGGCGAGGCGCCGGCGAATCCCCAGGTTGATCCGCGCCCGGCGGTCCGCCGCGTAGTAATTCCACAGGTAATCGCGTTCCTTGTCGGTGACCATTTCCAGGGTCAGCTCATCGTGGTTGCGCAGGAAAATTGCCCATTGGCAGTTAGCGGGGATTTCCGGGGTCTGGCGCAGAATATCGGTAATCGGGAAACGGTCTTCCTGGGCCAGCGCCATGTACATGCGCGGCATCAACGGGAAGTGGAACGCCATGTGGCACTCGTCGCCATTGAGGCCCTTGGCGTCGGTGTCGCCGAAGTAAAGTTGTGTGTCTTCCGGCCATTGATTGGCTTCGGCGAGCAGCATGCGGTCCGGGTAGTTGGCGTCGATCTCGGCCCGGATCTGCTTGAGGACGTCGTGGGTCTCGGGCAGGTTTTCGTTATTGGTGCCGTCGCGTTCGATCAGGTAGGGAATGGCGTCCAGGCGCAGGCCGTCGATGCCCATGTCGAGCCAGTAACGCATCACCGACAGCACGGCTTTCATGACTTGCGGGTTATCGAAATTCAGGTCGGGCTGGTGGGAATAGAAACGGTGCCAGAAATACTGGCCGGCCACCGGGTCCCAGGTCCAGTTGGATTTCTCGGTGTCGAGGAAGATGATGCGGGTGCCGTCGTATTTATGGTCGTCGTCGGACCAGACGTAGAAGTCCCGCGCCGCCGAACCGGGCTTGGCCTTGCGCGCCCGCTGGAACCAGGCGTGCTGGTCCGAGGTGTGGTTGATCACCAGTTCGGTGATGACCCGCAAACCCCGTTCGTGGGCCTCGGCGATGAAGCGCCTGGCGTCGGCCATGGTCCCGTAATCCGGGTGCACGCCACGGTATTCGGCAATGTCGTAGCCGTCATCGCGACGGGGCGACGGGTAGAACGGCAGCAGCCAGATGGTATTGACGCCGAGGTCGGCTATGTAATCAAGTTTGGCAATAAGACCGGGAAAGTCGCCGATCCCGTCATTGTTGGAGTCGAAAAAAGACTTAACGTGAACCTGGTAGATCACCGCATCCTTGTACCAGAGCGGGTCTTTGATGAAGGTGGCTGCCTTGGGTTTCTTCGCCATGTGAAACTCCTGTTGAACTCGGTTCAGCAACGCTTACTTGTGGCGAGGGGATTTATCCCCGTTCGGCTGCGAAGCAGTCGTAAAAATTCGGCTGAAGGAATGGGTTGCCTGATTATTTGGGGGCCGCTTCGCAGCCCAGCGGGGATAAATCCCCTCGCCACAAAGGCCCCTTGCCATGGCATCTAGGGGGCAGTAATCCGCCAAATCCCGAACGGCTGATACGCCGGATCAATCCGCATGAATTGATACTTGCCATACCACGTCCAGCGGTGGCCGTTCATCAGGTCCTCGCCCTGGGTGTGAGCATCGTCAGGCAAGCCCATTTCCCACAGCGGCAACTCGAAATTCGCCTCCTGAACGTTATGCGGATCCAGGCTGACCGCCACCAGAATGAAATTGCTGCCGTCTGCACTGCGCTTGCCGAAATACAGGATGTTGTCGTTCCACGCGTTGTAGAGCGTCAGGCCCAGGTGCGTGTGCAACGCCGGGTTTTGTCGGCGTATGCGATTGAGCTGAGCGATTTCGGCAATGATGTTGCCCGGCGCATTGAAGTCTCGCGGACGGATTTCGTACTTCTCCGAATTGAGGTACTCCTCCTTGCCCGGCACCGGCGCGGCTTCGCACAGCTCGAACCCTGAATACATGCCCCAAAGGCCCGAGCCCATGGTCGCCAGCGCCGCGCGGATCAGGAACCCGGCGCGCCCGGACTCATGCAGAAAAGCCGGGTTGATGTCCGGTGTATTGACGAAGAAATTCGGCCGATAACACTCGCGCCACGGCGATTGGTTGAGCTCGGCGAAATAGGTCGAGAGCTCATACTTGGTGTTGCGCCAGGTGAAATAGGTGTAGCTCTGGGAATAACCGACTTTGCCCAGGCGCGCCATCATCGCCGGCGTGGTGAAGGCTTCCGCGAGGAAGATCACCTCGGGGTACAACGCCCGCACATCGGCGATCAGCCATTGCCAGAACGGCAATGGTTTGGTGTGAGGGTTATCGACGCGAAAGATCTTCACGCCCTCCTCGACCCAACCCACCACGATGTCGCGCAACTCGACCCACAGGCTCGGAATCGCCTCGACGGCATAGAAGTCGACGTTGACGATGTCCTGGTATTTTTTCGGCGGGTTTTCGGCGTATTTGATCGTGCCGTCCGGCCGCCAGTTGAACCAGCCGGGATGCTGTTGCAACCAAGGGTGATCCTGGGAGCACTGGATCGCGAAATCGAGGGCGATTTCCAGGCCATGATCCGCCGCCGCGGCCACCAGCCGGCGAAAATCCTCGCGGGTGCCCAGTTCAGAGTGGATCGCTTCATGCCCACCTTCCGCGCTGCCAATCGCGTAGGGACTACCCGGATCGTCCGGCCCGGCGGTCAGGGAATTATTCGGGCCTTTGCGGTAGCTCCGCCCGATGGGATGGATCGGCGGGAAATACAGGACATCGAAGCCCATGTCCTGGATCATCGGCAGCCGCGAATGCACGTCGTTAAAGGTGCCATGGCGCGCCGGATTGTCGGTGATCGAGCGCGGAAACAATTCATACCAGCTGGCGAATTGCGCCAATTCCCGCTCGACGTCTACCGGGTATTCAGGGCTGAGGCTCAGGTACGCGCGGTGGTCGGCCTGGGCCATCAACTCGGCGCTGCGCGCGTGCAAAAACAGTGCGACTTGCTCGGTTTCCAGCAGCCCCGCCAGTTCATGGTGCAGCGCCGCGAGCTGCTCGCTCAGCGGTCCGTCGGCACGTTCGGCGGCGTGTTGAACCAGCGTCCGGCCTTCCTGCAGTTCAAGACTGACCGGTACCCGCGCCGAATGCTTTTTCTCCAGTTCATAACGGAAACTGGCGAACTGGTCGATCCAGGCCTCAACGCAAAACACATAGCGGCCCTGGCGCTCGACGCGGAACTCGCCCTGATAGCCGTTATTGCCGAGCTCGCCCATGACTTCGCTGTGCCAGACCTCATCACCGTCAGCGCGCCAGCGGATGCGCACCGCCAGCTTGTCGTGACCATCGGCAAACACCTTGCTGGTCACCACCACGTCCTGCCCTTCGACCGCCTTGACTGCAAACTGCCCGCCATCAAGGATCGGCATGGTGTTTTCAATCGCGATACGCGGCAGCAGCAACGCCTGCGACAGTGGCATATGAGGGTTGTAGTTCAGTTCTGTCGGTTTTTCGGCAGTCATCGAGCATCTCTCCTTTACGCCCCATGGACGCTCTTGTGTCTGATGTTCCTTGAATTGACTCACCTAGGTTCCGAGCAACCGGTAGCCGTAAAAGTTCACCGGGATTTGCCTGAGACTTCGGGTGAATCAAATCCTTTACGCAGTGGTCAACACACTTAAGCACGACTCACGCCATGTGCCACAGGAGACCTCAACCATGAGCATTCCAATCCCGGCTGAAACACCCGATCCGAACATCGATCAACCGACCATCCCGCCTACGGAGCCGCAACCGGTGCCGGAGCAAGATCCGCCAGAGACTACCGCGCCACCGCGTGAGGAACCGCCGACGACCGTGCCGCCGGTGATTGTGCAACCAGAATGATGACAATTTACGGGATGTGATCCTTGTCGAGCAGCTTCACGATTTTCGGCATCACACTGAAAACCCCCAACGCCAGCAGCGTACTCAGTACCGCCGTCGACTCCCTTCCCAACCCCGCCGCCACACCAATCGCCGCCGTCATCCACAACCCGGCGGCGGTGGTGAGGCCTTTGACGTGGCCTTCGTCGCCTTCCTGGTTTTTCAGGATGGTCCCGGCGCCGAGGAAGCCGATGCCCGCGATCACGCCTTGGACCACGCGGCTCATGGCGTCTGCCTGTGAGCCGGACATTTGCGGCACCAGCACGAACAAGGCGGCGCCCAGTGCGACCAACATGTGGGTGCGCACCCCGGCGGCCTTGCCCTTGTGTTCACGCTCGAATCCGAGGATGCCGCCCAGGAGGGCGGCGATCAGCAACCTGACGGTGATTCGCGTCAGTTGCGAGGCGTCGCCGATGTCGGCGAATTCGGCTTGCAGGGTCACCCACACCTCATGCCACCACGCGTTCATGTCGCTGTCCTTGTGCTGATGGATGGAAAATCGCTCGATTCTGGATGGACCGCGCCGACCATTAATCGGTTGCACAGAACGATGCCCGGCCGATGCGCCCTAACACTGTAGAACCCGCTCAAAAAGGACCTGCCCATGACCGTTCGCATCGAAAACCAGACCTGCTTTTTCACCCTCGAAAACGGCGAAGAAATTCGTCTGTGCCCCGACGTGACCATCATTACCGACTCGGAAAAAGCCATGTCAGCGGTGGACATCAACGGCCAGCGCGTTTACATCACTGAAGCAGAAGCCGATGCATTGACCGTAGCAGGCGCTGTGGACGGTCGCCGGCATTTGAAGGCCACGGACAGTGATTCGGTTATTTGACTGATCCGGTCAACCGCATCGCTGGACGCCGGATATAGCCGCCAACAGGTGCTTCAACTTGTCGCAGGCAGCGGATCAGCCAGCATCTGATCCGCTTTTTATTGCGATACCTGAGTCTGTTATGCAAACAGATCGACGCTCATAGTGCTCTGGCCTGATGGAGGCTGATGAGCGAAAGACCATGAGCGATAGAATCCCCGTCCGATTAGTTGAAAGCACCGCTTCAGTACAGACTTTCGAGCCTTCGCGTCCAAAGATGAGGGCCAAGTCCAGCGACAACCTGATCCACACCCGCAGCTTCACCGGACTGTTCCGCACCCTGCGCATGGGCGGCGCGGGGTTTCTTTTCCTGTTGTTTTTCGGCACCGTGTGGCTGAACTGGGGCGACCGTCAGGCGGTGCTCTGGGACCTTGCCGACAGTAAATTCCACATCTTCGGCGCGACGTTCTGGCCCCAGGATTTCATCCTGTTGTCGGCGTTGCTGATCATCGCTGCGTTTGGCCTGTTCGCGATCACCGTGTTCGCCGGCCGGGTCTGGTGTGGTTACACGTGCCCACAGAGTTCCTGGACCTGGATTTTCATGTGGTGCGAGAAAATCACCGAGGGCGAGCGCAACCAGCGCATCAAGCTGCAAGCCGCCCCCTGGGGCCTGAACAAGGTGATGCGCCGTTCGGCCAAGCACACGTTGTGGCTGGCGATCAGCCTGCTGACCGGCCTGACCTTCGTCGGCTACTTCACGCCCATCCGGCCGCTGGCCGAGGAACTGCTGACCTGGCAAATGAGCGGCGTCAGTCTGTTCTGGGTGCTGTTTTTCACCGGCGCGACCTACATCAACGCGGGCTGGCTGCGCGAAGCAGTGTGCATGCACATGTGCCCGTATGCGCGGTTCCAGAGCGTGATGTTCGACAAGGACACCCTGACCATTTCCTACGACGTTGCTCGCGGCGAAAACCGTGGCCCGCGCAAACGTGACGTGACACCGGCCGAGGTCGGCCTGGGCGATTGCATCGACTGCCAACTCTGCGTGCAGGTCTGCCCGACCGGCATCGACATTCGTGACGGCCTGCAGATGGAGTGTATCGGCTGTGCGGCGTGCATCGACGCCTGCGATTCGATCATGGACAAAATGGGCTACGCCCGTGGCCTGATCAGCTATACCTCGGAGCATCAGTTGCAAGGTGGCAAGACGCATCTGTTGCGCCCCCGGCTGATCGGCTACACCGCCGTGTTGCTGGTGATGATTGGCGCGTTGGTGCTGGCGCTGGTGGAGCGGCCGATGGTATCGCTGGATGTGAGCAAGGATCGGGGCCTGTTCCGGGAAAACAGCCAGGGGCAGATCGAAAACATTTACAGCCTCAAGGTCATCAACAAGACCCAGCAGCGTCAGGCTTACCGCCTGAGCCTGGTCGATGGCGACGGTTTTCAGTTGCAAGGCAAGACCGAATTGAGCCTGGCACCGGGTGAGATCGTCGATGTGCCGGTGTCGGTGGCGATGACGGCTGACCGGCCGAGCAGCAGTTCGCAGACCCTGCGCTTCAAGGTGGTCGACAGTGATGAGCCGGGCATTTACAGCGTGGCCAATAGCCGGTTTGTGGCGCCGATGAACAGGTGATCCTTTAGACTGCGGCGTTCTGGGGCACTGTTGGAGCACTGTTAAAACTGTGGCGAGGGAGCTTGCTCCCGCTCGGCTGCGCAGCAGTCGTAAATTCTTGGGGGCGCTTCGCACCCCAGCGGGAGCAAGCTCCCTCGCCACAAACCGATAATTTCAATCCGGGCACTCGATGAAACGCTACGAAAAATTCGCCGACGACATCGCTGAACTGATCCGCTCCGGCGTCCTCGGCCCCGGCCAGCGCGTGCCCTCGGTACGCTATGCCAGCCAGACTTACGGCGTCAGCCCGTCCACCGTGTTCCAGGCCTATTACCTGCTCGAACGCCGCGGGTTGATCCGCGCCCGACCGCGCTCGGGCTACTTCGTTAACACCCATGCGCCGAGCCCGTTTTCCGAGCCGGTGATCAGCAGCCAGGTCAACGAATCCACCGAAGTCGACGTCAGCGAGCTGGTGTTCTCGGTGCTCGACTCGATCAAGGACCCGAACACCGTGCCCTTCGGCTCGGCGTTCCCCAGCCCGACCCTGTTTCCCCTGCAACGGCTGTCGCGCTCCCTGGCGAGTGCGTCCCGGGACATGGACCCGCGCATGGTCGTCACCGATATGTCGCCGGGCAACCCGCACCTGCGTCGACAAATCGCCCTGCGCTACATGGTCGGCGGCCTGATGTTGCCCATGGAAGAACTGCTGATCACCAACGGCGCACTGGAAGCGCTGAACCTGTGCCTGCAAGCGGTGACCGAGCCCGGCGACCTGGTGGCCATCGAAGCCCCGGCGTTCTATGCCTGCCTGCAAATACTGGAGCGACTGAAGCTCAAAGCCGTGGAAATCCCTGTGCACCCCCGGGACGGTATTGACCTCGGCGTACTGGCGCAGACCCTGGAACGTCACCCGATCAAGGCCTGCTGGTGCATGACCAGTTTCCAGAACCCGATGGGCGCCAGCATGCCCGAGGCGAAGAAACAGGCGCTGGTGGAACTGTTGCGCAGCCATCAGGTGCCGCTGATCGAAGACGACGTCTACGCCGAACTCTATTACGGTCAGCACGCACCGAAGCCGGCGAAAGCGTTCGACACCGAAGGGTTGGTGATGCATTGCGGCTCGTTCGCCAAAAGCCTCGCGCCCGGCTACCGCATCGGCTGGGTCGCTGCCGGGCGCTACGCGCAGAAGATCGAACGCCTCAAACTCATGACCTCGCTCTGCGCCTCGATGCCGGCCCAGGCCGCCATTGCCGACTATTTGCAGCATGGGGGCTACGACCGGCATTTGCGTAAATTGCGTTATGCGCTGGAAGAACAGCAGAGCGCGATGCTCGCGGCCATTGCTCGCTACTTTCCGGCGCAGACCCGCGTCAGCCAACCGGCGGGGGGCTACTTTTTGTGGCTGGAATTGCCGGCACAGATGGATTCGTTGAAGTTGTTTCAGATGGCATTGGCGCAGGGGATCAGCATTGCGCCGGGGCCGATATTTTCACCGACGCAGCGATTCAGGAATTGTATCCGGTTGAATTACGGCAGCCCGTGGGATGAGGCGGCGGAGAAGGCGATGGAGACGTTGGGGCGGATTGTGCGGTCGTTCTAAAATATCCGGTGAACATGCCGGCCTCATTGCGAGCAGGCTCGCTCCCACAGGAGATCTGTGGTGTTCACAACAAGTGTGCTCACATCAATCTAATGTGGGAGCGAGCCTGCTCGCGATGAGGCCAGAACAGACACCGCAAAACTCTACAGGCTACCGCCCACCACCCAGATCAACAAAAGTCCCCGTCGCATAAGACGCCTTATCCGACAACAACCACACAATCGCCTCCGCCACTTCATCCGGTCGCCCACCCCGGGCCATCGGGATCGCCGACTCAAGCTTGCTCACCCGATCCGGGTCCCCGCTCAACGCATGAAAGTCGGTGTAGATGTACCCCGGCCGCACCGCGTTGACCCGAATACCCTCGCCCGCCACTTCCTTGGACAAACCGATCGTAAAGCTGTCGAGCGCCCCTTTCGAGGCCGCGTAGTCCACGTACTCGTTGGGCGACCCGAGGCGCGCGGCCACCGACGAGACGTTGACGATGCTGCCGCCCTGCCCGCCATGCTTGGGCGACATGCGCAGGACCGCGTGCTTGGCGCAGAGGATCGGCGCCAGCACATTGGTTTTCAGTATTTTGAGAATGCGGAATTCGGACATTTCGTCGACCCGGGACTTGTGCCCCACGGTGCCGGCATTATTCACCAGCGCCGTGACCCGTCCGAGTTCGGTGTCCACACGATGAAACAGGGCGATCACTTCGTCTTCGATGCTGACATCGGCACGCACCGCGATGGCTTGGGCACCCAGGGCTCGGACTTGCGCCAACACCGCGTGCGCCGCCTGCTCATCGGCCTGGTAGTTGATACAGATCCGATAGCCTTTTTCCGCGGCCAACAGTGCCGTCGCGGCGCCGATGCCGCGGCTGCCGCCGGTGATGACGATGACTTTGTCCATGCGAGCATTCCCCCAGTCCAAGCGTAAGCTGTCGGGGCAAAGAATAACCGTCATTCCCGGTTTTTGCATGGGCTCCATGGCAAAGACATCGTGTGGCAGCCGCTACACAACCAAATCTGCTGCGGTCGCCTTTTGCTCCGCCCGATGAATATCCGCCATGAAACGATCGGCTGGCAGCGGGTGCCCGAGCCAGTAACCCTGCAACGAATCGCAGCCGAGTTGGGTCAGGAAATCCTGCTGAACGTCGGTTTCCACGCCTTCGGCGACAATGCGCAAACCCAGCGCCTGCCCCAGCGCGACGATGGCGGAAACGATAGCGGCGTCATCGCTGTCACGTTCCAGGTCGCGCACGAACCCGCGGTCGATTTTCAGCTCGTTGGCTGGCAGGCGCTTGAGGTACATCAAGCTTGAGTAGCCGGTACCGAAGTCGTCGATGGAAAGGTCGACGCCCATTTCCGACAACTCTTGAAGCACCGTCATGCTCGCATCGGCATCGCTCATGGCGGTGGTTTCGGTGATTTCGAGGGTCAGGCTATTGGCCGGCAAATGGTGCGTGGCCAGTGCCTTCGCGACGCTCTGGACCAGCCCGGCATGGCAGAACTGCAAGGCCGAGAGGTTCACCGCGATACGCCAATCGGTGTAGCCCAGCACGTACCACTCGCGCATCTGACGGCAGGCTTCGTTGAGCACCCAATCGCCAATCGCAATGATGAGCCCGGTTTTCTCGGCCAGGTCGATGAATTTGTCCGGCAGCAGCATGCCCTGAGTCGGATGCTCCCAACGCAGCAACGCCTCGGCGCCTACCGGTTGGCCGTTGCTGGCATCGAATTTCGGCTGGTAATAGAGGCTGAATTGCCGCTGTTCGACGGCCATGCGCAAATCCTGCAGCAGTTGCAGCTGTTTGCGCGCGTTGCTGTTCATCGAGGCGTCAAAGAAGCTGTAGCCGTTTTTGCCCGCGCCCTTGGCGTGATACATCGCCGCGTCGGCGTTCATCAGCAGTTCGTGGGCGGTTTGGCCGTTGCCCGGATACAGCGAGATGCCCACGCTGGCGGATATCTGCAATTCATGTTCGGCGACCCGGAACGAACGCGCGATCAGGCTGACCTGTCGAGCTGCGAGGCTCACGGCGTCGTTCTGTTCGCCGAGCTGAACAAGCAGCACAAATTCATCACCGCCTATGCGCGCCAGCGTGTCCTGGCTGCGCAGATCTTCACGCAGTCGCAGCCCGACTTCACGTAACAGCTGATCACCCATGTGGTGACCGAAAGCATCGTTTACCGGCTTGAAGCCGTCCAGATCGATGAACATCAACGCAAAACAGCCACCCTCCGCTTCAACCCTCGACATGGCCTGATCGATGCGATCGGCCAGCAAGATCCGATTGGGCAGGCCGGTCAGGGTGTCGTGCAGAGCCAGTTGGGTCAGTTCGCGGTTCGCCTCGGTCAGCGACTGGGCCAGACTGGCCGTGCGCGCCTCGAGCCGTGCATCGAGGATCGACGTCAGCAAGGCAATGCTCAAGACCGCCAGGGTGGTGATCAGCACCAGATTGTCCAGTCCCTTGCCGCTCAGGCCATCGACGGCCGCGCCACAGAAACTGCCGTCCGGAAAACGTGCGGCCGCCATCGCGGTGTAGTGCATGCCGACTATCGCGACGCCCATGATCACCGCCGCGCCGCCGCGGATCAGACTGACGTAAGGCGTGGACTGGCGCAGGCGGAAAGCAATCCACAATGCCGCGCCCGAGGCACCGACTGCGATGATCAGCGAAGCGCCGAACAGCGTCGGGTCGTAATCGATGCCCGGCTGCATGCGCATGGCCGCCATGCCGGTGTAATGCATGGCGCTGATACCGGCGCCCATGATCAGCGCGCCGAACGCCAGTTGCCAGGCAGGCAGTCGCGGTTGGCTGACCAGCCACAGGGCGAATCCGCAGGACAGGATGGCGGTCAGCAGCGACAACAGCGTGATGCCAAGGTCATAGCCCAGGTCGATGGGCAGTTTGAACGCGAGCATGCCGATGAAGTGCATCGACCACACGCCGATGCCCATGGCGCAAGCTCCACCCGCCGTCCACAAATGCACCGCCCGCCCCTTGGCCGTGGCTATACGCCCGGTCAGGTCGAGTGCGGTATAGGAGGCGAGAATCGCTACAAAGAGCGAGATGATAACCAGCGTGGGGGAATAGCTACCAATGAGCATGAGACTTCTCGCGAACACCCCGCCGTTTAGCGTCCATTCAAGGGGGGGCAAAAGGGGCGATTGTACTGATTGCGCTGGAGAACGCACTGACAAAATCAGCAAAGGGCCATCAAGCCGATGAAACGCTTGTTTGAGCCCTCACAGAAGACGCGTTTGCCACATGCAGCCGCTGCATCCGCCTGTAGCAGCTGCCGAGCTTGCGAGGCTGCGTTCGGCTGCGAAGCAGTCGTAAAAAATGAAAATGAATTTCTCCAGATGCACCGAGCCACCTGAGTTCACGACTGCTCCGCAGCCGAACGCAGCCTCGCAAGCTCGACAGCTGCTACAAGCGAACTGAGGCTCGGCTGTCTACCCACGAATGGCTATTGCGCTTTACTCATCTCCAACGCCCCATCCCAACCACCGCCCAACGCCGCAATCAGCTGCACACTGGCAATCAGGCGACTTTGCTGCAAATCCAGCACGTTGCGTTCATTGTTCAACGCCGTGGCCTGAACCACGACCACGTCGAGGTAAGCGATCAGCCCGGCCTTGTACTGGTTCTGGATCAAACGAAGGGATTCCCGGGCCGCGTCCAATGCCTGCTGACGCACCTCGGCTTCGTTTTCCAGGACTTTAAGCTGAACAAGGTAGTTTTCCACTTCGCGGAAGCCGTCGAGCACGGTCTGACGGTACTTGGCGACGGTTTCATCGTAGGCCGCTTCACTGCGATCGACTTCCGCCGAACGCTGGCCGCCGTCGAACAAAGTCATGGCCAGTTGCGGCCCGACCGACCAAAAGCGGTTCGGCACGGTGAACCAGTTGGATGACGTACTGCTGCTGTAACCGCCGTTCAGGCTCAGCGTCAGGTCCGGGTAATAAGCGGCCTTGGCCACACCGATGTTCGCGTTGGCGGCGATGACTGAGCGCTCGGCCGAGGCGATGTCCGGACGGCGTTCGAGCAGTTGCGAAGGCAGTGTCAGCGGTACCTCTGGCAACTCCGGGATATCGCGGGTTTCAGCCAGGCCAAACTCCGCCGGTGCGACCCCGATCAGTACGGCGATAGCGTTCTCGAACTGGGCACGCTGCCAGATCAGGTCGACGAGGTCGGCCTGAGTGCTTTTGAGCTGGGTTTGCGCCTGGGCCACCGCATCTTTGCCGGAGACACCGGCGCGATACTGGTTTTCGGTCATTTTCAGCGAGCGCTGATACGCCTCGACCGTCGCTTCCAGCAAGCGTTTCTGTTGATCGATCACGCGCAATTGCAGGTAGTTCTGCACCAGTTCCGACTGTTGGCTCAGGCGCATCGCCGCCAGATCGGCAAAACTCGCCTCGGCATTCGCGGTGTCGGCCTCCAGCCCACGACGGAGCTTGCCCCAGACATCGGCCTCCCAGCTGACGCCGGCTTGCGCGGTGTAGGTGTTACGAATGCCGCTGGAGGAACTGCTCAGGCTTGAGTTGCTGCTGCCGGTGCCCTGGCTGGAGCGGTTTTTGCCGGCGGTCAGGTCCACCGTCGGAAAGAACGCACCACGGGCGCTGCGCACCAAGGCCTGGGCCTGGCGGTATTGCGCTTCGGACTGGGCGACCGTCTGGTTGGCGCTGTTGAGTTTTTCGATCAGGCCATTGAGCTGCTGATCGCCATACAGCTCCCACCAGGCGCCGCGAGCCAGCGCATCGCTCGGGTTGGCCTGACGCCAGCCTGCCGCCTCTTTGTATTGCACCGGCTCGGCCGTTTGCGGACGGTGGTAATCGGGGCCGATGGCGCAAGCGCTGAGCAGCGCAATGCACAGCGACAGGCTCAACAAACGCGAGCCTCGGGCCGTTATCAGCGGTGCAGCCAGGTTCAAAAGCGATCGGTCAGTCATAGCGGAGTTTCCAAAGCAGCATCGGTACGCACCCCACGCCATTTATTGAAGCGATGGCGCAGTTTGTCGAGATAGAGGTAAACCACCGGGGTGGTGTAGAGGGTCAGCACCTGGCTGAAGATCAGCCCGCCGATAATGGTCAGGCCCAGCGGCTGGCGCATTTCCGCGCCTTCGGCACGGCTGAGCAGCAACGGCAAGGCACCGAGGATCGCCGCCAGGGTGGTCATCAGAATCGGCCGCAGACGTTGCAGGCACGCGCTGCGAATTGATTCCAACGGTGCCATGCCATGATGGCGTTCAAGTTGCAGCGCCAGGTCGATCATCAAAATCGCGTTCTTTTTCACCACGCCAATCAACAGGAACAGGCCCAGCAACGAGATCAGGCTGAACTCGCCCCCCAACGCGTAGATCGACAACAACGCGCCGACCCCGGCCGACGGCAGGGTCGACAGAATCGTCAGCGGGTGCACGTAACTTTCATACAGCACGCCCAGCACCAGGTACACCGCCACCAGCGCGCCGAGAATCATCCACGGCTGACTTTTCTGGGTGGCGGCGAACGCGTCGGCGGTGCCGGCCATTTTCACAATCACGTCTTCCGGCATGCCGAGCTTGGCAATCGCACGCTCGATGGCGGCCGTGCCCTGCTCCACCGTCACGCCTTCGGCCATGTCGAAGGAAATGCTCTCGGACGCAAACTGGCCTTCGTGGCTGACACGGTCATCTTCCAGGCTGTTTTCGTAATGGGCGATGGTCGACAGCGGAATCCGCGCGCCATCGGCCGTGATCACCTGAACCTGTTTCAGGGTGATAGGGTCCTGTGCGTATCTCGGATTGACCTCCATCACCACCTGATACTGGTTGAGGCTGTCGTAGATAGTGGAAATCTGCCGCTGGCTGTAGGCGTTGTTCAACACGGCGGTGACCATGCTCATGTCCACGCCCAGGCGCTTGGCCTGATCACGATCGACAATCAGCGTCACCTGTTGCGCGCCGCGCCCCTCGCGGGCATCAATTGCGGTCAACTCCGGCAAGGCCTTGAGCGCGGTGACGACCTTCGGATACCACTCACGCAATTCGCCCAGGTCGGCGCTTTGCAGAATGTAGGAATACTGCGACGTGGTCTGTTCGCGACCGCCGCCGAATTGCAGGTCCTGATCCGCCATCAGCATCAACTGTGCACCGGCCACCTTGGGCATTTCCTTGCGCAGGCGCTCGATGACCTTCTGCGCAGAAATGTTCCGTTCCTTGATCGGTTTCAGGCGCACCAGCATGAAGGCGTTGTTGGTGCCGTTGGTGCCACCGATGAACCCGGCCACGCTTTGCACGGCGTCGTCCTTGAGGACGGCGCGGCGGAAGGTTTCCATTTTCGGCTGCATCACGCTGAACGACAGTCCATCGTCGCCGCGCACGAAACCGATCAGCTGCCCGGTGTCTTGCTGCGGTAGAAACGTTTTAGGAACAACCACATACAGCGCAACGTTAACGCCAATTGTCAAAAGAAGACTGAGCAGCGTCAGTCGACGATGGCGCAGGACCCAGTCGAGACTGGTCGCATATTTGCCGACCATCCACTCGTTGGCGCGCTGGCTCCAGCGTTGCAAACGGTTCTCCTGGCCCGGCGTGTGTGGCTTGAGCCATCGCGCGCAGAGCATGGGCGTGAGTGTCAGTGAAACCACCAGCGACACCACAATGGACGCCGCCAGCGTGATGGAAAATTCGCGGAACAGGCTTTCGATGATCCCGCCCATGAACAGGATCGACAGGAACACCGCCACCAGCGAGACGTTCATCGACAGCAAGGTGAAGCCGACTTCCTTGGCGCCGAGGTACGCGGCTTTCATGGGTGGTATGCCTTCGTCGATGTGCCGGGAAATGTTCTCCAGCACCACGATGGCATCGTCCACCACCAGCCCCGTGGCCAGGATCAGCGCCATCAGCGACAGGTTGTTCAGGGAGAATCCGTAGAGGTACATCACCGCAAAGGTACCGACCAGCGACACCGGCACCGCCAGCGTCGGAATCAGCGAGGCGCGGAAGTTACCGAGAAACAGGAACACCACCAGAATCACCAGCGCCACGGCAATCAGCAGGGTCATTTCCGCTTCGTGCAACGTCGCCTTGATCACGGGCGAGCGGTCCATCGCCAGGTTCAGCTTGACGCTGGCCGGCAGCACCGCTTGCAGCGCCGGCAGCTGGGCCTTGATCTCGTTGACCGTCTCGATGATGTTGGCGCCGGCCTGGCGGTTGATCACCAGCAGCACCGCCGCGTCATCATTGAAGAAGCCGCTGTTGTAGCGGTCCTCGACGCCGTCGCTGACCTTGGCCACATCCTTCAGGCGCAGCGCAGCGCCGTTGGCGTAGTGAATGATCAGCGACTCGTAATCCTTGGCCTTTTCCAGTTGATCGTTGGCCTGGACCTGCCACAAGCGCTCGCCGTCTTCGACCGAGCCCTTGGGGCGTCGTACGTTGGCGTTGGCAATGGTGTTGCGCACATCGTCCAGCGCCACGCCGTACTGGTTGAGCGCTTGGGGTTCTAGCTCGATGCGCACCGCCGGCAGCGAACTGCCGCCGATCTGCACTTCACCCACGCCCTGCACCTGAGACAGGCTCTGGGACAAAATGGTCGAGGCCAAATCGTAAAGCTGGCCCTTCTCCAACACATCCGAGGTCAGCGACAGCACCATGATCGGCGCCTGGGACGGGTTGACCTTCTTGTAGGTCGGCATGCTGCGCATCCCGCTCGGCAGCAGGTTGCGCGAGGCGTTGATCGCCGCTTGCACTTCCCGCGCCGCGCCGTTGATGTCGCGGTCGAGGTCAAATTGCAGGATCACCCGGGTCGAGCCCTGGCTGGATCGGCTGCTCATGGTGTTGACCCCGGCGATGGCGCCGAAGGAACGCTCGAGCGGCGTGGCCACGGTCGAGGCCATCACTTCGGGGCTGGCACCGGCCAGGCTGGCCTGGACCACGATTACCGGGAAGTCCATTTGCGGCAGCGGCGCCACCGGCAACAGGCCGAAGCTCACGCCGCCCAGCAGCATGATCGCCAGGCTCAGCAACATGGTCGCGACCGGGCGCTTGATGAAAGGTCCGGACAGGTTCATGGCTGCTCTACCGCTTCCACGGCTTCAGACTTGTGGCCCCAGCGTCGCCCCAGCCGGTCGAAGTACAGATAAATCACCGGCGTGGTGAACAGCGTCAGCACCTGGCTGACCAGCAAACCGCCGACCATCACCAGACCCAGCGGTTGGCGCAGTTCCGCACCGGAACCGGTGGCCAGCATCAACGGCACCGCACCGAACAAAGCGGCCAGCGTGGTCATCAGGATCGGCCGGAAACGCAGCAGTGCCGCCTGATAGATCGCGGCCTCCGGCGCCATGCCCTGGTTGCGTTCGGCATCGAGGGCAAAGTCGATCATCATGATCGCGTTCTTCTTCACGATGCCGATCAGCAGGATGATGCCGATGATCGCGATCATCCCCAGGTCATTGCCACTGAGCAGCAGCGCCAACAAGGCGCCGACCGCCGCCGAGGGCAAGGTCGAGAGAATGGTGATCGGGTGGATATAACTCTCGTACAACACGCCGAGCACGATGTACATGGTCACCACCGCCGCCAGAATCAGCAGCAAGGTGCTCGACAGCGAGGCCTGGAAAGCCTCGGCCGCACCCTGGAACTGCGTCTGCACGCCAATTGGCATGCCGATGTCTTTCTGCACCTGGTCGATGATTTCCACCGCCTGGCCCAGCGCCACACCCGGCGCGAGGTTGAAGGACATCATTACCGCCGGGAACTGGCCGATGTGGGTAATCGCCAGCTGCGCCTGACGCTCTTCGACGTGGGCCAGGCTGGCGAGGCGCACTTGTCCGCCATCGGTGGTCTTGACGTGAATCTGGTTCAGCGCGTCCGGGCCGATCTTCTCGCCGGACTGCGATTGCAGCACCACGCGGTATTGACTGGCCTGGGTGTAGATCGTGGAAATCTGCCGCTGACCGAAGGCGTCATACAGCGCGTCGGTGATGTTCGACACCGACACGCCAACCCGCGACGCCGCATCGCGGTCGATCACCAGATAGACCTGCAAACCCTTGTCCTGCAAGTCGCTCGCGACATCGGTCAGCTCCGGCCGTTGTGCCAGCGCTTCAACCAGACGACCGCTCCACAGGCTCAACAATTCCGAGTCCGGCGACGACATGCTGAATTGATACTGCGTGCGGCTGACCCGGTCTTCGATGGTCAGGTCCTGCACCGGCTGCATGAACAGGCGGATGCCAACCAGTTTGTCGAGTTCCGGTTGCAGGCGGGCAATCACCGCGGTCGCGCTCAAGTCACGATTGCTGTGGGATTTAAGGTTGATCAGCAAGCGACCGCTGTTGAGCGTCGAGTTGTCGCCGTCGACGCCAATGTAGGACGACAGGCTTTCCACCGCCGGATCGGCGAGGATGACTTTCGCCAGTTCCTGCTGCCGCTCGCTCATCGCTGCGAAGGAAATCGACTGCGGCGCCTCGGAAATCCCCTGGATCACCCCGGTGTCCTGCACCGGAAAGAATCCCTTGGGCACGACCATGTACAGGAACACGGTCAGCGCCAACGTAGCCACGGCCACCAGCAACGTCAGCGGCTGGTGCTTGAGAACCCACGTTAACTTGCGTCCGTAAGCCGCGATCATCCAGTCAATTGCTGCACCGCTGGCCCGGTAGAAACGGCCCTGCTCTTCTTCCTTCGGTTCACGCTTGAGCAGACGCGCGCACATCATCGGCGTCAGTGTCAGGGACACCACCAGGGAAATCAGGATGGCCACCGCCAAGGTGATGGCGAACTCACGGAACAGCCGCCCCACTACGTCAGCCATGAACAACAGCGGGATCAGCACCGCGATCAGCGACAGGGTCAGGGAAATCAGGGTAAAGCCGATCTGCTTGGCGCCCTTGAGCGCGGCATTCAGCGGGCTGTCGCCCTCTTCGATAAATCGGGCAATGTTTTCCAGCATCACGATCGCATCGTCCACCACGAAACCGGTGGCGATGGTCAGGGCCATCAGGGTCAGGTTGTTGACCGAGAAACCCGCGAGGTACATCACGCCAAAGGTGCCGATCAGCGACAGCGGCACGGCCACCGACGGGATGATCGTGGCGCTGGCCCGACGCAGGAACAGGAACGTGACCATGACCACCAGCGCGATGGCGATCAGCAGTTCGTGTTGTACATCGGTGACCGAGGCGCGGATGGTCTGGGTGCGGTCAGTCAGGACGGTGACGTCGAGGCCGGCCGGCAGGTTGTCGGTGATGCTCGGCAACAAGGCCTTGATGCGGTCGACCACTTCGATGACGTTGGCACCCGGCTGGCGCTGAATGTTCAGCAGCACCGCCTGGTTTTCATTGGCCCAGGCCGCCAGGCGCTCGTTCTCGGCACCGTCGACGATTTCCGCCACGTCCTTGAGCCGCAACGGCGCACCGTTGGCATAGGCCAAAATCAGGTTGGCGTAATCCTTCGGTGAAGTCAGCTGATCGTTGGCATCGAGCATCGAAACCCGGGTCGGGCCGTCGAAGTTACCTTTCGGCTGGTTGACGTTGGACGCGCCGATCAGGGTGCGCACGTCCGACAGGTTCAGGCCGTTGGCCGCCAGGGCTTCGGGGTTGACCTTGATGCGCACGGCCTGACGCTGGCCGCCCGCAATGCTGACCATGCCGACGCCACTGATCTGGGCAATTTTCTGCGCCATGCGCGTGTCGACCAAATCGTTGAGTTTGGGCAGTAGCATGGTCTTGGAGGTGATGGCCAGGGTCAGCACCGGGGTGTCAGCCGGGTTCACCTTGTTGTACACCGGCGGTGCCGGCAGGTCCTTGGGCAGCAAATTGGTCGCAGCGTTGATCGCGGCTTGCACCTGCTGCTCGGCGACGTCCATGTTGATGTCGAGGCTGAAACGCAGGGTCAGCACCGACGCGCCGCCAGAACTGGTCGAGGCCATCTGGGTCAGGCCGGGCATCTGCCCGAACTGCCGTTCAAGGGGCGCGGTCACGGCGCTGGTCATGACGTCCGGGCTGGCGCCGGGATAGAGCGTCATGACGCGAATGGTCGGGTAGTCGACCTGAGGCAATGCCGACACGGGCAACAACCGGTAGGCGATGATGCCGGCCAGGATAATGGCCAGCATGCTCAGCGTGGTGGCTACCGGGCGAAGGATAAACAGCCGCGAGATGTTCATGCGCCGCCCTTTTTCACCTTGTCTGTGGTCGCAGGTTCAGTGCTGCTGGCCGCCGATTTGCCTTGCAGATGCCCGGTCGGAGTAGTCGGTACATCCTTGGTGTCGTTGACCACTTCCACTTCGCTGCCTTCCTTCAGACGGTCGGTGCCTTCCAGGACGACCCGATCGCCCACGGCCAAGCCTTCGGTAATCACGGTGTTTTCGCCGTTACTGGCACCTACCTTCAACTGACGGATCGTGACCTTCTTGCCGTCGGCGTCCAGGGCGTAGACGAACGTGCCGTTGGTACCGAACTGGATCGCCGCCGAGGGTGCGAGCACCACGCCTTTGAGGGTGTCGGCCAGCAGGTGGACGTTGACGAACTGGTTGGGGAACAGCGACTGGTCGCGGTTCTCGTAACGGGCCTTGAATTTCAGGGTGCCGGTGGTGACGTCGATCTGGTTGTCCAGGCTCTGCAACACGCCGTTGGCTTGCAGTTTCATGTCACCGCGATCCCAGGCTTCCACCGGCAGTTTTGCGCCGGAACGATAACGGGCCAGCACGGTTTCAAGGCTGTTTTCCGGCAGGGTGAACGCAACACTGATCGGCTGGGTCTGGGTGATGATCGCCAGCGCGGTGGTGTCGTTCGCCGCCACCAGGTTACCGACGTCCAGCTGACGCAGGCCTACGCGACCGGCAATCGGTGCGCGGATCTTGGTGAATTCCAGATTGAGCTTGGCATCGTTGACTGCGGCCTGATTGGTCTTGACCGTGCCTTGATACTGGCCGACCAGCGCTTCAGCGGTGTCCAGGGTCTGTTTGGCGATACTGTCTTCGCGGTACAGGCCGCGATAGCGCTCGACGTCGACCTGGGCGTTTTTCAGTTGCGCCTGGTTTTGCAGCAACGTGCCTTCAGCTTGAAGCAAGGCATTCTGGTAAGGACGCGGATCGATCTCGGCCAGCAGGTCCCCCGCCTTCACCATTTGCCCTTCTTCGAAAGAGATCTTGATCAATTCGCCGCCAACCCGGCTGCGCACATTGATGGTGTTCAACGCCGTCACGGTGCCCAGCGCCTTGTAATACAGCGCAAAGTCGCCCTTGACCGCTGGCGCCACACGCACCGGTACCGGCCCGGTCGCCCCGCCGAACCCAGGTCGCATGCCCCCCGACTTGCCGGTGTGGCCGGCGACGGCTTTCGGCTTTTCGCCCGTTTTGTGGTCAGTACCGCCGGGCCAGAATTTCCAGCACAGGCCAGCGATGACCAACAGGACAAGCAGGCCAAACAGCCAGCGACGGGAGTTACGGGGAGCGAAGGATTGCATTGAATGATCAACCATTGGGCGCGTGGGCTTCTTTTACATGAGGCTGAACGATAAGCACTGGCGGGTATTAAGCAAAGCGCCTTTACCGGCAATTTACCTTCGGCTTACGTAACAGGATGTTTGTCCAAGACACTGAATCACAAATGAAAACGGCCTGGACAGGGCCAGGCCGTTAACAATTGTAATGACTATGCTTATTTCAGAACGGAAAGTGCTGCTTCGTAGTTAGGTTCCTGGCCGATTTCGCTGACCAGTTCGCTGTGCAGGACGTTGTCGTTTTCGTCCAGAACTACCACCGCACGGGCGGTCAGGCCCTTGAGTGGGCCGTCGGCAATGGCCACGCCATAGTTCTCGATGAACTCGGCGCCGCGCAGGGTCGACAGGTTCTGTACGTTGTCCAGGCCTTCAGCGCCGCAGAAGCGGGCTTGGGCGAACGGCAGGTCAGCGGAGATGCACAGCACGACGGTGTTGGCGACATCGTTGGCCTGGGCGTTGAACTTGCGCACCGACGTGGCGCAGGTCGGGGTGTCGACGCTAGGGAAGATGTTCAGCACTTTGCGCTTGCCGGCGAAGTTCGCCAGGGTCACGTCGGACAGATTGCCGGCAACCAGGGAAAAGGCTGGCGCCTTGGAACCGGCTTGTGGCAGCTGGCCGTTGACTTGAACCGGGTTGCCTTTGAGAGTGACTTGAGCCATGAACGGAGTCCTTCTGAACGTTGTTGTGGAGAATTTTGCCGAGGCCGAAGTTAAGCACGAAACGGCCCGGCCACCTATGGTCAGATACAAATTGTGAAGTCTGGTTGCAAAAACTGGATACAACCCGCCCTGCTACCTACATAAAACTCTGTGGGAGCCGGGCTTGCCCGCGATGACAATGGCACATGCCACATCGCTGGTGGCTGACAGATTGCAATCGCGAGCAGGCTCGCTCCTACAGGACCGCATAAATTCATCCTGTGGGAATTTTCGTTGGCACCGCTGTCGATTCAGCCAGCAGCCATTCGACTAAGCAGTGAATCTACCCACTCCAGCGGAGAAACCACCATGCGATTCATGATCATTATAAAAGCCAGCCAGGACTCCGAAGCCGGCGTGATGCCCAGCGAAGAACTGTTGACCGCGATGGGCAACTACAACGAGGAACTGGCCAAGGCCGGCATCCTCCTCGCGGGCGAAGGCCTCCATCCCAGCAGCAAAGGCACCCGCGTGCGGTTCTCCGGCGACAAGCGCTCGGTGATCGACGGCCCGTTTGCCGAAACCAAGGAACTGATCGCCGGTTTCTGGTTGTGGAAGGTGAAGTCCAAAGAAGAAGCCATCGAGTGGGTCAAGCGCTGCCCCAACCCGATGCCGGGCACTGAACCCGAGATCGAGATTCGCCAGGTGTTTGAGATGGACGATTTTGGGCCTGAGCTCACACCGGAACTTCGGGAGCAGGAAGAGCGGGTGTTCGGGGAAGGAAGGAAGTGCTGAGCGAGCTTCTAGCGCACTTTGATCACGTCCTAAACAAGAGCAGGCCTCGAATGGACGTGATCGAGTGCGTGGGGCTCAGCCACTCGTTTGGTTACTCGTGTCGATTTCCGAAAACGACGTATAACGGCTCAAGCCCAGTCTCGCTGGGGAAGACCACTATATAGTCGTCAATCGGCACATCTTCGCCACTACCGGTCACGAGCTCAAGCGGCGGTATTGACGAGGAGTAAACGAAACCAACCCGATGTGTTGGCGGCGGTGCGTCGGGAACACGCGTCTGGACAGCAGTCGATGCAGACCACTCAATGGTTATCGGTGCAGAGCCATCCGCCGTAAAGCTGAATGAATTGGGTTGTTCGGCTGATTGCGCCCCGCGAACCCGCACCCTCGGAGCTGAAAGATTGTGCCGCGAGCTGGTGATGTGCACCTGCTCCAGAGATTGGACCTCGCGTAATCCTCTAAACATCGATCCGGGTTTAGCCGGCACTACAGCCGAGCCCATCCTGACAGGAACGAGAACCTCGGACCGCTCCGCTGCCAATGACTGCCAATCTTGTCCTTCAACAGGCATCAATTCGAACAAAGGGACACTGAGACCGAAGACCTTGTTATCTGCGCGACTGGTAAATTCGAACTGCAACACAGCGGCTCGGTGTTTTTCATCGGCAGGCTCATCGGACGTGTTACGCCAGGTAAATTCGGCTACTGCCGAACGTATGGCTTTTTGTAGATCTACCTGTTGAGAAAACTCCAATGCCGATGACTCATCCTCCAAAAGCAAGTTGGGGCGATTACCCACTATGGCCAACAACGCTTGGAGCCTGCAGACAGTCAGGGCCGGACTCGCCCCCGCCAAAGTCTGCGAACCAATCAACTTCTGCTGGGCGGCTATCATCAACGCCTCGGCTTCATCGTGCAGGGTACGATGGCGCTGATTAATAGCCGCCAATCGTGCAATGTAGCGATCGTAAGTCCCATTGATTTGATGGGCGATGTCTTGCCACTGAGCCAGGTCGGATCGCGCATATTTCAGGTCGCCCTGAGCGATTTTTCTGGTGAACTCGATGTGCATTTTAAAGAATTCGAACTTTCGAGTACTCAAGTATGAATCATGCTGTGCCCGCTCCAGTTCACGGATGTTATTTTCCTGATCGTAAATATCAAGGCTGACACCCTGCACAGAGCGAAAGTGCTGGACTCGCTGTCCAAAAACAGAAAATGCCAGATCGACGGCCTGCTCTGAAACAGCTACGTCTAATGCGATTTTGCGCACATTCGTCAAGCTGTGCTGGACAGCCGTCATCCGCACCGGGGGTGGAGGTAACGAGCCCCCGTCATCCTTGAAAGCCGCCAGGCCTTGTTCGCGATGCCACTGCCTGACGTGATGCACTACAGTGTCCGGATCATGTTCCATGCCTGTTTCGTCAGGAGCAAACAACAGATCCGCTCCTTTAGGGTGACCTACGATGCGGTCGAAATGATTGATCAGGTGGTTATGGTCCAGCCTGGGTAGGTCGACGGCCCAGATCCGTTCAACCAGCGCCTTGAATTCCGAAGCGGTGAAATCCTTGAGTGTTGGTTTAAGTTCCATCTTGATTCGTCCTTGAGTTTATTTGGCATACAGTCGAATAACCTGGCACCTGCTCATTATTTGTGCAGGTGCCCGTATGTTAGAGACGGCGATTATTCAGGTTTGAAACCAGGTTTGTTATTAGCCGCGCGCCACTCTTTGACTGTCTTCAAGATGCCTTCAGGGCTGTTTTCCTGGCCTTCATCAGGATAGAAAATAACGTCTGAGCGACCTGGGTGTTCGGTGATACGTTCAAAGTGAACAAGGAGACGGTCTAAATAGGCCTCTAACGCTCTGCCCTGCAACCCTTCAGGAAAGTCATTAAATTTTCGCAAAAATGACAAAAACTCGGCTTCGGTGTAGTCCTCCAGCCTCTCTTTAAAGATCATGATTTTTTCTCTCCTTGTGGAGTTGTATATGACGCCGTGGAGTCATAACCGAAATGTTTTCAATTCCATAAACGTCGCCCCCCATCGAAACTTCTAATTCATGATGAAGTTCAAACGTTTTACGCCCGCCGCTTTGATCGGCAAGCGGAGGGTATGGTGATAGCCCCTCGCGCATTCTGCGAAGATTGCGTACGCTAAACTGCTGACTCAACGTCGAATCTGCTTCAACGGCTTTCCAGACCGCCTCCCTGAACCGGTGAAAATTAGCAAATTCACGCCCTCTTAATTGATCAGCAATCTGCAAAGGTATAGGCGCCCCCTCCCCTCGCGCAGCGTCACCCAACCATACCCCTGAAACCGTCTTGCCTACCCCAGTCACAACACCCGGATCATCCCGCCGATCGCGAAATAAAGCATCCGGAGAAGGCAACTCCATATCTCCCGGATACCCAGGAATACTCGCACCAATCTCCCCTTCGTCAACAGCCGGAAGCGTCTCGTTTGTCGGTAGGACAGGAATGGGCGGGGTACCGGGATACACCAACGGATCGGTGGGAACGCCTGGTAACGCCGTCGACCCCAGGTGTTCGCTGCCCGGTGGCACCAATGGTGTCCAACTGCTGACCGGCGGGAGCGGCCAAGGGACAACAGCGAGTACAACCCCCAGCCATCCTCCGGTGCTCTGCGGTGTCTTGATCCTTATTTTGTCGAGATTGAAAGGGTCGTCCCAGAACTCCGGCCGTTCCTGATAGCGCAGTTCGAATTCGCGGTTTTCACCCACCCACGTATTTTTCGGCGCATAAGGCGCGAAGCCTTGTTCGATGCGTTTTTTGTTCAGCGCCTCGAAGGGCGAGGCAAGCAATCGATTCTCACCGAGCGTCCGCCACAGTGCTTCGTCGAAAGTACCGAATGACTTGAATTCGCGCCCCCTGAACTGATCACCAATCTGCGTCGGGACGGCGGCGCCTGCAGCCTGGGTAGCGGTTTTCCACCAATCAGCCGCAGCGGGTTGGCCGGTACCGGTAACGACGCCCGTACCCATTGGCGGCACATTGAAGGACAGATAAGCCGGTGGCAGCCCAGGCACGCAAACAATGCAATCCTGGATGCGTAAGTCGCCGCCCGCTGGCAGGTCTTGGACCTGAGGTTGCGTCACCGCAAGGCGATAAGGGTCCTCGTAAGATGTTGTGGATGCGGCGTCTGGCGTGAACTCAACATGCCTGGCCGGTGCCCCTGGGATCTCGGCCGTGTAGAAACCCGTCATGGGGTCCAGTACTGCATTCACGACCGGCACTCGCGAATCTATATCGCCCCCGGTAGCGACTACGACAATCGCGGTACCTTGCGGGACGGCTAAAGGTTTAAGGCGATACTCCACCTCAACCGAACCGCCATCGTCCGCGATCGCTTGCAGCTCTCGATTGTCATATAGATCCAGCGATTGCGCCGGGACGCCGACAGCGTGGAACAACCGTTGGCGCTGCTCGGGGGTTAACTCTCCGTTACCCAGCTCACTTGGGTAGCCCATGCCCACTACGAATATCGCAGTTTGCGGTACGGTGAGCGTTGCCACGATGCCTCTCAGTGCGATACCTGCCCGCGCTACGGCGATGACCAACCTTTCGGTTGATGCATCAATCCATTCACCGCTGGGGTTGGAAATGAACGACGAGGTGGCAGACAAACGCAAGGTGTTGGCGTGTTTTACCCGTTCAACGCGCACATCCTCATCGGCCTGCTGCTTGAACCGAATGCGCGCATCACGCTGCTCGGCAACTTGTCGTAGGCGCTCCCAGATGGCTTCCCTTTCGCGCCAGTAGAGGGTCTGTTCGGCGTGATGCCGGGCCAGCACACTGGACTTATCCTCTAACGCGGTTATCTGTGCAGACAGCAGGCGTGAGTCCAGGGACGCGCTGTAGGCGCTTTCCCAAATCTGATGAGCGTGACCCAACGCTTCACCAAACTGCTCCAATCGAGCCAGGTAATCGCTCACCGCACGCGTAGACGGATCGTGTCCATCGAACGAATATGCAACAGCGGTTTTTGAATTGAGCTCTGCGGTTTTTCGGGCAATTAACCCGTCAATCTCGTTTTTTTCCTTAGTGATGAGATAGAGCTGCCAGCGTTCGCTCGAGCCGTTTTCCGGTGGCCGTCTGGCGGCCAAGATTTCCTGTTCGAGTGTTGATGCGAGTTGCCCGGACCTGACCGAAAATCGTTGGTCTGTCTCAGCTCTAAAGGCGCCATGGCGTCGGGTCAGGCCTGAAAGCACTTGCTGTCGCGTCTGGCTGCGTGCCTGTTCCTGTGCCTTTGCAGCCGCATCAGCCTTATCTCTCGCCGCTTTTTCGTCTCGCTCCCGAATGGCCTTTTTCCGCAGAGCAATGGTCTTCGCGCTCGGGCCACCGAAATTGCCTGAAGCCCCTACCCGGTTACCTCCGCCTCCACCACCTCCACCACCTCCTGAGCCGCCGCCAGAAGCGGGTGGTCCGGACCTGATCACCACGTCACCTGACGTTCCATCGTTGAATCGTTGTGCCATACAGTCTCTCCTTGTCTGTAAGGGCACAGCATGTCGATGGGTCGTTGATCACGTGCGGTACATATGTATTGGATGGGGGGGTTATTTCGTAGGTTTCTTCGAGGCAGGTAGTTGTGATTTCTTATGATTAAGCGTCAGGCAACTCTGCAAATGGAGGCATTGATAGATGGGAAGTAGAACCGCGTTTTCGTTCTTCGCGGGCAAGCCTTGCTCCTACAGGAGAAAACCAACCCATTGATCCGTATTAACTTTTTAGTACAGAAAATTAAACGCGAACCTGCCCGCAAAACTAAAGAATTAATCCATTCGACTGGCGAAGCCATGGTTAGCTGCTAACTTGAACGGATGCTTCCTACAGGCTGATAGGAAAAAGATTACGTAGTAACGGCCAACTATAAGTGCCGAGTCGTCCAATGAGCCACCAAGGAACCGGGGAATCATGTCGAAAAAAATGGGGATGCGCGCCTTTTCGTTGGCGACTTTGCTTGCGCCCGTCTGTTGCGTTCAGGCAGACAACGCCGATACGGCCAACAAAAGCAACAACCCGCTGAACCTCGCGCCCGGCGCCAATCTTCAGGACTACTACACCCCCAGGCTGTACGACACCAACGTCCACACTAACGATGCCCTCTTGCGCGGCACCCTGCCGATAGCCCCCAACGATTTCATCGGTGTCCCGCAGTTGCTGCGCGCCACCTTGCCATTCAGCACCCGTCCCGATCCGCACAACGGTTACAGCACCGGCATCGGCGACCTGAACCTGTTCGATATTTTCCTGCTCAAGACAGACGGCGTTCAGCTGGGCATCGGCCCGCAGATCACCGCGCCCACCGCCGAGCAGGATGAACTGGGCACCGGCAAGTGGCAGGCCGGCCTCGCGGCCGTTGCCATCGACTCTTCGCCTCGCGGTTTGCTCGGTGCGCTGGTGCAGTATCAGAGCTCGTTTGCGGGTGACCATGACCGCGCCCATGTCGAAACCGCAACGATGCAGCCCTTCATCATGCATAACCTGGCCAAAGGCTGGTACCTGCGCTCGACCGGCACCTGGACCTTTGACCTGAAAAACAACACTCACTACATCCCACTCGGTTTGGGTGGCGGCAAAGTCTGGAAATCCGGGACTAATATCCTGAATGCGTTTATCGAACCGCAATGGACTGTGGAGCGCAAAGGCGATGGTTTGCCGCAGTTCACGCTGTTCGCCGGGATCAACGTCACGTTTGGCAAGTGAGGGCATCGCCATGAACATTGCAATTCGCACCGCCGGTTTCGGCCTGATGACGATGTTTGTCAGCTGCGGCGTGGGGGCCAGTTTTACCGCCACCCCCGAGGAAGCCCGGGGCATTGCCAAGGAAGCCTACCTGTACGGTTTCCCGGTGGTGGAGATGTACAAGACCCTCTACACCCAGGCCGTCGACAAGAAGAGCCCGAACTTCAAGGCACCGCTCAACCAGATCGGCAACACCGCCATGGCGTTCACCCCCAAGGACACCGCGTTCGTCACGCCAAACGCCGACACGCCCTACTCCTTTGTCTGGATGGACCTGCGCGCCGAACCAGTCGTGCTGACCTTGCCGCCCATCGAGGAACACCGTTACTACTCGGTGCAGTTGATCGACGCCTATACGCAGAACTTCGCCTACCTGGGCACCCGCAGCACCGGCAACAACGGCGGCCACTTTATGATCGCCGGCCCGAACTGGCAGGGTCAGCAACCGGTTGAAATCGACCGCTTGCTGCGCAGCGAAACCGACATCGCCTACGCGCTGTATCGCACGCAGTTGTTCGATGAAAAGGACCTGGCCAAGGTCAAGCAGATCCAGAAAGGCTACAAGGTCGAAACGCTGAGCCACTACGTCAAACAGAAAGCCCCGCCGACGGCGCCGAAGATCGACTGGCCCAAACCCACGCCGACCATGAGCGAAACCCCGGACCTGTTCCGGTACCTGAACTTCATGCTGGCCTTCGCGCCGGCCCAGGACGTTGAAAAAGACCTGCTGGGGCGCTTCGCCAAAATCGGCATTGAGGCCGGCAAGCCGTTCAAGCCCAGCGATCTCACACCTGAGCAGCGCAAGGCCCTGGAAGACGGCATCAGCGACGCGAAGGCCGAGTTCGCCCAGTTCCAGAAGGACAAGGTCAATACCCACCAAGTCTCCAGCGGTGACCTTTTTGGCACGCGTGACCACCTCAACGGCAACTACCTGTACCGCTACGCGGGCGCCAACATGGGGATCTTCGGCAACTCGGCCGAAGAAGCGAACTACATCGGTTACTTCGTCGACAAGGACGGCCAGCCCGTCGATGCGTCCAGACACGATTACACCCTGCATTTCGACAAGGGCGCCCTGCCCCCGGCTGACGCGTTCTGGTCGTTGACGATGTACGACGGCAAGAACAAATTGCTGGTGGCCAACCCGTTGAATCGTTACCTGATCAATTCGCGGATGTTGCCCAACCTCAAGCTCGATGCCGACGGTGGCCTGACCCTGTACGTACAGAACAAGGCACCGGCCAAAGACCTGCAGAGCAACTGGCTGCCTGCGCCGAACGGTCCGTTCTACGGCGTTCTGCGTTTGTACCTGCCAAAACCGGAAGTCACCAACGGCCAATGGAAAATGCCGCTGCTGACCCCGGCAAACCCATCAAAACAGTAAATGGAGTCACTCATGGGAAGGACTTTTGTAGTACGTCCTTTATTGGCCTTGTGCGTGGTCGGCACCAGTCCTCTGGTGCTGGCGGCTGAGGGTGGTGGCGGAAGGCCGATGACCGGCCTGCAAGTGTTTTCCAACGCCGGGATCGTGCCCCCGGAACCCGGCTGGGTCATGTCATTGAGCAGTTTCTGGTACGACGGCGAACTCAAGGGCAACGCCCAGGTGCCGATCGTTGGCGCCCTGAGTACCGGCCTGGACATGCAGGTTTCCTACACCATGGCCAACTTCACCCATGTCTGGGACACCGGCAAGGGACAATGGAACTACGCCTCGGCCATCGGCGTGCCGGTGCAATACACCGACATCACCGCCAGTATCACCGGCCCGCGCGGCCGGACGCTGGGCACCGAGGACACCGGCACCCAGTTCGCCGACATGCTGATCACGCCCATCGCCGCCGGTTACCACTTCGACGAGGTCAACCACCTCTCGCTGTCGTTGCCGATCTACGTGCCGACCGGCGCCTACAACGACAATCGCCTGGCCAACGCCGGACAGAACAACTACACCTTCATGCCCACCGTGGCCTTCACCCACCTCGACGGCAAGGGCGGTGAGTTCACGGTGTCCGGGGGACTTGAGTTCTACACCGAGAACGACGCCACGGATTACAAGAACGGGGACCTGTTTACCCTCGACGCCCTGTGGACCCACGGCTTTGGCAACGGCTGGAACGCCGGTGTGGCGGCCGGGTACATTCAACAAATCAGCGACGACACCGGCTCTGGCGCCAACAGTGGCTTTCGTGGGCGATCCGTGGGTGCCGGGCCGACGTTCGGCTGGCAGGGCAAGTTCGCCGATGCCCAGGCCAATATCAATGCCCGCTGGATCCCGGAATTCGACACCAAGAATCGGCCAGAAGGCAACGGTTTCAGCGTCAACCTGACGCTGGCGTTTTTCTAAGGAGTCACCAGGGATGGCCATCGCTTCCAGACTGACGTTATGCAGCGTGCTGTTCAGCGGATTCGCCTGTGCGAGCGAACTGCCCGCCATGGGCAGCGCACCCGCACAGCCGAAGGCCAAGGGGGACCCCGAGACATGCCATCGCCTGCAACAGGACTTCAACATTGACCTGAAAAAGGTCGTGGCGGCGGGCTGCACGCCTTCCACGGAGCAAATTGCCAAGCTGATGGACAACCCGGTGGGCAATCTGGTGTTGCTGTTCAACCAGTTCGACTACACCGCGCTCAAAGGCCCGAACAGCAACGGCACGCGCATGCTGGGCAAATACAGTTTCATGCCGACCTTCCCGATTTCCATCGGCGAAGACTGGAACCTCATCAACCGCTTGCCCATCAGTTACGTCAGCGCCCCGGTCAATCACCGGGCCGGCAACCTGATCGGCATGGGGCCGAACGAGATCCTGAGTGACCGCAGCGATTTCATCTCGGTGGTCCAGGACCCGTTCGACCGCACCAGCGGTTTCGGTGACCTGGCCTACGTCGGGGTGTTCTCGCCCAAGGAGCCGGTGCGTTTTTCCGGCGGCGGCAAGATGGTCTGGGGCTTCGGCCCGACTGCGATGTTCCCGACCGCCGAAGAAGACGTGCTCGGCACCGGCAAATACTCGCTCGGCCCGGCGTTCGTCGCCGCTTACCTCGGCGAAGACTGGACTTTGGGCGTTTTCCCGCAACACTGGTGGTCAGTGGGTGGCGACAGCAAGCGAAAGGATGTCAGCCTGACCAACATTCAGTACTTCATCCAGCGCGCCATTCCCGGCCCCGAGCAATGGCGCATAGGCATGACGCCCAACGTCACCGTCAACTGGAAAGCTGAAGGCGGCAACAAAGTCACCTTCCCGATCGGCCTCGGCGCCGGGCGGATATTCAACTTCGGCAAGCTGCCGGTGCGCATTTCCGGGGAGATCCAGTACTCGGCGATTCACCCGGACGACCTGATCAGCAGCCGCTGGAATTTCCGCCTGTCGTTCATTCCTGTCATCCCGACTTTCATGTTCTGAGCAGGTATTGCCCATGACCGCCCTCAATGACCTTAACGCCCTGCAAGCCAGCATCGCTGAAGCCGTACTCGGCCAGGATCAGGTGATCCGACAGATTCTCCTCGGCCTGTTGGCGAACGGCCATTTGCTGCTCGAAAGCCTGCCCGGGTTGGCCAAGACCCGCACGGTCAAGGCGCTGGCCAAGCACCTGGATGCAAAGATGAGCCGCATCCAGTTCACCCCGGACCTGCTGCCGTCGGACATCACCGGTGCCGAAGTGCTGCATCAGGTCGATGGCAAAAACGAAATCCAGTTCCAGCCCGGGCCGCTGTTCGGCAACCTGATTCTGGCGGATGAAATCAACCGCGCCCCGGCCAAGGTCCAGGCGGCGTTGCTTGAAGCGATGGAAGAACGGCAAATCACCGTGGCCGGCAACAGCCATGTGCTGCCGGAATTGTTCATCGTGGTCGCGACGCAGAACCCGATCGAACAGGAAGGCACGTATCCGCTGCCGGAAGCGCAAATGGACCGGTTCCTGATGAAAGTCCTGCTGGATTACCCGAGTGCCGAAAACGAGAGCCAGGTGCTGCGCCTGTTGCGCGAAGAGGAACAGGCAATTGGCGCTAAAACCGCTGCCGTGCAGGGCTTTTCGCTGTCCCAGGACGTGATCTTCGCCGCACGGCGTGAGGTCAGCGCGGTGCACGTGTCCCCCGCCATCGACCGCTACCTGATCGACCTGATCAACGCCACCCGACACCCGGCCGATTACGATGCCGACCTTGGCCGCTGGATCGCCATCGGCGCCAGCCCTCGCGGCGGCATCGGCCTGGACCGTTGCGCCCGTGCCGATGCCTGGTTGCAAGGCCAGGATTTCGTATCGCCGGACAACGTGCGTGCCGTGGTGCATCCGGTGCTGCGTCACCGCTTGCAACTCAGCTATGACGCGGTCGCCGACGGCGTATCGGCGGATCAGGTGCTGGATCACCTGCTCGACAAAGTGGCGATCCCTGCATGAATACCGACGGCCTGGTCTATGTCTCCCTGGCGCAATTGATGGCGCTGGAGTTCAAGGCCCGTGACCTGAGTTTTCTGGCGCGCCAGCCCCAGGGCAGCATCCTGGCCGGCAACCATGCTTCGCGCCTGCGTGGCCGGGGTTTGAATTTCGATGAATTGCGCCGCTACCAGCCAGGCGACGATCTGCGCCACCTCGATTGGCGCGCGTCGCTGCGGACCGGGAAACCAGTGGTGCGGACCTTCACCGAAGAGCGCGATCGCCCGGCGTTGATTCTGGTGGACCAGCGCATGTCGATGTTCTTCGGCTCGCAACGCAGTTTCAAATCCGCCACCGCAGCCGAACTGGGTGCGCTGGCGGCGTGGATGGTGTTCAACGCCGGGGATCGGGTGGGTGGGCTGGTGTTCAACGACCAGCGTATCGACAGCATCGCGCCGTTGCGCAGCCGCAAACGGATCGAAGCGTTTTGCAGCCGGATTGCCGAGCAGAACCAGCAGTTGAACGCCGCCAGCCCGGACGCCGAGGGCGAAGACCAGCTCGACAAAGTCTTGCAGCATTGCCTGGCGGTGGCCGGTCACGATCACCTGATCTGCATCATCAGCGACTTCGCCGGGGCCGGTGAACGCACGTTGCAGCTGATGCGCCAGCTGGCCGCGCACAACGACGTGATCGCCATGCAGGTCTACGACCCGCTGGCCCTGAACCTGCCGAAAAACGGCCGTTTGCTGATCACCCAAGGGCAATTGCAGGTGGAACTGGCCGTCGACCAGCGCAGCGTTCATCAACCGTTGGG
This sequence comes from Pseudomonas sp. PB120, assembly GCF_009761815.1. Classification (GTDB taxonomy): domain Bacteria; phylum Pseudomonadota; class Gammaproteobacteria; order Pseudomonadales; family Pseudomonadaceae; genus Aquipseudomonas. The sequence goes on from NZ_RWIN01000082.1 coordinate 78,290, forward strand.
CGACTTTCTCAGCGGGCGGCTCAAGGACGTTGCCACGTTGCTGCGACGCAGCCAGGTGCCGTTGATGATGTTCAGCACGGCGACTGACGCGCAGGAACAATTGCGCGCGGAACTGGGCAGGGGGCGGCGATGAACCCGAACATTCCGAGCATCGACCAACTCAAGGAAATCGCCCTGCCCGCGCCGGTCAGTTATGCGCCGCAGACGTGGGGGTGGTGGGTGTTGCTTGGCTTGTTGGTGGTCGCTGTTTTGCTGGTGAGTGCACGGCGATATTGGCAGTGGCGCCGGGACCGTTACCGGCGTGAGGCGTTGGTGCGGTTGGCGCAGTTGCAAAAGCGCAGCGATGACCTGAATGCGTTACGTGAATTGCCGGAATTGCTCAAACGCGTGGCCATATCCATGCCTCCAACCCACCACACACCCCCTGTGGGAGCGAGCCTGCTCGCGATGAGGCAGGCACATTCAACATCAATGCTGACTGACAAAACGCTATCGTCGGAACGCCGCCCGGAGACAGGCTCGCTCCTACAGGGGGATGTTGGTGCGCTTGGGGGTGGGGATTGGCAGGCGTTTTTGGAGCGACACAGTAAGCAGCCGATACCGGCAGATTTCAGCCAGCAACTCGCACAGCTGGCCTACGCACCCGACGCAACCTTGCAAGCCTTGCCCGCCGACCAGCGTCAACAGCTGTTCGACACCTGCAAACTCTGGGTGGAGCATCATCATGTGGCAGCTTGATTACCCGTGGCTGTTATTGCTGCTGCCGCTGCCGTGGTTCGGCTACCGTTACCTGCCCGATTACCGCGAGGCCCGCAGCGCCGTGCGCGTGCCGTTTTTCGGTGCCATGAGCCGCGCGGTCGGCCAGACGCCGAGCCAGGCCGGCACGCGCAGCAATCGCTGGCAGTTGCTGCTCAACCTGCTGGTGTGGGCGCTGTTGCTGGTGGCGGCGGCGCGGCCGGTGCTCGTGGAAAAACCCATCGAACGTCAGCAACCGGTGCGCGATCTGATGCTCGCCATCGACATTTCCCAGTCAATGGAAACCACCGATTTCACCGACGCCAATGGCCAGAAAATCAATCGCCTGGCAGCGGTCAAGGAGGTGGTGAAAGGTTTTATCGACAAGCGTAAAGACGATCGCCTCGGCCTGATCGTCTTCGGCAGCGGCGCCTATCCGCAGGCGCCGCTGACCCTGGATCACGCCAGCCTGTCGCTGCTGCTCGACGACACTGGCATCGGCATGGCCGGCCCCAACACGGCCATCGGCGACGCCATCGGGCTGAGCCTGAAACTGCTCGACCAGGCCCACGAACAGGAAAAAGTCCTGATCCTGCTCACCGACGGCAATGACACCAGCAGCGCCATCACCCCGGACCACGCGGCCGCCATGGCCGCCGCCAAGGGTGTGGTGATTCACACCATCGGCATTGGCGACCCGACGGCGGAAGGCGAAGCCAAGGTCAACCTGCAAGGCTTGCAGCAGATCGCCGAGGCCACGGGCGGCAAGTTCTTCCGTGCCGAGGACCGTACGGCACTGGATCAGGTCTACAGCACCCTCGACCAGCTCACGCCGCATCAAGTGAAAACCCTCAGTCACCAGCCGAAAAAGGACCTGTTCTGGTGGCCACTTGGCGCCGCCATCGGTTTGCTGGCGCTGTATCACCTGGGCGCCCTGCTCCGCCCGCACTTGGCGTTTGCCCGCCAGCGACGGGAGGTTTGAGATGGACATCAACCTCAGCGACTTCCATTTCCTGCGCCCGTTCTGGCTATTGCTGGTGCTGTTCGCCGCATTGCTGCCGCTGCTGTGGCGCCGTAGTCGCGATTTGCAACGGCGCCTGCGCAGCAACATCGCCCCGCACTTGCTGCCGCATCTGCTGATCACCCCACAAGACAAGCAACGGCTGCGGCCGGTGCACCTGGTCTGTGGGTTGCTGATAGTGGGCGCCATTGCGGCCGCCGGACCGACCTGGGAACAGGACCGCCCGGACTTTCTGGAAAACCGCGCGCCACTGATTATTGCCATCGACCTGTCGCCCTCGATGGACGCCACCGACGTACAGCCCAGTCGCCTCGAAGCGGTCAAACACAAACTCCACGACCTGATCCAGCGCCGCGCCGGTGCGCGCAATGCGCTGATCGCCTACGCCGGCAGCGCCCACCTGGTGCTGCCGGCAACCGACGACCCGGCGCTGCTCGACACTTTTATCCAGGCATTGAGCACCGACCTGATCGGCAAGCAGGGGAAGAATGTCGGCGCGGTCATCGATCAGGCCAAGCGTCTGCTGGCCGCCGAAAAAACCCCGGGCACCTTGTTGTTGATCACTGACGGCGCCGACGTCTCGCAGCTCGGCGGCCTGGACAAACAGCTGAGCGACAGCGCGCTGCAAGTGCTGATCCTCGCTGTCGGCAGCGAGGACGGCGGGATCATCCACAACGCCAGCGGCCAGCCGCGCACCGACAGCAACGGTCGTCCGGTGCTCGGCAGTTTCGATCAGGCAGCACTCAAGCAACTCGCCTCGGCGGTGGACGCGCCGCTGGGTAGCCTGACGCTCGATAACGATGATCTGGACTGGATCGAACTGCACGCCGAGCAGCATTTCCAGAGCGCCAGCGATGAACAGCGTGAGTTGCACTGGAAGGACGCCGGTTACTGGCTGTGCTGGCCATTGTTGTTGCTCGCGTTTTTCAGCGTGCGCAAGGGCTGGAGCCTGAACTGGATAGCCGGGTTGTTGTTGGCACTGGGCATTGGATTTCAACCGACAACGGCTGAAGCCAACGCGTTGACCGACGCGTTTTTCACCCCGGACCAGCAAGGTCGCTGGGCCTTTGAACATGAACATTTCCCGCAGGCCGCCGCACATTTTGTCGACCCTTACTGGAAAGGCATCGCGGCCTATAACGCCGCTGATTTCGACCTGGCCCTGGCGAGCTTTGCGCGGCTGGAAACGCCGCAAGCGTATTTCTACCTGGGCAATATTTATGTGCGGCGCTTCAAGTTCGACGAGGCCATCGCCGCCTACACCCAGGCGTTGAAGTTGCAGCCGCAGTTCCCTGAAGCCACCGCCAACCTTGCCCTGGCGATTGCGTTGCAGAAGGACACCGAAAGCGCCGAGAAGAATGCGCCCGAGGTCAAACCTGACGAAATCAAGATGGACAAGGCTCCGGGCAAGGGCAAGAGCAAATCCGTGCAGACCGAGCAGGCGGCTTCGGATGAGTTGTGGTTACAGAACCTGACGACTTCGCCGGCGAAGTTCCTGAAGCAGAAGTTCAATTTGCAGGATCAGGTGGGGGGCAAGCCATGAACCGTCTGAAAGACCGAGTCGCATCCATCGCGAGCAGGCTCGCTCCTACAGTTGAATCGCGTGCACCACAAATCCCCTGTGGGAGCGAGCCTGTCTCCGGGCGGCGTTCCGACGATGGCGTCCACCCAGTCACCACAAACTTCAGCACCCTACTCCTCTGCCTGATCACCACCGTCACCCTGGCCGCCGAACCCGACCTCAGGGTCCAGGCCACCCTGCAACCCGCCAGCACCGTCATGGTCGGCGGCATTCTCGAACTGCAACTCGACATCCTCACCGACAGCTGGTTCACCGACGCCCCGACCCTGCCTGACCTGAAACTGCCCGGGGCACTGGTCTTGCCCCCGGACGGTCACGCCGAGCACATCAACCAGACGCTGGACGGCAAGTCCTTCAACGGCATGCGCTACAGCTACCGCATCACCCCGAACCTGGCGCAAGGTTTCGACATCCCCGCCCTGACCGTGCACGCCACGCCGGGTCAGGCTACGACCGGGCTGAGCGCGCAAAGCCAGCCGCTGCACTTCACCGCCGCACAACCGCCGGGCTTCAAACCCGGTGAACCGGTGCTGGTTGCCCAAGCGCTGCGCTTCACGCAAACCGTGCAAAACTCGGCGACGCCCTTGAAAGTCGGCGACAGCATCACCCGGCAACTGACGCTGCAGGCCGATGGCACACTGGCCATGTCGCTGCCAACGCCGTCACTGGCCGACGCCAGCGGTTTGAGTCGTTACCTGAAGACTCCCCAGGTCAGCAATCTGAATGACGGCCGTGGCAACTTCGTGGGCGGGCAACGCATCGACACCGTCACCTACCGGATCGACACCGAGGGCGCCCACAGCCTGCCGGCCATCGAGCTGAAATGGTGGGATGCGAGCAGCCAGCAAACGCGGACCGCCCAGGTCCCGGCCATCACTTTTGAAGCGAGCGCCAACAGCGCTTACAAACCCGTTTTCTCCCTCACTGAAGACCTGAAAAAACTCGGCCAGCAAAGTCGCCTGCACGTTTCCGGACACGGGTTTGTCATCGTGATGTTACTGGTCGTCCTGGCGTTGCTCGGCTGGTTTGTCCGCCCCTTCGTCCACCGTGCATACCTTGCAGCACAGGCCCGGCGCCGTGCCCGACACGATGCCTGGCTGCAATCCGCCGACTACGCCTGGCGGCAGATCCCGCCACAACTGGATGGCAACCCCGCGCAACTGAGCGCGCTGTACCTCTGGGCCAGGCGCAGCCGCATGGGCCTGAAGCTGAGCAACATCGGCCCGCGCCTGCAAACCCTGCTGCGCGCTTGCTACGGCCGCGCGCCGACACAAGACCTGGCGCTGCGGCAACTCAAGGACTCCTTGGCTACGCTGCACCATCAGGCCAAACGCAATACGGTCTCAAATACTGCTGCGTTACGGCCGCTCAATCCCGTTCACGAGAAGGACTTCCCATGACGAACCCGATAGCAAACCACCAGCGCCACGGGCTGAAGCTGCTCCTGGCCATGGCCCTGAGCCTGCCGTTGCTGGCCCTTGCCGCCGGGCCATTGCCTTCATGGAATGACGGCCCATCGAAGAAAAGCATCGTCGAGTTTGTTCAAGCGGTGACTGATCAAGGCAGCAAGGACTTCGTCAAACCCGAAGACCGCATCGCCGTGTTCGATAACGACGGCACCTTATGGAGCGAGCAACCGATGTACTTCGAATTGCTGTTCGCCCTGGAGGAAGTCAAGCGCACCGCACCGCAGCACCCGGACTGGAAAACCACCCAGCCGTTCAAGGCCGTTCTGGAGAACGATCACAAGGCACTGGCCGCCTCCGGCATGGAAGGCATCATGAAAATCTTCGGGGCCACCCACACCGGCATGACCACCGAAGCCTTCGACGACTACGCCAAGACCTGGCTGAGCCAGGCTAAACACCCCAAGACCGGTAAGCCGTACACCGAAATGATCTTCCAGCCGATGCTGGAAATGCTCGATTACCTGCGCAGCCAGGACTTCAAGACCTACATCGTCTCTGGCGGCGACACCGGGTTCATGCGCGCCTTCGCCGAGAAGGTCTACGGCATTCCACCAGAGCAAGTGATCGGCACCACGTTTGTCACGGCGTTCCAATACAAGGACGGCAAGGCCTCGATTTTGCGCACCCCGAAACTGGCGCACAACGACGACGGCCCGGGCAAACCCGAGAGCATCGACGCGGTCATCGGCAAGCGCCCGATCCTCGCCTTTGGCAACTCCGACGGCGACCTGCAGATGTTGCAATGGACCGCCGACGGGTCGGGCAAACGTTTCATGGGGCTGGTGCATCACACCGACGCCAAGCGCGAATGGGCCTACGACCGCCAATCCGACATCGGCCGACTGGACAAGGCCCTGGACGAAGCAAAAACACGTGGCTGGACGGTCGTGGACATGGCCGCCGAATGGCGCCGGATCTACCCGTTTGAGACCGCCACACCCGAGCAAGTGCAATAAAAAAGCGTGACGCAGGACTGCAATAAACGTTTGTCGCGATTGAGCGGCGCAAGTGAGCAAAGGAGCTAGTCAGATGACTCGCATACACAAGTGGCTACCGAAACTCGCCCTGGTGGCAGCCTCGGTGATGGCGATTTCGGCAACTGCCGGGGCCGCTGAAAAACCCAACATTCTCGTGATCTTTGGCGATGACATCGGGCAGACCAACATCAGTGCGTATTCCATGGGAGTGGTCGGCTACAAGACGCCGAACATCGACCGGATTGCCAAAGAAGGCATGATGTTCACCGACTATTACGCGGAGAACAGCTGCACGGCCGGACGCTCGTCATTCATCACCGGCCAGACGCCATTGCGCACTGGTCTGTCGAAAGTGGGGGCACCGGGTGCACCGGTCGGCCTGCAAAAACGCGACATCACCATCGCCCAGGCGCTGAAGTCTCAGGGCTATGCCACGGGCCAGTTCGGCAAGAACCACCTGGGCGACAAGGACGAGTACCTGCCAACCAACCACGGTTTCGATGAGTTCTTCGGCAACCTGTATCACCTCAACGCCGAGGAAGAGCCTGAACGCCCGTACTGGCCGAAAGATGACCCTGAGTTCCTCAAATCCTATGCCCCGCGTGGCGTGATCCACAGCTTCGCTGACGGCAAGATCGAAGACACCGGCGCGCTGACCACCAAGCGCATGGAAACCATCGACGACGAAACCACCGCGGCCGCGCAAGCGTTCATCGAGAAACAGGCCAAGGCCGACAAACCGTTCTTCGTCTGGATGAACACCACCCGCATGCACGTGTTCACCCACGTGCGTGACTCGATGAAGGGCCAGAGCGGCATGCCTGGCAACGAGTACGCGGACGGCATGCTGGAGCACGACGGCGACGTCGGCAAACTGCTGAAAACCCTCGATGACCTGAAAATCACCGACAACACCATCGTTGTCTACACCACCGACAACGGCCCGAACCAGTTCTCCTGGCCGGACGCGGCGACCACGCCGTTCCGTAACGAGAAGAACTCCAACTGGGAAGGTGCCTACCGCGTTCCGGCGATTGTGCGCTGGCCCGGTCACATCAAGGCGGGTGAAGTCTCCAACGAGATGTTCTCCGGCCTGGACTGGTTCCCGACCTTGCTGGCTGTAGCGGGCGATGCCGATGTGAAGAACAAGCTCCTGAAAGGCTGGGCCCCGACGTCTGGCGGTGCCAACTTCAAGGTGCATCTGGACGGCTACAACCAGCTGCCTTACCTGACCGGCCAACAGCCTAAAGGCGAGCGCAAGGAGTTCTACTACTTCAACGATGACGGTGTGCTGGTGTCGATGCGCTTCGATAACTGGAAAGCGGTATTCTGCGAACAACGCGCGCCTGGGGGTTTCCCGGTCTGGAGCGAACCGTTCGTGTGCCTGCGAGTGCCGAAAATTTTCAACCTGCGCATGGACCCGTATGAGCGCGCAGACGTCGTTTCCGATCAGTATTACGATTGGCAAACCAAAAACGTCTATCTGGTAGCCCAGGCGACCGGCAAGGCAGCGATGTTCCTGCAGACCTTCATCCAGTACCCGCCAAGCCAGAAACCGGCCAGCTTCAGTGTTGACCAGATCCGTACGGCGGTGGACGCAAAAATCGCTGAAGAAATGAAGAAACAACCTGCACAGTAAGACCGCTTGACCGCCGCTCGCCTTCATCGGCGAGTGGCCTTATTTTCGGCTTGAGGCCGCGTTGGTGTCATCGCCAGCAGGCTGGCTCCCACCGTTTTTTGTGAGAGCCAGCCTGCTGGCGATGGGGCCGGCACAGTCCCAGGTTTTTTCAAATTGAAACAAGGCAGTCCGCAATGTCCTCACGTGTCGCCAGCAAGTCGTCGGCTATCCCGGTCACTCACGTGGCTACCCCGTTGCTGATTCCCGCCCTGCTGCTGTTTATCTCCGGCGCCGCCGCGCTGGTGTATCAAGTGCTGTGGATCAAGCAGCTGTCATTGGTAGTCGGGGTCGAGGTGTATGCGATCACCACCGGGATCAGCGCGTTTTTTGCCGGGCTGGCCCTGGGCGGTTTGCTGTTCGGCCGGTTTGCGGATCGCTTGCAGCGACCGGTTCTGCTCTACGCCGGCCTCGAAGTCCTGGTGGCGGTGCTGGGTGTCGGCGCGACGTTCGCGATGAGCCTTGCGGCCAGCCCCTTTGCCTGGCTGGAGCAACACATCGGCTTGCTGGCCTGGGTGTTACCGTTTGCTCTGGTAGGCATCCCCGCCCTGTTGATGGGCGGCACCTTGCCAGTGCTGGTGCGCTCGCTGGCGGCCGACCCGCAACAAACGGGCAAGGCCGGCGGCCAGCTCTATGCAGCGAACACCGCCGGGGCCATCGCCGGCACGCTGCTCGCGGCGTTCGTGCTGATCGCCACACTCGGCGTGCGCGGCAGTGCCCTGGCGGCTGCGATGCTGAACCTGTTAGCCGCCGCGGGTGCCTTGTGGTTCCAGCGCAGTCGTTCACTGCCGGTCGAGACGCCAGTCAAACACCACGCGGACAAAGCGCCTGACCGCCTGGCGCTGTGGCTGTATTCCATCGCGGGCGGCGTGGCCCTCGGTTACGAGGTGGTCTGGTCGCAATCCATCGTGCAGTTCATGAGTACGCGCACCTATGCCTTTGCGGTGGTGCTGGCGACGTACCTCACCGGACTGTTTCTCGGCAGCGCGGTGCTGGCCCGTCGGGTTGATCGCCTTCGCGATCCCTGGGGCGTGTTCGGCTTGCTGATTGCGGGTGCCGGGTTGGTCGCATTGCTGGAAATGGCACTCCTCGGACGCTGGCTGGTGCTTGCGCAAAGCCTGGCGGAGACCTGGGTCCTCGGCTTGGGTGCGGGTGAACTGCTGGGTATGAGCGCACGCTTTGCGGTCGCGGCGTTAAGCATCGTGTTTGCTCCGACCCTGTTGCTGGGCGCGGCGTTTCCCCTGGCGTTGCGACTGAGCGTCGGGCATGAGCGTGTCGGCCGGGACGTCGGCGCGGTGGTCGCGTTCAACACCCTGGGCGGGATTATCGGCGTGATGCTCTGCGGCTTCCTGCTGATCCCGTTGCTGGGCCTGGTGCGCACCTTGGGCCTGCTGGCGATTGTCGCCGCCGGGATCGGTTATCTCGCGGTGCGCAAAGGGCACCATGTGAAGAAAGGCCGGCGTCAGGCCGTCGTGGCCATCGGCCTGTTGTCCGTGGCAGTGGCGCTGCTGACCCCGGTGGACAAACTCGCCAGCCTGCTCCCCGGCGCGCGCAACGGTACGTTGGCTTTCTACGAAGAAGGACGCGGCGGGACCGTGGCCGTGGTCACCCAGGGCAAGGGCGAGAAAGCGTTCCAGCGGTTGTACATTCAGGGCGTGTCCAACACCGGCGACGCCATGCCGTCGCTGCGCTACATGCGAATCCAGGCCTTGCTGCCGCTGCTGATCCACAACGGCGAGCCCCGTTCGGCGTTGGTGATCGGGTTCGGCACGGGCATCACCGCAGGCGCCCTCACCCGCTATCCGGGTCTTGAGCATCGTGTCGTGGCAGAACTGCTGCCCTCGGTGGTCAAGGCGGCGCCGCTGTTCAAGGGCAACTTCAATGCCGCGGCCGACCCGGCGGTTGATGTGCGGCTGCGTGACGGTCGCCAGGAGCTGCTGCGCAGCCCGCAACTTTATGACCTGATCACCCTCGAACCACCACCGCCCTCGGCGGCCGGCGTGGTCAACCTGTATTCCCGGGACTTCTACCAACTGGCCGCCAGCCGCCTGGAGAAAAAAGGCCTGGTCGCGCAATGGCTACCGCTGCCAACCCAGAACATCGACGATTCGCGCTCGCTGGTGCGCAGCTTTCTCGATGCCTTCCCGTACGCCACGCTGTGGACCAGCGAGTTCCACGAGATGCTGCTGGTGGGTTCTATGGAGCCGATTGAGCTGGACGCGGCGAAAATCAGCCAGCGTTTCCAGCAGGACACGGTTCGCAGCACCTTGCAGGAGGTGGGCATCGGCTCGGCGCCGGCGTTGCTGGCGACCTGGGTCACCGACCGCACAGGGCTCGAACGCTTCGCGGCGGATGCACAACCGGTGACCGACGACCAGCCGCGTATCGAATATGCGCCGTGGGTTCGGGCCAAGGAGATCACTCGAGTGCTGCCGGCGTTGCTGGATCTGCGTATGGCGCCGCCGCTGGTGAACGCCGATGCGGGATTTGTCGAGCGGATGAACACGCACCAGCAACGGCTGATGCAGTTCTACCGGGCGAGTCTGCATGCATATGACGGTGACCGCGATGCGTGGGCCCGGGATGCGCGCGAGGTGATGCGCGGGGATGGCGGGAATCCGTATTTCCGGTGGTTTATGGGGGAGTGATGTAGCGCCTGCCTAGACGCCATCGCCAGCAGGCTGGCTCCCACAATTGATCGGCGGCGTACACAGATCCAATGTAAGAGCCCGTCTGATCGATCGCCATCGCCAGCAGGCTGGCTCCTAAATTAGATCTTCGTCGATCACAAAACCTGTGGGAGCCAGCCTGCTGGCGATGAGGCCCTCAGCCCCAACGCATCACTTGGCCTTGAGCTTCAAATACGACTGATGCAAATCCGAAGCCCAGCCATCGATCACGCTTTTCACGTCATCGGCCTTCATCACCTGGGAATCGTTTTCCAGCGGCTTGCCCGTGCCTTTGCGCACGACCTGCGCCAACACATGGTTGTTGCCGCCATCCAGGAATACCGCTTCGGTGGCCAGGTCGGTTTCCTGGTCGCGGATACCGCTGGCCGTACTGACCGCCGCCGCCACCAACGCAATCGGAATCACTTCATACGGCTTCAGGCTTTCGGTCTTGCTGCTCACCGCAGTGATCGCCGCACGCACCACAATCACACCCGGGCCCGGGCCGGTCGCCAACGGCAAGGATTTGCCGATTTCACGCTTGAGCGCCTGATCGTAGTAACCGGTGATGCCGTTCAGCGTCGTCTGAGGGATTTTTACCGTCGGCTGAGGTTTTGGGTAGAGCTGGGTCGGCTCGATGTAGACACTGGTGTACTGATTGATATCAAGCTTGGGATCGACCCAACGCATGACGGTGGCGCCCGACGGCGACTTGGCTTCCTTGAGTTGGCTGTAGTCCTTGAGGAACCCCGAATACTGGTCCGGCTCGACGACTTTGCTGGCACACCCCACTACGGCGAGTGAGGCCATGCACAGAGTGCCCATCGTTAACGCTAGCTTCATGCTGTAACTCCTGTCAGTGGGCCGACAACGGTATTGCAAAGGTGAGGTAAGAGTTATAGCCAAAGCTCAGGATTTCGCCTTGCGAAAGTACAATATTCATCTAATGCCGGAGCTGGATCACAACCGTCATTTGACAGACGCCGGCCATCCGGCAAAGCTGCACCGAGCTTGAACGCGCGCCTGACGGCAAACGCACCTGGACTACGGAAGTCGCAATGCCGAACCCTAAAAACAAAGCAGCCAGCCCCAACCCTGATTCGCCACCGAACCTGATCAACCGCTACCTGTTCCCCGTCACCATCGGCCTCTTGCTGCTGGCCGTCGCGGGCATCGGTTGGTTTCTGTTCAGCAGCCAACCGACGCCCGCCCCCTACGCACCGGTCAGCACGCCCGCCGTTCAACCGGCCAAGCCGCCCGCAGTGGCCATGGCCCCGGCGAAGATGGTCGATGAACAACAATGCCAAGGCTGCCACAGCGAGCAGGTCAAAGACTGGCAAGGCTCTCATCACCAACTGGCGATGCAGGAAGCCAGCGCTGAAACGATGCTCGGCGACTTCAATAACGTCACGTTCAAAGCAGAAAACGAAACCACCCGGTTCTCGCGCAAGGACGACGGATTCTGGGTCAATACGCCGGGCATCGACGGCAAGAACGCCGATTTCAAAGTCGCCTACACCTTCGGTATCGCGCCGTTACAGCAATACCTGATCGAGGTCGGCGAAGGCCGGTTGCAAGCACTGGGCGTGGCCTGGGATACCGAGAAACATCGCTGGTTTCACCTCTATCCTGGCCAGGGCGTGAACTTCAAAGACCCCCTGCACTGGAGCAAGCCAAGCCAGAACGCCAACTTCATGTGCGTCGAGTGCCATACCACCGGCTACAAGCGCAATTTCGATGCGGCAAAAAACAGCTTCGACAGCCACTGGAACAGCCTCGGTGTCGGCTGCCAGGCCTGTCACGGCCCGGCATCCAATCACCTGGAATGGACGGCGAAGAAAACCGATCTGATCCATGCCGGTTTTGCGGCCGACCTCAAGGACAAGAACGCCACCGTCGAAATCGAAACCTGTGCCCGCTGCCACTCCCGCCGCGCACCATTGGGGGATGGTTTTACCGTGGGCAAGCGCCTGATGGACGACTACCTGCCCAGCGCCCTGACCCGCGAACTGTATGCGCTGGACGGCAAGATCAAGGATGAAGTGTTCGAACACGGCTCTTTTGCCCAAAGCAAAATGTTCGACAAGGGTGTGCGCTGCAGCAACTGCCATAATCCCCACAGCACCGAACTCAAGGCGCCGGGTAACGGCGTCTGCCTGCAATGCCACAACACGGCCGGCAAGACCGCTGTGGAAGGCGTGGATGGCAAAGGCCTGCAAGCCAAGAATTACGATTCCATCGAGCACACCCGCCACACCATGGGCCAACCGGGTTCGCAATGCGTGGATTGCCACATGCCCGGCAAGTTTTACATGATCAATGACTTCCGCCATGACCACAGCTTCAGCATTCCCAACCCCGCGCGGGCGAAACAGCTGGGCACGCCGGACGCCTGCCTGAGCTGTCACCAGGGCAAGGCTGGTGACAAAGTCACCGAGCAGTTCAAACTCTGGAACACTTCCACGGCAGCCCAGGCGCCGCGCTACGACGAAAGCCTGTGGCTGGTTCGCAACGGTCAGCCCGGGGCCGCGCAAGCCCTGTACGAGCAACTGCAACGCAGCAACCTGCCGGCGATTCAACGCGCGACTTTGCTCGCCGAGTTACCGCTGTACCCCAGCGAACAGGCGTTGAAGCTGGCGACTCAAGACTTGCGCAACCCGGCGCCGCAAGTGCGCGAAGCCGCCGTTCACGCGATCAGCGCGTTCCTGCCACCCCCTGAGCGTGCGCCCTTGCTGACGCCGTTGTTGGGCGACCCCGTGAAGGCCGTGCGCATTGCAGCTGCCAGGGACTTGCTCAGCGTGGGCCGCAATGGTCTGGGTGACGCCCAGGCTAACTGGAATGCCGCGATTGCCGAGTATGAAGACGTGCAGAAAAACCTCGCCGAGCGCGCCGAGGCCAACCTCAACCTCGCCATGCTTTATCAGGCCAGCGGTCGCAGCGACGAAGTCGAAGCGTTGCTGCGCACAGCCCTCCAGCGCGACCCGGATTTCTATCCGGCGCTGGTGACGCTGGTGCAGTGGCTGGAGGCGGCCGGGCGCGGTGAGGAAGCCCAAGCGCTGCTGGCACAGAGCTTGAAAGAGCATCCAGACGCCGCGCTACTGCAACATACCCAGGGTCTGGCGTTGATCCGCGCCGGGAAAACCGACCTGGCCATGCCCGCCCTGCGTAAAGCCGCGCAACTGGAGCCGCAGAACGCGCAGTACGGTTATGTGTTGGCCGTGGCGTTGCACGACAGCGGCAAGGTCGACCAAGCCTGCGATGAGCTGGAGCGTCTATTAAAAGTACAACCGGCCAATCGCAATGCACGGCTGTCGTTGATCCAGTACTACCTGGACAACGGCCAGGAGCCAAAGGCCCAGGTGTTGTTGCAGGGCTGGAAGAAAATGAACATGGGGGATCCGGCGCTCAAATGAATCTGAATGCGGCGCCGAGGATTGATCGGTCGCAGATCCTGTGGGAGCGAGCCTGCTCGCGATGACGGCGTATCAGTCAACATTGACGTCGGCTGATATACCGCCATCGCGAGCAGGCTCG
>NZ_RWIN01000083.1 GCF_009761815.1 Pseudomonas sp. PB120
GTCAAAACCGGAGGCCAGCAGGGCTTCGAGGCCGGCACAGCCAATATCGTGATAGGCGAAGACAACAGCTTTAACGCTCATGAGAGAACCTGATCGGAAGAAGTGGAAGTGAGGCCGTCAACGGTGATCACCGGGGCAGGAGACGCCGGTTGGCTGCGCAAGACTTTTTCGATGAAGAAACGGGGGCGGGCGCGCACGTCGCTGTACATGCGCCCTAGGTATTCGCCCAGCAGGCCCATGCCGATGAACTGCCCGCCGGTGAAGACGAACAGCACGGCGAACAGCACAAAGGTGCCGTCGCCGGCCCAACTGGCGCCGAAGGCCAGGCGCAGGACAATCAGCGCAAGGGCGAACAGCACGCCCAGCCCGGCCATGGCGAAGCCGACAATGCTCAGCAAGCGCAGCGGGGTAGTGGTCATGCAGGTGATCAGGTCGAACATCAGGTTGACCAGGCGCATCGGGCTGTACTTGGATTCACCGTGTTCGCGCTCGGCGTGGGTCACCAGGATTTCCGTGGTGTGCCGGGCAAAGCTGTTGGCCAGAATCGGAATGAAGGTGCTGCGTTCGCGGCAGGCGAGCATGGCGTCGACGATGGTCCGGCGGTAGGCGCGCAGCATGCAGCCGTAATCGCTCATCGCCACGCCGGTGGAGCGCTGCACGGCGAGGTTGATCAGCTTCGATGGCCAGCGGCGCAGGGCCGAGTCCTGACGGTTGCTGCGCACCGTGGCGACCACGTCATAGCCGAGCTCGGACTGGGCCACCAGGCGCGGGATTTCTTCCGGCGGGTTTTGCAGGTCGGCGTCGAGGGTGATCACGACATCGCCCTTGCACTGTTCGAAGCCGGCCATGATTGCCGCGTGCTGGCCGTAGTTGCGGTTGAGAATGACCGCCACCACCGGGCTGCCTTCGCGATTGGCGGCGTCCTCGAGGATTTGCGCAGAATGGTCGCGGCTGCCGTCATCGACCATCACGATTTCGTAGTCATGGTGCAGTTGCTGGCACGCCGCTTCGGTGCGTCGCAGCAACTCGGGCAGGCTGTCTTGCTCGTTGTAGACCGGGATGACGATCGACACGCAGCGGATTGGGTAAGGTTTCACAGGCGTGTGTCCATAACGGTTTTAATGGCACCGACCACGCGATCGACGTCGTCGAGGGTCATGTCGGGGAACAACGGGATCGAGCACAGTCGCGCCGAGTTCCATTCGGTGTTGGGCAGGTAAATGTCGGGGTAACGCTGGCGGTAGTAGGTGTGCAGGTGCGTGGCGATAAAGTGGATGCCAGTGCCGATGTTCTGTTCCTGCAGGCCTTTCATGAACGCTTCGCGGTCGAGCCCGCAGCGTTCGGCATCGATGCGCAGGATGAACAGGTGCCAGGCGTGCTGCTGCGCGTAGGCCGGCAGCGCGAGCGGTTGCACCGGCAGGCCTTCGAGGCGTTGCAGGTAAGCCTGGGCCAGTTCGGTACGCTTGGCGTTGATCTCGTCCAGGCGCTCCAGTTGCACCAGGGCGATAGCGGCATTGATGTCGGCCAGGTTGTATTTGAAGCCCGGCTCCATGACTTGCGCCTGGGGCTTGCGGCCGTGGGTCAGGCGGTCGTAGGCGTCGACGCCGAGGCCATGAAACTTGAGCATGCGCACGCGACTGGCCAACGCTTCGTCGTCGCTGACGAACATCGCGCCTTCGGCACAGGTCATGTTCTTGATCGCGTGGAACGAAAAAATCGCCGTGCCCCGGGCCCCGACGTGGCGCCCTTTGTAGAAGGTGCCTGCGGCGTGGGCGGCGTCTTCGATAACCGGGATGCCGTGTTTGTCGGCCAGCGCATACAGCGGATCGAGGTCGAACGCGGCGCCGGCGTAATGCACGGGAATGATCGCTTTGGTGCGCGGGGTGATCGCGGCTTCGATGCTCTCCACGCTGCTCATCAGCGTGTCGCGGTCGACGTCGACAAACACCGGTGTCGCGCCGAGCAGGCTGATCATGTTGGCGGTGGAGACCCAGGTCTGCGACGGCGTGATGACTTCATCACCCGGACCGATGCCCAACGCCAGTAACGTGATGTGCATGCCACCGGTGGCCGACGAAAGTGCCACGGCATGCCGGCAGCCAACATAGGCCGCGAACTGCTCTTCCAGTTGCTGGTTTTTCGGGCCGGTTGTGATCCAGCCCGAACGCAGTACTTGCTCTACAGCGGCTATTTCTTCATCGCCGATACTGGGGCGGGAGAACGGAAGAAACGCTTGACTCATGGGCACCTCGGGGCTGAAAAGTGAATAGCCTTGGAGGCTAAAAACAGCGGTTCAACGAAAGCGTAGACGCTAAAATGAAAGCGGCTTCAATCAGTTACATATCATGTGTTACAAATCACATCAATTGACTTTTACGGCATTGACCGGCAGCGTGAACCTTCGCCGGTGTTGACGCCGACTTCGTTGAGGTTAGGCGTGATTTTGTGAAATGAATATGAAAAACCGGTAGGAGAATCGTTTATCTGACAGCTATTAAGCCCGTGTTCAGGCTTCTACCGCTCATCGCGCTTCTTCGTAGAAAAGTCCTACAGAAGTGTCCTGCTTTATATGAAGGATGTTTCAATCCTTAGTTGTTTCAATGAACTGTTTCCACTGAAGGCCGTTTCGTTTGATTGACTTACCTGCAACCGATTCAAGTGCACCCAAGACCAATCCGTTGACCCTTTATCTGGCGCGACTGGCGCCCTCCAGCCAGCTGACCATGCGCTACGTTTTGCAGGATGCCGCCGACCGCCTGGGCTTCGAAGACATGAATGTCGAGGAGATCCCCTGGCATCAACTTCAGCCGGAAAACGTCGTGGCGTTAGTGGCGACCTTACGCGAGGACGGTTACGCGCCGAACACGTCCTCGCTGTACGTCAATGCCGTGCGCGGGGTCATGAACGAAGCGTGGCGCATGAGCCTGATCAGTCAGGAGCACTTGCTGAAGATGCGCTCGGTGAAAGGCATTGCCGGTACGCGGCTGTCCCAGGGCCGCAATCTCAAGCGCACGCTGATCCGGGAATTGATGGCGGTCTGTGACGCCGACCCTCGGCCACAAGGTCTGCGCGACGCGGCGATCATCGCGATTCTGTACGGGTCGGGAATGCGCAAGTCGGAGTCGGTAAACCTGGACCTCAATGAAGTCGATTTCACCGAGCGCAGCCTGCGGGTGACTGCCAAGGGCAACAAGCAATTGATCAAGTACGCCCCCGCCTGGGCCTTCGCCAAGCTGGACGCCTGGCTTGAACTGCGTCGCTCGCAATTGGGGGAGGGGCAAGACGATGATCCGTTCCTGTTCAACCGTATCCGTCGCGGCAGCCATATCACTCGCGAGCGCATCACCAAGCACGCGATCTATTACATTGCCCGGCAACGGGGCGCGCAGGTCGGGGTAAAGATCATGCCCCATGATTTTCGGCGCTCGTTCATTACACGAGTGATCGAAGAGCATGACCTGTCGATCGCCCAGAAACTCGCCCACCACAGCAATATCCAGACCACGGCCAACTACGACGTGCGCGATGACAACGAGCGGCGGCGGGCAGTGGACCGTTTCGATCTCTGATTCAGGCGTCGCTCAGGACATGGGCGTGGCCGATGGTCGAGACGTTCACCTCGCTGCCCGCGGGCGGCGCATACATGCCCGAACTGCGAACCATCAATGAGCGACCGGGTTGCTCGCTGGACGCCAACGACTGCAACTCCACGGTCAATGTGCAGGTATTGCCGCTGAAATCCCGTTCGGTCACCACGGCGCGACAGCCGGGAGGCCCTGCCGGCCCCGGCACGGTACTGACCAGTTGCAGTTGCTCGGGGCGCAGCATGATCTGCGCGCTGGCATTGTTGCGGTGGTTGTTGACCGGGATACGTCCCAGATCGCAATGGGCCCAGCCCGCTTCGATCCGTGCGGGCATGACCACGGCATCACCGAGAAACAGTGCGGTTTGTTCGTCTTCGGGATAGCGGTAAAGGTCCAGTGGATGGCCGGACTGCACCAGTCGGCCTTGGCGCATCACCGCCAACTGATCGGCAAACGACAGCGCTTCGCTCTGGTCGTGGGTCACCAGAATGGTGGTCACTCCCGCGTCTGCCAGCAGCCGCGCCACCAGTTTGCGCATTGCGGCGCGCAACCCGGTGTCCAGTGCCGAAAATGGCTCATCCAGCAGCATCAGGCGCGGCTGTTGTGCCAGGGCCCGCGCCAGGGCCACGCGTTGCTGCTGGCCGCCGGAAAGTTCGTGGGGCCAGCGGCTCGCCATATGCGATTCCAGTGCAACGCTGTCCATCAACTCCGCAATCCGCTCCTGCTTTTTCACGCCGCTGTAGGCGAGCCCGAACCCGATGTTGGCGGCCACGGTCATGTGCGGGAAGAGGGCGCCGTCCTGAGGCACATAGCCAATCAGTCGTTGATGCGCGGGCACTTCATGGGTGTCGTCCACCAGCGTCTGGCCATTGAGTGAAAGCTTGCCGGCATCAGGAAATTCGAAGCCGGCGATCATCCGCAGCAGGGTGGTCTTACCGGAACCGGAAGGGCCGACGATGACGGTTCTGCTGCCCGAGGGCACGGACAGGCTGATGTTGTTCAGGGCTTGTTGGGAGCCGTAGGACTTGTAGATCGAATTCAGTTCAAGTGCGTTCATCGGCCAGCCGTTCGTTTGGATTGGTGGTAGAGGAGTCCGGTCAACGGAAGCGACAGCAGAATCATCAGCAAGGCGTATGGAGCCGCCGCGGCGTAGTCGATTTCGCTGGTCATGGCCCAGAACCCGGTTGACAGGGTGCGTGTGCCGTTCGGCGCGAGCAGCAGGGTGGCGGTCAGCTCGTTGGTGATCGCCAGGAACACCAGGGCAGCACCCGCAGCGGCGCCGGGGGCGGCCAGTCGCAAGGTGATCAGCCACAGGGCTCGAGTGGGCGAGCGACCGAGGCTGCGCGCCATGTTTTCCAGCTCCACAGGGGCCTGGGCGATACCGGAGCGCAAACTCACCAGGGCTCGGGGCAAAAACATCAGCAGATACGCGAGCAGCACGGTGATCGTGGTCTGGTAGATCGGCCGGGCGAAATGGATCGCGAAGGTCACCAGGGCCAGCGCAACCACAATGCCCGGCAACGAACTGGTGATGTAGTTGCAGCTCTCCAGTACCCGTTGCAGACGTCCCGGCGAACGTATCGACAGCCAGGCAATCGGGAACGCCGCGCACGTTGTGAGGAGGGCGCCGGCGGCACCGAGCATCAGCGTCTGCTCCAGCGCCGGCATCAGTTCGTCCATCTGCCAGACCTGCGTGCCGCCGGCGATCAGCCATTTGCCCAACGTAATCAACGGCACCCCCAGCGCCAGCGCGCAGGTCACGATCTGTAACGTCAGGGCGAGGGCGGTATTGGCGGGTTTCAGGCGCACGACGCGCTGCTCGCGGGCACTGCCCGAGCCGACGCGGGCATAACGCGCAGAGCCGCGCGCAGCCGACTCGACAGTCAGCATCGCCAGGCAACACAGGGCCAGCACACTGGCCAGCGTGTTGGCGGCTGGGCCGTTGAAGGTGGATTTGAACTGATCGAAAATCGCCGTGGTGAAGGTGTCGAAACGGATCATCGCGTACAAGCCATATTCGGCCAGCAAGTGCAGCCCCACCAACAACGCACCGCCGCAGATCGCCAGCCGCAGTTGCGGCAACACTACGCGGAAAAACACCGCCCAAGGCTTCAGCCCCAGCGATTCCCCGACATCTTCGATGGCCGGATCCAGTCGGCGCAATGTCGCTGCGATCGGCAGGTACAGAAACGGAAAGTAGGCGATGACCGAGACCAGCACCCCGGCAAACAGCCCATGGATCGGCGGTACCAGGCTGACCCAGGCGTAGCTGTGAACAAACGCCGGCACCGCCAGAGGCGCAGTGGCCAGCAACGACCAGCCGCGTCGCCCGGGCAGGTTAGTGCGCTCGGTCAGCCACGCCAGTGACACGCCCAGCACGATGCACAACGGAATGGTGATCACCACCAGCAATACGGTGTTGACCAGCAGTTCGCCAACCCGTGGCCGAAACAGCAGCGTCTCAAGGGTTGCCCAGCCAGTCTGGATGGACACGCCCATCACGAACGCAATCGGCAACAGGGCCAGCAATGACACCAGCACCGCCAGACCGACCACCCACGCGCCGCCGCGGCCCGCAAAAAGACCACGAGATCGTCGCTGTAAATTCGCGGGTATCGTCGTGGCGACACCCGTCGGTAGCGTTTCAGGCATCAATTAGAGCAGTCCGGCCTGAGTCATCAGCTCCACGGCTTTTTTACTGTCGAGTTTCGAGGCATCGACCTTCGGTGCGTCGAGCTGTTGCAGAGGCACCAGTTTGGGGTTGGATTCGGCGTCTTTACCCACCGCGTATTCAAACGATTTGCCGTTCTTGAGCACGTCCTGACCTTCTTTTCCCGTGACCCACTTCAGAAACGCCTGGGCTTGTTCCTTGTTTTTGCTGGAGGCCAGGACGCCGCCGCCCGAGACGCTGACAAACGCGCCCGGGTCTTTGTGCTTGAAGTAGTGCAGGGCGGTGTTCTTGCTGTTTTCGCCGGTCTTGGCCTGATCGCCAAAACTGTAATAGTGATAGATCACGCCGCTGTCGATCTGGCCGGCGTTGACTGCTTTCAGGACCGCACTGTTGCCACGGTATACGGTGGCGTTGGTTTTCATCGCCTTGAGCCAGTCGAGCGTGGCGGCTTCGCCCTTGAGTTCCAGCACCGCCGCGACGATAGCCTGGAAGTCGGCGCCGGCCGGCGAAGCCCCCCAGCGACCTTTCCACTCGGGCCCCGCGAGGTCCATCAGCGACTTGGGCAATTGGGCTTCAGGCAACTTGCCCGGGTTGTAGACGAACACCGTGGAGCGCGCGGCGATGCCGACCCATTTGCCATGCGCCGGGCGGTAGGCCGCATCCACTTGCTCAAGGGTGGTCGGCGCAACCGGCGCGAACAGCCCTGCGTTGTCGACCAGCACCATGGCGGGGGAGTTTTCGGTCAGGAACACATCCGCCGGAGACGAGGTGCCTTCCTGCACGATCTGATTACCCATCTCGGTATCGTCGCCGTTGCGCAGCGTGACCGGAATGCCGGTTTCCTCAGTAAAGCCCGCTGCCCACGCCTTGGTCAGGCTTTCGTGTTGCGCGTTGTAGACAACGATGCCGACGGTGTCAGCCGCATACACATGCCCGGCGCCGATCAGCGCGGTGACCAGCAATGCTTTTTTCAGGAAAGACGGGAAAGAAGAATTCATGCGCGGACAGCTCCTGATTTATTTTTGGAATCGTGCATTCGGATTCGACAGGATCGATGGGTAAGGTCGTCGTTGAGTGTAGAACAATACGAATCATTTGCAGCTTAAAGGGCGGGGAATGTAGGGGGCGAGATGAGAAAAAAACGTCAAATTAATCGTTACGCCGTGTCATTTGCGGCGCGAGCGAGGTCATCCAGACGCTCACTCGCTGACAGGTTGTTAACGTTTATTGAGCGAGGCCCGGTGGGCCTCGTTTTTTTTCGAGCGCAGGAACTGTCAGGGCTGGCTCTTGGGGAAAATCAGAATCTGCAGGTTGCCACGTTGATAGCGCTTGCCGTCCACCGGTAGCAACTCGACCTCCTGAATTTCCTGAACACTGTTGACCCGCATGACCACACCGACCGCCCCTTTTTTGCGGGCCTCGGTCATCCACTCCCCGACATTCTCTTTGGTGACGATGCGTGGGGCCATGGCCGGATCGTCGAGGCCATATTTCAGCTCACCGACCGTGTTGAACAGATCGACTTGCGGCCGCTTCAGGCGCCAGGCCAGCGCAGACGCCGAACCCAGGTCATTGCTGAGCAATGAGGTGGTCTGATCTAACGCATCCAGGTGTTCGCCGATGAACGGGTCCGGCATCTTGCTCTCGACAATCTGAGCCGGCATGGCCGCTGGCAACAACGCCACCAACAAGCCCATGCCAATGGCCGGTGCGCCCCAGAACAGCAGTGGCCGCAGGATTTGCAGGGCGTTGGTGATGATCCAGCCAATTAGAACGATAAACACCAGCGACAAGCTGAACATCTCGGTGTTTTCGTAGATCTCCTTGGTGGTTTGTACATAGAGCAGGGCGATCAGCGCTGCGGTGCCCAGGACTACGTTGACCACGCCATTGAGGCGAATCGCCCGGCCGCGCTGCTGATCCAGCAGTTGCATGACGGCATGCCCCATCAGCAAGGCCAGCGGCAGCAGGCACGGCATGATGTAGGTCGGCAGTTTGCCGCTGCTCAGGCTGAAGAACGCCAGCGGAAGCAGCAACGCGATCAGCAGAAACGCGATCGCCGGATGGCGCTTTTGCTTCCAGCCCTGAACGAAGGTAGTGGGCAGCAGCACCGCCCAAGGCAGGCTCGATGCAACCAGCAGAGGCAGGTAAAACCACCACGGACGTGCGTGCTGCGCATCATCGGCGGCGAAACGGCGGATGTGCTCGTTCCAGAAAAAGAATCGCCAGAAGTCCGGCTCCTGATGGTGAATCGCGAGTACCCACGGTAAACAGATCACCGCTGCGACCAGCACAGCCAAAGGGCCGTAGCGCAGCAGTTCGCCCACGCGGCGTTGCCACAGCATGTAGGGCAGGGCAATCAATACCGGCAGCAGCCCGGCCAGGAAGCCTTTGGTCATGAAACCCATGCCACAGGCCAAGCCCAACAGTGCCCAGGCGCCGGCCTTGTGGCGAGGAGAGCGACCATCGATGGCAAACCACAGGGCCAACAGGCTCAGATTCGCCCAGAACGTGAATTGCGGATCAAGGTTGGCGTAGCCGGCCTGGCCGGCAATCAAACCGAAACTCATGTAGAACAGCGCGCACGCCGCGCTTTTGCGCGGATCGTCCCAGAGGCGACGAGCGAGCAGGTACGCTAGCCAGACGCTCATCCCGGAGCTCAGTGCCGAGGCAATTCGTACGCCGAACAGATTGTCGCCAAACACCGCCTGGCCGATGGCAATCATCCAGTAACCGGCGATGGGTTTCTCGAAGTAGCGAATGCCCATGAAGTGCGGGGCGATCCAGTCGCCGCTCAGACGCATTTCCTGGCTGATCTGGCCATAGCGGGTTTCGTCGGGGATCCACAGACCATGGGACATGAGCGGCAGGAGGTAGAACACGACAAATGCCAACAGCAAACCGGGGATCAGCCAGCGCTCGATGCGCATTGGTGGTTGTGCAGTACGGCGGGATAGATCGGCAGGGGAAGGCAACGGCGTATGTGACGTCATGGTTGGGCCTTGGCGCGGTTGAAGTTGCTTTCGATGTTTATTGTTTGCTCAGAAGTGCGGGCCAGCCTTCGGCGTTTGCAATGCCCAACACTTGAAGTTCACCCGTGGCATCAACACTGATAAACAACGAACTCACGTACTTGCTCTTCGCCGCATGCGCAAAGCCTGTCGCTGCTTCAAAGTCACGGATGCAGCCACTGTGAGTGACCAGCAGTAAATTGTGATGGGCACGCTTATGCGCCACGACATCGTTGCGCAGGCCGCTGCCGCAACTGGCGAGCCAGTCCTGGGCGACGGCGTCGTGGCCGAACATGTCGTGTGAAGTTTGGGCTGTACGCGTCAACGGGCTGCTGAACACGTCGGTCTGAGCCATGCCCAGCTGCGTAAAGCGCTGACCCAGGGCCACTGCGGAGTCGCTGCCGACACGGGTAATTCCGTCCAGGGGACCCAGGCACGGATTGCTGGACTGGTCGCAGCGCTCTGCGTGCCGGACGAGCACCACGATATCGCCGGCTTGCCAGCGTCGCATCAGTTCAGCGGTCTCGCGGGCGCTGGAATGTGCCAGGTTGGCCGGTGATTTCGGCCACAAGGCGAATCCCGTCACCACAACGACAATCGCCAGGGCGACGAGGATAAAGGCCAGTTTTGTTAATCGGGAGTTCATGATTTGCCAGGGATCTTGAGTTGCAGGAGTCCGGGCAAACTAAGTTCAGCTGAGTAGCGGAGGAGTGAAACGAATGTGAAAAAATCGCGGAGGGTATTCGGCAGGGTTAATTAGTTGATTTTTGATAATTAATGTCTTTTACGCGCTCTTAAAACGTGGCGTTTGCCGGACATGAACGGGTGGCGGTGAAGGGTTCAACGGTGACGTTTTCACCGTTGAACCGAGGGAGAATGATCAAGCCGAAGGGCAGGTTTTCTGTGCCCCTCTGGATGCCTGACTGATCAGGGCGGCCAGACGCTTGACGTTGCTCTGCTGGGCTGCGACCAGTTCATCGATGGACGGCCCTGAAGGTGTCTGCAAGGTGCTGCGGCACGTCACCAGCGCGCTGTCGCCTTCACCGGCCGTGCGCAGGCGCCATTTGACGTCGATCAGCGCGTATTGGCCCGGAATCGAATCGAAGCGCTGCACTTCCACCCGCACCGAGACTTTGCGTTGAGGATTGCCGTTGACCATCTGGTCGAGCAGCGCGCTACGCAATTCATCCACCAGGCTAGCGCCCCACCAATCGGTTTCCAGGATCGCCATGGTGGTGTTGCCCTGACGAACGACAATCTGCTGGCGATCGACCTGGGGCGGGACGGTAAGGACTTCGATCGGGATGTCCGCTGCCATCCGTGAATTCGTGCTCGGTTGGGCCGGCGTCAACGTATGGAACTGGATCGGATCGCTGCGGCAGGCGGCGAGCAACGACAGCGCGGCAACCAGCATAATTTTCAGCGGAAAAGCCATGGGTGATGCTCCTGTGGTCATTTGCTCGGTGGCCCTTGCATATCCATTGGCGCGGCGTTTTCGGGGCGGCCGCGAATCAGCGATTCGGGATGCCGTCCGAGATAATCCGCAAGGTCACGCAAGGAACGCGAGGTGCGCCCGAGCTCATCCAGTGTTTGTGACAGTTTTTCGCGTTGCGGCGAGTCATCGGCCAGTGTCGAGTTGGCTGATTGCAGGGTTTTGCTGACATCCGAGAGGGTGGTTTGCACGCCCGGCAGGGTCTTGGCGTTGAACTGCGTCAAGCCTTTGCGCAACTCGACGAGGTTGCTGTCGAGGTTGCCGGCAATACGTTCGATCGGGAGTTTGTTGATCTTGTCGACCATGGCCTCCAGTTTCCCCTGCAATTCCTCGAGGCTGCCAGGAATGGTCGGAATCATCGCGGGGCGCAGGTTCGGGTCGAACACGACCTTTTCAGCCTTGGGGTAAAAATCGAGGGCGATATACAGCTGGCCGGTCAACAGATTGCCGCTACGCGCCTGGGCCCGCAGGCCGTTTTCGACGAAGGAACCCATCAACCGTATGCTGGCGGCTTCGTCATTGGGGTCATGATTCAAGGCCTTGAGCATTTTGGTGTGGGCTGTGCCGAGCCGTTGCGGGTAAATGACGATGCCGACATTGACCGGGAAGATGCGCTTCTGCGGGTCGAAATCCAGATTGATCGACACGACTTTGCCGAACTCCATGCCGAGGAATTCCACCGGAGCACCGACCTTGAGCCCGCGCAAGGCCTGGTCGAAACGCAGGCTCAAGTATTGAGCCTTGCCCTCGGGTGGCGCCAACGCGGTTTGCTGATCGTCGAACAGCTCATAGGCATATTCTTCGGCGGCGGGTTTGTCGTCCGGGCTGTAATCGGGTGCGCGGAAGGCAATACCGCCGACCAGAATCGATGATAACGACTCGGTTTTCACCGACACACCGTTGGCGCCGACGCTCACGTCCACACCGCTGGCATTCCAGAACCGGGTGTTTTCGGTGACGTACTGGTCATTGGGCGCATGAATGAACAATTCGATGTTGACCCCTTTGCCGTCGGGGTCCAGGGCGTAGGCCACCACTTGGCCCACCGGAATCTTGCGGTAGTAGACCGGGGAACCGATGTCCAGTGAACCGAGGTCCTGGGTGTGCAGGGTAAAGCGCTTGCCCGGTTCGCCGTAGGTGATAGGCGGCGGGTTTTCAAGGCCCTTGAAGTCCTTCGCGCGGCCATTGGCCTGCCCGATGTCGGCGCCGATGTAATCGCCGGAGAGCAGGGTATCGATACCCGACACGCCACCCGCACCGATGCGCGGGCGTACCACCCAGAACTGCGAATCTTCGCGAGTGAAAATTTCTGCCTGTTTGGCCAGTTTGATCGTCGCGTTGACGCTCTTCTGGTCGCTGCTGAGTTCCACGTCAGACACGTGGCCGATCACCACGTTGCGGTATTTGACTTCAGTCTTGTTGGCCGTCAGGCCGTCACCGGTCTTGAAGGTCACGGTGATGGTCGGCCCTTCCTGCAGGATGCTGTGGACCACCAGCGAGATGCCCACCAGAACCGCGACGATTGGCACGATCCAGACCAGCGACACGCTGAAACGACGAGTTTTTACAGGGGCTTGCCCGGGGGCTAGCGGCCCGTCAGTGGCTTGCGACTTCATCCATGGTCTCCTCGTTGTCTGATTGATCCCGCGTGTCCCAGATCAGGCGCGGGTCGAAACTCATCGCCGCCAGCATGGTGAACACCACCACCAGGCCGAAAAACAGAATGCCCGCACGCGGCTCGATGTCGGCCAGGGCCTGGAATTTCACCAGCGAGGCCACCAGGGCCACCACGATCACATCGAGCATCGACCAATAACCGATGACCTCGACAAAACGGTACAACTTCGACCGCTCCTTGCGCGCCCACGAACTGTCGCGGCGCACGGTGATCAGCAGCAGGGTGATGGCCACGAACTTGATGCCCGGCACCGCGATGCTGGCAATGAAAATGATCAGGGCAATGTCCCAGGCGCCGGCTTCCCAGAACTCCAGCACGCCGCTCATGATGGTGCTGTCGGCGCCATTGCCGACCATTTTGGTGTTCATCACCGGCAACAGGTTGGCGGGGACGTAAAACGCCAGGGCGGTGAACATGTACGCCCAGGTCCGGGTCAGCGAGTTGGTTTTGCGTCGATGCAGGGGGGCGCCGCAGCGCTCACATTCGTGGGGGTCATTGGTCGTGTCACACGCCAGCCCGCAGGTGTGGCACAGGCACAGATTGAGATCGCTGGCGACGGGAGGCGTTTTCATACGATGTCCCACAGTTCACGAATATCGCGCCCGGCGATGCGGATCATCATCAGGCTGAGCACGGCCAGGGCAAACAGGCCGATGCCGGGCAATACGTCCAGTAATCCGGCGAGCTTGATGACCGCGACCATCGCCCCCAGCAGGCAGACTTCCAGCATGCTCCAAGGCCGGAGCGTTTCCAGCCAGCGCATGCAGAATTTGAAACCGGGCGAACGCCGGGAGGCGAGGGCGAAGCTCAAGACCCAGATCAACAGCAGCAGCTGGAATATCGGCGCGATGATCATCGCAATCGCGGCCACCATCGCAATAAAGGTGATCGGCCCCAGACTGAGGGCCAACACTGAGTCCCAGAGTGTTGCGCTATTTTTCAGGCCCTGGAGGCTGATGCTCATGACCGGGTAGAAATTGGCGAAAATCCACACGACCAACGCGGTGAGGGTCAGCGCCAGGCGCTGCTCCACGGTCATGCCGTTATAGCGCTGCAGCACGCCGCCGCAGCGCGTACACAGGGTTTTCTGATGTTTGGCGAGCGTGACTTTCTCGTACACGCTGTCGCAGTGCTCGCAGATGATCAGCTGGTCAGTGGTCGCCATGGGCCAGGCTCGATAGGAGGCTTATAAGTCAGAGCACCTCCTCAATATAGAAGTGCCTCGCAATTGAGCAAATTAAAAGACTGAAACGACGAATGAACCGCGTCATCGTTCATCGCGAGCAGGCTCACTCCCACCTACGATCTTCATTGAACACAGCATTTGTGAACAACGGAGAGCTCCTGTGGGAGCGAGCCTGCTCGCGATGGCGTACGGTCAGTCACCTCAAGGCCAATTGAAATTGATCAACCCAGCACCTCCCGCAATCGATACCAGAACATCCCCAGCGCCAACAGCGGCGAACGCAGCATCGGCCCGCCCGGAAAAGTCATGTGCGGCACGGCGCTGAACACGTCGAAGCCCTCACTGTGCCCGGCATGAATCGCTTCGCCCAACAGCTTCGCGCACCAGTGCGTAACGTTCAGGCCATGCCCGGAATACCCTTGGGCATAGAACACGTTCGGGTGCTGGCTCAAACGCCCCACCTGTGGAAAACGATTGGCCGAGATGCCGATCTTGCCGCCCCATTGATAGTCGATGCGCACGCCCGCCAATTGCGGAAACACCTTGAGCATGTGCGGGCGCATGTAGGCCGTGATATCCGCCGGGTCGCGCCCGGAGTAATGACACGCGCCGCCGAACAGCAAGCGCCGGTCTGCCGAGAGCCGGTAGTAATCGAGCCCGACTTTCTGGTCGCACAGCGCCAGGTTTTGCGGGATCAATGTGGCCGCAAGCTCGGCCGACAGTGGTTCGGTGGCGATGATGTAACTGCCCGCCGGGAGTACTTTGCCGCTGAGTTTCGGTTCGAGTTCTTCCAGATGCGCGTTGCAGGCCAGTACAAGGCTGCCGGCGCGCACCGTGCCACCGGCGCAGCGAACCTGCACGGTGGCGCCATGGACCACGTCCAGCACCGGGCTATGCTCGAAGATTTGCACGCCAAGGCTGCTCGCCAGTCGCGCTTCGCCAAGGACCAGGTTGAGCGGGTGCAAGTGGCCGGAGCCCATGTCGATCAGGCCGCCGGCGTAGACGCCGGAGTCCACCACCTGTTGCCGGATCTGATCGGGCCCGACGAGTCGGGTGACGTGAGGGTAACCCGACTCACCGAGGCTTTCGTGTTCAGCCTTGAAGGCCGCGAACTGCGCCTTGGTGTTGGCCAGTTCACAAAAGCCCCAGCGCAAGTCACAGTCGATGCCGTGTTCGCGGACGCGGTTGGCCACCACTTGCACCGATTCGATCCCCGCGCGCTCCAGGTACCGCACGCCGTCTTCACCGACGTGGCGGGCGAAACCGGACACGTCATGGCCGATGCCACGGATCAACTGCCCGCCGTTGCGTCCGCTGGCCCCCCAGCCGATCCGCCGCGCCTCCAGCAACACCACCGACAATCCGCGCTGCGCCAGTTCGATGGCCGTATTGACGCCGGTGAAGCCGCCGCCGATCACGCAGACATCGGCCACCCGATCCTCGGTCAGCGCAGGGAAGGGCGTCAGGCTGTGGGCAGTCGCGGCGTAATAGGACTGTGCATGTTCGTTATTCATTTGTTGGACTTCACTTTGCTCCAGGAACGGGTCATCAAACGCATGATCGCCTGGGGCGGGGTGGTCGAAATGTAGAGTTTGTCGAGGACTTCCTGGGACGGATACACCTCGGGATTGCTGACCAGCTCCGGGTCCATGTATTGCTTGGCGGCCGGGTTCGGGTTGGCGTAGCCGACCGAAGCGCTGACCTTGGCAATCACTTGCGGGTCCAGAAGGTAATTGATGAAGGCGTGCGCTTCTTTCGGGTTGGCGGCGTCGGCGGGAATGGCCAGCAGGTCGAACCACAAGTTACTGCCTTCCTTCGGGATGGCGTAGGCGATGTTCACACCGTTCTTGGCTTCCTTGGCCCGGCTGGCGGCCTGGAACACGTCGCCCGAATAACCGAAGGCCACGCAGATATCGCCATTGGCCAGGTCAGACACGTACTTGGACGAGTGGAAATAAGTGACGTAAGGCCGAATGCTCAGCAGCTTGGCCTCGGCTTTTTTGTAGTCTTCCGGATTTTCACTGCGCGGGTCCATGCCCATGTAGTTGAGGATCGCCGGGAACACTTCATCCGCCGAGTCCATCATCGACACGCCGCACTGGCTGAGTTTCTTGATGTTTTCCGGTTCGAACAGCACGGCCCAGGAATCGATGTGGTCGATGCCCAGCACCTGCTTGACCTTGTCGACGTTGTAGCCGATGCCGTTGGTGCCCCACAGGTACGGCACGGAGTGCTCGTTGCCCGGGTCGTTTTTCTCCAGCAGCGCCAGCAGTTTCGGGTCGAGGTTCTTGAAGTTGGGCAGTTGTGCTCGATCGAGCTTGAGGAACGCACCGGCTTTTACCTGGCGGGCGAGGAAGTGGTTGGACGGCACCACCACGTCATAGCCGGTACGGCCGGCGAGCAATTTGCCCTCCAGGGTTTCATTGGAGTCGAAGACGTCGTAGATCACCTTGATCCCGGTTTTTGCCTGGAAGTCGGCGAGGGTGGTCTCGCCGATGTAATCGGTCCAGTTATAGACACTGACCGTGGGTTGGGCCTGTGCAACAGCGCTGACCAGCAGGGCCAGCGTGACCGGAACAATGGATTTCAATAGACGCATGGCGACACCTCTTGGTTATTGGTTTTTTTGTGGGAGCGAGCCTGCTCGCGATGGCGTTCTTACAGTTAATGATGATGCTGAGACTACCGGCCTCATCGCCGGCAAGCCGGCGAAGGAGCCCTTACAAACAGTTCAAGACTTAGACGCTAAAGAGCAGGAACTCACGCTCCCAGGAGCTGATCACGCGCTTGAAGTTTTCGTGCTCGGCGCGTTTCACCGCGACGTACCCGCGAACGAATTTCTCGCCCAGGACACGCTCGATGGCCTCGCATTCTTCCATCTGCGTCAATGCGTCTTCGATGGTGATCGGCAGACGC
Organism: Pseudomonas sp. PB120; assembly: GCF_009761815.1. Lineage (GTDB taxonomy): Bacteria > Pseudomonadota > Gammaproteobacteria > Pseudomonadales > Pseudomonadaceae > Aquipseudomonas. Next base: position 16,539 of record NZ_RWIN01000083.1, read on the forward strand.
AGGTTGCGCCGCTCGTAGGCTCGCCCGGTGACTGCCGCGCTTGGTTCAACTCGGTCGACCATGCCGAGGTAGCCGCACAACAGGCTGGCGGCGATGGCCAGGTAGGGGTTGGCATCGGCGCCGGGCAAACGGTTTTCGACACGCATCGCGTCGGGGCTCGAGGTCGGCACACGCAGGCCGACGGTGCGGTTTTCTTCGCCCCACTCAACGTTGACCGGCGCCGAGGTGTCCGGCAGGAAGCGGCGGAACGAGTTCACGTTGGGCGCAAACATCGGCAGCACTTTCGGGATGTACTTTTGCAAGCCGCCGATGTGGTGCAGGAACAGTTCGCTCATATTGCCGTCGGCATCGACGAAGATCGGCTTGCCGGTGGCGATGTCGACCACGCTCTGGTGGATGTGCATGGCGCTGCCGGGCTCGTCACCGATCGGTTTGGCCATGAAGGTCGCCGCGACGTTGTGCTTCAGTGCGGCCTCACGCATGGTGCGCTTGAACACGGTGATCTGGTCCGCCAGGTCCAGCGCGTTGCCGTGACGGAAGTTGATTTCCATCTGCGCCGGGCCGTCTTCGTGAATCAGCGTGTCGAGGTCCAGGCCCTGGAGTTCGCACCAGTCGTAGACGTCTTCGAACAGCGGATCGAATTCGTTGGCCGCGTCGATGGAAAACGACTGGCGACCGCTTTCCGCGCGGCCCGAACGGCCCAGCGGTGCCTTGAGTGGCAAGTCCGGGTCTTCGCAGCGCTGGGTCAGGTAGAACTCCATTTCCGGTGCAACAATCGGGCGCCAGCCTTTGTCGGTGTACAGCTGCAGGACTTTTTTCAGCACGTTGCGCGGCGACAGTTCGATCGGGTTGCCGAACTTGTCGAAGGTGTCGTGAATCACGATGGCGGTGGGCTCGATGGCCCATGGCACCACGTACACCGCGTCTGCATCCGGCTTGCACACCATGTCGATGTCGGCCGGGTCGAGCAGGTCGTAGTAGATGTCGTCGTCGACAAAGTCCCCGGTTACCGTTTGCAACAGCACACTTTCCGGCAGGCGCATGCCTCGCTCATGCAGGAACTTGTTGGTGGGTGCGATTTTGCCGCGTGCAATGCCGGTCAGGTCGCTGACGACGCACTCGACTTCGGTAATCTTGTGATCTTTCAGCCAGGTAAACAGCTGATCGAAAGGGACATTCATAAAGACCTCGTTATTGGTTTTATTAACGCCGGGGAGGTTGGTTTCATCCACCACACACTTCCCCTGTGACGCGTTGACGACTATCTTGGGCGAGCCTTGCAGTTCCATCTATCCACTTTCAGCAGCACCAAAACGCACCAAACGAGTGCGTAAGGTCTTTCCATGACGATGTGCAACTCCTTACAAGTCCAAGCGTTCAACACCGCTGACGTGGCCGAGCAAATCCGCGCCACGCCGGGTTGGGAGCAGCATTACCAGCAGATGTCGCCGGGGCATTTCGCCGGGCTGGTGCGCTATCTGGACCTGCAGGGCGTGGAGATTTACGAAGAACACATGAACACCCGGGTCGAACAGAATTTCAGCGCACCGCCAGGTTCCCTGGCGTTCTGTTTTGATCGCAGTGACAACGCGCTGTACCTGCTGAATGGCGAAAGCCGCAATATCTGGATCACCCCGGAGAACTACCAGGAAATCGCCGTGGTGTTCGGTCCGGAGTTTGTGCGGCGCCACGGGCTGGATGTCGGCAGGCTCGAAGGGTTGTTCATGGCACCGCTGAATTCGCAGCAGAACGGGTTGTTCAGTCGCTGGTTGAGCAGCACGCTGACCCGTTTGGCGCAGACGTTCGATCCGCCCAGCAAGGAGGCGTTGACGCAGCAGTTGCTGGAGGATTGCCTGTACATTCTCGACAATGCCTGTGTTTGCCTGGATCACGGCGGTTTGCAGCGGCGTGCGCAGGAGCGCGGGGTGATGCGGCGTATCGGGGAGTGGGCGGCGGATTCGCCGGAAGAAACCTTGAACCTGATGGAGCTTTCCGAGTTGGCGGGGGTTTCATTGCGGCAATTGCAGCATGCGTTCAAGGCGTATACGGGGATGACGCCAACCCATTGGCTGCGCTTGCGTCGCCTGAACAGCGCCCGGCGTGAATTATTGAGCCGTTCGCCGATGGAAACGACCGTTGCCGAAGTGGCGATGCGCTGGTCGTTTTGGCATTTAGGGCGGTTTTCCAGCAGCTATCGCGGGTTGTTTGGCGAACTTCCCAGTGAGACGTTGAAACGGTAGGTTTTTGGATTGCCCGTTCAAAAATGTGGGAGCCAGCCTGCTGGCGATGGACGCCCAGACAACGCGATCTTCCAGGCAGGGCGCGTTATCGTTGACGTCCATCGCCAGCAGGCTGGCTCCCACAGGGGAAATGCGCGAATCAGAAAAATCAGGTCGGGCGGTAGGCTATTCGCCTACGCCATTAACACTCAGTGCCCTTCCGAAGCCCCAAACATCGTCTTCGCATAAATCAACCCCAACCCATAAGACCCGCCATTGGCAATCGAAGTCTTCACGGTCTCTTCATACGTCTCGCTACGCGCCCAGTCACGCTGCAGTTCAAGCAGGTATTGCAGCGAAGTCATCGGCCGGGCCCCGATCTGGATCATGCGCTGCATGGCCATTTCATGCGCTTCGGTAGACACATCACCGCAAGCATCGGCAATCACATACACCTCAAACCCCTGATCGATCGCCGACAGCGCCGGCCCAACGATGCACACGGAAGTCCACAGCCCCGCGAGAACGATTTTCTGCTTGCCGATCTTATTGACTTCGACCGCAATGCGCTCGTCTTCCCAGGTGTTCATGCTGGTGCGGTCAATCACGTTGTGTTCCGGAAACACCGACTTGATTTCGTCGAAAATCGGACCGGAGAAACTTTTCTCGGCCACGGTGGTGAGAATGGTCGAGACCTTGAAGCCGCGAGCCGCCTTGGCGACCAGTGCAGCGTTGTTGCGCAACGTCACCGCATCAATGGATTTGGTTGCAAAAGACATCTGCGACTGGTGATCGATCATGATCAGGGTGTGGTCGGTCGGGGTCAGCAGGGTTTTGCCGGGAACAGCTTTTGCGATAGCCATGGCGATGTCCTTACAGGGTGAGTGAGGGCCACAGGATTACGCAGTTGGCGGGAAGGATATTGAGTGAATGTGCTGAGTTGCCGCTGACCCCGGTTAATTAGCGTAGCGCCTCACGTTTTCTGTTGAGCGTCTATGCTGGGCTAACCGACCACAATCCTCAGCAGTGACCTGCAAGGAGGCAGTAATGGTGCCTACGACCCTCACCGAGAAAACCCTCACTCGCAGTCTGCTGGACGTCCTGATTCGAGCCGGACTTATTATTGTTCTGGTGCTGTTCTGCTTCGAGATATTCCAGCCATTCCGCGACCTGATGCTGTGGTCGGTGATCCTGGCAATCACTCTTTACCCACTGCAAGAACGGTTGAAAGGCCCGTTGGGACAAAAAGACGGGCGCATTGCGACGCTGATCATATTGGTCGCCATCATCATTTTGATGGTGCCGATCTACCTGTTGGGCACCTCGATCGCCGATTCGGTCGAGCATGCCATCAGCGTGGTCAAGGAAGGCGGGATCGATATTCCTCCGCCGGCGGAATCCGTCGCGGGCTGGCCGTTGGTGGGCAAGCCGCTTTCGGCGCTGTGGGCGCAGGCTTACAACGATCTTCCGGGTTTGACTCAGAAGTACATCCCGCAGATCAAGGGTGTCAGCCTGACTCTGCTTAGCAAGCTGGCCGGTGTCGGCATGGGGTTTCTCACCTTCATCTTCGCGCTGATCATCGCCGGCATCTTCATGGCGTACGGTGAGGCCGGCAGTCGCAGCGCCGTACAGATCGCGTCGCGTGTCAGTGGCCCGGCCAAGGGGCCGAAAATTGCCGAACTGTGCACCGCCACGATCCGCGCGGTGGCGCTGGGGGTGGTGGGCATTGCCTTCATCCAGATGCTGTTGGTAGGTCTCGGTTTTGTGGTCAAGGGCATTCCGGGTGCGGGTTTGCTGGCGCTGGCAGTGCTGTTGCTCGGGATCATGCAGTTGCCGGTCACACTGATTACGATACCGGTGATCGCCTATGTGTTTGCCACTGAGGGCGCCAGCACGGCGACCATCACGTTCGCCATCTACGTCTTCGTCTCCGGCCTGGTGGATAACGTCCTCAAGCCGTTGCTGCTGGGGCGCGGTGTAGATGTGCCGATGCCAGTGATTCTGATCGGGGCTCTGGGCGGTATGGTCACGAACGGAATCATCGGCCTGTTCATCGGCCCGGTGGTGCTTGCGGTCGGCTATCAGTTGTTCTGGCAATGGGTACAGGATCGGCCGGAGGAGGGCGACTGACCCCGCGAAATCTCTTGGCCCGTCTGGCCAGCGACGGTATCGCGGACAGCAAGCCACTGACTCCAACCTTGCGTACACCGGCGCCGATTTTCAGTTGCCGACGACCTGATTGAGCGGCCCGCTCCCTGTGGGAGCCAGCTTGCTGGCGATGACGGTATTGCATTCAGCGGAACTTGCCGCTGGCTACCCGCCCGAATCGGCCGTACAGCGCATTTCCCCCGATCCCGGCTTCTGGAACAGGGCGTCGTTACCGTCCTGCCAGAAGCTGTACATCCCCTGGCTGTCCTTGCCGGTGTAATGCGCGCCGGAATCGCTCGGCACCTGGTTCAGGGTGACCGAAGTGTTCGCCCATTTCAGGTACACGACCCCCGGCTGGGTGATGAAGAAGGAGGCGGCAATCGGCGTGTTGAAGCCTGTGCAGCGAAACGTCAGGGGGCCCTCGGTCAGCCTGTCGGGGTCTCGGGTTCTTACAATCGCCGAGCCCTGGCGCAGCTGGTAGGCGCGCTCGGCATAGCTTCGAATCGTGCAAGCCCTGGGCTCCGCCGAGGAACCACATTGATTGCGCGCATCGATCCAGAATTGCTGGTCGATCATGACTTTGCTGGGCGGCGGCACTGAGCGTTCATCCGTGAGTGCGAGGCGATAAAGGCGCAACAGCTCAAGGTCCATCTGCGCCAGTTGCGGGTCGCGACAGATGAGTTTTTCGACGGATACCTGTGCCGTGGCGCAGTCGAAGCTGGTCTTGAAGGACGCTGCATTCGCACAGGTGCTCGCCGCCGCGCACAGGCTGGCAGCGAGCAGACAGTTGAAAAGGGCCGTGGACGTTTTCATGTTGGCTTCGCAGTGGGTTATCGCAGTGTAAGTCAGTGCTCGAAACTTGCCACACTGCCCGCCAGTCGGCGCCCGGGTACAGCGACACGGGCCGCCTGTCAGAGCGAACTACACTTTCTGCTCTTTCGATATGCAGCCAGTGAAGGCACAATGCGCATCCTTTTTTTGGCTGGCCTTGCCGGAGGCCTCGAAATGATCAAAACGCCGTACTACCTCATCGACAAACAAAAGCTGCTGGTGAACCTGCAGAAGATTGCCTATGTGCGCGAACAGTCCGGGGCCAAGGCCCTGCTGGCGCTCAAGTGCTTCGCCACCTGGTCGGTGTTCGATCTGATGGAGCAATACATGGACGGCACCACGTCGTCTTCGCTCTACGAGCTCAAGCTCGGTCGACAAAAATTCGCGGGCGAGACCCACGCCTACAGCGTGGCCTGGGCCGATGACGAAATCGAGGAGATGCTCGAGAACTGCGACAAGATCATCTTCAACTCCATTGGTCAGTTGCAGCGCTTTGCCGAAGCCTCCACCGGCAAGGTTCGCGGTCTGCGGGTCAACCCGCAAGTCAGCAGCTCGGATTACCTGCTGGCAGATCCGGCGCGGCCCTTCAGCCGCCTGGGCGAGTGGGACCCGGTGAAGATCGAGCAAGTGATCGAGCACATCTCCGGTTTCATGTTCCACAACAACTGCGAGAACGGCGACTTCAGCCTGTTCGACCAGATGCTGTGCACCATCGAAGAGCGCTTCGGCCATCTGCTGCATAAGGTCGAGTGGGTCAGCCTCGGTGGCGGCATTCATTTCACCGGCGAAGGTTATGCGCTGGATGAGTTCTGCGCGCGTCTCAAGGCGTTCTCGCAGAAGTACGGCGTGCAGGTCTACCTGGAACCGGGCGAAGCCGCGATCACGCAGAGTGCATCGCTGGAAGTCACCGTGCTCGACACCCTCTACAACGGCAAGCACCTGGCGGTCGTGGACAGTTCCATCGAAGCGCACATGCTCGATCTGCTGATCTATCGCCTGAACGCCAAACTGGCGCCGAGCGAGGGCGAACACACCTTCATGGTGTGCGGCAAATCCTGCCTGGCCGGGGACATTTTCGGTGAGTATCAATTCGCCAAGCCATTGGCCATCGGCGACCGCCTGTCGTTCGTTGATGCAGCGGGTTACACAATGGTCAAGAAAAACTGGTTCAACGGCCTCAAAATGCCGTCCATCGTAGTGAAACAACTCGACGGTACAGTCGAGGTGGTTCGAGAGTTTGGTTACGACGACTACATGTCCAGCCTTTCGTAAGCTGGCAGAGAAGGAGAGAGAGAAAAATTGAAGAAGAACGTGCTTATCATTGGTGCAGGAGGTGTCGCCAAGGTGGTGGCCCACAAGTGCGCGCAGCATAACGATGAACTCGGTCGTATTGCTATCGCGTCGCGCAACATCTCCAAGTGCCAGGCCATCATCGACAGCGTCAAGGCCAAGGGCAGCCTCAAAGTGCCCGCCGAAATCCAGGCCTATTCGCTGAACGCCCTGGATGTCGAAGCGACCAAGACGCTGATCCGCGAAACCGGATCGCAGATCGTCATCAACGTCGGTTCCGCGTTCCTTAACATGTCGGTGCTGCGTGCCTGCATCGATACCGGCGTGGCTTACCTCGACACCGCCATTCACGAAGAGCCGGGCAAAGTCTGCGAGACGCCGCCGTGGTATGGCAACTACGAGTGGAACCACCTCGAAGAGTGCAAAGAGAAGAACATCACCGCCATTCTCGGCGTGGGCTTCGACCCGGGTGTGGTCAACGCCTATGCGGCACTGGCGCAACAACAGTATTTCGACCGCATTGATTCGATCGACATTCTCGACGTCAATGCCGGCTCTCATGGCAAATATTTCGCCACCAATTTCGACCCGGAAATCAATTTCCGCGAGTTCACCGGACAGGTGTGGAGCTGGCAGAACAGTCAGTGGAACAGCAACACCATGTTCGAAGTCAAACGCACCGACGACCTGCCGGTTGTCGGTTCGCAGAACCTGTACCTGACCGGCCACGACGAAGTGCACTCGCTGTCGAAGAACCTCGACGTGCCCAACGTGCGTTTCTGGATGAGCTTCGGCGAGCACTACATCAATGTGTTCACCGTCCTGCGCAACCTCGGCCTGCTCTCCGAGAAGCCGGTCAAGACCGCTGAAGGCCTGGAAGTCGTGCCATTGAAAGTGGTCAAGGCCGTGCTGCCGGATCCGAGCTCGCTGGCGCCTGGCTACACCGGCAAGACCTGCATCGGTGACCTGGTCAAGGGCACCAAGGATGGCCAGCCGCGCGAAATGTTCATCTACAACGTGGCGGACCATGAAGACGCCTACGCCGAAACCGACAGCCAGGGCATTTCCTACACTGCGGGCGTGCCGCCCGTCGCCGCCGCCTTGCTGGTCGCCCGTGGCGAGTGGGACGTGCAGCGCATGGCCAACGTCGAGGAGCTGCCAGCCGAGCCGTTCCTCAAGGCGCTGGACGTGATGGGCCTGCCGACCCGCATCAAGGATGAAAACGGAGACCGTCCCTGGAACTGAAACGCCTGAGGTTTGCACAACCCAGGTGAATTTCGTTTCACGCTCGGTACGCAAAAACGCCGCTCATTGAGCGGCGTTTTTGTGTGTGCGTACCGGGCTGGCATCGATTGAGATCAATCACCCACCACTGACCTTCCAGTGTTTGACGTCATCGGCAAACACCATCTGCTTCATCTCGTGAGCAATCCCGTAGGCCAGCGACTCATGGGCGGCGATGACTTTTTCCTCGGCCGACAGGCAATGAAAAATATCGAGTTTGGTCGCGGCGTCAGCGGTTTCGAGGGTGAAGATCTGCACGTAGCGCGCCAGATCGTTATCGAGGCTGGACAGGTATTCCCGAAGTCGTTGGTGGTCGACGGATTTCTGGCTGAAATACCAGTTCATCGGATGAATCAAAAACCGGGCATGCGGCGACGTAATCCGCCGGTTGGCCGCCAGGAACATGATGATGCCCATCGATTCGATGTTGCCGGCGTTGATCGCGCACAGCGGTACCGGCAATGACTTCAGGAAGGTGTAGAGCGTGAAGCCAAAGTTGGTGCTGCCGCCACAGGTGGACAGATTCAGCAGCAGGGATGTGGCGCCCTGATCAATGGCTTCCAGGCAGCAATCCCTGAAGCGCTCAGTCGTTGCCTGATCGATCTGGCAGTGAAAGTGCACGATGTGTTCTGTCATTCACTGACCTCCTGGGATGAAGGCGGGAGGGTGGTCTTCGAATCATTCAGTCTAGTAAATATCGGCGTTCGGCTTTGAGAATCCGGCGTACGGTGCCCTTTCCGGACGGGCATGCCGTCAGTCGACCGAGCCGGTTTTTTTTGGAACCAAATTCCCCGATCCGCTCGTCGCGAGCTCTGTATTTCCGTTCAAACTTTCAATTTTCGGCGTCCTCCGAATTATACGGGCCAGTGCTCGGACTAACGACGTAGAGGTGAATTGAAATGGCTAATACAGGAAACAATAACCCAGGCAATGACCGGGACAAGGCTTCGCAAGCCGGCAACAAAGGCACCGAAGCTACGAGTGGCAATCATGCCAACGATCCACAGCGGGCGTCGGGAGCAGGCCAAAAAGGTGGCCAGGCTTCGGGCGGACAGCAATCACGCGATGCCGACCGCATGTCCGGAGGCGGGCAGGGTACAAATCGCGGCGGCGAATTTACCGATGATAAAGATGACATGACCAAACCAGGCCAGAAAGGCGGCCAGGCGTCGGGCGCACAACGGCCAAATCAGGCCGATAAATCAACTGGCGGTGGCCAGGGAAGCGCGCGCGGCGGTCAGTTCGCCGACAAGGACAAAATGTCGGACATGGGCCGCAAAGATGATGATCAGAGTGGCGGCGGAGGACGCAAATCCTGATGCGGCGTGATCCATTTCAGGCCCCGATTCTTCGGGGCCTGATTCAATCTGCGGGTTGATGCCCAAGGCAAATCTGACAACCCTGCACCTCTCAACTACGCTGCGATACGTACTGGTTCATGGAGATGACAGGCATGGAACGTCATCTGCATCGCCGGCCTGATCCATGCGGCGTGAGGGGTTGAACGATGCGAAAAAGGTCGCTAGCACTGGGGATTGCGAGCGTTTTTTTAGTACTGTGGTCTGTTTTTTCCTGGGCGGTGGACGCACCCAGCGCCAAAGACAATCCCGCCGAACTGAAAGTGGCCAATCGCAGCATCATGGTCTTTCGTGCGACCTTGCTGGGGGAATCGCCGGAGTCGAGGGTCAAGCGGGCCAGAACCGTTATCAATGAAGTGCTGGATGAGTCTGAAGACTCGTCCGTCAACGTCGCGCCGATCGAGCAGAGTTATCTGGTGATGCTAGGCGCGAAGCGCGCCTTTATCGTTTCCCCGGACGACGTCGATACCGTCGAATACGCATCGGCCCAGCAGGCCGCCGAAGGGGCCGCTCAGAAGTTGCGTCAGGTCGTCACCGAAACCCAGGAAGCCCGCACCCTGCACTTGATGCTCAAGGCTGGCGCAGCCGCTGCACTCGCGACCGTCATCTACGTCGCCTTGTTGTGGGGCATGGCGTATCTGCGGTTGAAACTGGACAAGCGGCTCCCGGAGTTGATGCATCGGCACAGTCAGTCACTTAAGGTCGGGAGCGCGCAACTGATCGATGCCGGCTCCTTGTATCTGTTGGTCAGTCGGGCGTTCGCGCTGGTGCGCTGGAGCGTCGTGTTGCTGCTGACCTACGAGTGGCTGGGCTTCGTCCTTTCGCGCTTTCCCTACACCCGGCCCTGGGGTGAAAGCCTTAACAATTACTTGCTGGATGTCGCCCGTTATCTGCTCGAAGGCATTGTCGGTGCGATTCCGGGCTTGGGCGTTGCCGTCGCGATTTTCTTTATCGCCCGTGGCATGACCGCGTTCAGCCGGCGTGTCCTGCGGCGCCTGGCAGCGCCGGGCACTTTCAGTTGGCTGAATTATGAAACCCTGCAACCCACGACGCGCCTGACATCATTGGCGATCTGGCTGTTCGCGTTAGCGATGGCTTATCCGTATTTGCCCGGTGCGGGTACCGATGCCTTCAAAGGGTTGACGGTGCTGATCGGCTTGATGATTTCGCTCGGGGCCAGCAGCGTGGTCGGGCAGGCGGCCGCTGGTCTGATTCTCACCTACACCCGGACGTTGCGACCGGGGGAGTTCGTGCGCATTGGCGAATACGAAGGCACGGTCACGGAACTGGGCATGTTCACCACCAGCATCCGCACCGGGTTGGGCGAGGTGTTGACGCTCCCCAATTCGATGATCACCAACACCGTGACCAAGAATTACTCGCGCACGGTGCAAGGTGCCGGCTACGTCGTCGACACCGTCGTGACCATCGGCTACGACACGCCTTGGCGGCAAGTCGAAGCGATGTTGCTGGAGGCCGCCAAACGGACCGCCGGGATTCTTGAAGACCCACCGCCACAGGTTTTCCAGACCGCACTGTCGGACTTTTACCCGGAGTACCGCTTGGTGGCCCAAGCCATTCCCAGCCAGCCTCGCCCGCGTGCGGTGTTGCTCAGTGTGCTGCACGGCAATGTCCAGGACGTGTTCAACGAGTACGGCGTGCAGATCATGTCGCCGCACTATTTCGACGACCCGCAACAGGAGAAGTGGGTGCCCAGGGAGAAGTGGTTTGCGGCACCGGCGGATGAAACGAAGGAACCCTGAAGGGCAATGCCTTCAGGGCTCTGTCTTGCGCTAAACAGCAGGAGAGCGCTGAGTTCAGACCGTCACGGTGATTTGCGCGCTCGTGCCTTCTGGATCATCAGATCCAGCTCAGCGATCATTTCGTCGACATCGATCTCGTGCCATTTATCTGCGCAATCCGTCGCAATAATCATCTCTGCAAACGCCGGGCTGCACGCTTGGTCGTCATGGCGATGTTCTTCGTCAAACGAGGTAAACACCCAGACCCCCGTGATGTCCTGGCCGGCGAGCCGTCCGCGATCTTGAAGCGAAAGCAACGCGGAAAAATAGTGGCTGTCACGAAGACCGGGATGCGCCGACATCACCTCTCGGCGCAGTGCCCCGGAGGCAATGCCGCCCTTGGCGAGTCGCAGGATAAAATTGTCCAATTCCGTCATATCGTCCATGGGGACCTCACTGCCAGTCAATCATGCGTTTACGGTAATCAGGCCGGGGTTCAGAGGCTTTGCGCGCCGAGGTCGTAGCCTCGCATGAACAGGCTGTTCTCGATGGCCAGGCGAATGTCCTCAGACTGCTCGATGTTGCGGAACGGGGTATCGAGCGTAAGAGCACGTTCCGCGACCTGGTTCAGTACGTGGCTGGCGCGCAGGTTCCAACGCGCATGGTGGGCGCCGGAACGCAGCCGTTTGAAGTGCAGGGTGCCTGTGCTCGGGTTGCGGCGCTTGGGGGCTACGGCATTCTTGCCTTCCTTTGCGGCAGCCCAAGGAAAGCACAACGCATCGGGTACTTTCGTCAGGGCGTTTGCCTTGCAGTATTGAACGACCAGCGCCCCAAGACCCGCCGCGACTCGGCTGTCATAGATGCAGATGCCGGGGCACAGCAGGGCGTATACCTTGGTCATCCCAGAGTTGAAGCGCAACGCCTTGGATTGCAGGACCGGCGAGTGTTCGTCGCCCGTCATCAGCGCCGATCGTACGGTCTGAATCGTGCGGCCCAGGCCCTGTTCGTTGGCCTTGAGCCAGTCCACGTTGCGAGCCGTCACGCCGCCCCAGGCCATGACGTCGATGGCCGCTTGCAATACAAGCGCGTCATCATGGCCGGCGGCGATGATATCCTCGCGCAGTGCACCGAGAGCGCTGGCGTTGGCCGCGGAAGACATGCCGGATGTGTACCCCAGGCGCTCGTTGCCGGGGAAGTTCCAACGGTAGGACTCATAGGCACCAAACAGGCTGTCGCACGACCACTTGGCGGCGTTACGGCGATCAATGTATTCGTGCTTGAACAGCGTCTTGGAATCAAGCTCTGCAGCCAGCCAAGTGATGAAGCCAGTGACGTGGGGAAGCGTTGCATAGGCCTGTTGGGTCTTCATTTGATGCTCCAGTGGGTTGGCGATATCAGCGCAGGATTGCGTGCCAACGGAGAAAGGTTACCCACTGGTAGGGCCACATTTTGTCCTCATTTTTAATGGAAAGGAGTTTTCTTTGGCCGGGTCGAAATACACTGCTCCAGACCGGGAGCGCCGTCGGGCAGCCCTGCGCAAATTGCTTCAGGGCGCAACCGGTGCGCAGAAGACTGAAGCGTTACACAGCGCCCTGGAGAGCCAGTTCGGCCCCTATTCGATCCGAACGACACGCCGCGACCTCGTCGCCATGGCGGGTCGGCCCGAATGGGTGAAACCGGTACCCAAGAATCCAAATGCGAAGTCGTTGTTGTGGGCCGTGGGGCGAGGGAGTGTTGATTTGACCTTGTCTCCCATGGAGTGCATGACGCTCACCGCCATCTTCCAGCACGCGGATCGGTTCGGCTTTCGTTCCGACACCGAGGACCTCGCGAAGCTCAGAGCCTATGCATCGACGGAAGTAGGGAAGAAGGCCCGTCGCGACCTGGTTGCAGAAGGCCGCATCACTACCGGGACCCGGTTCACTGTTCTCAAGCCGGGTGAGTACAAGGAAGAACACCTGAGGGTCATTCAGGAGGCGCTGCTCGATGGCACCCTCAGCCTTGATGTCGTCTATCGGCCCCGGGATGCGGGTGCCGCTGAAACGTGCTGGTATCGGTTGAAGCCGCTTGCACTGTCGTATCAGGACTCGAACATCTACCTCACTGCGCTGGTTCACCAGGAACAGTGGCCCGAGGGGCTCGAACCAACGGCCGATGCACCCCGTGGCAAGTACAGCAGCAATGGTCCGGGGAAAACGTGCGCGCTCATGCTTCACCGGATGACGGAGGTTAAGACCTATTGGCAGGACATTCCTGAGTTGAACGCGCACGATGTTCGTTCCGTGGAGGTTCAAAAGGATCTCATGACGATCCACAGCGATGGGCCAATCGAAATCGAACTTACGTTGAGCGATAACTTGCACAATCGCTTGAGCGAAAACCCGTTGGCGGAGGGGCAAGTGATGGTCCCGAGTGCGAAGGGGTGGAGGCTCACGTGTCAGATTGCTGATACGCAGGGGCTGCGTTTGTTCCTGCTGAGCAATGCCGCAGATATCCAGGTTGTCAACCCGCGCCATCTTAGGGATCACGTTCGCAGTGTCTTGAAGCAAGCGCTGGAAATCTATGACAGTGAGTTGTGATCCCGATGAGGAACGGTATAGTCCCCGGCCTTGATCATCCTCACACCCAAGGACCAGGTGATGCCGCTCGACACGCTTCAAGTGAAAGCATTAAACGATGCAGTGAATGGCTATGCCTTCCCGACAGCCCATTTTGACTTCACGACTCACACTCCCGTCGTCGGGCTCTCCATGACCGAGTTGGAGACCCGCATCCGGCAACAACTGCTCAGCGCTTCAGTCAGTGACGTCAAAGACGGCCTGTCGAATGTTCTGTACTGGGGGTTTGCGCAAATGGGAGGGCTGGCGCTTGTCCGGGTGGAGCGCTTCCGTTCAGCCGTCACAGATGCACAGCTTGAACAGGCGTCAGCGTTGTTCACCAAACACCGGCGCCCGGCGCTTTACGACATCGCTCGGCTCAAGCTGCCCCAGTTTTCGAAGGTTTCATTTGTAAGCAAGATTCGCATGTATCTGGACCCGGCCGAGTCCGCCACACTGGACCGGCAAATCATGCAAATGCATCAAGTTCATAGCGATACAGTCCTCGCTGCGATCAAAGAGGACGCGACCAGCATTCCCACCAGTGTCGTGAATTCTCATGCCTATGAGCGCTGGTGCGAACGTCTGGCGGACATCGCTCGCGGCTATCTACCTGGGGCTCGCGTCGTGGACATCGAGCGCGGGCTGTTTCAGATGATTCAGTCCGGGAGCGCAAAAGAGGCTGCAGGCATTCTGAGAAGCGCCTGAATCGTCTTCGGCTTGAGCAAGGCGCCGCAACGGTCGGGAGGTTTAATAGCGGTAACCCACGTTAATCATTATTGCCGCGCCCCCAAGCACGACCAGTTCGGCACCGACAGGACCATAAAAGGTGCCGAAGGAAGGAATGATCACCGGCGCGACCCCAAAGTGATTCAGCGGGATTTTGTCATCGTATTGGCCTTTGTAACCTTCGATCAGGCCGCCACTGAGTTTGACGTAGACCGGGTACTGCTCGTTGACCCAGCGCCGGCCGTAATACGCGTAGTACGAGCGCTGAGAGAAGGAGTTCAGAAAGGTCGCACCGCCCCACAGATACCCGTCCGCCTGGTTGCGTTCGACACCGATCAACTCTTGATGATTGTTGTGGTCCGGGTCGTGGGTCCAGTGATTGGTATAGGCACTGGTCTGGAAATACCAGAACTCTCCATCCATGGAGAATACCGACGGGCTCACGCAGAGCAGACTCAGAACCAACAGTAGAGGTTTCATGGATCGCCTTTACTCTGCGGCTTGGTGAACGTTAGTGGTTGGCGAACTGGAAGGCAGTACAGGTTCGCGGGGAAAACATCCAGACCCGTTGACGATAGCACCGATCCACGATCACTCAGGCAACCCGGCCAACCGCAAACCATCGGCGAAGCGCGCAAAATCCTCCGGCCGTTGGATGGGCAGCCAGTCTTTCAGGTTGGACAGACGCAACGAGGGATCCAGCTCGCGCACACGCAGCATCGCCGACGCCGCTTTCTCCATTCGTCCACTGAGGGCATGACTGGCCGCCACCAAAGCCATCGGGACCAGAAAACTGGACAGGTTGCCCAGCGCCTTTTCCGCCCATTCGGTCGTGAGATCAAAACGCCCGGCGAAGAAGTGTGCGAGCGCCATGCCGACCTGCATCCTGAACATTTCCGGATCCAGAGGGCTCAAGCGAGTGGCATGGGTCAGGTGCTCGATGGCCGCATCCGTTTCCCCGCGCATCGCTCGCAGGAGGCCGCCCAGGAACCATACGGTGGCGAGGTTGGGATTGAGCAGGCGCGCCCGGTCGAGCAATGCAATGCCGCCGTCCACGTCGCCGACCAGATGGCTCAAGGCATGTCCGCCCCGCGTCAACGCGACCGCATCATCCCGGCCCAGCGTCACCGCCAGGCGCGCCAGCCGTACGCCCTCAGCGATCTCCCGCGTCCGATCGGTCATCCAGCCATTCACCTTGCGCCAGAAATGGCACCAGGCGGCCATGCCGTAGGCCGATGCAAACTCCGGATCGAGCTCAATGGCCTTGTAGAACAACGGCAGCGCTTCGTCGAGGGCTTCGCGGGTGCCGTTGTGCAGTTTTGCCATACCGCGCAAATAGTAGTCGTAAGCGTCCAGGCTTTCTGTTGGCTTGCGTTTGGCGCGCTCGATTTCTGCCCGTTCGAGTTGCGGCGCGATGGCACCGACGACGCTTTCGGTGATTTGATCCTGCAGCACAAAGATGTCGTTGAGCGTGCCCTCGAAGCGTTCGGCCCAGATATGCGTCCCGCTGGTCGCGTCGATGAGTTGCCCGGTGATGCGCACCTTGTCCCCGCACTTGCGCACACTGCCTTCCAGCACGTAGCGAACGCCCAGCTCCTGGCTGACGCCCTTTGTGTCCACGGTCCGGCCCTTGTAGGTGAAGCTTGAATTGCGCGCGATGACGAACAGCCAGCGAATACGCGACAGGGCCGCGATGATGTCTTCCACAATGCCGTCGGCGAAATAATCCTGCTCCGGATCGCCGCTCAGATTCTGGAAAGGCAGGACGGTAATCGAGGGTTTGTCCGGGAGGACCAGCGAGGAGGGCTGGTCATTCGGCGCTATGGGCGCGCGTTCTTCGATATGCGCTTCGCCGATCCCGCCGGCCTTGATCTGGCCGACGAAGCGGTAGCCCTTGCGCGCGACGGTACGCACCAGACGCTGTTCCTCGCCGGTATCGCCGATGGCCTTGCGGACCGCATTGATGTGGCTGGTGATGGTCGATTCGGAGACGATCCGCCCGCTCCACACGGCCTTGAGCAGATCGTCCTTGCTGACGACGCGATCGGGGTTGTTGACGAACAGCAGCAACAGATCGAAGACCTGCGGCCCGATGGCCACGCTTTGCCCGCGCAAGGTCAGTTCCCGGCGCTCCTCATCAAGCACGTAGTCTTCAAATGCGAATGGCAAAGCGAGGTTCCCCTGGCGAAGCGCCCTCAACTCCGTGTCCCAGGCGGCTGGTGATCATTATTTAAAAGTGATGATACGGCAGCCCTGAACATGCCGCACCGTCTGTGGCCGCGACCACGCCGGACATTAGCTGCTTTGGACGTAAAACCAAGCGTTCGTGGACGCAAACCCACAGCCGGTGCAAGGACTCCGCGTCCGCACGCAGGCAATCTTTCTTCACACCGACGCAATGGTTGCAGTCGACAGTGGAGAAAGCCCATGAAGATCGTCGTTATCGGAGGCTCCGGCCTCATCGGATCGAAACTTGTGAAGAACCTCCGCGAGCGCGGCCATGAGGCACTCGCCGCCAGCCCGAGCACGGGCGTCAACAGCATCACTCGTGAGGGCCTGGCCGCAGCGATGGACGGGGCTGACGTCGTGGTCGACGTGGCGAACGCGCCGTCATGGGAAGACCAGGCCGTCCTCGAGTTTTTCGACACTTCAACCCGTAACCTGCTGGCGGCCGAGGCGGCCGCCGGGGTTCGTCATCACGTTGCCTTGTCGATTGTCGGCAGCGAGCGGCTGCCCGAGGCCGGTTACTTCCGGGCCAAGGTCGCGCAGGAAAACCTGATCAAGGCGTCCGGCATTCCTTACACCTTGCTCCGTGCCACGCAATTCTTCGAGTTTGTCGAAGGCATTGTCCAGTCGTTCGCGGTCGGCGAAGTGTTCCGCGTTTCACCCGCACTGATCCAGCCGATTGCGTCGGACGACGTAGTGGCGGCGCTGGTCGATGTCGCGCTGGCCGCGCCGGTCAACGGCATGGTCGAAGTGGCAGGTCCTGAAGCCTTGCCTATCGACGAACTGGCCAGGCGCTTTTTGCGGGCTACCGGGGATAAACGTCAGGTCGTACCGGACGTGAATGCGCGCTACTTCGGCGCTGTGCTCGACGATCAATCGCTGACTGCCGGCAAGCGTGCACGCCTGGGCGCGATTGGCTTCGAAGACTGGCTCGCTCGGTCGACGACCCGGTAACCGATCGCGCCATCACTTCCCTACCTATGAAGGAGCATTGTCATGATGACCCGATTTGTACTGGCCGCTGCTTTCGCCGTGCTCTCGATCAGCGCAGCGTCGGCCGCTGAGCCGCCCGCCGGCAAGGTGACCGTCGTGTTTGACCGTCCCATCCCCAACATCCCGGGCAAGAGCATGAAGGGTGTTGTCGTCGAGTATGGGCCGGGCGCAGCGTCACCGTCGCACACTCATCCGAAAACGGGGTTCATCTATGCAACGGTCCTGGAGGGCGCGTTTCGCATCAAAGTCAAAGGCCAGCCGGAAAAGATCTACCACGTCGGTGAGAACTTCGTAGAGGAGCCGGGCTCCGTACACGAAGTCAGCGCCAACGCCAGCGACACCGAACCCGCACGCCTGTTGGCGGTGTTCGTCCTCGACACCGGCGAAAAGACGCTCGTGACGCCGATCAAGAAGTGAGCCGGTCAACGGACGCGTAAATGCAGGGCGGCAAACCAATGCCGCCCTGCAAGCTCGAACGTCTGGTAAGAACTCAGTTTTTCTTCTTGATCAGCTTATTGATGTAGTACTTGAGGCTCAAACGATCCTTGGGTCTTGGCTTGTAGTGGGTTTTGTTTCGTTGCGTGGGGTCGATGGCCATGGTCCCGGCGGTGTAGTAGTACAGCGCAATGGACCGGCGGGTGATGTGCTCTGGTGTGGTCAGCGGCTCCGGATGCCCGTGATTGCTGTCTTTGTCGGTGTTGAAGATGACGCAGCGGTTATAAATGGGCAGGACTTTCTTAAGGCAGGTCTTCATGCCGATGTCCCAAAGCTCCAGGTTGCCGCCGTATTCCTCCTGCCAGTTCTCATTCAGGTAAATGATGACATTCAGCCGGCGCTCGACTTTAAGCTTTTTGTTGAGCCTGAAATCCGAGTGCACCCCAAGGAAGCCACCGCTTCGGGTTTCATGCAGGCCGCCACCGGTGAAGTACGGGTCGGGTATCAAGCCTTCGATGCCGGTGAGCTTTTCCAGAAACTGCAGCATGGGCGCCGAGTTCAAGGCGTTGAACACCGTCTTCAGGAAAGGAGGGCATTCATTGGGGCTGATTTGCCGTTTTAGCTGGCCTTTGTAGCCGCGCTCGTAGAGCATTTCGTTGTTGGTGGGCTCCACGGGGAAGTGCGAGCAGATACTTGCAATCAGGTCTTCGTTCAGGAAGTTATCGATAACGATGTGCGGAAATGGCGTCGCCTGAACATAGTGGCTGGTCAATGAACTACCAAAGGCACTGGCGGCGTTCTGGTCGAAATCAAGCTCGGGGGAGAGCGTGATCGGGAGAGTTTGAGTGATGGGGGCCATTACCGCTCCAATAACGTATTATAAAAACCTGTGGGATAACTTGAAACATAACCAAACGCATTGCTCGGGCGTGTCTGCCTGGCTTATGTTTTACCGTCGTCCTTGTTCAGGCGTTTAAGAATGTTGTTGTACATTTTTGTTCGTCTGTGGGTCTCGTCATAGCCGCCAGCCGCTGCAACAGTGCCTGACTGGATGTGATCCAGATAACTGAAGATTTTACGCGGCGATAACAATTCAACGGAGTAGCCGAGTTCGGTCATGCTGTCCTGTAGCGTATAGCCAGGAACCCGATCGTCCATCGAGAAGTGCATGCCGTGTTGCTTGATCAGTTTACAGTTCCACAGTGTGCAGAAACTCTTCAGGTACACTTCCCTGTACGGCTTTGGCTCTCGGGTGCGTAAGCCTGCCGACTTTTTCAAACGTCTGAAATGGTGTTTGACCAGGCGTGAACTAAATCGCCAAAGTGTTCTCGTGGTGCCGCGATTTAATTGTTCTACACAACCGACGGCGACGATTTTTTGATTCTTGATGCATTTATTTAGCATCATCGGAAAAACATTCTTGTCAAAAACAAATGTGTCGGTGTGCATTAGAAATAAATAATCGGTATCCACTCGCTCCAGAATCAGATCGAGTGCCTTGCCGTGTGCAATATGACCTGCCTCGGGTTCGGAAATAGTGCGTTCGATCAAGTTGATCCAGTCAAGTGTCCGCAAGTACTCAGTGCTTTCGTCGGCTGAGTAGTTGTCGACAACCCAGATCGGCACATTTTCGTTGCCCAGATGCTGGTGCAACAAGTCCAGGCAGATCTTGGTGATTTCGGGTGTCTTGTAATTGACCAGGGCTATGCTGAAGGTCTTGGGTTTTTCAACTGAAGTGCTAGTACTGATCATGGGTTAGGCGCTCAATGGTTTTTTAGAATCGGAAATAATTGGGCCTGTTTCCAGTAGTCGCTTATTTGTTTTGTTGGAGTGTTGCTTGATTACAAAGCCTAATGTGTTTAGTCGCTTTGTCATGCAATGAATAGCCATGGATTACTCGAATCTGAAAGGATAGCAGTAGATGCGAATTTCATCTTATAAGGAACGACCCAACAGGTAAACGTCTGCGAATTAATTTGTAACATCAAGCGGGCGGCCAGGTGTGTTTCATAAGGTGACTGGGTGAAAGCGATCGGGTTTTTCGGCTGCCATCTGTAGACAGGGTTGATGGTGAGCGCAGGGGCACCCATCGAAATTATGTGATTCTGGTATCAGTGCTATGTGATTGGCATGGTTTATCGATGAATGCCCGAGAGGTAATTTGCTGCTCAGCGATATCAAATCGAGAGCGAGGCAGGAAGCGACGCTGGGCCACGCCTCTCACAGGCATGAACTATCAGGAGCATTCACAGGATGAGAACCACGCTAAAGGCCACCTTTATGGCCGCCATGATCGGGATGTCTGGCGCCGAAGCCGAGGCCGCAGACTACAAGCAGAACCCCTTCACACTGACCTACGGTGGCGCGCTGACCCGGAACGAACCCGGCAAGGTCAATATCCATCCGGTCTCCTACAAGCTCGATGGCCTGGACATTGCCGCCAACGTCTACACCCCGGCGAACTATGACGCGACGAAAAAATACCCGGTCGTCGTCGTGGCGCACCCCAATGGCGGAGTGAAGGAACAGGTCGCGGGCCTGTATGCCCAGCGCCTGGCCGATCAGGGCTACATCACCATCACAGCGGATGCGGCGTACCAAGGGGCCAGTGGCGGCGAGCCGCGCAATGTGGACAAACCGGCGCATCGCATCGAGGACATCCATGGCATGGCGGACTTCATTGCCCGCTATCCCGGCGTCGACAGCAAACGCCTGGGCTTGCTCGGCATCTGCGGCGGTGGCGGTTACTCCCTGGCGGCGGCGCAAACCGACAAGCGCTTCCAGTCCATTGCGACTTTGAGCATGTTCAACTCCGGTCTGGTTCGCCGTAATGGCTATCAGGATTCGCAGCTGTCGACGATTCAGGAACGCCTGCAACAAGCGTCGGCGGCACGGGCCCAGGAAGCGGCGGGCGGGGAAGTGCTCTACGTCGGTGATGCCAAGCTGACTGATGAACAGATCGCCAAGTTGCCGTTTGACCTGTATCGGCAGGGTTTCGAGTACTACGGCAAGACCCACGCTCACCCCAACTCGACGTTCCGTTACACCCAGAGCAGCCTGATGGACCTGATGCGCTTTGACGCCACGGACCAGATCGAGCTGATCGACAAGCCGTTGCTGATGATTGCCGGCAGCAAGGCCGACAGCCTGTACATGTCGCAACAAGCCTTCGCCAAGGCCACCGGAACCCAGGACAAAAAACTGTTCCTCATCGATGGCGCGACCCATATCGACACCTATTGGGTGCCTGCGTACGTGGATGTTGCGATGGACCAGCTGACCGCGTTTTACGCCCGAACGCTCTGACTTGAAGGAGTACGTCGTGATGAAGAACACCTTGATAGGCCTCGCGGTGTGCGCCGCGGCGCCTTTTGCCGACGCCGCCGGTGCAGGCAGCGAATCCCGGGCCGCGCAACAGATCAGCCGGGCGGGGAGCCAGGCTGCCGTTGCAGGTCCTGCGGATTATTTCACCGGCCGGGTGCGCGTCGATCCCTTGTTCCCGGCCTCGGACGAGATCAATGCTTCCGGCGCCTATGTCAGCTTCGAACCGGGTGCACGCTCGGCCTGGCATACCCATCCCGCTGGGCAGCGATTGGTGGTGACGTCCGGCGTGGGATTGGTCCAGGAGTGGGGCAAGCCGATGCAGGAAATTCACCCGGGCGACGTGATCGTCTGCCCGCCCGGCGTCAAGCATTGGCATGGCGCCGCGCCGACGAGCGCCATGACGCACCTGGCCGTGACGGGGTCGGTGGATGGCAAAAGCGTGGATTGGCTGGAGAAAGTGACTGACGAGCAATACAACGCCCCAGGTTCCCGCGCGTCGAAAGACGAGCCGGCGGCCCAACCAGTTTCCCAGACGCTGTCCGCCAAGCAACAGGCCATCCCTTTGATCGCCGCCGCCATGGCCACCAGCAACCTGTCGAGTCTGAATACCGCATTGAATCAAGGGCTGGACGCAGGCCTGACCGTCAGCGAGGCCAAGGAAATCCTGGTGCAGCTCTACGCGTACAGTGGTTTTCCACGCAGCCTCAACGCACTCGGCGAGTTGATGAAAGTAGTAGAGGCCCGTAAGCAACGCGGTGTTCAGGATTATCCGGGGCGCGAGCCGGGTCGGGTCATTCCCGTCGGCGATGAGCTGCTGGCGTCGGGCAAAGCCAATCAGACGCGAATCGCCGGTGCGCCCGTCCAGGGGCCGTTGTTCGACTTCGCACCCGTCATCAACCAGTACTTGCAGACGCATCTGTTCGGCGACATTTTCGAACGCGACAACCTCGACTGGCAAAGTCGTGAGCTGGCAACAGTGGCCGCGTTGGCGGTTACACCGGGCGTGGAGTCGCAATTGCGCTCGCACATGGCGGCCAGCCTGCGGGTCGGTTTGACCGCTTCACAGCTACGTCAACTGATCCAGCTGCTGGCCGACCAGGGTGATGCGGCGGCGGCCAAGCGTGCCGGCGAAGCATTGAACACTGTCCTGACCCATCAACCCACGTAACGCAAGGCTTCGCGCAGCAAGGTGAACGCCGGTGAACTCTGGCGCCGGCTCGGATAATAGAGGTGGTAGCCAGAGAACGGTTCACACCAGTCGTCGAGCACGCGAATCAACCGGCCTTGTGCCACGTGTGCCTGAACCAGGTCTTGCGGCATATAGGCCAACCCCAACCCCTGGAGGACGGCTTCCAGGCGCATGGCGATGTTGTTGAACACCAGCTGGCCTTCGACCCGAACGTTCAGCTCTTGCCCGTCTTTCTCGAACTCCCACAGGTACAGGCCGCCGTAGGTCGGCATGCGCAGGGTGATGCAGTTGTGCACCATGAGATCACTCGGGACAACCGGCTTCGGATATCGGGAGAAATACGCTGGTGAGCCAACCACCGCCATGCGCATGTCAGGCCCGATGCGCATTGCGATCATGTCCTTGGCCACTTGCTCGCCCAGCCGGACACCCGCGTCGAATCCTTCGGCCACGATGTCGGTCAGGCCATAGTCGACGATGATTTCGATATTGAGATCGGGGTTGTCCGGCAGCAACTTCGCCAGCACCGGATGCAAAATCGTGATCGCCGAGTGTTCGCCTGCCGTGACGCGCAGTTTTCCGGCCGGTTTGTCGCGGTACTTGCTGAGCAACGCCAGCTCACTGTCGATTTCTTCCAGCCGGGGGGCGATCACTCGCAGCAAGTGCTCGCCGGCTTCGGTGGGGGATACGCTGCGGGTCGTGCGGGCCAGCAACCTCACCCCCAGTCGTTCCTCCAACTGGCGCATCGCCCGGCTCAAGGCCGGTTGCGACATGCCGAGTTTGGCGGCGGCGCGGGTGAAGCTGCGTTCTTGCGCCACGGCCGTGAAGATCGCGAGTTGGTCGTAGCTTTCAATGGTCATTGATCCACCCCTGATATAAACAGTGGGTGATTATGCCATCTGCGAGAGCAAAGATTGATCAGGTGCGAGCTCCCGATGGCTGCATTACTTAACTTGTCACCGGCTCGCGGTAGGCGGGATAGTCGGTATAGCCGTTGGTTGGGCTGCCATTGATGCCATAGAAGGTCGTGCGATCACCTTCAGCCAGCGGCCAATCGTTTTGCATCCGCTCGACCAGATCGGGGTTGGCAATGAACGGGCGACCAAACGCAATCAGGTCCAGGTCGCCGACTTCCAGTACCGCTTCTGCCAACTCACGAGTAAAGCCACCGGCAGCGATCAACGTGCCTCGGTACGCTTGCCGAAACTCGCTGGCGAAACCCTTCGGAATAGCCTCGGCGCCAATCGTGAGTTGATCACTCAAATGCACATACGCCAGGTCTCGCTCATTGAGTGCCGACGCCAGGCTCAGCCAGGTGTCGGTTTCTTCGGCGTAGGGGTGCATGTCGAACAGGCGGCCGAACGGGGACAGGCGCACGCCCACCCGGGCGGTGCCGATTTCTGCCGCCAGGGCATCCAGCGTTTCGAGCAGGAAGCGTTGGCGATTGGCGATGGAGCCGCCGTAGGCGTCCTGACGAGTGTTCAAGGCACCGTTCAGGAATTGCTCGAAGAGGTAGCCGTTGGCGCCGTGCAATTCGATGCCGTCAAAACCAGCGTCCATCGCTCGGCGCGCGGCGCTGACGAAGTCAGCACTGACCCGATGCACCTCGGCCGTGCTCAACGCTCTAGGGATACTGGCCTGCACGGGGCCGGGCTTGTCTTTTTCAACCCACGCATACGCATTCGAACGGGCGGCAACGGTAGCGACCGCCGACACCGGAGCGGCGCCGCCCGGCTGCAGTGACACATGGGACACGCGCCCCACATGCCACAGCTGCGCGAAGATTCGCCCGCCTTTGGCGTGGACGGCATCAGTGACTCGACGCCAGGCTTCAGTCTGTTCATCGCTATAGAGACCGGGGTTGAACAGGTAACCACAGCCTTCGCGGGAAATCGGTATGCCTTCACTGATGATCAGGCCGGCAGAGGCTCGCTGCTCGTAATAGGTAACGGTGTGTTCATCCGGAACATCGTCGAGGGCTCTTGCCCGGGTCATGGGGGCCATGACCACGCGGTTGGCCAACTCGGTGCCGGCCAGATTGTAGGGTTTGAATAATGTGTTCATCAGAAACTCTGGAAAGGAGGGAGAAGGAGATTCAGGAAGGCAGAACCAGGCCGTTACCCGGGTCGCCGCCACCGACATCGGGTTCAGGCCAGATGACGTCCAGGCGGGTACGGCTGATCAGCCACTGGCCGTCCACACGGCGGTACTCATCGGCGTACAAACCCAGTAGCAACAGCGGGTTCTCGCCCGCCGCCCGTTGGGTGGCGAAGTCGATCAGGTAGCAACGACCCTCGGCGCGATCCTCATCGAGCATCTCGATCCAGTGATTCGACACGGCATGCATGAAGGGATACGTCCCGCGTTGCTGCGTATCGAATGCCGAGAAGGCTTGTGACAAACCTTGCTGGATGGCGACGCGCCCGCGCCAAGAGCCGCGATCGACCTGGCAAATGGCGTCTTCGGTGAACAACTGTGCGAGCGCATCCATCCGGTTCGCGTCGAGGTGATGGCAGTAGCGAAGCCGCAGGTTTCTGATCGCTTCTAGCGTCAGCAGACGGTTCAAGTCCACGTTCAAAGTGGCCTCCAGGGGAAGGTCGGTGACAAGTGCGACCACCTTAATCCAGTCTGTGAATTCCATTAATCCATGAAAATTACGATCAGTTGATCCTGTCGGGATAGAATCAGGTTTTCATGTCCAAGGAGCCTGTCATGGAGACCCTTCAATTTGATGGCATCCCGGAGTTCACGCTCGCGGCTCAATTGCGAAGCTTTACCGCCGCTGCCTTGCAGCTGGGCGTGACCAGTTCGGCGGTGGGCAAGAGCGTGACCCGGCTGGAAAAACGCCTGGGCATCAAGTTGCTGCACCGCACGACGCGCAAACTGAGTCTGACCAATGAAGGGGAGGTCTACCTCGCCAGTTGCTTGCGGATCATGGAAGAGTTGCGCGGTGTGGAAGGCAGCTTTCTCAATGGTGTAGCCGAGCCCAAGGGCCGTTTGCGTATTGATCTGCCTGCCGCCTTCGGTCGACGACACATCGCGCCGATGCTGATTGCCCTGACGCGGCAATACTCGCAGCTCGACTTGACCCTGACCTTCGGCGAGCGGACGGTCGACATGATCAACGAGGGCATCGACCTCGCCGTACGCATTGGCGATCTCAAGGATGATCCAGAGTTGGTGGCGCGCCGGTTGGGAGAGCAGCATCTGGTGATCTGTGCGGCGCCCGCATACTTGAGTCAATGCCCGCCGATTCTGCACCCGTCTGATTTGCTGGAGCGCGACTGCGTCATTGCCTGGCGCAAAGGGTTGCGTATCGCGTGGTTGTTGAGGAATGGCAAAGGCGGAATCGAGAGGCAGGAAGTGCGCGTGCGCCATGAGTTCGGTGACGGTGAAATGATGCTGCGGGCGACCCTGGAAGGCTG
The DNA here is from genome assembly GCF_009761815.1 of Pseudomonas sp. PB120. Lineage (GTDB taxonomy): Bacteria > Pseudomonadota > Gammaproteobacteria > Pseudomonadales > Pseudomonadaceae > Aquipseudomonas. Next base: position 42,329 of record NZ_RWIN01000083.1, read on the forward strand.
CGGCCTGTGCCAGTTACCAACATGGCTGGTGGCGGAACACCTGAGCAGTGGCGCATTGGTCACCGTGCTGGACAGTTACGCGGGGGCAACAATGCCGATCCACGCCATTTGGCCTCAGACGCGTTATATCCAGCCGAAAGTGCGAGTGGTCGTCGATGCCTTGCTCAAGATGGCCGAGGAGCAGGCCGCCCTGTTTGGTGCAATGTCCGACACCGAGCACACCTTTTCGCATTCACCCGAACCACCGATTGACGCGCCCTAGCGCCGAATCGTTGAATAACCCTCTTTTACCCGCGCCGACGTGCGGGTTCACTTTCAATCTCCGGCGAGAAACTCAGTGCTCAGAAACGTTACGGACATGGACCTGCGCCTGTTGCGCATCTTCGCCATTGTCGTGAAATGCGGTGGATTCACGGCGGCGCAGGCCGAGTTGAACATGAGCCAATCCAACATCAGTACGCACATCTCGGGGCTGGAGAAACGCCTCGGCTATCGCATTTGCGAACGCGGCAAAGGCGGGTTTCGCCTGACCGAAAAAGGCCAGCGGATACTCAAGGCGTCGCAAGCACTGTTTGGCGCGGTGGATGCGTTTCGCGACGAGGCTCAGGACCTTTCCGGGCGGTTGGTGGGGGATCTGTACCTCGGACTGGCGGACAACATCGCGACCTTGCCTGCCGCGCGGATCGACGCAGCCATCGCGCGGTTTTATCAACGCGAACATGACATGCACCTGCACATCTTCGTCAATTCGCCCACCGAGCTGGAACTGGCGGTCATCGACGGACAACTGGACCTGGCCATTTCCTACTTCAGCCGGCCATTGCCAACGTTGGCCTACCAGCCGCTGTACCAGGAAGAAATCGGCATTTTCTGCGGGAACACGCACCCGTTGTTCAAGGTGGAAGCACCCAGCGTCGAACAGATGCAGGCGTGCGACTGGATCAAGCACGGCTTCCTGCCGGCCGATCAGGTGTTGCCGGTGACACCCGAGCACGCCTCAGCCACCGCGCACCATATGGAAGCGGTGGCCCATGGCGTATTGGCCGGGACACACCTGGGGTATCTCCCGGCCCATTACGCCCGGCCATGGCTGGCGAGTGGACAAATGCGGGCGCTGCACCCTGGGACGCTGCGCTATGAGGTCCAGCACAGCATGATCACTCATGTGGGGCACCCGCAAAGTGAAGCGGTGCGGGCGTTCATCGATGACCTGCTGGCTGAACATAACCTCTAGGCCCGTCAGCCAAGGCACCGCGTGATGTGCTTGACCGACTGATACGCGGCCAGGCCCCACGGCCCGAGTTCGCGGCCAATGCCGCTGCCCTTGGTGCCGCCCCAGGAAGTCTCGACGAACACCGCCTGGATCGAGTTGATCCAGACGTGGCCGACCTCCAGGGCACAGGCAACGCGCTCGGCACGAACGAGGTCGGCACTGATGACCGTGGCCACCAGGCCAAAGCGGCTGTCGTTGGCCAGCGCCAGCGCTTCTTCCTCCGTGGAGAAGCGATGAGTGCACAACACCGGGCCGAAAATTTCTTCGGTCCACAAGCGACTGTCGAGCGGCACGTCCGCATAAATCGTCGGGTTGACGAACCAGCCCGGGTCACGCTGGACGTCGCCGCCGGTCACGCACTGCAAACCTTCCTGGCGGGCGATGTTGAAATACTCCGACACTTTGCTCCATTGCGCCTGGCTGGTCAGCGGGCCCATATCGACCTCGCCGTTCAGCGGATTGCCCACCCGCAGTTTTTCGAACGCGCTCTTCAAACGCTGGAGCAACGCCTCGGCGATGGTGTCGTGCACCAGCAAGCGTGAGGTGGCCGAGCACATTTGTCCCGCATTCCAGCAGATCCCGGCGACGATCCATTCAACGGCCTGGTCCAGGTCGCAATCGTCAAAGACGAGGATGGCGGACTTGCCGCCCAGCTCCAGGGTGACTGGCCGGCAATGGGCGGCCGAACTGCGCATCACCTGACTGCCGACGGCGTTGCTGCCGGTGAACGACAACTTGTCGATCCCGGAATGATTACTGAGCGCCGCACCGACTTCGGCTTTGCCGCCAACGATGTTCAGTACCCCGGCAGGCAAGCCCAGGGCGTCCGCGATGTGACCGTAAGTCTGCTCGATCAGCGGGGTGATTTCCGACGGCTTGAGCACCACCGTACAACCGGCCGCCAGTGCAGGGGCGATCTTCCAGGCGCTGGTGACCAACGGAAAATTCCACGGCACGATCAAGCCGACCACACCGACCGGCTCAAGGCGTGTGTGGGCATTGAAACCGGGTGCGGATAACGGCGCTTCACGGTTTTGCCGGTCGTCCAGCCGCTCCGCAAGGTCGGCGTAATAGCGGAATGTGGCGACCGCATCATCGACATCCACCTCAGCCTCATGGCGAGGTTTGCCGTTGTTTTGCATCTGCAGCGCAATCAGTGTTTCGCGGCGCGATTCGATCTGCTCGGCAAACCCTTTCAAATAGGCGGCTCGCTGCGTTGCACTGAGGTTGCGCCATCCCGGAAATGCCTGGCGCGCGGCGGCAATGGCCTGATCGACTTGCGAGGTACTGGCCGCGGTCAGCTCGGCAAAGGGTTGGCCCAGCGCCGGGTCGAAAACGGTGATGCAGTCGCCACTTTCGCCTGCAACCCAGCGTCCGTCGATGTAATGGGCGGCGGTCATGGTTTGGCTCCTTGTAGAACGCCCTGGACGGCATTGATGAAAATCTGGCTGTAGTCCTCAGCGGTGAGGGCGCAGGCATTGGTGTCCGAGGACGAAATATCAGCCAGCGCCTGCTCGCCAACCCAGGTCGCCGCGTCGGCATCGAGACCGATCTCCGCCAGCGAGTGAGGGATGCCGAGGCGCATACGCAGGTCGAGCACCCAATCGAGAAAGCCTTCGAAGTCCGGTTGTGGCAATTCCAGATAACGCGCCAGTCGCGCGATGTCCGGGCGGATCGTTTCTCGGTTGGCCATCAAGACGTAGGGCAGCAGGATCGCGTTCAACAAACCGTGGTGCTTGTGATACCGCGCGCCCAGCGGGTGGGCGAGGGCGTGTACACCGCCCAGGCCTTTCTGGAAGGCGACGGCGGCCATGGCGGAGGCGACGAGCATGCCCTCGCGCGCAACCATGTCCTGGCCATTGGCATGCGCGTTGATGAGGTGTTGCTGGATCAGACGCACACCCTCGACGGCAACGCCCGACGACATCGGGTGATACAAGGGCGAGCAGAAGGCTTCAATGTGATGCGTCAGGGCATCCATGCCGGTTGCCGCCGTCAGGGCGGGTGGCAGGCCGCGGGTCAATATCGGGTCGAGGATCACGGTGGCGGGGAGCAGTTCCGGGTGGCTGATCACCCGTTTGACCTGCTCGTCGCTTTGGGTCAGCACGGCTTCGCGGCCCAACTCCGATCCCGTCCCGGCCGTGGTCGGCAACGCAATCAGCGGCGCAAGGCCCAGGTGTGGGAAGTCCGCCAGGGTCGGGTAGTTGGCGATGACCTGCGACCATTCAAACCGCTCCAGCCCCTGAGCGTCGAAGGCGGCCAGGCTGACGCCCTTGGCGACATCCATCGCGCTGCCGCCGCCCAGGGCGATCAGCGAATCATGCTGGCCCGCCTTGAACGCAGCGACGCCTAGCGCCACGTCCTCCATGCTCGGGTTGCTGGCCACATCGCTGAACACGCTGAACGGAATGTCGGCCTGCACCAGGTGAGCTTTCAGCAGCGCCAGAGGTTCCAGAGGCAGCATGCCGGGGTCGGTGACGACCAAGGGATTGCGCATGCCCAGTAATGTGCAGCGTTGCGCCAATGCGTCGAGCGCACCGGGTCCGCAGAAAATATCCGTGGGGTAATTCCAATAGTGAAGGGACATCTGAAACTCCAGATCGGCAAGGCGCAGGTGTGACGCGCCTTGCACGGCAAGACGAAGGCGTTATTGGAAACGCGGCTGTGGGCTGACGGTACGTTGATAGGGCTTGGCGCAGACCATGTAGATCAGACCCAGCACCGCCAGGATCGAGAACACCAGAATCACCGCCCAGACCTGAAACCAGGGTGCGCCGGGTGGTGCGAGGGATTCCCGGGGCCAGGCGACGTTGATGCTTTCGAACACCAGCCAGCAGAACGCGGCGAGGTTGATCGGCACACCCCAGCGGCCCAGAGTGAAAACGCCCGGTTCGGCTTTCCACTTCCCGCTGAGGCGAGCGAGCAGGGCACACGTCACCACAATCAAAAACACCACGAAGAAACCACCGCTGCCGAACGCAATCAGAGTGCCGACGGCGGTTGCATTCAAGCCCAGGGCCAGGCCGAAGCTGGCGAACAAGGTGCTGAACACCATCGCCGCAAACGGCACTTTGCGTTTGTCGACGCGCCGCAGCAGGGCCGAGGCGGGCAGGATCGAGTCCCGTGCCATGCCGAACACAGCACGGCCGATGTAGGTCTGGACGGAGACGACACAGGCAATGAACGCCACCAGCACGATGCCCACGAACGGCCGTTCCGCCCAGGCACCAAAGGCGTCGACGACGGCAGGGGTGACCGGATCGATGACCTGGCCGGACACCATGGCGGCGGTATCGGTATAGGACAGGGTGACGGCGAACGCGGTGAGCATCACCGTCAGCCCGACCAGAATCATCGAGCGCAAGATGGCGCGCGGGGTCGATGTGCGGGCGTCGGCGGTTTCTTCGGACACTTGCGAACACGCGTCAAAACCGAGGAAGGCCCAGCCGCCGACCGCCATGGCCGTCAGAAAACCCGACAGGTAGGAACCGTCGGAACCTTGAGTAGAGGTCAGGCCTTCAAACACCAGCGACAACGAATGGTTACGGAAGAACAGCAGCAACAACACGCCGATGCCGATGGAGGCAATCGCTTCGGCGATGATGCCGGCATTGACGAAATACTTGAGCGGGTTGATCCCGAACAGGTTCACCCCAAGACCCAGCAGCAACAACACCGCACCGCTGAACACCTGGGCATTGGCCGAGGGCGCCTCACCGGTTAAAAACAGCCATAACCAGAACCCGCCCAGATAGGCCACGGTGGTTAACGAGGCCAGTGCAGACGCCAGGTACATGAACCCGGTAAACCAGGCCCAACGATCCCCCGCCAGACGCTTGACCCATTGATAGCAGCCGCCGGCGAGCGGGTACTGCGAGGCCAGTTCGGCGTAGACCAGGGCCACGAGCAATTGCAGTGCCAGGCACAGCGGGACGATCCAGACCCACGAGGGGCCGACGCTCATCGCACCCAGCGACATGACCGAATAGATACCGACCACGGGAGACACCGTGGCGAAACCGACTGAAAACGACGACCACAGTGACAGGCCCCGGTGCAGTTCCTGAGCATAGCCCTGGCTGTGCAGCAGGTGTTCATCGGCGCTTTGCCGTGTTGATGACATAGGAATTCCTTGAGTCGGCAGACACATTTATTTTTAGGATTGCCTTGTTTGTTCAGCCTTGGCGACGAAACAAACTCCTTCAGGAAAGGAGACGACAGGAGCTTAAAGGGGCCAAACATCAAAAGAAATTCATATGTTCTTAGGCTGGCATCTGGATTTATTGATGTTTGATGGGCGACAGGTCAGAGGAATTGTGGCGAGGAAGCTTGCTCCCGCTGGACTGCGTAGCAGGCCCATTTTTGGGGCCGCTTCGCGACCCAGCGGGACGGTGCGGCGTTCCGACAAGCTCCCTCGCCACAGGGGATGGGGCGGGCGCGTCAGCGGCTATGCCCCCCGGGTTTCCCCAATAATCCGTGCCGCATCTCGCGCCGGCGGCAAGCCAAACACCCGTGCGTAATCCCGGCTGAATTGCGTCGCGCTTTCATAGCCAACCTCGAACGCCGCATGGGTGACATTCCTGGCGTTGGCCACCATCAGCGTTCGTGCCTGCAGCAAGCGAACTCTTTTCTGGTACTGCAACGGGCTCAGTGCCGTGACGGCTTTGAAGTGACGGTGAAAGGCTGACACGCTCATCGACGCGAGTTGTGCCAATGCGTCCACCCGGATGGGTTCGGCAAAGTCCCGGCGAATGTGCTGAATCGCCAGATTGACTCGCGCCATGGCGCTGTCGGGCGCCGCGATATCTCGCAGCATCCAGCCATGCGGACCTTGCAGGACACGGTACAGAATCTCCCGCTCATAGACTGGCGCCAGGGCCGCGATCTCCTCGGGCCGGGCCATCAAACGCAGCATGCGCACCCAGGCGTCCATCAAGTCGGGCGTGACCGCAGCCACCGAAAAACCGGCCTCTTTTTCGTGCTGTTCGGCAGGTTTAGGCAAATCCGCCAGGAGTGTCGTCAAGGCAATGGGATCGAGCGTCAGGCTGACGGCCAGGTAAGGCTCGCCGTCAGGGCCGGGATTAACCTGCCCGACCGCTGGCAACTCGATGGACATGACAAAGTAAGTCGCCGGGTCATAGCGAAGCGTGCGATCGGCGATGGTCATGGATTTGCTGCCCTGCAGAATCAGGTTGATCATCGGGTCGTAAACGGCCGCCAGCAAGTGTTCAGGAATTTCGCCCTGAACCATGGCCACACGCGGAATGCCCGTTTCCGTGCGGCGGTTTTCGGCTCGGGAGGCCAGGGTGCGAAGTTCATTCAGTGGGTTTGTCATGGGACTCATCTGAACTCACGCTGATACGTCCACGCAAGCAAAAAGCAGAAACAGGCAGGAAATGAGCAGGAACGACTACGCTCGCCCTGGCGGCGGTGGGTACTGTGGTGACTCATCTCACCCGACCTCTGGAGCACCCTATGAACGTTATCGTCATCACCGGCGGCAGCCGTGGCATCGGCGCCAGTACCGCCGAACAGTGCGCCCGTCGAGGCATGGGCGTCATCCTGACCTATAAGCGTGATGCTGATTCCGCAGCTTCCGTCGTCCAGCGTATCGAGGCCTCGGGCGGCAAAGCCGTGGCGCTTGAATTGGACGTGGCGGATGTCAGCCAATTCGACAGTTTCCGTGAAAAAGTGCGACAGACCTTGCTGGCGACCTGGGGTGTGACGACCCTCGGAGGGCTGGTCAACAACGCGGGCCATGGCCTGTTCAATCCCCTGGAATCGGTGACCGAGGCGCAGTTTGATGGCTTGCTGAATGTCCACCTCAAAGGCCCGTTTTTCCTGACGCAAACCTTGCTGTCGCTGATGGGCGAGGGCGCCGGCATCGTCAACCTCACCAGCGCCACAACTCGCGTTGCTACGGCGGGCGTCGCGCCTTACGCGGCGTTCAAGGGTGGGTTGGACGTGCTGACCCGCTACATGGCCAAGGAATTCGCACCACGAGGCATTCGGGCCAATTCCGTATCGCCGGGGGCGATCCGTACGGAGCTGGGGGGCGGTTTGAATGACGAGTTCGAGGCGCTGCTGGCTTCGCAAACGGCGCTTGGCCGGGTGGGCGAGCCGCAGGACGTCGCTCGGGTTATCGCCACGCTGCTGTCGGAAGAAGGGGGCTGGATCAATGCCCAATCCATCGAAGTCGCTGGCGGCTATTTCATCTGAATCAGTCTTTGAATCGTGAGGCACTGCAATGCTTGATCATCTCTTTCTCAGCGTCAGCGACATTGATCGCTCCGTTCGTTTCTACACCGCCGCGCTGACCCCGCTTGGCATCACCGCCAGGCTCGATTACGACGGCAAGGATGGCCCGCCCGGTCATCCTGATCTCAAAGGGTTCGGCGCCAATGGGCGAATGTTTTTCTGGTTGCGCCAGGGCGTGGTAGAGGGCGGGGCGGTTCATGTCGGCTTCGTCGCGAACAACAAGGCCCAGGTCGATGCAGCCTATGCGGCGGCGATAAAAAATGGCGCGATGGACAACGGCGCCCCGGGTGCGCGTCTGCATTACGACCCCAACTACTACGCCGCCAATGTGCTTGACCCTGACGGCTACAGCCTCGAATTCGTCTACAAGAACTGGCAGCACGCCCAATGAAGACATTAATGATCTACGGGGCGACGGGCTACACCGGTCGCATGGCGGCCGAGCATGCCAAGGCATTGGGGCTGGATATTGTGATCGCGGGGCGTACAGCCGCAACACTGCAATCGCTCGCGGCCGAACTTGATGTTCCTTATCGAGTGTTCACCCCGGATTCCCCTACAGCAGAATCCCTGGATGGCATCGGCGTGCTGCTGAATTTCGCCGGGCCTTTCGCCCAAACGGCGGACGCCTTGATGCGAGCCTGTATCAAGTCCGGGGTCGACTATCTGGACATCACGGCCGAGATCAATGTCTATCGGCAAGCGGAGCGGCTCGGCGCGGTTGCCGCCGAGGCGGGTGTGATGTTGCTTCCAGGCGTCGGCTGGGACGTGGTGCCGACAGATTGCCTGGCGATGCAGGTTGCTCGTCGCGTGCAGAATCCACACTCGTTGAGGGTGGCCTTGCAGGTGGCCGGCTCCATGTCACGGGGATCGGCGATGAGCGTCAGCGAGATCATTGGCGCCGGGCTTTTACAGCGCGTTGACGGCCTGCTGATTGAAACCCCGGACGCCCAGCCGCAGCACTTCGATTTCGGCGAAGGTCCGGCAATGTGCGCGCCGCTGTCCTTTGGCGACCTGGTCACGGGCTGGCATTCCACCGGGATCCCGAACATTGCCATGTTCGTGCACATCACCGGTGATGCCTTCCCGGAGGGAGATCTGTCTCAACTTCCCGACGGCCCGAGCGCGCAGCAACGCGAAGCCCATCGCGCCCGCGCCGTGGCCGAAGTCACTGGCGCCGACGGCACCGTCGTGCGCTCGGTCATCGAGACCGTCAATGGTTACACCTACACGCCGTTGGCGGCGGTGGAGGCCGCGCGACGGGTGCTGGGCGGTGAGCGACGGCCCGGCTTTGAAACGCCGGCACGGGTTTTCGGCGCTGGATTCGCCGAGACCATTGCCGGTACGACCGTCACTGATTTTTAGCGGCTACAAGGGTTCTTTATCGCGCTCATCGAAGGCCAGCTGCGCCTGCAGGACGGTGTCCACGTGATTGATGGTCCAGGTGTACAACGCCCGAAACGGTTCCTCGAGCGTTCGCCCCAACGGCGTGATGCTGTACTCCACCGCAATCTGCGAGGACGGAATGACGCGACGGGCCAGTATGCCGTTGCGCTCGAGCCGGCGCAGGGCTTGGGTCAATGCCTTTTGCGTAATGCCCTCCAGGCAGCGTTTGAGTTCGTTGAACCGTAGGGGCTTGTCACACAGCGCCGAGAGAATCAGCACCGACCACTTGTCCGCGATCTGATCCAGCAAAAAACGGCTCGAGCAATCGACTTTGTTGTCGGCGCTTGAGCCGATTCCGGCGAGCGTTCGGTCAGCTAACTCCTGCATGGGGTTTCCTCCGGTAAACCTGATGACTTCAAAGTGCGTAATTGATATCTGGTATACAACTTATACCATGGCAATTCACTTCACCTAAGGCAGTAAAAACCATGTCACTCCAATATTCCCACGACACCGCCGACAAACTCGCGGTGGTTGAAACACTGTACCGATTCGCCGCCGGCATCGATCTGCGCGACAGCGACTTGCTGGCATCGGCATTCGCAGAGGATGCGGTTTCCGACTTCAGGCCCGCCGCTGCCAAAGCCGGCTTCGAATACCCTGTGCTGGAAGGCCGGGACACCATCGTCGCAGCGCTGTCGGGCTCACTCGCCGGGATCGACACGACACATTCCGTGAGCAATCCCCGGGTCAGCATTGACGGCGACAAGGCGCGTCTTGACGCCCTCGTGGAAGCGCAGCACGTCCCGCAAAGCGATCATTCGCGCCATTACCTGATGAAGAACCGTTACGACATCAATTTGGTCAGGCAGGGCGAGGTGTGGGTTATTCAACGCGTCACGGTCGATAACGTCTGGCGCTCGGGAGATCCAGCGGTTCTGTCCGGCGTTTAGGACCTGGCGCATGGGGGGCGAAAGCCCTCCAAATGGACCATGTCGATGGCCATCGGTATTGCTATTTTTCAATGACAAAAAATACCGAGAGTCAGAAATGGATATCAAAACCCTGCTGCTTGAGCGCGACCTCCATGATGTCCTTTGCCGCTATGCTCGCGCCTGCGACCAACGGGACTGGGCTGCGCTGGAGGATGTTTTTCTGGAGGAGGCCACCGCCGATTATGGCGGTGTACATCACCTGCAAGGACGCGAGCCTATCCTCGACATGATCCGCATGCACCTGGAAGGTTGTGGCCCCTCGCAGCACATGCTCGGCAATTTGCTGGTGGACGCGAATGATTCCATGGTCAAGAGCCGGGTGTATGTGCGCGCTGCGCATCGCGGTGCCGGCAGCCTTGCGGACAAGACGTACGAAACGCTGGCCGAATATCAGGATCGCTGGGCATTGACGCCAGCCGGCTGGCGTATCGCTCATCGGCGCATGGACATCAGCCACGAGCAGGGTTCCCGCGAGGTGCTGCGTCCGCTGATAAAGGTGTCCGGAGAATAACGTTCTGGGTGTTCGGTGCTGACAGAGCCGTCACCATGGCCTGACGCATCTTGCACAGGCCACGGTCCCTCACGGATGGCCCTAGCCAGCGCTGATATTGCCGCAGAAAAGAGGTCGGCTGCCATCTGCCGGGCTGGTGCGGACGAGCAAGGCATAGTCACCCTTGGTCAGTTCGCTCAGCGCCACCGGTGCTTGTGCCCAATGTTGGGTTCTCGGCGCCATTGATGGATAGTCGACGCTGTTGGACTGACGGGTCTCGTAGGCCGGTTGTGCGCTCAGATGCTGGCATGAGCCGGCGTAGATGGCGGTATCGAGACGGCTGGGTAAGGCGAGGTCGTGCGGGACACCACCGACCGTGAGCCAGACGCTGGTTTGATTGCCCACCGGACTGAGGGTTGCTCGAGCGATATGCTGTGCGTTTTGCGGGGTAGCCATCAGGGGTACATCGACGATGTCGGATCTGCTTGCGCAACCGGTTATCGCCCCTGCCGCCACGACCAACGCCAGCCAAGATGTTCTGTTCATCACAGATCTCCTGAAAAGGGTGCGTTGATTTCATTCCCCCTGTGGAGTTTAGTGGTCTGCGAGGCGCATGGGCTTTAACTGATGGGTGGTCATTGAGGACAGGCGATCAGTGCGATTTCTTCAATCCCTTCAAGCGCACATTCGCCCTTTGCACGGCGGCCATTTTTTCCGGTCGCTTCATACGTTTCCACTTGCGGATGTCTTCCTTGCTGCGCCCGCAGCTCACACACAGATCGCCGCTCAACTGGCAGACCGAAATGCACGGGTTTTCGATTTCTTTAGCCATGGTCAATGGCCCTTGGTGGCGCGGGATTGCGCGAGGCGCTTCTGCCAGTCGCCACCCTGAGCGCGCTGGCATTCTTCCTCGGAATCGAACAGGACCGTTCGATCGCAAGCCTTAACGTCAATGTCTGCTTCGAGCAACGCGGTAGCCGTCAGCTCGAAAATCCGCACTTTCGCGTTGGCCTGGGCAAGCTGTTTGTCGGCCAGCGTTTCAAACACCCACGTCACCCTCAGCGTTTGAACAAACGCGTCCAAATCCGCGGTGTGGGTGAGCCAAGTGAAACCCTTGATTTCACTTTTTGCGGTCTCGCAAGCATCGGTCAGCGTTGCAATCAAACGGCGCTCAATGCGCGCCAGTTCACGTTTGCCCAGGGGCATGACGGGTACCTTTGGAGATGAAAAAAATGGCGGACATTTTGCACTGGAAACCAGGCAGGGGCGACCTCAAATCGAGCGCTGGTTTACCCGGGCGATAAGTTGCTCGGCGGTCTCTTTGCGTTCCGAGTAGCGATCCACCAGAAATTCCTGGCGGTCGCGCAGCAACAGGGTGAACTTCACCAGTTCTTCCATCACGTCGACCACGCGGTCGTAGAAGGGCGACGGTTTCATCCGGCCGGCTTCATCGAACTCGGTGAAGGCTTTCGGCACCGAGGATTGATTGGGGATGGTGAACATGCGCATCCAGCGTCCCAAGACCCGCAGCTGATTGACCACGTTGAAAGACTGCGAGCCACCGCAGACCTGCATCACCGCCAGCGTTTTGCCCTGGGTCGGACGCACGGCGCCCAGTTCCAGCGGGATCCAGTCGATCTGCGCCTTGAACACGGCCGACATCGCGCCATGCCGTTCCGGCGAACACCAGACCTGGCCTTCGGACCACAGCACCAGATCTCGCAGTTCCTGCACCTTGGGGTGCTCGACAGGAGCGTCGTCGGGCAGCGGTAAACCGGACGGATTGAAGATGCGCACTTCGGCACCGAAGTGCTCCAGCAAGCGTGCTGCTTCCTCTACCAACAGACGGCTGAAAGAGCGTTCGCGGGTCGACCCGTAAAGCAGCAGGATGCGCGGTTTTTGCGGATCCGCAGAAGAGATTTGCACGTCATCGAACAGGGTGGGATCAAGGTTGGGCAGATGTTCTGACATAGTGACTCCTTAAAGCGTGCCGATTCGATCGAGCTCATGTTTGAGTTCATGGCGATCGAGGCCGGCAAAGGGCAGTTCGAGGAAGGCTGTGCAGCGTTGCTCGATGCGCGCTAACGTGGCGCGGAAGGCGGCATCGATCACCGCGTCGTCACCGTTCACGTCGGATGGATCTTCCAGGCCCCAATGGGCTTTCAGCGCCGGACCGAAGTACACCGGGCAGGTTTCACCGGCGGCCTTGTCGCACACAGTGATGACGATGTCCGGCGGGTTGTGTTCGAAGGCGTCATTGCCCTTGCTGGACAAGCCGTCAATGGAAATTCCGGCCTGTTGCAGCGTCACCAGACTGCGAGGAAGAACCTGGCCCTTGGGAAAACTGCCGGCGCTCACCGCTTCGAATCCGCTCGGTGCCAGGTGATTGAACACGGCTTCGGACAGGATGCTGCGGCAGCTGTTGGCTGTGCACATGAACAGGACACGCATGAATGGCTCCTTTCGCCTGGGGTGGATTCGATCAGGTTTCAGCAGCACGCCGCATCACGAACGGGGCGGCCATCCATGTTCTGCAGGCGCGACGCGTTGTGTTGAAGCCAGTCTGAATTGGCCTTGGACGTGACCTGGAGGATCTCGTGCACCCAATCGGGCAGGTCTGGATTGAGCCGGTAATAGACCCATTGGCCCTGACGACGATCCAGCAGCAGGCCACTGCTGCGCAATTGAGCGAGGTGGCGGCTGATCTTCGGCTGACTGTCGTCCAGCGCGCACATCAGCTCGCAGACGCACAGCTCACCCTGGCTGGCAATCAGCAGGGTGGCGCGAGCGCGGGTCTCGTCTGCCAGACTCTTGAATACGTCGGGAGGTGTGATCATCGGCAGCTCTTCACATATGGAAAAACGAATATACGTATTTCCATATGTTTAGAGCAAGCAAAGAATCAGATGATCACCTTGTGGCTGCCTTCGCCTACACCCATTTGAATTGCGCGGGGAATCTCGCGACAAAACGGGTTCCCGCTTCTATCGTCGAGGAAACACTCAAGGTTCCATTGTGAGCCGTCGCGATCTGTGACGCGATGTAGAGTCCCAGCCCGAGGCCTTCACCGCGTTGTCCGGCTTCGGATCGGGAGAACGGCTCGAACAGCAGCGGCATCAATTGCGCCGGAATCGGCGTGCCCTGATTGGTCAGCGACAGCACAATTTCGTCGTTCTCTGAGTAAGCCCTCAGGATGATCGGCGCTGTGGTCGAGCCATGGGTGACCGCGTTTCCAAGCAGGTTTGAAAGCAACTGGCTGATGCGCAACGCGTCGCAATAGACGCCGCCGGGCACGCCCAGCGAGCTGATGAACGTGACGTGCGGGTGGGACGCCTGGACTTCTTCAAGGGTCATTTGCAGCGTGTGCTGCAGATCGTCCACCAGCTTGCGCTGCACCGGAATGCCGCCTCCCAGCCGCCCCCGTGCAAAGTCCAGGATGTTTTCGATCAGCACGCCCATGCGAATCGAGCTGTTGCGGATCGCCGAAATCAGATTGAGGGAGCGTTTGTCGTGTGTCTTGGTTTCCAGCAAATCGGCGCTCATGCGGATGGCGCTCAGCGGTGTCCGTAGGTCGTGCCCCAGTACGGCGATGAACTGCTCGCGCAACCGGCCAAGTTCATTGGCGGTTTTCAGCTCGGCTTTTGTGGCGTGCAGGTGCTCCTGGGTATCTAGGCTCATCGCAATCAGTTGGGCGAATAGGGTGAGCGTTTGCGCAATGGCGGGCTCATCAAGGTTCGCCGGGACTGAATCGATGGCGCAGAGCGTTCCGAAGAATTCGCCATTGGCTTTGACGATGGGAATCGAGATGTAGCTTTCCAGCCCGTAGGTCTTGGGCGTGTGGTGAAGCGAAAAGATGGGGTGTGCGCTGGCGTGGCCGAAAATGACCGGCTTTTTGTGTTGCCGGATTTCATGGCAAATGGTCGATTCGAGCACCAGTTCACCGCCGGGTTTGAGCCCGAAATCGATGGAGTCATCGACCGCGCACGCCACCCAGTTCTTTTCGGTGACTCGGGCAACCGCAGCGAAGCGCATGCCGGTCAGATGTTTAACCATACTCAAGATCACGGGCACCGCGTCTATGCTGCGGATAGCGTCGAGGTCGAGTGAAAAATCCGGGTTGGTCATGGTTTGGCGCTTCGAAATGATGTGCTCGGAGACTATCCGTTATCTGGCGTCCTGACGAATCGGGATAAGGTCCATCGGTCACATTTGTGGAGGATTCATGCCGTCCATCACCACGCGCCTGGTGGCGCTGTTTGCGCTTTGCCTCATTCTTGCGAAGCCGGCACAGTCCGACGCCTGCCCGGCAGGGGAGAAACAGGTGTGTCTGGACAGTTGCATCTGCCTGCCGGATCTGGGGCAGGTGCTGGGGCCGATGTCTGATGGCATCTACCAGGTCGCCGCGCCTGCGCTGGCGTTGTGGCTGACCCAGGGGCGCGATGAAGCCGCGATCGCCGGCACCCAACCGATTCCTGCGCACATCCGCGAGCAACTGCTGCGCTGGTACGAGCCCGCCATTCTTGATTTAGTGCGCTACAAAGTCAGCGACAGCACCCAGTTCAGCGCCGCCACGGCGATGCTGCAAAACCCCGACGTCGGCGCCGTGACGCTGATCGACGTCATCCTCTTCCGGGACCCTCAGGCCGCCGAACAGGACGTCGCGCTCTGGGCGCACGAACTCAAGCATGTGCAGCAGTATCAGGAATGGGGCGTGGACGAATTTGCCCAGCGGTACACACAGGATTTCAACGCGGTGGAGGCACCGGCGTATGCCATTCAGGCTGAGGTGAGACGATCGGTGCGGGAGGCGGCGAACTGAAGCGGATGGCGAAAGCACCGGTGCCATCCGCTCCCGTTATGATTATTGGCTGGAGCGAATGGCGCCGCCATCGAGTAACAGGTTCTGCCCCGTCAGGTAGCCGGCATGGCTGCTGCAAACGAAGGCACACAGCGCACCGAACTCCTCGGGTGAACCGAAGCGTTTGGCAGGAATTTCACTACGGCATTCGTCCAGAAATGCCTCGCTGTCTTGCCCCATCTCTTCGGCCGCAGCGACCAGGTTGCCACGCAGTCGATCCGTATCGAAAGAGCCGGGTTGCAGGTTGTTGATCGTGACATTGCGACTGGCGATGTTGTCTTGCCGGGCGAGCCCGGCGATGAATCCTGTCAAGCCGCTGCGTGCGCCATTGGACAGGCCCAGGCTTTCGATGGGCGACTTCACGGCACTCGAGGTGATGTTGATGATCCGTCCGAATCCGCGTGCGGCCATGCCGTCGACGGTGGCCTTGATCAGTTCGATCGGGGTCAGCATGTTGGCGTCCAGCGCCTTGAGCCAGGCGTCGCGATTCCATTCACGGAAATCCCCGGGAGGAGGGCCGCCAGCGTTGTTGATCAGAATATCGAAATGCTCATGGGCGCTGAGCGCTGCTGCCCGACCCTCGGCCGTCGAAATATCTCCGGCGACGGCGATGACCGTCACTTCATGATTGATCGCCCTAAGTTGACGGGCTGTTTCATTCAGCGTTGCTTCGCCCCGCGCGGTAATCACCACGTTCACGCCTTCCTGGACGAGTGCCTGTGCGCAGGCTTTGCCCAGGCCTTTGCTGGCGGCGCAGACCAGCGCCCAGCGTCCTGCTATTCCGAGATTCATGGGTGTTTTCCTGAAAGAAGAGGGCTCAAAGAAAGAATCATGCGTGGTCCACCGTGGCCGACAGGTTTGGCGAACGGGCCCCGATGCCCATAAAACGTCGTACTCGCTCACCTTCGGCATCGCACCGTATGGTTTCCGGGGCGGCATCGAGTTGGATATTACCGTTCTCCATGAAGATTACCCGGTCGGAGATCGACATCGCAAAGTCCATCTCGTGGGTCACGATCAGCATGGTCATGCCTTCCTTCGCCAGGTCGCGGATGACGTTGAGCACGTCGTTGACCAGTTCCGGGTCGAGGGCCGAGGTCGGCTCGTCGAACAGCATGATTTGTGGCTCCATCGCCAGGGCCCGGGCGATGGCCACGCGTTGTTGCTGCCCGCCGGAGAGCTGGTGCGGGTACTTGTGCGCGTGGGCCAGCAGGCCAACCTTGTCCAGAAGCGCATACGCACGATGCTCACTCAATTCGCCCGGCTGGCCGTGGTAACGCGGTGCCAGGGTGACGTTGTCGAGAATGGTTCTGTGCGGGAACAGGTTGAAGTTCTGGAACACCATGCCGATGTGCCGCACGCCTTTGCGCAGGCGAGGGCTGTTGGGTTTGTCCGACGATTCGATGAAGGGTTCGCCGAACAACAGGATGTCGCCGGTATCGATGCTTTCCAGGCCATTGACCGTGCGAATCAGCGACGTTTTGCCAGAGCCCGATGGCCCGATGATCGATACCACCTGGCCGTATTCGACCGTCAGGTCGATGCCCAGCAGCACCTTATGCGTGCCGTAGCTTTTCTGAATGTTCTTCAGTTGCAGGATCGGCGTTGTGTTGTTGCCGGCGGCTTTGCGCGCCGTGTCGGGCAACGCTTCGGCGCTGGCCTTGAACTGGGCGATGGTCGCCGCGTCGAGGGTGTGCGGCTTGCGGAAGTTCAGGTCCAGGTAGCGCTCCAGGCGCTGCAGGAAAAAGCCGAAAACGGTGACGATCAACACGTAATAGACGCCGACGGCCGCCAGGGTTTCCATGACCAGAAAGTTGGTGGCGTAGAGGCGTTGGCCGACCGTGAGGATTTCGGTCAGGGAGATGACCGAGACCAGCGATGTGAGCTTGACCACGGTGATGTATTCATTGATCAGCGTGGGCAGCGAAATACGGAAAGCCTGTGGGATCACGATCAGGCGTTGCATGCCGAACAGGCCGACACCCAGTGCGCGCCCGGCTTCCTTTTGGCCCTTGGCCACGGAAATCAGGCCACCCCGATGGATTTCCGCCATGTACGCCGCTTCGGTGACCACCAGGGCCAGCAAGCCGGAGTAGAAGGGGTTGGACAGAATCGGCCCGCTGCCGGGAAACAATTGCGGCAGGTTGTAGACGAACACCACCAGCACCAGCAACGGGATGCTGCGGAAAAACCAGATGTAGACGGCGGCGGGAATGCGCAGGAAAGGCGATTGGGACAGCTTGGCCGAGGCCAGGACAAAACCCAGCAGCATGCCGATGAACCAGGCCAGGGCACTGAGCTGGATGACCGTGACGCAGGCATGCCAGAAGTCAGGCAGGGAGAACAGCGAGAAGAAATACGACCAATCGAATGGCATAGGGCACCTCAATCTGCCGCCCCCGTGCAGGGGCGACAGATGACCAGACTACAAGGACAGGTTCTTACTGGGCGGTCGGTTCTTCCAGGCCGTACTTCTTAAGGATAGCGGCGTATTCACCGCTCTTTTTCGTCTCTTCGAAGGCTTTTTGCACGGCCTGGAAGGTTTCGTCATTCCCTTTCTTGACGAAGATGCCCAGGGTTTGCTGATAGATCGGGTGCTCGGTGGTGATCACCACGCGGCCATTGGTCTTTTCCGCGATCATTTTGGCGGCGCCGGCAATTTCAACCTGGGCCTGAATGTTCCTGGACAGCAGGGCCTGGGTCACTTCGGGTGCCGAAGGGTACTCGCTGACGGTAATGGCGCCTTTGTTGTTCGGCACGCAGTACTCATCGGACAGCTTCCTGAATTCCTTGACCCAGGTCGTGCCCTGTTCCAGGCCCAGCTTCAAACCGCACAGGTCCTCAGGGGTTTTCGCATTGATCTCGCTGCCCTTGGGCACCATGACCGCCGCGCCGGTGTTGGCGTAGGGAATGGTCTGGGCTTGAGTCTGGCGCTCCGGCGTGATGTACATGCCGGAGATGATCGTGTCGTACTTGCCGGAGTTCAGGCCCAGGATCAGGCTCGGGAACTTGGTGTCGACGAACTCCACCTTGGCGTTCATGTGCTTGGCCAGTGCCGTGGCCAATTCCGGGTCCGAGCCCACCACGTTCTTGTCCTTGTCATAGGACTCGAAAGGCGGGTAAGTGATTTCCATGCCGACCTTGAACGTGTCTGCTGCGGCCATGCTCGCCGAGGCACCCAACATACCGGCTGCCAATACAGCCAGGCTCAACAGGTTCTTTTTATTGTTTTTCATTCGTTACAGACTCCGGCGTAGGTGAGGGTATTGCTGAAAACTTCAATCAGGACGGTTGAGCCTGATTTTTCAAATGTCCGAAACTGGCGGGCTTGCGTGCCTTGCCTGGCAGTTGAACGTCCCCATTGGCCACTCTCTCGCGCAGATACTGATAGGTCTGCAGCGCCTGGCCATACATGTGTTCGCCGATCGTGATTTCTTCGTAGTCGTTGCCGGCCTGGGCGAACCCGGGCAGCGGTTTGATCTGGGTGTGATAGTCACAGGCGTAAAACAACGGGAAGGAATAACGTTCCTCCTTCACGCTCCGCACGCGGTGTGCAGTGGCCACGAATGCACCTGCCGTCATCACTTCCAGCATGTCGCCGATGTTGACCACAAAGGCATCGGCAATCGGGGGGGCATCGATCCATTGGCCAAGATTGTTCATCACCTCGAGGCCCGGCTTGTCGGCCAGCAGGATGGTGAAACACTCGTAATCAGTATGGGCGCCAAGACCCGGTGCGTCGTGGGCGGCGCCGTCGAACGGGTAGTGGATCAGGCGCAGCTTGGACGGTGGGCGAGTGACCAGGCTGTCGAAATAGTTTTCGTCCAGGCCCAGGGTCAGGGCGAAGCCGCCGAACAGACGACGGCCCAAGGCAAAGATCGCTTCATAGTAGGCCTGCACCGATGCCTTGAAACCGGCGAGCTGCGGCCAGTCGTTGGGCCCCAGCAACGGCGTGTTGGCCAGCACCAGCGGGTCATCGGCCGGCACTTCAAAGCCGACGTCGAAGGCTTCCTTGTGGTCCGGCTTGCCCTTGGAGTAAACCTCTTCGCCTTCGGGCACGAAGCCCTTGTGGGTTTGCGAGGTGCCGATGTAGTGCTGCATCTTGGTGTCGAGGGGCTGGTCGAAAAAGTCTTTGGCGGCTTTGCGCAGGTTGGCGATCAGCTGCGGGTCGATACCGTGATCGGTGATATAGAGGAACCCGACGTCACTGGCGGCGCGACCCAATTGTTCGGCCACGGCCAAGCGATGTTCCAGCTCGAAGCTGAACAGGCCGGCGATGTTGACCACCGGGATGCTGTTGAAGTTGGCTTTGTGTGTGTCAGGGCTGGCACTGTTATTTTTATTGTCAGGCATGACGCAGGGGCTCCCTAAGGATGGCTTGAGGGGTGGAAACGCTCGAAGTGTGCGCGCTCGGTCCGCCCCATCCACACATTCAATGACCACAGGTCGGCGACCGGGACATTGGTGAAGGGCAGATGGTGCAGGTAGCCGTCGGCGCCGAATTCCGGGGTGAGGGTGCTGACCTGATAACCGCGGGCTTGCTGCGAACGCCAGATGCTTTCCCAGTGCTGCTGATGAAAAGCCAGTTCCTTCGCATACTCGGGCGCCGCCGGATGCGGAACCTGCGGACCCTGGTCGTAACCAACCCGGGCCTGGATATGGTGAACCCGCTCGACGAACGCGCTCAGGTCATCGGCCGGATCATTCAACAGACGCTCGCAGGTCACGACCCAATGGCTGATGTCACTGGTAAATAATAGGTCGGGCAGTTGCCGGATCAACTCCAGGGTCACCCAAGGGTTGAACAGCGAACGCGAGCGATGGGTTTCGAAACTGCAGACCTGGCCGTGCTTGCGCGCCAGCTCCAGTGCCTGGCCAAAAAACTCAACTTGTTGTGGCAAGGACCAGCGGTCGTTGCCCGCCAACACGTTGACGAAACGTGGGCCGAGTTCGGCAGCCCAGGCGAGTTTGCGGTTCAGGTCATCAAGGTGCACGGCAGGGGTTGCTGACTGGTCCGGCAACACGTCGTACGCGGTGAAGACGGTGCTGATATAGCCCAGGCGATTGGCCTGGAGAAAGGCGCCAAACTCGGCCCGCTCACCGGCGTCCAGTGGCAGGCGCGCCTCCATGCCATC
Source organism: Pseudomonas sp. PB120 (assembly GCF_009761815.1). Classification (GTDB taxonomy): domain Bacteria; phylum Pseudomonadota; class Gammaproteobacteria; order Pseudomonadales; family Pseudomonadaceae; genus Aquipseudomonas. The sequence continues at coordinate 62,724 of NZ_RWIN01000083.1, forward strand.
AAAGCCCGCTCGCAGCAACTCGTCGAGCGCCTGAGCCTTGCTGGCGGTGTAACCCCACAGCGTGCGGAAAATTTCCAGCTTCATCGGTGATCCTCAAAAATCCCAGGGCCTACTGCAAAAGCACTTCGACGACGTCAGGCTGCGAGGCGATCAATGGCCAGCTGCTGGAGCCGATGTTAGGCACAGGCCGCGCGGTGAAAGAATCTGAAAAATCAAATGAATACTTCAGACTTTCATCAACAAATAGCTCGCTATTTATCGGGTTTGTCGGGTGGGATTATTGAGGTGGGAACGTGTCTACGTTGGGTGTTAGCGATGGGTGCCGGTATTGCGCCATCATTTTCAAGAGTCCCAAGCGTCATCGGGGCGTAGAGGGCCCGTTGAGACCTGCACGAGCCCGAGCACCAACACATCAGCAATGACTTCCCCGCGCCACAGACGTAATCTTGCCCGCTCGTGGACAAAAACAAGACAAACAATCAGGAGTCATCGATGCAACCGATCCGTCTCGGTCTGGTGGGCTACGGCAAGATTGCCCAGGATCAACACGTTCCCGCTATCACCGCCAACCCTGCGTTCGAGTTGGTGTCTGTCGCCACCCAGGGTCAGCCCTGCGCCGGGGTCGAGAACTTCAAGTCCCTGAGTGAGTTGCTCGAGAACGGCCCGGAGGTCGATGCGATAGCGTTTTGCACACCGCCCCAAGGACGGTTCGCGCTGGTGCAACAAGCGCTGGCCGCTGGCAAACACGTGTTGGTGGAAAAGCCGCCGTGCCCCACGTTGGGGGAAGCGATGGCGTTGATCGATCTGGCAGGGAAGCAGGGCGTCAGCGGTTTGTTCGCGTGGCATTCCCGCTACGCGCCCGGCATCGAAGCCGCCCGTGACTGGCTGGCCGCCCGCACGCTGCAAAGCGTGCAGATCGACTGGAAGGAAGACGTACGCAAATGGCACCCGGGCCAGGCATGGATCTGGCAGCCCGGAGGCTTGGGCGTTTTCGATCCCGGTATCAACGCGTTGTCGATTGTCACCCATCTGCTGAAGCTGCCGCTGTTTGTGGCGTCTGCCGAACTGCGCGTCCCCAGCAACTGCCAGTCGCCGATTGCCGCGTCCATCAAAATGTCTGATGCGCGTCACCTCGATGTTCGCGCGGAGTTTGATTTCGACCACGGTCATGATGAACTCTGGAGCATCGAGGTGCGCTGCGCCGAAGGCGTCCTGCGACTGGACAACGGCGGCGCGGTGTTGAGCATTGACGGCGTGCGTCAGGCCGTATCGGAGGAGGGCGAGTACGCGGCGGTGTATCGACACTTTCAACAGCTGATCCGCGATAAAGCCAGTGACCTGGACCTCCAGCCGCTGCGGTTGGTTGCCGACAGCTTTTTTGTTGGCAGTCGGGTATCGGTGGCGCCGTTCTACGATTGAATGGGCAGGCCCGGCCGCAACAAATAATGCCCGTTAACCACTCCATTCGGGTGGGAACAAGGACGTGATGGCGGATTACCCTGTACACCTCATAAAACGTCTCCGTCGCACGCATTGCCGGACGGCGCGTATTCAAAGAGGTGTCTGTCGTGAACCGTTGTTTATCCACTCTGGCGGGTAGAAGTCGCAAGCTTGATGGTGGCGTGATGTTCGGCAATACGCCGCGGCAGCAGTGGGCTGACTGGATCAAGCCTGATCAGGACAACCTGGTCGATCTGGCCTCGCGTGGGCTGTTGGTGCAGCAAGGCGGCAGGAACATCCTGGTCCTGGTCCTGGTCCTGGCCGGTGCCAGCGCCTTGCTTGCGCCACTGCGAAGGACCTGCAGCTGTCAGAAGCACCCTTCGGGGTTGCTCGAAAGCCTGGCGCAGTATGGCCTGGCGGAAGGCGACATCAGTGCGGTGGTGCTGACGCACTTGCATGCGCAGCTCACCCCTGAACTCTGTGCGGCGGTGGCAGACGGCGACATACCGTGTCTGCTGTTTCCCGCTGCGCGTTACATCAGCGTGTGCGCGCCACTGGTCCCGTGCCTGTCACAACCATTCCCATGATCGCGGTTTGTTCGTCCGGCAGATCGTGCGCAGTCTCGAGAACAGCGGGCGGTTGGTGCTGGTCGATGGCGACCGGTGTAACGAGCTGGGCGACGGCTGGCAGTTCCACTACAGCGACGGCTACACTCCGGGGAATTGATTCCGGAAATCGCCATGCCGGGCGGGCCGGTGGTGTTCGCGGGTGATTTGATTCCGGGCACGCATTGGCTGAGCCTGAATGTCACGACCGCCAACGATCGCAACCCGGAGGGATTGGTCGGGGAGAAAGAGCGATTGCTGGACCATCTCGTGGCCAGCGGGGGGAGGCTGGTGTTTTCCAGTGACCCGGAGATCGCGATGATCAAGGTCATGCGTGACCGGCAATCACGTTACCTGCCGTTTGACCCGTATGCGGCGTTGAGCCGTTTTGATTCCTGATAGTTACGGCCCAGCCGTACATCCGGTTGGGGTGAACTTGCTCGCGATAGCGGACGATCAGCCGACATCAATGCTGGCTGTGCTGGCCTCATCGCGGGCAAGCCCGCTCCCACAATGACCGAGGATGCTCATAATTTTGGCTGCACCTGGGGTTGCCCTGAATGTGGGGGGCATCCGACAGGCAACGTCTTTCCTGTGGCGAGGGAGCTTGCTCCCGCTGGAGTGCGCAGCAGTCCCTTTTTTGGAGCCGCTTCGCGCCTCAGCGGGAGCAAGCTCCCTCGCCACAGGTGAATTATCACTTTCCGGCTTCTCGCTCTCACGACCTTTACCGTCGTCGCTGTTGTTGCCGGGCCCTGTCGATCAATGGTTGATGATGGGTGCCAGTGCGGCCTGAATCCTGGCCATCTGCGCGGGTGTTGTCATCTGCGTCAGCAGTCGGCCAAAGTGCGGATGCTGCACGCCCGAGATGATGTATTGCCAGCGATAGGCGCTCAGCACGCTGGCTTTGATTTGAGCGGCCTCATCGACACTGAACGACGGTGAGACGTTTCGAATGAAGTAGTCGGCATCGGCTTCCGATTGTGCCTGCAGAATCGTGTCGACTGCGGCCACCAACGCGATCAGATCGTCAACTGCCCGGTCGCGCTCGGCGGGTGAGCATTTCGCATGCTCGGCCTTCCACTCCAGTTCATCGAGTACGACGTGCCGGCTTTCATCCTTCCAGTGAAACTTGAAGACATCCTTGAACAGGGGGCATAGCGCCTCGTGCGGGGCAATGCTTTGCGTGTAGTGCGTTTGAACAAACAGCTCGATATGACAGGTCAGCGCCAGCACCGACCACGTGCTGGCTGCCAGCACTGCGCGCGCCACCTCGTTTGGGTCGGCAACCTGGCGATACCCCGCCGGCATTTGCGCACCAATCATCGTCTCGATACGCCGGAACAGCTCCTGATGCTTGATCTCGTCGTTGGAAAACCGCACCAGCGCTTCGAGCGCGAGCTGGTCGTCAAACACATGCGCCCGACCTTGATCGAGCATTTTTGCGCTGATAAAACGCTCGACCAGGCCAAAGATGTACGCATAGGTCCGGCCTTGAATCTCAAGTGGGGATAGGGCCATTACGGTTGACGACGGAGTCAGTGACCGGTGCTGGAACGTGTGTGGGGCGTCTCGGTCACGGCGTCCGCGTTGGTGCTAATCTAGGCGTCGTCGTTCAGGCAATGAATGATCGGTGCGCCTGATTACATGCTCCGGACTCCGGAAAGGGGGTGGCCGTTGCTGGATGCGCTTTCTGATGTGTTGCGGGTGATTCGATTGTCTGGAGGGGTTTTTCTCGAGGCAGAATTCACTGCGCCCTGGTGCATCAGCGGCAAACTGTCTGCGGACGATTGCGCACCGTTTCTGGCGGCCCCCAAACACATCATCGCCTCGCACTTTGTCGCCTCGGGGCACATGCACATACAAATCGACGATGGCGCCCCCCTCGACGTGCAGGCAGGCGAACTCATCCTGTTGCCTCGTAATGACATTCATACGTTTGGCAGTGATCTGGGCATTGCCCCCTTTTTCGCGCGGGAAGTCATCCAGCCGCCGGAAGTCGGTGGCATTTCTCGTATCAAGTACGGCGGGGGCGGTGAGACCACGCAGTTATTGTGTGGCTTCCTCGGTTCTGAAACCCCGTTCAGTCCGTTGCTGTCGTCGCTGCCCCCCTTATTGAAACTGGATGTTCGCGCCACGGCCTCGGGCGCCTGGATTGAAAGCTCCTTCCGTTTCGCGGTCAGTGAGATCGCGGCGGGGCGGGTCGGCTCGGCTACAGTGATCGCCAAGCTTTCCGAACTGCTCTTCGTCGAAGCCGTCAGCCAGTATGTCGCGAACCTGCCCGCTGAGCGGCGCCGGTGGCTGGCGGGGTTGCGAGATCCACATATCGGTCGCGCATTGGCGTTGCTCCACGCGCGCCCCACCGAGGGCTGGACCGCGGAAGCCCTGGCGCTTGAAGTGGGCATGTCGCGCTCGGTGTTCGCGGAACGATTCACGGCCTTGGTCGGCCAGCCACCGATGCAATACCTGACGCTGTGGCGCATGCACGTGGCGGCTCAACACTTGCGCGAAGGACGCGGCAATGTGGCGCAAATCGGCTTTGCCGTGGGTTATGAATCCGAGGCCGCCTTCAGCCGTGCATTCAAACGCCAGTTCGGCACATCACCGGGGACTTGGCGCAGGCAATCAGCATGAGTGAACGCTTGCGAACCGGGCGCCGCGGTCCTTTGTAGAAACCGCGGCGCCGGTCAATCAGGCTGAAAGCAGGCCTTTCTGTTTGGCGACATGCGTCGCCATGGCGTCCATCAGGTCCGGGGACAGGCAGTCATAGGGCGCCAGGCCGATCTCGCGCAGGCGCTCGCGGATCGCCTTCATTTGCGCGGGCGGTGTACCGGTTTCGATGATGGACGAGACGAACGCCGCGAAGCCCGGCGCAGCCCAGCCGCGCTGGGGTGAGAGTTCGGTGTGGACGAAGTCCAGGCCATAAAATGCGTGGTTCTTGTTCTCGATGCGCCCGAAGAGATGGGCGTGACACTGTTTGCACGCGTGGCGCTGGATGGTGGCGGTTTCGTCGACAATCGCCAGTTTTTCGCCGTGGGCCGTGACGCTGACCTTATCCCGAGGGACCACGGCAATGACGGCGAATGTCGCGCCTTGCGGTTTCCAGCATTTGCTGCAGCCGCACGCATGGTTATGCAGGGTTTGCGCGTCGATCCTGACCTCGACCTTGTCGGTCGCACACAGGCATTGCAGGGTGCCACCGGTGAAATCCGCGGCGGCGGGTTGGATACCGTTGTCCAGTGCAGGGTGAAGTTTCAAGGTGGCCATGCTGGCGCCTCCGTATCTGGGTGCCCCCAGATAAAGAATAGCGCGCCATTTGAAGTGTTCCTCCCGGCGGATGACCGCAGGTCAAGACGGAACATCAGCTCTCAGGGGTAATGATCGGGTCCGGGCTGGCCTCGGCAGCCAGTTTCAACCGGTCCGCCTTGCTGATGTACTTGGTCTTGTTGGCGGGTGCCAGTTTGGCACTGGCCTTTTTCGCGTGAGCCTTTAATAACTGCGTGATTTTCTTACGGCGATTCATCTGTTTCTACTCAGCGGGTGAATGGTTGAATGATACCAGCTTAGGATGCTTCGCAAGCGGCGCGCGCTGGGCGCACAGGCATCGATCCTGGCATTGCCGACACACCATAAAACCTGCGCGCACCTGCCAGCGAATCACTAGAATGGAGCACTCGCTAATAACAAGAATCAGTGGATGCAAACCCCTTGAAAATTCAGCCTCTTCCGCCGCTCAATAGTTTGATTGCCTTTGAGGCTGCAGCCCGGCATTTGAGCTTCACCTTTGCCGCTCGGGAGCTGAACGTCACGCAGGGTGCGATCAGTCGTCAGGTGCGCTTGCTTGAGGATTATCTGGGCAAGGCCTTGTTCGAAAGGACCACCCGCACCATCAACCTGACGCCGACCGGTGTTCAATACCACGATACGGTTCGCGACTGTCTGCAAAGCCTGGCCCGCTCCACGGGGGAGATACGGCAATGGCGTGGCGATCAGCAGGTGACCGTCGCCACCAGCACCGCGATGGCATCGCTCTGGCTGTTGCCCAAGGTGGCGGAGTTTCAACGCCAACATGAGGAAATCGATCTGCGGATCATCGCGATCGATCATGTGAAGGACTACTCAAGGCTCGATTGTGATCTGGCGCTGTATTACTGCAGTGCGGCGCCGAAAGAGCTGGACGTAACGCCACTGTTCTCGGAAGAGATATTCATGGTGTGCAGCCCCTCGTACCTGGAGAAACATCCCCAGCTTTCATCCATCGACGGGTTGTCGTCTTGTACCTGGCTGTGGCTTGAAGATTCGCAAAGAGACTGGATCGGATGGCCGGAGTGGTTCAAGCGCCTGGAGCACGCGCCGGTTGCGCCCAAACACCGGATCAACATCAACAGCTACAGCATGCTGATCCAGTCGGCCATCAGCGGGCAGGGCGTTGCGCTCGCCTGGAACAAACTGGTCGATGATCCGCTGAGTACCGGCGCGCTGGTCCGTCCCAACGATACCGTGCTGCAGACCAACGCCAAATTCTGTCTGCTGGAGCCCCTCAGTACCCGGGGCCCCCGCCACAGCGTGAAGCTGTTTCGCGACTGGCTGATGGGGCTGCCTTCCATCCAGGGATAAGGCGCGATCCTGAAACGACAAAGCCGTCAGTTTTTGACTGACGGCTTTGGTATTTAACGTGATGCAGTACGGGCTTACCTGGCCAGGATCAGCCGGCTTTTCGAGCCGTCAACAATGACGGCGCAACGTCGCCCAGCAAGGAACCGCCAACGGGCGAAACAAACTCCTGAGTCTGCCCGTGCACCGGCAGGCGGCCACCGGGAGGCTGGTGGGGCAAGGCGCTGAAGGGCTCTTCCCGCAGGCTGCGAATCAGGGTGTAGCTCATGATCATCATCAGGATGGCGATCGGCAGGCCCGCTGCGATGCTCGCCATCTGAATCGCCTTGAGCCCTCCCGCCAGCAGCAACCCGGCAGCGACACCGCCTTCGAGCATGCACCAGAGCAGCCTGATCCAGTTGGGCGGGTTGGTGCTGCCCATTGCATTCAAGGTGCAGAGCACCTGAGTACCGGCGTCGGCGGTGGTGACGAAATGCACGGCGAGCAGCAGGCACACGAAGATCGAGAGCGCGCCGCCAATGACCGGGCCATCCAGTTTGCCGAGCAAGGTGAACATGGCCGCCGTGGCTTCTTTCTTGGTGGCCAGCAGGACGGTGCCGCCTTCAAAGGTGGCTTTTTCCTGAATCTGTTCAGCGCCAGACGGTGCGCTCTGATACTGCTGACGTTCGGTTTGCTCGCTCTTCAACGCAGCGCCACCAAACACCGACATCCAGAGGATGGTGACCATCGTGGGCACCACCAGGGCACCGACGATGAGTTCGCGAATGGTCCGGCCCTTGGAGATACGGGCGATGAACAGGCCCACGAACGGCCCCCAGGTCATCCACCACGGCCAGTAGAACGCGGTCCACCAGTTTTGCCATTGAGTGTCTTTCTGGGTGTCCATCCAGAGGCTCAGGCCGACCAGGTTTTGCAAATAGTCACCGGTCGATTCGAACATCAGGTTGAGGATGTAGCGCGTCGGACCAATCGCCAGAACAATCAGCATCAACAGGATCGACATGTACATGTTGAGTGTCGATATCCGTTTCATCCCTTTGGAAAGACCGGCCAGGAGTGAAATGGAGGCGATGATCGTGACCACCAGAATGATGGACAGCTGCAGGCCGATGCTGACGGGCACGCCAAAGACCTGGTGCAGGCCGGTATTGATTTGCGCAACGCCCAGGCCCAGCGATTGGGAAACACCGAAGGCAGTGATCGCCACCCCCATGATGTCCACGACGTGGCCGATCCAGCCATAGATCCGGTCGCCAATCAGCGGGTAGAGCAGGGACCGCAGCGCCAGGGGCAACCCTTTGCGATAGGCGAAATATGCCAGGCTCAAGCCGATCAAGGTGAAAATCGCCCAAGGATGAAGCCCCCAGTGAAACAGGGTGATGCGCATGGCCATGCTCGCGGCTTCATCGGTCAGGCCCTTGGAGAAAGGGTTGTCGGCGTAATGCAACATGGGTTCGGCGACCGACCAGAAAATCAGGCCGATGCCCATGCCGGCACTGAACAGCATGGCGATCCATGAGCCAAAGCTGAACTCGGGATGATCGTGCTCGGCACCGAGTTTGAGCGTGCCGTAACGGCTGAGAGAAATGTACAGCAGCAGGCAGAGCACGCCGCTCAGCAGCGCCAGGTAATACCACTTGAAGTTGGTCAGGATGAAGGTTGACGCGGTTTCAAACGTTTTCGCCGCTTGTTCATTCATGAACGCACAAAACAGCACAAACAGGATCACGGTTGTGATCGAAACCAACGTTACATTCGGGTTGAGACCTTTAAGAAGGCCCGATTCTGCACGCATTTTTTTCCCCTTTTATTATTGTTCAAGGGTTGTGGATTTTGCGGTTGAAGGGCTGATCGACGTTCAGCTGTTACCAGCGGCCAATCATTCGCCCCTCAGGGTGACCTCGGGGCGATGACGGCCCGGGATGTGGCGACAAAATGGTGGAGACACGGGCGGCGAACAACTCATTTATCCTCATCATTTCATTACATTTAATCATTAATTCAGAGCGGGGAATTTGCGGGGGTAACTGAACCGTATCAGCCAAAATCAATTTTCACATTGATGAGCAATAGTCATTAATGCCTGCCTGAAAAATCGTTTGTCGAGGGTTCCTCTTCTTGCCGAAACTCGCCGTCATGCAGCAGGCCGGACCTGCCGTGCATTTTCATTCGTGCCAGCAAGAGAAAATAATAATGACTTCCACGACCGCGACCCGCCTTATCCCGACTCAAACCCTGGAAACTGTCCTGGCTCCGATCCATGAAGCCCATGGCCTGACCAACGAGTTTTATACCGAACAACGCTATTTCGACCTGGAGCGCGATCACGTGCTCGGTCGCAACTGGGCGTGCGTCGGTTTTGCCAGCGACCTGCCGAGCACCAGCTACGTCAAACCGGTGGATTTCATGGGGCTGCCACTGTTGCTGATGCGCAACCGCGAAGGCCTGGTGCAGGTCTTCCACAACGTCTGCAGCCACCGGGGCGTCAAGCTTGTGCAGCAGGCCGGCGAAGTGCAGGGCGTGATCCGCTGCCCTTACCACTCCTGGACCTACGACTTGAACGGCGGCCTCAAAGGCACACCTCACGTGGGCGGCATCAACCAGCACAAAGACGAGCGTTTCGCCTGCGAGAAACATGGCCTGAAGGCGTTGCGCAGTGCCATCTGGATGGACATGGTGTTCATCAACCTGTCGGCTGACGCACCGGACCTGCAAGAGCAACTAGCCCCCCTGACCGAGCGCTGGACCCAGTTCCTGGGGACCGACGGCATGGACCTGTTGCGCCGCGAGCCCAACAGTGGCGCCGTCAGCATCGAGGTCAACTGCAACTGGAAACTGGCAGTGGAAAACTACTGCGAGGCCTACCACTTGCCATGGGTGCACCCTAGCCTGAACAGCTATTCCCGCCTGGAAGACCACTACAACATCATCTTCGATCAGTTCGCCGGCCAGGGCAGCCATGCCTATAACCTGTCCGACGTCGCCGGTACCCACCTGCCGATGTTCCCGTCCTGGCCGCAGGATCGCCTGCGCACCGCCGAGTACGTCGCGTTTTTCCCTAACGTCTTGCTGGGCATCCAGGCCGACCATGCCTTCGCCATGATGCTGGAGCCGGTCGCCCCCGGGAAAACCATCGAGCACCTGCGCCTGTTCTATATCGGCGATGAGGCGCTGGACGACCGTTACGAGGCAGCGCGTGACGCGGTCATGCAGTCCTGGCGCGTGGTGTTCGCCGAAGACATCGCGTCGGTCGAAGGCATGCAGAAGGGCCGTCATTCCCCTGGCTATGGCGGCGGGGCGTTCTCCCCGGAAATGGATCTGCCGACCCACTTCTTCCACCAGTGGGCGGCGCGTCAGTTGCTCGCCTGCGCGCAGAGTGTTTGAGGTCATGGCCATGTATTCGATCCAGCCGCATTGGTTGAACTTCATTGATGGCGCGTGGGCCGACAGCGAGCAGTCCATCACGGTCAGCAATCCCGGGACGACAGAACCGGTCGCCACCATTGCCCAGGCCTCCATCCCCGACGCCGAACGCGCGCTGCAGGCCGCACGCCGCTGTGCCGACAGCGGCGAGCTGACCCGCGCACGGCCCGCGCAACGGGTCACCTGGTTGCTGGAGGTCGCCGCGCAAATCCGCGCGGTGACCGAGGAAGGGGCCTGGGTCCTGTGCCAGGAGAACGGAAAGAGCCTGCGCGACGCCCGTGACGAATTTATCGAAGCGGCGCGTTACTTCGAGTATTACGCCGGGATGGCCGACAAGATCGAAGGCAAGTCCATTCCGCTGGGCAACGGCTACATGGACTTCACGGTCTACGACCCCATGGGCGTGTCGCTGCAAATCGTGCCGTGGAATTTCCCGGTGTCCATTTGCGCCCGTTCACTGGCGCCGGCGCTCGCGGCGGGCAACGCGGTGGTGATCAAGTCGCCGGAAATTTCTCCCCTGGGGCTGTGCGTTCTGCTGCAGGCCATTGAACGCGCCGGGTTACCTCGCGGCGCCGTCAACCTGATCTGCGGTCAAGGCCGGGAAGTCGGTGCTTACATGGCCGGGCATCGGGCAGTCGACCAGATCGTCTTCACCGGGTCCGTCGGCACAGGGCAGAGCATTCTGCGAGCGTCTGCCGAGCACGCCATTCCCAGCGTCATGGAGCTGGGCGGCAAATCAGCGGCGGTGGTGTTCCCCGATGCGGACCGCGAGCAACTGTTGAATAGCGTCCGCAACGGCATTTTCTTCAATGCCGGCCAGGTGTGCTCGGCCATGTCGCGCCTGTTGGTGCATCGCTCCCTGTACGAAGAGGTGGTCGCTGAAGTGGTCGCGATGGCCGAGGGACTGGTTGCGGGCCTTGGCCAGGACAATCCAGACCTGACGCCCGTGATCTCCGCGAGCCAGCTGCAAGGCATTGAAGCGATGTGTCGGCGAGCCCAGGAAGAGGGCGCCGTGGTTGCCACCGGCGGCGAGGCCATCAGCGGGATGCGTGGGCACTTCATGGCACCAACGGTGTTCCGTGACGTCAGCCCGCAGATGGAAATTGCCCAGGCCGAAGTCTTTGGCCCGGTGCTCGCGGTTATCCCGTTCGACACCGAAGCGGAAGCCATCGCCATTGCCAACGGCACCGACTTTGGCCTGGTCGCGGGGGTTTTCACCCAGGACCTCAATCGCGCCTTGCGCTGCGCACGGCAACTACGCGCCGGCCAGGTGTTCATCAACGAGTGGTACGCCGGTGGCATTGAAACGCCGTTCGGTGGCGTGGGGCTGTCCGGTTTCGGCCGCGAAAAAGGCCAGGAAGCGCTCTACAGCTATGTGCGTACCAAAAACCTTGCCTTGCGCATTTCGGGCGAGTGAGGAGGCACACCATGAAAAAATGGCTCTGCATTATCTGTGGCCTGATTTATGACGAAGCCCTGGGCTGGCCGGACGACGGTATTGTCGCCGGGACCCGCTGGGAAGATGTCCCCGAAGACTGGCTGTGCCCCGAGTGCAAGGTGGGCAAATCGGATTTCGAGATGATCGAGATCAGCGAACCGGTGAAGGTCGCCGCTGTCGCCCCGGCGCTCGTGAAACAGCCCGCAGTAGCAGTTCAGCCGGCCCAGCCGGTGGTGATCATCGGCAGCGGGTATGCCGGTTATGGCCTCGCGCAGGCGCTGCGCAAAGCCAACCCGCAACTCGATATCCGGGTCCTGACCCAGGACTGTGGGCACCACTATTCCAAGCCGGGGCTGTCGATCGCGTTGGCACAAGGGCGCAGCGCGGCGGGGTTGGCGACGGACAGCCCGATGGCGCTGGAACAGCGCTGGGGCATTCGCATCTACAGCCATTGCCGGGTCGAGCGCATTGATGTGCAGGCCCGACGCCTGCACACCAATCTTGGCGAGGTGGCGTACGGTCAACTCGTCCTGGCCAGTGGGGCGTCACCCCTGCGCCTGCCCATCGAGGGCTGTGCCGACGCATTGCTGAGCGTGAACAATCTGCAGGATTACCGGGCATTCCGTGAGCGCCTCGAAGGTGTGCGCCGCGTGGCGGTGCTGGGCGACGGGTTGATTGGCTGCGAATTTGCCAACGACCTGGCCAGCAGCGGTTATCAGGTTCGGGTGATTGGTCTGGGGCATTGGCCGATGGAGCGCTTGCTGCCGGAAGCGGCGGGCCGGCAACTGCAAGAGGCGTTGTCCGCGCTGGGCGTGCAATGGCATTTGCGTACGACGTTGCAGCGCATCGAGCAAGCGTCCAATGGCTATCGACTGACACTGGCCGATGGTCAGGCGTTCGACGCGGACCTGGTGGTGTCGGCGGTGGGCCTGCGACCCAATCTGGAACTGGCACAGGCCGCAGGCCTGGCGTGCAGGCGTGGCATTCAGGTGGATGCGCACCTGCAAACCTCACAACCCGGCATCTATGCCTTGGGGGACTGCATCGAGGTCGATGGGCAATTGCTACCGTATCTCGCGCCGATCAACGAGGGCATTCGTGCCCTGGCCAAGACCTTGTCCGGGCAGCCGACGCCGGTGACGTACCCACTCGCCCCCGTGACGGTGAAAACGCCCGCCGCTCCTTTGTGCCTGCTGCCGCCGCCCGTTGATTGCGAAGGGCAATGGCATTGCGACGAAACCGGGGACGGCCTGAGCGCGGCGTTCCGCGACAGCGGCGGTGCCTTGCGCGGCTTCGTCCTGCTTGGACGGCAAGCACAACAAAAACGTAATGCCTGGCTGCAGAGCTGCCAGGGCATCCCACAGAATGTGGCCTGAGAATCGACCCATGAACAGTATCGTTAACTTGCCACATGATGACCGCAGTTGCGGCTGGTACGCCGCCTTACCCGAACCGCTGGCGCCTACTCGCCTGAGCGGTGAACAAAAGGCCGACTACGTGGTGATCGGCGCCGGTTTCGCCGGCCTCGCCGCTGCTCGGCGCCTGGCTGAGCACATGCCGCAGTCGCGCATTCTGCTGGTGGATGCCCAGCGCGTCGGCTACGGCGCATCGGGTCGTAACTCCGGATTCGTCATCGACCTGCCGCACAAATTCGCCCTGGAACATCCCGATCCACAGCACAAGCAACGCTTGCTCGGCCTCAATCGCGCGGCCATCGCGCAACTGCAAACCCTGATCGGACGTCACGGCATCGAGTGCCAATGGTCCCATGCCGGCAAGTATCAAGGCGCCGTGGGTGAGCGTGGCCTGGCCTATCTCGGCCACTTCGAGAAACTGATGGCCGACCTGGGCGAGCCTTACCGGCGCGTGGAAAAACAGGAACTGGCCGGGGTGCTGGGCACGGACTATTACAGCCGCGCCATCTTTACCCCGGGTTGCTACCTCATGCAGCCAGCGGCACTGGTGCGTGGCTTGGGCGGGTCACTGCCGGAAAACGTCGAGGTCCTGGAAGAATCGCCGATCCAGCGCCTGGAGAAGGACGCGGACGGGAGCTGGACCCTGCAAGGTAAAGACGGATCGATTCGCACACCGAAAGTGTTGCTGGGGACCAGTATTTTCACCCAGGAGTTCGGTTACCTGCGCAATCGGCTGTTGCCGGTGATGACGTTCGCCAGCTGGACGCGGCCGCTGACGGACGCCGAGATGGCGGCTGTCGGTGTGCAGGCCGACTGGGGGCTGACGCCTGCCGACCATGCCGGCACCACGGTGAGGATGACCCAGGATCGCCGTCTCATCATCCGCAATACCTACAAACATGTGCCGCGATACGGGCGAAGCATCAATGACGCGACGCGCATGAAGGTCCGCGAGGACCATGTGGCGGCGTTCGTCGCGCGCTACCCGCAACTGGCCCATGTGCCGCTGACGCACACTTGGGGCGGGGTTTACGCGATCTCGCGCAACTTCACCAATTTCTTCGGGAAACTCGACGACGGCGTGTTCGCCACCGCTTGTGACAACGGCGTCGGGGCCGCCTGGGGCACCATCTCCGGCACGTTGCTGGCCGATAAGGCGGTGGGTGCCGACTCGCAACAGCTCAATGACATTCAGTCCGTGACGGGCATGCCTTCGCGCAATCCGCCGGAGCCGTTCCTTGGGCTCGGGGTGCGTTCACGGATCCGCTGGGCGGCGTGGAACAGCCGGAGCGAGCTATGACGAATGCCCCGACAGAGAGGAAACCGGTGAGGCTGGTCGATCACCGGGACCTGGACTTTGTGCATCGCGGTGGCCCCCCCGGGGGCGCCAGTGTTGCGCGCGCCCTCAGCAATGAGGTGTCGCCGCACCTGGGCATCGGATTTGCGCGGTGGGAGGGGGCCGAGGTTGCCTGGACCTTGCTGTATGACGAAGTGATTTTTGTCATCGAAGGCAGTTTCGAACTGAGGGCCAACGGTGAACTGTACCGGGTGGAACCCGGGCAGTTGCTGTGGATTCCCGAAGGGACCGAACTCGTCTATGGGGGACACGCGCTGTTTGGCTATGTCGTGCATCCGGGTGACTGGAAGCAGCGCCACGGGCTCATCTGATCCGGGAAACTGAACATGTTTGCGCTCACCAAGGTGTTTGCAACGATTTACGCGGCGGCGCTGTTGATGCAGCTCGGGTCAAGCCTGCTGATGACGTACCTGGCCTTGCGCCTGGACGCCGCCGGTATCGCGGAGTTCTGGGGCGGTGCGCTCATGGCGGCCAACGCGCTGGGGATGGTGGCAGGAGGACGTGCCGGTTACTGGCTGATCGGCCGGATCGCACACGTGCGGGCATTTGTGGTCAGCGCAGGCGTCATTGTCACGGCGGTTCTCAGCCACCAGTTGAGTGACTGGCTGCCGTTTTGGCTGGCGCTGAGGTTTGTGGTCGGCGTGGCGATGATGTGCCAACTGATGGTGATTGAAAGCTGGCTCAATGACTGTGCACCGGGCGGTCGTCGAGGCGGCGCCATGTCGCTGTACATGGTGGCGAGCTACGTCGGCATGATGCTGGGGCAGTTGTTGCTCAGCTTCAGCAACGGGCTCGACGCGCTAGTGTTGTCGGGCGTGGCGATTGCGTTCGCCATCGGGCTGGTGCCGATGGCCATGCATCGGGGAATGCAGCCGCATCCGATCAGTCCGGCCAGGGTCAGCTTCATGCGTTATATCCGTCGGCTGCCGCAATCGCTGGGCACGGTGCTCGCCTCGGGTTTGCTCAACGGCTGCTTCTATGGATTGGCGCCGATCTTCGCTGCACAGTCGGGTTTTTCACCGGCACAGGTCGGCCTGTTCATGGCCTTGAGTATTGCGGCGGGCCTGTTCGCGCAGCTGCCGCTGGGCAAACTGTCGGACCGTTTTTCCCGTGTCGGCCTGATCCGCTGGAACGCCGCTTTGCTTTGCATCGCTTACCTGCCACTGGCCTTTGTGCAGGCACCGCAACCAGGTTGGGTGATGCTGGCGGGCGCCGTCATCGGCTTTCTGCAGTTTTGCCTCTATCCATTGGGCGTTGTGCATGCCAATGACAATCTGGAGCCTGAGTTGCGGGTGTCGGTGGCTGGGGTGCTGTTGGTCACGTTCGGCATCGGCGCAGCCATTGGCCCCTTGGTGGCGGGTGCGATGATGGAACATTTCGGGCGCCAGGCGCTTTACCTGTTCGGCATCGGCGTGGCCGCACTGGTGGTTTGCCTGGTCAGCGACAGGCAACGCATTCAGGCGGCGGTCATGCCGGCCCAATGAAGCTCGCCCCTGACAACCCGTTGTCAGGGGCGATTTTCATTCACACAGCCAGCGCAGGCACTTCCACCGGGCTGATCTGTTTGCCATAGGGTTTGAGCACGCTGAGCAGCACCAGGCTGGCCAGCAGGTAACCGCTGGCGCAAATCACCAGTGCCCAGCGCAGCGCATCCGCCCCGGCGAGGGAGCTCAAGTGATCACTGAGCATGCCAACCACCAGCGGCCCGAAACCGGCGCCGAGGGCCATGATGCCGAAGTTGAACACTGCGATCAGCGTGGCCCGGCGCCGGGGGGCGATCAAGTGGGCGATGGCGGTGTAGCTGGGGGCCATCCACCACATGCCGAACACCGACATGCCGAACATGAAGGCGGCCGCCTTGGGCACTTTCAAACTGCCCAGTAGCCAGGGATCGCCGGCCGGACACAGGGCGAAACCGATGGCCAGGGGGAAGGCCAGCAGCGCCCCGATGATCGGGATCCCCAGTTGCCAGCGGGTATCGCGTTGCGCCAGGTGTGCGGTCAGCCAGCCGCTGGACAGCGAGCCAATGATCGCTCCCGGCCCGGCCACCAGACCCATGATGGCGCCGGCATCCTTGAGTGTCAGGCCGTGGCTGCGCACCAGGAACGTGGTACTCCAGATGCTGAACGCGTAACCGGAAAACGCCAGCAGCGCGCCGGCGATGGCGATGCGCACGTAAGGGTTGCAGGCCCAGGCACCGCGTAGCACTTGCCACAGGGACTCGTGATGGACCGGATTGTTCGCCGGGATTTCCCAGGTGCCACGCAACGGCTCTTGGGTAGTCAGGCGCAACAGCACCGCGGCGATCAGGCCGGGTATCGCCATCCACATGAATGCGTCGCGCCACCCGTAGTAGTAAGTGATCCAGGCGCCGACACTCAGGCCGACCAATGCACCAATGGGCGCGCCCAGCATGTACACGCTGATGGCCTTGGCCCGCTGATGGGGCGGGTACAGGTCGGCGATCATCGTCATTGACGCCGCGCCGCTGCCCGACTCGCCGACGGCCACGCCCAGACGGGCCAGCGCCAGTGTCCAGTAACCGGTGACCCAGCCACAGAGCAGGGTCATGGCGCTCCAGAAGGCGCAGCACAGGCCGATCAGGTCGCGACGGTTGGTCCGGTCGGCGAAACGCCCCATAGGGATGGCGAACAGGCAGTAGACCAGGGAAAAACCGAGCCCGGTCAGCAGGCCGATCTGGGTGTCCGTGACATTGAATTCAGCCTTGATGGGTTCGATGACGATCCCCATGATCTGCCGGTCGATGAGGCTGACAGCGGAGACCAGGAACAATAGAAACAAGGTGTAGTGGCGACGAAAACCGTGGGGCTTGGTGGTCATGGATAGACACTCGCAATGTGCTCTTTTCTGTTGCCGGGCCCGCCGCTCGGGGAGGCCCGGCAGGCCGATTTAGTGCTGTGCGGGAAGGAAGGCCCAGGGGCGATGCTGTTCCAGCTGCCCGGCCAGTTGAAACAACAGGCCTTCCTGGCAATGCGCGGCGCCGAACATCATACCGATCGGCAGGCCCTCGCGGCTCATGCCCAGCGGCACCGACATCGCCGGTTGACCGCTGACGTTGGCCAGTACCGTAAAGCCGATGCTGCCGACGATGTGTTTGATGTAATCCTCATAACTGTTTTGCAGGCTGACCCGTCCCAGTGGCGGGGTAAGCTGGCCAGTGACCGGGGACAGGATCACGTCGATGTCGTCGAACAGCAGGTCCATCTGCAAACCAATCGCCTCGAAGTCGCGGCGGGCACGATAGAGCTGCTCGGAGCTGGCCTGGGTCGCCTGTTCCAGCACGCGCCGCGTCACCGTTTCCAGCGCATGCGGGGCCATGGGACGACCGAGCGCCGCCTCGCGGTC
>NZ_RWIN01000084.1 GCF_009761815.1 Pseudomonas sp. PB120
ATGAATACCGGAGCGAAGGAACGCCGAGCCTTAGCGAGGGGCCGGACGCTTGGGGCGAGCCTTTTTTTGCTTACTTTTTTTTGGCGTTTGAAAAAAAAGTGAGTCGCCGTAAGGGCGAAACCCTAAGTAGCCGTTACCGCAGAAACGGATATGTACACCACCATCACCATCACCATCACCATCACCATCACCGAACAGCCAAACTCAACCGCGGCTGCGGAAACAAATTGTTCAACGTCTCCAACAACCGCACGTGATAAATCGGCTTGCGAAACAGATCCAGCACCTGCAACCGCAACATATCGCTGACATCCTCCATATCCGCATGCCCCGACGTCACAATCACCGGCAAATGCTGCCGAGCCGTATGCTCGCGCAACCGCTTGATCAACGACATCCCGCTCTCCTCGGGCATCCGCAAATCCGTGATGACCAACGCAATATCAGGGTGACGCGTCAAATGATTCAGCGCGAGCTTGACCGAAGTCGCCGTAAAACAATGGAAACCCTCCCCCTCCAGCAACTCTGCCAGTTCAAGCAGCGCATCCTCCTCGTCATCGACCAGAAGCAGTTGTTGGCGCGCAACGGCAGGAGCGTTCATAGGCAACACCTAGGATGGACGAGCGCTGACTCTAGAATCCGTTTCAAGCATTGGCAAGTTATGGCGTTATGGCGTACCGCCCAATGCGGTGGTGATTTTGCCGAAGATATTGGTGATCGTAGTGCCCATGCCCGCACTGAGCCCGGCAATCACCACCGCCACCATGGCCGCCACAATCGCGTACTCGATACCGGACGCACCTTCAGTGTCTTTGGCCAAGCCTTTGTAAAAAGCGATTTCGGATTTGATCTTCTGGACGAGCCTGGAAACGAACATGGCATTTCTCCTGGATGACAACGGGTGTTGCACCGCTGCAACATGATTCCCCTATGCCAGCACCAGCATTGACGGCATTTTCCCTCCCAACAACTGTAAGAACGTATTAACGCTAAAGTAGTAATCACTTCATTGACGCCAAATAACAGTGCTTTTGCGCCGTAGCCCCCTACTTTTGTTAGATATTTTCCAATCCCTAATGGCGTTTTGCGATACCTGCGCTACGGTCAAATAGCGAAACAGTTTTATGTTCATAGCTGCCTGATTGCGAAGTTGTCCCGTCGGGCTTGACGGGTTCTTTGAGCAGCAGGAAAGGGAGAGCCGTCATGAACAGCCGTGTCACCATGGGCCTGGCCGGGTTGTTTCTGGTAGGCGCCATCATTGCGGGTTATTGGGGCCTCACGCTGAGCCGTCAACCGGTCCCCGAGCCTGTCGCACAACCTGTCGTGGTCACCAATACGCCAACAGCCCAGGCACCTGCGCCGGTGGATGACCCCACCCGCCAACCGGTGGTGGTGCTGCTGCATGACGTCGCCCCGTTCGTGCAAATCACTGCCGCCGACGTCGCCCTGGAAAAACTCCGTACCGCCCCCGTCGGCAGCCTGACCCGGCTTGACCAGGCGATTGGCCGCACACCTTGGCGCGCGCTCACCGCCGGCAGTTGGCTCAATGCTGAAAGCTTCGAAGCCGGCAGCCCGCTGGCCCGGATGATTCGCCCGAATGAACGCGCCCTCGCGGTGGCCGTGGACGACGTGATCAACGCCGGCGGGCAACTGGCGCCCGGGGACTACGTCGATGTGCTGCTGTTTCTGCGCATGGACAGCAACAACCTGCAACCGTCGGCGCAGTTGGTGGTGCCGGCCTTGCGGGTGCTCGGCGTGGGCGAACAACTGGGCTTGACCAACGATGGCCAGCCCTCGAACCCGGCCCTCAGCAACGACGAAAAACTCAAACAGAATCAAATGCGCGCCGCCGCCCGCACGGTGCTGCTCGCCGTTCCCGAACAACTCTTGAGCCGGCTGATGCTGGCCGCCCAGGCCGGCGTTTTGCGCCTGGCGGTGCGCAGTGCCGATGAACAGCGCCTGGCGCAGTACTGGGCCGGGGCCAGCGACTCATCGAACAACCTTGCGGCGGCCAATCGCGAACTGATCCAGTTCAGCCAATTGGCCATGACCGCCCCGCCCAAACCCGTCACTACCCCTGGCGCAGTCGCCCCACGCAAGGCAGGCGTGGAAGTGATTCGCGGCAATGAACTCACGCAGCAAACTCCCTGAGTCGAGCAAGGATGCATTTAATGCGCAGACGCAACATGTCCATTTTCCAAAGCCTGCTCTGGGCCTCTTTATTGAGTGGCCTGCCGCTCACGGAGACCTTTGCAGCCGCCGGAAATTGCGCTGCGCTGGGCTCGATGCCGGCCGTGCTGGAAGTCGGAGAAGGGCTGCAACAGGAAGTGCAATCGCCCGTAGCGATTACGCGTGTGGCCGTGGGCGATCCGAAAATCGCCGACGTGCGGGTCAACGGCAATCAGGCGTTCCTGCTGACCGGCATGGCCTCTGGCGCGACCAGCCTGATGGTCTGGACAGCCTGCGCGAGTGCGCCGCGCCAGAGCATGGTGTTCGTCCAGGGCCGGGCCACAACGGCCATGACCTCCGCCACACAATTGCCGTCCGACGACCCCGCGCTGCCCTCGCAAGTGCAGACCGACATCCGCTTCGTCGAAGTCAGCCGGACCAAACTGAAAGAGGCCGGCACCTCCATTTACGGGAAAAACTCGAACTTCCTGTTCGGCTCCCCCGGTACCGTGCCCAATACCGCCGTGACACCCGGTGTACTGCCGCTGCGCAACCTTGATCCGCGCATCGCCGTGCCGAGTATCCCCCTGGCCAATGACGTGTACAACATCGTGGCCGGCGGCGGCAATTTCCTCGCCATCATCAACGCCATGGAAAGCACCGGCTTCGCTTACACCCTGGCCCGGCCGAGCCTGGTGGCGATCAGCGGGCAGAGCGCGAGCTTCCTCGCCGGCGGTGAAATCCCGATCCCGGTGCCCAGCGCCAACAGCAACAGCTACTCCATCGAATACAAGGAATTCGGGATTCGCCTGACCCTCACCCCGACCGTGGTCGGCCGCGACCGCATCGCCCTGAAAGTGGCGCCCGAGGTCAGCGAACTGGATTACAACAACGGCGTGACCATCGGCGGCACCACCGTGCCGGCGTTCACCATCCGCCGCACCGACACCAGCATTTCCCTGGCCGATGGCGAGAGCTTCGTCATCAGCGGCTTGATCAGTAGTCAAAACGCGTCGCAAGTCAGCAAGTTTCCGGGGCTGGGCGACATCCCGATCATTGGTGCGTTCTTTCGCAACTCCTCGATCAAGCGCGAAGAGCGCGAGCTGTTGATGATCGTCACGCCGCACCTGGTTCAACCCTTGGCGGCAAACGCACAACTGCCGTCGTTGCCCGGTGAAAAACTGCGCAACTACGACCCGAACTGGTACCGCCTGTACTTCCTTGAAAACGGCAATTTCGATAAACGCAGCGGGTTATCGCAATGAGTCAGAGCCTGAGTCAAACCTTCCTCGCAATCACGCGCAACAGCACCGACCTCGAGTGGCTGCAAGGCGCCCTCGCCCCGCTGGGCCAAGTGGTCGGCGCCGGCGGCGGCAACCTCGACGAACTGTTGGCGCTGGTGGACGTGACCCTCGCCAGTCTGGTGTTCGTCGGACTGGATCGCGAACACGTGGTGGCCCAGAGCGCGTTGATCGAAGGGGCGCTGGAGGCCAAGCCGATGCTGGCGATCGTCGCGCTGGGCGACGGGATGGACAACCAGCTTGTACTGAACGCGATGCGTGCCGGCGCGCGGGATTTCGTGGCCTACGGTTCACGCTCCAGTGAAGTCGCCGGCCTGGTCCGACGCCTGAGTAAACGCCTGCCCCCCGTGGCGCCCAACACGCAACTGGGTGGACTGACCGTGCTCTACGGCGCGCAGAGCAATGCCGACGGGGCTTTGCTCGCCAACCACATGGCACAAGTGGTGCAGAAAAGCGGTCAGCAAACGCTGCTGCTGGACCTGGGTTTGCCGCGTGGCGACAGCCTGGCGTTGCTCGGGCTGGAGAGCTCGTTTCATTTCGGCGATGCCTTGCGGCATTTGCGACGTCTCGACGCCACGATGATCGACAGTGCTTTCACCAGTTGCGAAAACGGGCTGCGGATTCTCGCCTACGCCAGCAACGACGAACCGCTGGAACACACCAGCGCCGCCGAGCTGTACATGCTGCTCAGCGCCCTGCGCCAACACTTCCAGCACATCGTGGTGAACCTCACCGGCCAGCCCGACAGCGAGGCCTTGCGCACCTTCGTCAGCCATTGCGACAAGCTGCTGTGGTACACGGACCAGAACGTGCTGGACTGTCGCCGCAACCTGGAAGTGCTGAACCTGTGGCGCGAAAAAGGCATGAAGCTCGATCACGCCCGGTTGCTGGTGGACCGCTACCTGCGCAACGTCGCGCCGGACTCCGACACGCTGGGCAAAAGCTTCGGCATGGAGGTGATCGCGATCCTCAACTACAGCCCTGAAGTACGGCTCAACGCCAAGAACCAGGGCGTCTCCCTGTTCGAGCTCGCCCCACGGGAAGGTCTGACCCAGAGCCTGCGTACCCTCGGCGAACGGCTGGCCAAACGCTCCGAAGGCCTGGTCAAACCCAAGGCAGGCTGGTTCAACCGCTTGAGGGGCGCGCAATGAGTGGCGAAAAACTCTTCGGCGCGCCCCAGCGCGTGTCCACCGGCAATACCGACCACGACGGCCTGAAACTGGTGCTGCACCGCTACATCATCGACGCCATCGAGGAGTCCGGAAAAAACCTGCTGGAAGGCTCGCGGCAAGTCCTGTCGCAGTTCGTCATCGACAAAATTGCCGAGTACATTGCCCGGCTGCACCTGGCCATTTCGCGTTATGAAATGGAGCGCCTGGCGGAAGAAATCGTCGACGAGCTCACCGGTTTCGGCCCGCTGGAAGTGCTGTTGCGCGACCCGGCGGTGACCGAGATCCTGGTCAACGGCCCGCACCGGGTGTTCGTCGAGCGCGACGGTGTGCTGCATCAAAGCGATTTGCGTTTTATCGATTCGCACCACGTCGAACGGGTCATGCAGCGCATCCTCGCGCCCCTTGGGCGGCGGCTGGACGAGTCCTCGCCGATGGTCGATGCGCGGTTGCCGGACGGCAGCCGGGTCAACGCGATCATCCCGCCGATTGCCCTCGACGGTCCGTGCCTGTCGATTCGAAAATTTCGCAAGGACATGCTCAAGAGCTCCGACCTGATGGCGATGCAAACCATCGACCAGGCGATCTTCGACTTCATTCAGGAGGCCGTGGGCAAGCGCTGCAACATCCTGATCAGCGGCGGCACCGGCACCGGCAAGACCACGTTGCTGAACATCCTCAGCCAGCTGATCAACCCTCACGAACGGCTCGTCACCATCGAAGACATCGCCGAACTGCAACTCGGCCACCCGCACGTGGTGCGTCTGGAAACCCGTCCGCCGAATGCCGAAGGGCACGGCGAAGTGAAGGCCAGCGACCTGATTCGCAACGCCCTGCGGATGCGCCCGGACCGAATCATCCTCGGCGAGATCCGTGGCGTCGAAGTGCTCGACGTGCTGACGGCCATGAACACCGGCCACGACGGTTCGATGAGCACCGTGCACGCCAACAACGCCCAGGATGCGCTGTTGCGCCTGGAAACATTGGTGGGCCTGACCGGCCGCACCATCGCCGAACGCACCTTGCGGCAAATGATCTGCGCCGCGCTGGACGTGGTGATCCAGTTGACGCGCATGCCCGATGGCCGACGCTGCGTCAGCGAAGTGGTGGAGGTGATCGGCATCCGTGAGGATGTGTACGTCACCAACACACTGTTCCGGCTCGACCGGCGTAACGGTTTCGGATTCCTGCGCGAGGCGGTCCACCCCGCCGGCGACAAATTGCGCCGCGAGTCGGCGCGCGCACCCTCCGCGTACTAAGGGGCACGCCATGCTCAAATCGGTGCTGCTGATCCTCGTTTGCGTGGCCCTGCTCGGTTTGTCGATCCGCCTTTTTTATCGCGGCATGCGCCAGACCGGTAAAGAGCGGGTGCTGGGTCGTCTGAGTCAGGGGCAAGTGGAGCGGGTCGTGGAGAAGTCCTCCTGGGCGGGGCTGGAGCGCGCCTTTTTGCGCGCCGGTCTCGGGCGGCCAACGGAACGGTTGAATCTGTGGCTGATGCTCTGGGCGCTCGGCGTTCTGTTGGGCGTCGCCGTGGCGGGCTGGATCGGTTTGCTGGCGATGCTGTTGCTGCCACCGCTGCTCCTGCGGGTGTACGTGAGTTGGCGTTATCAGCGCCGGCTCAAGCGCATGATCGAACAACTGCCGCAGATGCTCGATCACACGGTACGCAGCCTGAAGTCCGGGCGGACCCTGGCCGATGCGGTGTTGGGCGCCATCGAGGCTGCCGAAGATCCCCTGAAAAATGCCATGGGCCGCGTGCAGCGCAACGTGCAATTGGGCGTCAGCCTGCCGGACGCCGCCTCGGACCTTGCCGAGCTCTATGAAAAAGAAGAACTGCGTCTGTTCGCACTTGGCTTGAAGGTCAATCACCGCTACGGCGGCAATGCCAGCGAGTTACTGGAAAACCTGATCAAGATGATCCGCGAACGTGAACAGGCAGCGCGCCAACTCGCCGCCATGACCGGCGAAACCCGCGTCACGGCCTGGGTGCTGGGCAGTTTGCCGATTGCCCTCGCCGGCTATTTTCTGTTGACCAACCCTCACTATTTGCTCGCCATGTGGAACGACAGCTCGGGGCAAATCATGCTCGCGAGCGCGTTCGCCCTGCAGGTGGTGGGCAGCCTCGCGCTCTGGCGCATGTTGCGCAGCGTATGAAAATCCCGCTGCTGATCAGTGCGCTGCTGTTCCTGGGGGCCACGCTGTTGCTGCTCAGCGGGCTGCTGGACCAGCGTCGACGCGTGCGTCAGGTGGCCCAGCGGCTGGACGGAAAACTGCCCGGCGACGATCGCGTCGGTCACTGGCTGCAGTGGCTGGGCAACAGCCGGATCGGCCAGCGCACGGTCAATCTGGACACTGAAACCCAGGCCCTGCTCAACCGCCTGGGTTGGCGTAGCGTGCGGCGGCGTTCGCTGTTCGCGGCCTTTCAGGTCGGCAGTCCCGTACTGGCATTGGCCCTGACATTGCTGGTCCAAGGGCTGTTTTTTCCCCATGTGAACAACCAATGGCTGGCCCCGGCGTTTGCCACGGGTTTCGGCTACCTGTTGCCCAAACGCTTGCTCGCCGCCGCCGTGAACCGTCGGCAAAAACAACTGGCGATCGAGATTTCCACCTTCATCCCGCTGCTGCGCATCCTGTTCGAATCGGGCATGGCGGTGGAGCAGTCGCTGCGCGTGCTGAGCAACGAAGGCCGGCAGTTAATGCCGGCGCTGACCCATGAACTGCGCCTGGTGCTGGCCCGGGTCGACTCCGGCCTGGAGCTGGGCGAAGAGCTGAACAAAGCTACGCGTTTGCTCGCGGTGGACGAGTTCACCGACACCTGCGTGATCCTTCAGCAGTTGATTCACCAGGGCGGCGGTGCGATGAAATCCCTGCTGGCCCTCAAGCAATTGCTCGATGACCGGCGCCTGACGCGCTTGCAGGAATACATCTCCAGAATGTCCGCCAAAATGTCCGTCGTGATGATGCTGTTTCTCTTCCCGGCGTTATTGATCGTGCTCGCCGGCCCGGGTTTTACCGCCCTGGCCCGGGCAATGGCTTTTTAGAGGGAACGTGATGAAAGCATTGATCGCCGGTGTGGGTTTGCTGTTGTTGAGCGGTTGCGCGACCGACGGCCAGGCCCCGTGGAGCGCCCTGACCAGCTCGTCCAGTTGCGCCAAATTGAGTTCCGAAGAACAGCTGTCGCTGAACCTCGCCGACGACATGGCCAACGACGGCAAACTGCACGCCAGCCTGGCCAACCTGCAGAACCTTCCCGAGAACTCGGCCGACGTGCGCTTGCGCAAAGCCAAGGTTTATCGCCTGCTCGGCCGCAGCGAAGCCGAACCTCTGTATCGCAGCCTGCTCGGCAGTTGCCTGTCCGCCGAAGCCGAACACGGCCTCGGTCAACTCGCCGCCGCCAAGGGTGATAACGGCCAGGCCCAGGCTCACTTGCAGCGGGCCGCACGCCTGGCACCCACCGATGAAAAAATCCGCAACGACCTCGGCGTGGTGTACCTCAATCAACTGCGCGTGGAGGACGCACGCTTCGAATTCCTGACCGCCATGGAGCTCAAGCAAAGCGATCAACTGGCGGCCCTGAACCTGGTGACCTTGCTGATCTACCAGGACGACTGGAACCGCGCCGCCGAACTGGTCAGCCGCCTCGGCCTGAGCCCCGCCCAGGTCACCGAAGCCCAGGCCCGCGCGGAAAAACTCAAGGCCCCGGGCAAACCCGCCCCGGCCGCCGCGAACCAGGTCGCCGCCGTCGCGATACCGACCATCCAATAGGGAGAAGTCTTGAATGAAATCGACCCTGTTCTACTGCCTGGGCCTGCTGGCCCTGCCCCTCAGCGCCCACGCCATCGACCCCGGCCCCTCCTCCCCGCAACAGCAGGAAACCGAGGGTTGGTTGCAACTGCAAAGCAGTAATACGGCGGCCTCGGCGAAACCTCAGGTATCGACCGCTGCGGAACGAGAGCTGGCCATGCAGCGGTGGTTGAAGAGCTATCAGCATGAGATTCCGCAGTTCTTCGATCAGGATACGGGGGGGCGGGTGGACAGTGGGTCGGGTGGGTAGGGTTTAAAGTTGGCTGTGTCGGGTTAATTGATTTTGTGGGGGAATGTCTGGCTGTCAGACCGCCATTGCCTACAACGCGATCAACTGTAGGAGCGAGCTCGCTCGCGATGGTCGTGAACGATGACGCGGGCTGCCTGAATTAACGCGTTGCCTGCACGTTTTTCGCGAGCAAGCTCGCTCCTACAAGGGATCGGGGACTCGCCTGCAGCTTTTGATCTTGATCCACCCGCCCCGTCGGGAGGCTGAGTGGAGGTGTTCATCCGGGGAGTGGCGCGCAGCGCCGTTCGACGCAGTCGAACACGCTGCATGCAGGTGCAGCGAAGC
>NZ_RWIN01000085.1 GCF_009761815.1 Pseudomonas sp. PB120
GCGATGACGGTGTGTCAGCCAACATCTTCATCGACTGACACACCGTCATCGCGAGCAGGCTCACTCCCACAGGTTTTGCGGTGTTCTCGGGCTTACTGAGCGCGCAGGGTTTTCACGCCTTCGCTGGTGCCCAGCAACAGCAGATCCGCCGGACGTGCCGCGAACAAGCCATTGGTGACGACGCCAACGATTGCGTTGATCTGTTTCTCCAGCTCCACCGGGTGGGTGATCTGCATGTTGAACACGTCGAGGATGATGTTGCCGTTGTCGGTCAGCACGCCTTCACGGTAAACCGGGTCGCCGCCGAGTTTCACCAGCTCGCGGGCCACGTGGCTGCGGGCCATCGGGATCACTTCCACCGGAAGCGGGAATGCGCCGAGCACCGGCACCAGTTTGCTGGCGTCGGCAATGCAGATGAAGGTCTTGGCCACGGCCGCCACGATTTTCTCGCGAGTCAGGGCTGCGCCGCCGCCCTTGATCAGGTTCAGGTGCTCGTCGCTTTCATCGGCGCCGTCGACGTAGAACTCCAGGTCACTGACAGTGTTCAGTTCATACACCGGAATACCGTGGCCCTTGAGGCGCGCAGCGGTGGCTTCGGAACTGGCGACCGCGCCATCGAACGCGCCTTTGTGCTGGGCCAGGGCGTCGATGAAGCAGTTGGCGGTGGAGCCGGTGCCGACCCCGACGATGCTTTTGTCGTCGAGTTTCGGAAGGATGAAGTCGACCGCGGCCTGAGCCACTGCCTGTTTGAGTTGATCCTGGGTCATGCGGGCTCCGAGGTGCCGAAGAGAGGAAACGAAAGGCCGGCATTATAGGCTTCGGGGCGAGGAAGGTCATTGCCCGATTGGCAGCTGCCTGCTCCCTCAATAACTGTAGGAGCGAGCTTGCTCGCGATGGACGTGAACGATAGCGCGAAAAACCAGATACCCAGCGGTGCCCTTGAGTTTTTCGCGAGCGAGCTCGCTCCTACAGGTGATGATCTTCTCCGGCGGGGTTAAAACCACCTGTTTAGTGTGGTCGCCCGCCCAAAAGCCGGGTTAGACTCCTTGGTCCCGCCCAACCCGCTCAGTGATGCTTTCCGATGCTCGAACAGTACGTCAAAAAGATCCTCACCTCGCGCGTTTATGACGTTGCCGTAGAAACCCCTTTGCAAACTGCTCGCCAGCTCTCCGAGCGGCTGGGCAACAGTATTTTGCTCAAGCGCGAAGACTTGCAGCCGGTGTACTCGTTCAAGATTCGCGGCGCTTACAACAAGCTCACCCAGTTGAGCGATGAAGAGCGCGCCCGTGGCGTCGTGACCGCTTCGGCGGGCAACCATGCGCAGGGCCTGGCCCTGGCGGCGAAAGTGCTGGGCGTCAAAGCCACCATCGTCATGCCCAAGACCACCCCCGAGATCAAGGTCGAAGGCGTGCGTTCCCGTGGCGGCAAAGTGGTGCTGCACGGGGATTCGTTCCCGGAAGCCCTGGCCTATTCGCTGAAACTGGTCGACGAAAAAGGCTACGTCTACATTCACCCCTACGACGATCCCCACACCATTGCCGGGCAAGGTACGGTGGCCATGGAGATCCTGCGCCAGCACCCGGGGCGTCTGGACGCGATCTTCGTGCCGGTGGGTGGTGGCGGCCTGATCGCCGGCATTGCGGCGTACGTCAAATACCTGCGTCCCGACATCAAGATCATCGGCGTCGAGCCGGACGACTCCAATTGCCTCCAGGCGGCCATGGCGGCCGGCGAGCGTGTGGTGCTGCCGACCGTGGGCATCTTCGCCGATGGCGTCGCGGTGGCCCAGATCGGCCAGCACACCTTTGACATCTGCAAAGACTACGTCGATGACGTGATCACCGTGACCACCGATGAAATCTGTGCGGCGATCAAGGACATCTACGACGATACCCGCTCGATCACCGAACCTGCCGGCGCCTTGGGCGTGGCCGGGATCAAGAAGTATGTCGAGCAGAATGGCGTCACCGGGCACACCTTCGTGGCCATCGACTCCGGTGCCAACGTCAACTTCGATCGCCTGCGCCACGTCGCCGAGCGCGCCGAACTGGGTGAGGGCCGCGAAGCCATCATCGCCGTGACCATCCCGGAGAAGCCGGGCAGCTTCAAGGCGTTCTGCGAAGCCGTCGGCAAGCGTCAGATCACCGAATTCAACTACCGCTACAACACCGGCAGCGAAGCGCACATCTTCGTCGGCGTGCAGACGCACCCGGAAAACGACCCGCGCAGTGCGTTGATTGCCAGCCTCAGCGAGCAGGGTTTCCCGGTGCTGGACCTGACCGATAACGAACTGGCCAAGTTGCACATCCGCCACATGGTCGGCGGTCGTGCGGCGCATGTCGTCGATGAAGTCATCCTGCGCTTCGAATTCCCGGAGCGTCCGGGGGCGTTGTTCAACTTCCTCAACAAGCTGGGCGGGCGCTGGAACATCTCGATGTTCCACTACCGCAACCACGGCGCGGCAGATGGTCGAGTGGTGGCGGGCCTGCAAGTGCCCCACGAAGAACGGCACCTGGTTCCTGCGGCACTCGAGGAAATCGGCTACCCGTACTGGGACGAAAGCGACAACCCGGCCTATCTGCTGTTTCTTGGCTGAGCGGCTACGCTGATGGGCAGGTCATAAGGAAATCGGACAATGGAAACGTTAACTGCCCTGAAAATGGCGCACATGGTGGCAACCGTCGTGTTGCTGGCGTGTGCGCTGGGCCTGGGGATCTGGGTCTGGCGAACTCGGCGTCAGGGTGACGCAACGGCGGGCAGCCGCACGTTGCAACGGCCGCGCGTGTTCATCTGGCTGTTGATGGGCCTGGCGCTGCTGAGCATGCCGTTCACCGGCTGGTGGATGGTGCACCTGGTGGGCTGGCCGTTGGGGCAGACGTGGCTGCTGGCGTCGAGCGTGCTGTACACCGTGGCGGCGCTGGCGTTGTTCTGGTTGCTGGTGCGACTGAACAAAGCCCGCAAGACGCCGGGCGGCGTGGGTAAATTTACCTTTGCGTTGGCGTTGTTCAGTTTTGTTTGCTTCGTCGCGATTGCCGGGTTGATGGGCGCGAAGCCTGTGTAGGAGCGAGCTTGCTCGCGAAAAACCCATGATCGCTACGGGGTATCAGGCATCCCGCGTTATCGTTAACGACCATCGCGAGCAAGCTCGCTCCTACAAATACGGTGGTCAGTCGCGCAGACTGATCACCGGCCAGCCACGCTTCTCGGCCTCGGCCCGCAGATTCGGGTCCGGATCAACCGCCACCGGATTCACCACTTGCTCCAGCAACGGCAAATCATTCATCGAGTCGCTGTAGAAGTAACTGTCTTCGAGCGAATACCCGGTCTCTTCCAGCCAGCGATTCAGCCGCGTGACCTTGCCTTCACGGAAGCACGGAACATCAGTGCTGCGCCCCGTATAACGGCCATCGACCATTTCGCATTCGGTAGCAATCAGGGTTTCAACGCCCAAGCGCTCGGCAATCGGCCCGGTCACAAAACGGTTGGTCGCGGTGATGATCACCAGCTTGTCGCCGGCATCGCGGTGCTTGGCCAGCAGTTCGATGGCCTTCGGCAACATGAGCGGATCAATGCAATCGCGCATGAAATCGCTGTGCCATTGCGCCAGCGTGGCCATCTCGGTGCGGCCGAGGACTTCCAGGCAAAAGTTCAGGTAGGCGGCGTTATCCAGCTTGCCGGCCAGGTAGTCCTGATAGAACTCGTCGTTGCGCGTCTTGTAGGCGACGGCATCGAGAAAGCCGCGCTCGCACAGGTAATCGCCCCAGGCGTGGTCGCTGTCGCCGCCCAGAAGTGTGTTGTCCAAGTCGAATAAAGCCAGCCGCATTGCAGTTACTCGCTGAAAAGTCTGTAGAAAGGCGCCCAGAATACGGACTTTTCACAAGAGTGCACATAAGGTTGGCCGGCTCGTTGCTGCCTTCACAACCTTTGTGGAACAATGCGGCGACATGCGTTTGCGAGGTTGTTGCCGTGATCGACCCCGATGGTTTCCGCCCCAATGTCGGGATCATTCTCACGAATGATGCCGGACAGGTGCTATGGGCTCGCCGTATCAATCAAGATGCCTGGCAGTTTCCACAGGGAGGGATCAACCCCCAGGAGACGCCGGAAGACGCCTTGTACCGCGAGTTGAATGAAGAAGTGGGTCTTGAGCGCGAAGATGTTGAAATTCTCGCCTGCACCCGGGGCTGGTTGCGCTATCGTTTGCCGCAACGTCTGGTCCGTACCCACAGCCAGCCGCTGTGCATCGGCCAGAAACAGAAATGGTTTCTCCTGCGCCTGATCTCCAACGAGCAGCGGGTGCGGATGGATTTGACCGGTAAACCGGAATTCGATGGCTGGCGCTGGGTCAGTTATTGGTATCCGTTGGGCCAGGTGGTGACATTCAAGCGCGAGGTGTATCGACGCGCTCTCAAAGAGCTTGCCCCGCGCCTTTTAACGCGCGACTGACGACGGAGTTCGACCCCGAGCCATGCTCAATACGCTGCGCAAGATCGTCCAGGAAGTTAACTCCGCCAAGGATCTCAAGGCGGCGTTGGGGATTATTGTGTTGCGCGTCAAAGAGGCCATGGGCAGCCAGGTCTGCTCGGTCTACCTGCTTGACCCGGAAACCAACCGCTTTGTGCTGATGGCCACCGAGGGCTTGA
This sequence comes from Pseudomonas sp. PB120, assembly GCF_009761815.1. Taxonomy (GTDB): domain Bacteria; phylum Pseudomonadota; class Gammaproteobacteria; order Pseudomonadales; family Pseudomonadaceae; genus Aquipseudomonas. The sequence goes on from NZ_RWIN01000085.1 coordinate 4,644, forward strand.
ACAAGCGCTCGATCGGCAAGGTCAGCATGGCGCCCAACGAAGGTCTGGTTGGCCTGGTCGGCACGCGTGAAGAACCCCTGAACCTCGAAAACGCCGCGGATCACCCGCGCTACCGCTACTTCGCCGAGACGGGTGAAGAGCGTTACGCCTCATTCCTCGGTGCGCCGATCATCCACCACCGCCGCGTCGTCGGCGTGTTGGTCATTCAGCAAAAGGAGCGCCGTCAGTTCGACGAAGGTGAAGAAGCCTTCCTCGTGACCATGAGCGCGCAGCTCGCCGGCGTTATCGCCCACGCCGAGGCCACCGGTTCGATCCGGGGGCTGGGTCGTCAGGGCAAGGGTATTCAGGAAGCCAAGTTCGTCGGTGTGCCGGGTTCGCCGGGTGCGGCGGTCGGTACGGCGGTGGTCATGCTGCCACCGGCCGACCTGGACGTGGTGCCCGACAAGACCATCACCGACATCGACGCCGAACTGGCGTTGTTCAAGACCGCCATCGAAGGCGTGCGCGCCGACATGCGCGCGCTGTCCGCCAAACTGGCGACCCAGCTACGCCCGGAAGAGCGCGCGCTGTTCGACGTCTACCTGATGATGCTCGACGATGCCGCGCTGGGCAGCGAAGTCACCACCGTGATCAAGACCGGCCAGTGGGCCCAGGGCGCGTTGCGTCAGGTGGTGACCGATCACGTCAATCGTTTCGAACTGATGGACGATGCTTACCTGCGTGAGCGCGCATCGGACGTCAAGGACCTTGGTCGCCGTCTGCTCGCCTATTTGCAGGAAGAGCGCCAGCAGAACCTGGTCTACCCGGAAAAAACCATTCTGGTCAGCGAAGAACTGACGCCGGCAATGCTCGGCGAGGTGCCGGAAGGCACGCTGGTCGGCCTGGTTTCGGTCCTCGGCTCGGGTAACTCCCACGTCGCGATCCTCGCTCGGGCGATGGGCATCCCGACGGTGATGGGCCTGGTCGACCTGCCTTATGCCAAGGTCGACGGCATCGAACTGATCGTCGATGGCAATCGCGGCGAGGTCTACACCAACCCCAGCGACGTACTGCGCAAGCAGTTCGCCGAGGTGGTGGAGGAAGAGAAACAACTGGCGCTCGGCCTCGATTCCCTGCGCGACCTGCCGTGCGTGACCCTTGATGGCCATCGCATGCCGCTGTGGGTCAACACCGGACTGCTGGCGGACGTGGCGCGGGCACAGAAGCGCGGCGCCGAGGGCGTCGGCCTGTACCGCACCGAAGTGCCGTTCATGATTAACCAGCGTTTCCCGAGCGAAAAAGAGCAGCTGGCGATTTATCGCGAACAGCTTGCGGCGTTCCATCCGCAACCGGTGACCATGCGCAGCCTGGACATCGGCGGCGACAAGTCGCTGTCGTACTTCCCGATCAAGGAAGACAACCCGTTCCTCGGCTGGCGCGGCATTCGCGTGACGCTCGACCACCCTGAAATCTTCCTGGTCCAGACCCGCGCGATGCTCAAGGCCAGCGAAGGCTTGAACAACCTGCGCATTTTGCTGCCGATGATCTCCGGCACTCATGAGCTGGAAGAAGCCCTGCATTTGATTCACCGGGCCTGGGGGGAAGTCCGCGACGAAGGCTGCGATGTGCCGATGCCGCCGATTGGCGTAATGATCGAGATTCCGGCGGCGGTGTATCAGACCAAGGAACTGGCGCGGCAGGTGGACTTCCTGTCGGTCGGCTCCAACGACCTGACCCAGTACTTGCTGGCCGTGGACCGCAACAACCCTCGGGTGGCCGATCTGTACGACTACCTGCACCCGGCGGTGCTGCAAGCCTTGCAAAATGTGGTGCGTGACGCCCATGCCGAAGGCAAGCCGGTGAGCATCTGCGGTGAAATGGCCGGTGATCCGGCGGCTGCGGTGCTGTTGATGGCGATGGGTTTCGACAGCCTGTCGATGAACGCCACCAACTTGCCGAAAGTGAAGTGGATGCTGCGTCAGATCAACCTGAGCAAATCCAGGGAACTGCTCGCCGAGCTGATGACCATCGACAACCCGCAAGTGATCCACAGCTCGCTGCAATTGGCGCTGAAGAACCTTGGGTTGGCGAAGATGGTCAATCCGGCGGCGGTCAAAGCCCTCTAAAACGCTAATGGCCTCATCGCCAGCAGGCTGGCTCCCACATTGGATTTGTGTTTGACGTAAATCCCCTGTGGGAGCCAGCCTGCTGGCGATGAGGCCAGATCAGACAATGCTAAATTCTGATCTCCACTTCCCCAAGATGTCCGCCATACGGCCCGAAACTCCGTTCGACCATCTGCCGCGTCCCATCCGCCTGAACAATCAGCGCCGTACTCGCCCGAGTCCCGTAACTCTGGCTGGCAATGAACACACTCGACAACAACGTCTCGGTCGCCAACCCGACACCGGTGTCCGGCAGCTCGGTAAACGCTGCAGTCTGGGAATCGCTCAGCAACGCCAATAGCGCCTGGGGTTGAGGATCTCCCAGCACCTCTTCCAGCGCCGCCCGCGCCTTGATCAGCTTCGGCCACGGCGTATCCAGCCCCGCGTTCGACAACCCGTACACCCCGGCCGGCAGCAGCACCGCTTCAGACTCTCGAGAATTGAAATGCCACAGCTCATGGGTATTGCCGATCAGCAGGTTAAACCCGGCATATTCGACCGAACGCCGGACAACGTCGCTTAAATAATCCTCTATCGGCAGCTCGCCCGTGAGAAAGCCCGCCACCAGCTCACCCCGGGATTTGCGCGACGGCGGCTGATGCGGGTCACGGATATTGGTCAGCGCGGCGAAGCGGCCGTTGGCGCCGATGCCGAGCCAGGTGCCTCCGGCCTCAAGGTCGCGACCGGCATGGACGTGCGGGGCATGCGCCCATTGCGCGAGGGGCAGGCTGGGCCTGGCGTAGAATTCGTCACGGTTGGCCGCAACGATCAGCGGTTGGGCGTGACCCGGTCGCCAGGCGAAAACAATCAGGCACATAAGGTGGTCCTTGTGTGTTTTTTGCCCACTCTACGCAGTCATCGTCCGTCGATCCATCGCCACATGGTGGAGCTGGAGGTGGTGCATCCGTTACCATGCCGCACTTATTTGGGGATCGGCCATGGAATTTCTGCTCTATCTGGCGCTTGGCGCTTGCGCAGGCGTGCTGGCCGGGCTGTTCGGAGTTGGCGGCGGGATCATCATCGTCCCGGTGCTGGTGTTCAGTTTCACCTTGCAGGGCTTTGATGCCTCGATCCTGACTCACTTGGCAGTCGGTACGTCGCTGGCGACGATCATCTTTACCTCGGTCAATGCGGTGCGCGAGCATCATCGGCGCGGCGCCGTGCGCTGGCCGATTTTCGTCTGGATGACCGTCGGCATTCTGATCGGCGCCGGTTTCGGCGCGCTGACGGCCGAAGCGATTTCCGGACCGAACCTGCAGAAAATCATCGGCGTATTCGCTTTGGTCATCTCCGCGCAGCTGGCGCTGGACGTCAAACCCAAGGCCAGCCGAACGGTGCCGGGGAGACTCGGTCTGACCCTGGCCGGCAGCGTGATTGGCTGGGCCTCGGCGATTTTCGGGATTGGTGGCGGTTCGCTGACCGTGCCGTTCCTGACCTGGCGCAGCGTGCCGATGCAGCAAGCCGTGGCCACCTCGTCGGCGTGCGGTCTGCCAATTGCGTTGGCGAGTGCCTTAAGTTTCATGATTCTGGGCTGGCACGATCCGTTGCTGCCGGCCCATAGTCTCGGTTTTATCTACTTGCCGGCGCTGCTGGGCATCGCTCTGACGAGCATGGTGTTCGCCCGTCTCGGCGCGCGACTGGCCCACAGCCTGTCGCCGAAGTTGCTAAAAAGACTGTTTGCCGCTTTGCTGTTCTGCGTTGGCCTGAGCTTCCTGCTCTGACACGCGTCGCAATCCTGGCTTAATCCTGAGGTGGCAGCGTCGCCCGGGAATTTTGAAGGTTTCAACTCTAACGAGGAGTCGCAATGCTGCCTTACCCGCAGATCGACCCGGTGGCCCTGGCCATCGGTCCGCTGAAAATCCACTGGTACGGCCTGATGTACCTGATTGGCATCGGCGGTGCGTGGCTGCTGGCGTCGCGCCGGCTCAACCGTTTTGATCCGACCTGGACCAAGGAGAAACTCTCCGACATGGTCTTCTGGATGTCGATGGGCGTCATCGTCGGCGGCCGACTGGGTTACGTGCTGTTCTACGATCTGAGTGCCTACCTGGCCAACCCGACGCTGATTTTCGAAGTGTGGAAGGGCGGCATGTCGTTCCACGGCGGCTTTATCGGCGTCATGTTGGCGGCGTTGTGGTTCGGCAAGAAGAACAACAAGTCGTTCTTCCAGTTGATGGACTTTGTCGCACCGATGGTGCCGATCGGCCTGGGCGCCGGGCGCATCGGTAACTTCATCAACGCCGAGTTGTGGGGCAAGCCGACCGACGTGCCGTGGGCGATGATCTTCCCGCCGTTCAGCGATCCGGCGCAGTTGCCGCGCCACCCCTCGCAGCTGTATCAGTTCGCGCTGGAAGGCGTCGCGCTGTTCCTGATCTTGTGGCTGTTCTCGCGCAAGCCGCGGCCGACCATGGCGGTGTCCGGGATGTTCGCGCTGTTCTACGGCATCTTCCGTTTCATCGTGGAGTTCGTCCGCGTACCGGACGCGCAACTGGGCTATCTGGCCTGGAACTGGCTGACCATGGGCCAGGTGCTGTGCGTACCGATGATCGTCGGCGGTCTGTTCCTGATCTGGCTGGCGTATAAACGCGCTCCGGCGGCTCCAGCAGCGGCTGTATAAATTCGAACCCCGGGGGCGACGGTTTCCGGGTTCAAGGACACAGGTAACTCATGAAGCAATATCTCGAACTGGTCGCCCACGTCATCAAGAACGGCACCAAGCAGGCCAACCGCACCGGCGTGAACACCATCAGCTTTCCGGGCGCGATGCTGCGCTACGACCTGAAAGAAGGTTTCCCGGCGATCACCACGCGCAAGATGGCTTTCAAATCGGCCATCGGCGAAATGTGTGGTTTTCTGCGTGGGGTGAACAACGCCGCCGAATTCCGTGCGCTGGGTTGCAAGGTCTGGGATCAGAACGCCAACGAAAACGCGCAGTGGCTGGCCAACCCGTTCCGTCAGGGTGAAGACGACCTGGGCGAGATCTACGGCGTGCAATGGCGCAAATGGCCGGCGTACAAGCAGATCCCGGTCAGCAACCAGGCAGCCATCGAGCAGACCCTGAAGCAAGGCTATCGCCAGATCGCTGAAGGCGAAGAAGACGGCCAGGCCTACGTGGTGTTGTACAAGGCGATCGACCAGATCCGCCAATGCGTGGACACCATCATCAAGGACCCGGGCAGCCGGCGCATTCTGTTCCACGGCTGGAACGTCGCGCAGCTTGATGAAATGGCCTTGCCGCCGTGCCACTTGCTGTATCAGTTCCACCCGAATGTCGAGACCAAGGAAATTTCCCTGACCCTCTACATCCGCTCCAACGACCTGGGCCTGGGCACGCCGTTCAACCTCACCGAAGGCGCTGCGCTGCTGAGCCTGATCGGTCGCCTGACCGGTTACACGCCGCGCTGGTTCACCTATTTCATCGGTGACGCGCACGTCTACGAAAACCATTTGGACATGCTCAACGAACAGCTCCAGCGCGAGCCGTTCCCGATGCCGAAACTGGTGATCAGTGATCGTGTGCCGGAGTTTGCCAAGACAGGCGTGTATCAACCGGAGTGGCTGGAGTTGATCGAGCCGAGCGATTTCTCGCTGGAAGGCTATGAGCACCACCCGCCAATGACCGCGCCGATGGCCGTCTGAAGCCAGACGCGCCCCCCATTGTAGGAGCGAGCTTGCTCGCGAAAAACTCAAGATCGCTGCGGGGCACCAGATGCCTCGCGTTATCGTTAACGACCATCGCGAGCAAGCTCGCTCCTACAGGGGCGGCGGTGTTCTTAATGGCCGTGACTGCGGCCTACATGTGAATGCTCCACCTCCGTCGCCACAACCCCGCCACTCACTTCCAGCCGCTGCAAAATCCCGCACTGTTCAATATCCGGCCCCTCGCCACAGCGTTGGCGCAGGTCGAGCAGTTGTGCCTGTAACGCCAGCAACCCGTCGATCCGCGCCTTCACGTGATGAATATGCTCGTCGATCAACGCATTCACGCTTTCACACTGATCCTGCGGACTGTCGCGCAAGGCCAGCAGGCTGCGGATTTCCTCGAGCGTCATGTCGAGGGTGCGGCAGTTGCGGATGAAGGTCAGGCGCTCGGCGTGGGCCTGGGTGTAGACGCGGTAGTTGCCGTCGCTGCGGGCCGGTTCCGGCAGCAGGTTTTCGCGCTCGTAGTACCGGATGGTTTCCACGGCGCAATCGGTGAGTTTTGCCAATTCTCCGATCTTCATGACGGCGATCTCCAAATGGGTGCTTGACCCTATAGTGGCTACAGGGTCTTTACTTGGCAACAGGCACCTTCATGGACGCACCCAATGAGCGATTCACGGCACGATCACACACACGAGGCGGGCCACAGCCACAAGCTGCAGCCTGTCGCCCCGCATAACCATGGCGGCCACGGCAATTCCTGCTGTTCCGCCAAAGTGGCGGCGCCGTCGCTGGTCAAGTTGAGCGCAACGCCGACCGACGGTGCACGGCTGAGCAGTTTCCGCATCGACGCCATGGACTGCCCGACCGAGCAGACGCTGATCCAGAACAAACTCGGCAAACTGGCGGGCGTGCAGCAACTGGAGTTCAACCTGATCAACCGCGTGCTCGGCGTCACTCACGACCTGACGAGCACGGCGCCGATCATCGACGCGATCAAATCGCTGGGTATGGTTGCCGAACCGCTGGAGCAGGGCGTCGAAGCACCCGCCCCAGCAGCGGAGAAAAAGCCTTGGTGGCCGCTGGTGTTGTCCGGTGTGACCGCGCTCGCCGCCGAAGTGATCCACTTCACCGATGCAGCGCCCAACTGGGTGGTGGCGGTGGTTGCGCTGATTTCCATCCTCAGCGGCGGCCTCGGCACCTATAAAAAGGGCTGGATCGCCCTGAAAAACCTCAACCTGAACATCAACGCGCTGATGAGCATCGCGGTGACCGGCGCGATCCTGATCGGGCAGTGGCCGGAAGCGGCGATGGTGATGTTCCTGTTCACCGTGGCTGAGTTGATCGAAGCCAAATCCCTGGACCGGGCGCGCAATGCCATCGGCGGTTTGATGCAGATGACCCCGGAACAGGCCACGGTGCAGCAGGCTGATGGCCGCTGGGTCGAGCAAGATGTCAAAACTATCGAGCTGGGCGCGCGTGTGCGGGTGCGGCCGGGTGAGCGGATCGGGCTGGACGGTGAAGTGCTGACGGGCAGTTCAACCATCGATCAGGCGCCGATCACCGGCGAAAGCCTGCCCGTGGAGAAGACCGTCGGCGATAAGGTCTTCGCCGGCACCATCAATCAGGCCGGTTCTCTTGAATACGCCGTGACCGCCGCAGCCAACAATTCGACGCTGGCGCGAATCATCCACGCCGTTGAGCAGGCTCAAGGGGCACGGGCGCCAACCCAGCGCTTCGTTGACCAGTTTTCAAAAATCTACACGCCCGCCGTATTTGCCCTGGCCTTGGCCGTCGCGATCATTCCGCCGTTGTTCATGGGCGCAATCTGGTTCGACTGGATTTACCGGGCGCTGGTGTTGCTGGTGGTGGCGTGCCCGTGCGCGCTGGTGATTTCCACGCCCGTGACCATCGTCAGCGGCCTTGCGGCAGCGGCGCGCAAAGGGATTCTGGTCAAGGGCGGCGTCTACCTGGAGGGCGGTTACAAGCTCGATTACCTGGCGCTGGATAAAACCGGGACGATCACCCACGGCAAACCGGTGCAAACCGATTACCTGTCACTTGACCCAACGGCTGACGCAACCGCTCCGGTCATTGCGGCAGCGCTGGCCGGGCGTTCGGATCACCCGGTGTCGCTGGCCATTGCCAACGCGGCTGTGGATAAACATTCTGCGCCGCACGTTGTGGATAACTTCGAAGCCCTGGCCGGTCGCGGGGTGCGCGGCGAGATCAACGGTCAGGTCTATCACCTGGGCAACCACCGTTTGGTGGAAGAGCTGAACCTGTGCTCGCCCGCGCTGGAAGAAAAGCTGTTCGCCCTGGAAAAACAGGGCAAGTCTGTGGTGCTGTTGCTCGACAAATCCGGCCCGCTGGCACTGTTCGCCGTGGCCGACACTGTGAAGGAATCCAGCCGAGAAGCGATCCGGCAACTGCACGATCTGGGTATCAAAACCCTGATGCTCACTGGCGACAACGTCCACACCGCCCAGGCGATTGCCGCACAAGTCGGCATCGACGAAGCCAAGGGCGATCTGCTGCCGACCGATAAACTCCAAGCCATCGAAGCGCTGTACGCGCAGGGCCACACTGTCGGCATGGTCGGCGACGGCATCAACGATGCCCCGGCGCTGGCGCGGGCCGAGATCGGTTTCGCCATGGCCGCCGCCGGCACCGATACCGCCATCGAGACCGCCGATGTCGCGCTGATGGACGACGATCTGCGCAAAATCCCGGCGTTCATCCGCCTGTCGCGGCAGACGTCGAGCATCCTCAAACAGAACATTGCCCTCGCTTTGGTCATCAAGGCGATCTTTCTTGGGGTAACCTTCGCAGGGGTGGCCACCATGTGGATGGCGGTGTTCGCCGACATGGGCGTGAGCCTGCTGGTGGTGTTCAACGGTTTGCGCCTGTTGCGCAAGTAAACGATGAGGGACGGGTGTGCTGAGTGCCGAGCTGAAGGCGTTTTACATGGTGGCCCGCCTGGGCAGCATCACCCTGGCGGCGAAAAAACTCGGCCTGAGCCAACCCACCGTGACGACGCAGATCCGCAATCTGGAAAGCCAGTACTCGGTTGAACTGTTCTACCGTGGCGGCCGACGCCTCACCGTCAGCGATGAAGGCGCGCGCTTGCTGCCGATGGTCAAGGCGTTGTTGCAGCAGGAAGCCGACATCGAGTTTTTCCTGCGCAACAGCGGCCAGGTTCAGGGCACATTGCGCATCGCCGCCACGGCACCGTATTACATCCTCGATCTGGTGAAGACCTTCCGCGAACGCTTGCCGCAGGTGGAAGTGTCGGTGGAAATCGGCAATTCCCAGCAAGTGCTCGAAGCGTTGGAGGATTACCGGGTCGATGTCGCCGCGTCCTCGCAATTGCTCGACGATGCACGGCTGATTCGCCGGGTGCTTGGCAGTGATCCGCTGGTGCTGGCGGTGCATCGCAATCATCCGCTGGCGGTGCACGATCATGTGCCGCTCACTGCATTGGCCGGACACACCTTGTTAATGCGCGAGTCGGGCTCGACCACCCGGCGGTTGACCGAGGAATTGCTGGCCAGCGCCGGCGTGAGTTTCGGGCCGTTGCTGGAGATTGGCAGCCGGGAGTCGATTCGCGAAGCGGTGCTGCGCAACATCGGCATCAGCATCATCGCCCGCCAGGAAGTGCCGCATGACCCGCAGTTGCGCGTGCTGACCATCGAAAATGCGCCGCAGATTCCCGAGTACTTGTATTGCCTCAAGGAGCGCAAAGGCGCGCGGCTGCCGGCGGCGTTTCTGGGGTTGGCGCAGGAAATGGCCCCTGCGTAGATCCCTGTGGCGAGGGAGCTTGCTCCCGCTGGGCAGCGAAGCGGCCCCAAAAAATGGGCCTGCTGCGCAGTCCAGCGGGAGCAAGCTCCCTCGCCACAGGTTCTCCATTGATACAACCATTTACCCCAACCCAAATCCCCGAATACCACTATCAGCCGTTTTTGCCTTACTGCCACATGACGGACGCATTACCTCCCTAGGATGGCCTTCATCTGCTTGATGAGGTCTGTCCATGAACCACTCGATCGCAACTGCCCTGACCAACCCCGGCGCCCCGATGAAAGTGCGCGGCGTACAGAAACGCTTTGGCGCGTTCACCGCGCTGGATAACGTTTCCCTCGACGTCGCGGCCGGCGAGCTGGTGTGTCTGCTGGGCCCGTCGGGCTGTGGCAAAACCACCTTGCTGCGCTGCATCGCCGGTCTGGAGAAACAGGACAGCGGCGAGTTGTACCTCGGTGATCGCAATGTGTCCGACCTCGCGCCCCAGGCTCGGGACTACGGAATCCTGTTTCAGTCCTACGCGCTGTTCCCCAATCTCACCGTCGAAGCGAACATTGCCTACGGCCTGGCCGGCAGCGGTCGCGACGAAATGCGCAAGCGCGTCGGTCAGATGCTGGAACTGGTCGGCTTGATCGGCAGTGAGAAAAAGTACCCCGGCCAGTTGTCTGGCGGCCAACAGCAACGGGTCGCCCTGGCCCGCGCCTTGGCCCCGGCGCCCTCGTTGTTGCTGCTGGACGAACCGATGTCCGCCCTCGATGCCCGAGTGCGCGAGCATCTGTGCACCGAGCTGCGCCAACTGCAACGCAGCCTCGGCATCACCACCCTGATGGTTACCCACAATCAGGACGAGGCCATGCTGATGGCCGACCGCATCGCCGTCATGAACAACGGCAAGGTCGAGCAGTACGCCACGCCACAGGAAATCTACGACCGCCCGGCCACGCCGTTCGTCGCGGAGTTTGTCGGTCAGGGCAACTGGCTGCCGTTCCAGCGCAGCAGCGACAGTCACGCCCAGGTCGGCGGGATGAGCATGCGCCTGGCCGATGGCAGCGCTAAAACAGCGTCGGGCCGCTTGTTTTGTCGCCCCGAGGCCATCAACGTCAACCCGCCGGTGCATGAAGAAAACCTGTTCCCGGCCAAGGTTCGCGAGATCACCTTCCTCGGCAACCGCTGCCGCATGAGCTTCGAACTCGATCAATTGCCCGGCCACGCATTGCTCGCAGAGCTGGCACCCGAAGCCATGCCACGCCTCGGTGCGCAGCAGATCATGGTCGCCTTGCCGCCGCGCAGCCTGCAGGTGTTTGCCTGATGAGCGCGAACATCGCGCTGCCGATACCGCACAAGCAGGTTCGGCAGACCTCCCGTGCCGAGATCGGCGACCGGGTGTTTGTGGTCGGCGGCAAAGTCCTGTTGCTGGTATTGCTTGGCGTCGCGGTTTTGATGCCGCTGCTGGCGATCTTCTGGCGCGGCTTCAGCTCCGAGGCCGGGCAGGGCGGTGGTTTGGTCGCGGCCCGTGAATTGGTCACCAGTGCGAACTTCCACTGGCTGCTCGGCAACAGTTTGAAAGTGTCCCTCAGCGTTGCGGCGATTGTCGTACCGCTGGCCTACCTGTTTGCCTACGCCCTGCAACGCACGTTGATTCCGGGCAAAGCCATCTGGCGCGGGATGTCGCTGTTGCCACTGATGGCGCCGTCGATGCTGCCGGGCATCGCGCTGGTTTATCTGTTCGGTAACCAGGGCATGTTGCGCGGTTTGCTCTCGGACAATATCTACGGCTTCTGGGGCATTGTGCTGGGCGAGGTCATCTACACCTTCCCACACGCCTTGATGATTTTGCTGTCGGCGTTGTCCCTGGCGGATGCGCGTCTGTTCGATGCCGCTTCAAGCATGGGCGCCAGCCCGGCGAAAGCCTTCCGCAGCATCACCTGGCCGGCGACGCGTCAGGCTGTGTTCGCTGCGTTCTGCCTGGTCTTTACGTTGACCATCACCGATTTCGGCGTGCCCGTTGTGGTGGGGGGCGACTATCAGGTCCTGGCACTGGAAGCCTACAAAGCGGTGGTCGGCCAGCAACAATTCGGTCGCGGCGCCTTGATCGGCATGGTCCTGTTGCTGCCGGCGCTATTCAGCTTCGGGGTTGATGCCTGGTTGCGTCGACGTCACGGCGACTCCATGAGCGGCCGTGCCCAAGTGTTCAAACCGGCGCCATCGAAACTGCGGGACGGTTGCTACCTGGCGATTGTGCTGTTGATCTGTGCGGCGTTGCTGTTGGTGTTCGGCATGGCGGTGTTCTCGTCGCTGGTGAAATTTTGGCCGTACAACCTGTCGTTGTCGCTCAACCACTACCAGTTCAACGACACGGCGGGCGGCGGTTGGCTGGCCTACGGCAACAGCGTGAAGATGGCCCTGAGCACGGCGTTGATCGGCAGCGTGCTGATCTTCACCGGCGCTTACCTGATGGAAAAAACCAAGGGCCAGCGCGGGCTGAACCTGACCTTGCGCATGCTCAGTTTCGTGCCGATGGCGGTGCCGGGGCTGGTGTTGGGCCTGGGTTACGTCTTCTTCTTCAACCTCAACGGTAACCCGCTGCACGTGCTCTACGGGACCATGACGTTGTTGGTGGTCTGCACCATTGCTCACTATTTGACCACCGCACAAATGACTGCGACCACCGCATTGCGCCAACTCGACGCCGAGTTCGAAGCCGCTGCGCTGTCGCTCAAGGCACCGCTGTACCGCCATTACCTGCGCGTCACGGTGCCGATCTGCCTGCCGGCGCTGCTGGATATCGTGCGCTACCTGTTCGTCTCGGCCATGACCACCGTCTCGGCGGCGATCTTTCTCTACAGCCCCGACACCATCCTCGCGGCGGTGGCGGTGCTGAACATGGATGACGCCGGCAACGTCGGCGGCGCGGCGGCGATGTCGACCCTGATTCTGTTCACCTCGGCGGGCGTGTCCCTGCTGCTGGCCTGGGCTTCGCGCGGTTTGCTGCGCCGCTCCCAGGCCTGGCGGCAGACCGCGCCCGGTCACTGATTTCCACTCCCGCAACCTCAACTCAAAACAGGAAAAGATCATGTTCAAGCCCCTGGCCCTGGCCGCTGCTGTCCTCACCGCTTTCAGCCTGAACGCCTTCGCGGCGAAAACCGAGTTGACGGTGTACACCGCGCTCGAAGCGGAACAACTGAAGACCTACAAAGAAGCCTTCGAAAAAGCCAACCCGGACGTCGAGATCAAGTGGGTACGTGACTCCACCGGCATCATCACCGCCAAGCTGCTGGCCGAAAAAGAACGCCCACAGGCAGACGCCGTCTGGGGCCTGGCCGCGTCGAGCCTGGCGATCCTCGATCAACAAGGCATGCTGCAAAGCTATGCGCCGAAGGACCTCGGCAAAATCGGCGGCAACTACCGCGACGCCGCCAACCCGCCAGCCTGGGTCGGCATGGACGTCTGGGCCGCCACCATTTGCTTCAACACCGTCGAAGCCGAAAAGCAGGGCCTGACCAAGCCCGTGAGCTGGCAAGACCTGACCAAGCCTGAGTACAAAGGCAAAATCGTCATGCCGAACCCGGCCTCGTCCGGCACCGGTTTCCTCGACGTCAGCGCCTGGCTGCAAACCTTCGGCGAGAAGCAGGGCTGGCAGTACATGGACGACCTGCACCAGAACATCGGCCAGTACGTTCACTCCGGTTCCAAGCCTTGCAAACTGGCAGCGGCGGGCGAGTTCCCGATTGGTATTTCCTTCGAATACCCGGCAGTTCAGCTGAAGCGTCAAGGCGCGCCACTGGACATCATCCTGCCGAAGGAAGGCTTGGGCTGGGAGATCGAAGCGACCGCCGTGATCAAGGGCACGCAGCATGAAGACGCGGCGAAGAAACTGGCTGACTTCTCGGCCAGCCCGGCGGCAATGGACCTTTATAAAGAGAACTTCGCCGTGCTCGCCCAGCCTGGCATCGCCAAGCCGCAGACCGAATTGCCGGCGGATTATGAGCAGCGTCTGATCAAGAACGACTTTGCCTGGGCCTCGAAGAATCGCGACGAGATCCTGACCGAGTGGCGCAAGCGCTATGACGGCAAGTCCGAGAAAGTGGCTGCCAAGTAAACAACGCACAACCCTGTGGCGAGGGAGCTTGCTCCCGCTAGACTGCGTAGCAGGCCTTCTTTTGGGGCCGCTTCGCAGCCCAGCGGGAGCAAGCTCCCTCGCCACAAAAGCGGGATTATCTGAATGACCCAACACAACGACATGCTGATCGTAGGCGCCGGCATCCTCGGTTTGTCCCACGCCTATGCCGCCGCCAAACGCGGTTTGAAAGTCACCGTTTTCGAACGCAGCGAAACACCCTTGGGTGCTTCGGTGCGCAACTTCGGCCAGGCCCTCGTCACCGGCCAACCGCCGGGCCCGATGCTCGAACTGGCAAAGGCCAGCCGAGATATCTGGGGCCAATGGGCGCAACTGGCCGGCCTGCAACTCAAGCGCAACGGCTCGTATCTGTTTGCCCGCACCGAAGCCGAAGAACACCTGCTGGAAACATTTTGCGCCGGACGCGCCGTGGAACACGGTTACCGCGTCGACCTGCTGCGCGGCGCGGCCTTGCGCGATCTGTACAGTGGCCAGTTCCGTCATCATCGCGCGGCGTTGCACGGGTTGGACGATCAACAGCTGTATTCGCGCGAAGCCATTCCGGCGCTGATCGACTACCTGCGTCGCGACCTCGGCGTCGAGTTTCACTTCTCCACGCTGGTGCGCGACATCGAGCCCGGCCGTTTGCACAGCACCGCCGGCAGCTTCAGCGCCGAGCAGATCATCGTGTGTTCCGGCCACGATTATCAGACCTTGCTGGCCGAGCCGATTGCCGCGCTCAACCCGCAAATCTGTCGCCTGCAAATGCTCCGCGCCCGCCCGCAGGTCAACCTCAACCTGCAACACGCGTTGCTCACCGGTTTGAGTTGCGTGCACTACGGCGCGTTTGCCGATCTGCCGGAAGCGGCGGCGGTGCAGGCGCATATCCTGCGCGAGCAACCGCACCTGCATGAAAACGGCATTCACCTGTTGATCAGCCCGACGCCCTACGGTGAATTGATCATCGGCGACTCCCACCATTACGGCAGCGATCCGTCACCGTTCAACGCTGAACAGGTCGATGACTGGATGATTGAACTGGCCGAGCAGACGCTGGGCTGCAAGGTGCAAGTGGTCGAACGCTGGCAGGGCGTCTATGGTTCACGGGGGCCGGCACCGTTCTCATTCCTGCGGCCGATGCAGGGGGTGAGCGTCGCGCTGATGCACACCGGCGTCGGCATGAGCGTCGGGCCGGCAATGGCCGAGCGTAACGTCGCGACTGTACTGGGGGAATGTTGATGGACCGTAATGCGCAAGTGATCGCCGAAGTGTTTGGCCTGTATGAGCGCTTCGGCGACAGCGATTACATCGGCGAGCCGGTGTCGCAGATCGAGCACATGTCCCAGGCGGCGGAACTGGCCATGGCCGAAGGTTTCGATGATGAAGTGGTGCTGGCGGCGTTCTTCCACGACATCGGCCATATCTGTGCCGACAGCGCCGAGAACATGGGCGGTTTCGGCGTGGTCAGCCATGAACGGCTGGGCGCCGATTATTTGCGGCGCGCAGGTTTCAGCGAACGCATGGCGCGGCTGGTGGAGTACCACGTTCAGGCCAAGCGCTACCTGACGCTCAAGGAGCCCGGGTACTACGAGCGATTGAGCGAGGCCAGCCGCCGGACCCTGGAGTATCAGGGCGGAGTGATGACTGAGGCCGAGGCTGAAGCCTTCGAGCAGGACCCGTTGTGCGCGGTGAGTTTGCGCATGCGGCAGTGGGATGAGTTGGCGAAGGAGATGCGGGTGCCGGTGATTGATCTTGGCATCTTGAAGGGCAAGGCGTTGCGCCTGTTGGCGGCATAGACACCTGTAACCGAGTTGCGCCCATCGCGAGCAGGCTCACTCCCACAAGGGATTTGTGTCGGCCACAGATCCAATGTGGGAGTGAGCCTGCTCGCGATGGGGCCGCCCCAGTCACCACAGAATTCAAAGCTGCTGCGCCAACACCTCGATCTGCTCCTGCCGCTCCGCCTGATTCAACTTCGCCTGTGGATTGAGCGACGACCACTGCGGATACGCCCGGGCCTTGTTCAAGGCCTCGGGCAGTTTGCCTTCGCGCCAGCTCTTGTCCTGCGGCGTGGCGACCTGGATGCTGTCCATCGCCGCGTGCCCGCGCACCTCAAGTGCCTGAAGCAGCTGGCGTTGACGCAACGCCAACAGCCGCAACACACTGTCATCGACCGTCAATTCCCGTTGCCCTTTGATCTTGCCCAGCAACCGGCTGCCATAGCTGCGCGCGGTTTGCAGGGCGCCGCCGGCAATCGCGCCGGCCAGTGCTGCGGCGCCGAGGGTCAGGCCGCCCACCAGAAAATCCACCCCGGCCCCGGCCGCCGCGCCAGCCGCGATACCACCGCCGACCCGCACGCCGAGTTGCTTGAGGGTTTCGGGGTTGAACAGGTCATCTCCCCAACGCCCATCGAGCAGCGGTAAATCACTGGCCGAAGCGTCTTGCGGGCGGAAGGCGTAGAGCTTGAGCAGCGCTTCGACGCAGCGCTGTTCCCGTTGGCGAACCGCTTTGCGCAATTCGCTGATGGCGCGCTGTTCTTGCTCTGCATCGCTGACCACACTGCGTCGGCACGCGGCGCAATCGATCAGCAATTCAGCAATCAGCCGCGCTGCACTTTGCTGTCGCGCCAGGCGTTGGGCCTGTTGATCGGCGATCAGGCGCTCCAGTTGCTCGCGGGAATTTTCCAGCAGCAAGGCGAGGCTTTCATAGAGCCGGCGTTCGCCATCCTCCGGCGGCGCCACACTGTCGAAACGCACCAAGGCATGCAAACCCAGACGCGCGAGTGCTTCACGCCACTGCGGTTCGCGGTGATTGGCGCTGCTGACGAAATTCAGCACCGGCAGCAGCGGTTTGCCGCAGCCGGCCAGCACTTCCAGCTCGTCACGGTATTTCGCGAGCACCGGTTCGCGGGCATCGATTACGTACAGGCCGGCATCGCAGGCGAGCAGTTGTCGCAGCACTTTGGCCTCTTGCTCGAAACGTTGCCGCGCCTCGCTGCCTTCAAGGAATCGCGCAATCCGTGCCGGCCCGTCGAGGCGCTCACCGGGCCGCTCCAGGCGTTCGAGGTAGTCGAGCAGGGCGATGGCGTCTTCCAGACCCGGGGTGTCGAACAGGTCGAGCAACGGGTCGCCGTCCACCGACAGCCGCGCACCTTCGACGTGGCGTGTGGTGCTGGGCCGGTGGGAGACTTCGCCGAAACCGACGTCACGGGTCAGGGTGCGCAACAACGACGTTTTGCCGACATTGGTGTGCCCGACCACGGCCAGCATCAAGGGCGGTTTCCACGGCTTAGTCATGACCCGTCTCCAGCCAGTTCATCGGCGCGCAGTCGGCGAAGGGCAATTCAAGCTGTTGCAGCGCGAGGTGCCAGTCGCCGAGGCGCTCAGCGTCCAGCGCTTCACCGGGCGGTGCCGGCAGCAGCCAGACGCGGGTGGCGCTGGCATTGCGCGCCAGTTCGGCGATCAGCGCCAGGCTGCCGCGATCCGGTGAGCGTCTTGGATCGCAGGCGATGGCCAGCCGCGCCGGTGGGAAACGACTGAGTTGTTCCAGGAGTTTGTTGCGCGATTCGCGGCTGTCGAGGATGCCGGCGTCGTTCACGTTTTGCGGCAGTACCGGCGGCCACGAACGTTGATCGTCCAGTTCGATCGCGACCAACAACGCGCCCTCGCTTTCCCGTTCGCTGGTGCCACTTTCTACACGATGCAGTTGCTCGGGCGCGGCATCGCTGATGCCCAGGCGTTCGCTGGTGGGCATCAATCGTTCGCGCAGTTGGGCGTAGCCGGGCAGGTTCAGGTCCAGGTGCAAAGACGCCTGACCGGATTTCCAGCGCCACAGACAGAACAGCGCCAGCAGCAAGCGCGGCACAACGCCGTACACCACCAGCACGCCGACCAGCCACGTGGCCCAGGCCTGACGGGCGCTTTCGATGTTCAGCGCGGCGTCGCCACTGGCGCGGATCATTTCCACCGTTGGCACGTTGAACCCCAGCAGGGCTGGCAGGGCGCCGAGGGCCTGGGTCATGGCGACAAAAGTGTCGGCACTGAGCAGGGTGGTTTCCCAGACGAAGTCGTAGCGTCGGGTCGCCATCAGTGTCAGCAGAATGGTCAGGGCGCTGAGCATCGCCAGCAGCCACAACGTGTTGACCAACACGCCAATCGCCCAGCGATTGAGTTTCTGTCGTTGCAATAACAGCAGCAGGGCCGGCGCCAGTTGCACGGCTTGGGCATCGCGGGCGAGTTTTTCGCTGAGCCACAGCCACAAGCGCCCGAGCGTGGCGCCGTGTTCACCCGCGAACATCAAGCCCAACGCCCAGCTCAGTAGCAGAATCAGGTTCAGCCCGAGCAGGCTGCCCAAGGCCCAAAACACATTGACCGGGGTTTGGCCGTCGCCCAACGCGGCGAATGCCAGGCCGGCGCCGCTCACCACGGCCAGTATCGCCAACACCAGCAGCGCCAATCGCGCCCCTTGCAGCCAGTGTTTGAGTGCGCCTGCCAAACCATCACGTTCGGCCAGCCACAGCGCGCGGCGCTGTATCCGTGCCGGCAGATCACCGCCGGCGGTGCGGGCCAGTCGGTTGGCTTCCACGTCCTCCAGCGGCCCGGCATGTTCTTCACGCAGGCGCACGGTTTCGGTCAGCCAGAGGTTTTGCAGCGGAGTCAGTTCAGTCACGCGGCATCCCGTCGCTCAATTGAGCTGTGAGCATAACCGCTGTGGCGCTTATCGGGGTATGGATGGCTCTGGTATCCTCGCCGGCATGACTAAATCACTCCCCCTCAGCCTGATCGCAGCCCTAGGTGAAAACCGTGTGATCGGCGTCGACAACAGCATGCCCTGGCACTTGCCGGGGGACTTCAAATACTTCAAGGCCACCACCTTGGGCAAGCCGATCATCATGGGTCGCAAGACCTGGGATTCCCTCGGTCGCCCGTTGCCGGGTCGCTTGAACCTGGTGGTCAGTCGCCAGGCGGATCTGGTGCTGGAAGGCGCGGAAGTCTATCCGTCGCTGGAGGCGGCGGTGGTTCGGGCGCAGGAATGGGCGAACGAGCAGGGCGTCGACGAGGTGATGCTGATTGGCGGCGCGCAGTTGTACGCGCAAGGGTTGGCGCAGGCGGACCGGTTGTATTTGACGCGCGTGGCGTTGAGCCCGGAAGGGGATGCGTGGTTTCCGGAGTTTGATTTGAAGGAGTGGAAACTGGTGTCGGATGTACCGAACCCGGCGGAAGGCGACAAGCCGGCGTACAGCTTCGAGGTCTGGGAAAAAGCCTAAAAGCATCGCCAGCAGGCTGGCTCCCACAGTGGGTTTGAGGTGAACACAGAATTTGTGAACACCCAAAATACCCTGTGGGGTTTGAGGTGAAACACAGCTTGTGCCAACACCCATAACCCCTGTGGGAGCCAGCCTGCTGGCGATGAGGCCCGATCAGGCGCTAAAGAATTTAGGCCTGCGCCAACGCCGAATGCTCATCCGCATCCAGCAACGCTTTATCTGTCTGCTGCATGACCTGGCTGGCAATCGCGCCCGCCGTGATCGAACCGCTCACGTTCAACGCCGTGCGGCCCATATCAATCAGCGGCTCGACCGAGATCAGCAACGCCACCAATGACACCGGCAACCCCATCGCCGGCAGCACGATCAGCGCAGCAAAGGTTGCACCCCCGCCGACGCCCGCCACACCCGCCGAACTCAGCGTCACAATCGCCACCAGCGTCGCGATCCACAGCGGGTCCAGCGGATTGATGCCCACGGTCGGTGCAACCATCACCGCCAACATCGCCGGATACAAACCCGCGCAGCCATTCTGGCCAATAGTCGCGCCGAACGAAGCGGCGAAACTGGCGATAGCCTGCGGAATGCCCAAACGGCTGGTCTGCGCTTCGATGCTTAACGGAATCGTCGCGGCGCTGGAGCGGCTGGTGAAGGCAAACGTCAGCACCGGCCAGATCTTGCGGAAGAAGCGCAGCGGGTTGATCCCGGCCGCCGACACCAGCACGCCGTGGACCACAAACATCAGTGCCAGGCCGATGTAGGACACCACCACGAAACTACCGAGCTTGATGATGTCTTGCAGGTTGGAACCGGCGACCACTTTGGTCATCAGCGCCAACACGCCGTACGGGGTCAGCTTCATCACCAAACGCACCAGGCGCATTACCCAGGCTTGCAGGGTGTCGATGGCGTTGATCACTTTCTGACCTTTTTCAACGTCGTCTTTCAGCAATTGCAGCGCGGCGACCCCAAGGAACGCCGCAAAAATCACCACGCTGATAATCGACGTCGGCTTGGCGCGGGCCAGGTCGGCGAACGGGTTTTGCGGGATGAACGACAGCAGCAGCTGCGGCACATTCAGGTCGGCGACCTTGCCTGCATAGTCTGTCTGAATGGTTTGCAGACGAGCCAGTTCCTGGGTGCCGGCCACCAGACCTTCGGCGGTCAGGCCGAACAGGTTGGTCAAGCCGATGCCGATCAGCGCCGCAATCGCGGTGGTGAACAGTAGCGTGCCAATGGTCAGGAAGCTGATCTTGCCCAGCGACGAGGCGTTGTGCAGACGGGCCACGGCGCTGAGGATCGAAGCGAACACCAGCGGGATCACGATCATTTGCAGCAACTGCACGTAACCGTTGCCCACCAGATCGAACCAGCCGATCGAAGCTTTTAGCACCGGGTTGCCGGCACCGTAAACGGTGTGCAACGCCACACCGAACACCACGCCCAGCACCAGAGCGAGCAGGACTTTTTTGGCCAGGCTCCACGAGGTGTGACGGGTTTGCGCCAGGCCAAAGAGCAGGGCGAGGAACACCAGCAGATTGAGAATCAGCGGCAGATTCATAAGGACTCCGATAAGACTTGTGCCAGCCACCTTCCGGGGCGGCTGCGAACCGGCAAGCCTAACAGCTTGATTTTCAATGATTTAATACCGAAAAAGTCTGACGACTGTCGTTTTTGGAATAAGCCGATGTCGCTGTCGGGGATGCAGCTGGCGCAATAGGTACGTTCGCGGTCGCAGACAGACGGGGACTGTCACACTAATTTGTTAGCGTCGATGTCTTTCAATCAGGGTCTTTTAAAGGGAAGCATGCCGATGAAACTCGCACCGAAATTTCTGGCGGCCGCACTGTGCCTTGGTCTTGCCGGCCAAGCCTGTGCCACGGACTTGAAACACTGGCCAGCCGATCAGGCCAAGGCGCTGGACGCAATGATTGCGGCCAACGCCAACAAGGGTAACTACGCGGTGTTCGACATGGACAACACCAGTTACCGCTACGACCTCGAAGAGTCACTGCTGCCGTTCATGGAGAACAAGGGCCTGATCACCCGCGAGAAACTCGACCCCTCCCTGAAACTGATCCCGTTCAAGGACACCGCCGACCACAAGGAAAGCCTGTTCAGCTATTACTATCGCCTCTGCGAAATCGACGACATGGTCTGCTACCCATGGGTCGCCCAGGTGTTCTCCGGCTTCACGCTGCAAGAGCTCAAAGGCTACGTTGACGAGTTGATGGCGTCCGGCAAACCGGTACCTGCCACCTACTACGACGGCGACGTGGTCAAGAACCTCGACGTCAACCCGCCGAAAGTCTTCACCGGCCAGGCCGAGCTGTACAACAAGCTGATGGAGAACGGCATCGAGGTCTACGTGATGACCGCCGCCTCCGAAGAGCTGGTGCGCATGGTCGCTGCCGATCCGAAGTACGGCTACAACGTCAAACCGCAAAACGTCATCGGCGTGAGCCTGCTGCTCAAGGACCCCAAGTCCGGCGAGCTGACCACCGCGCGCAAGCAGATCACGGCGGGCAAGTATGACGAGAAGGCCAACCTGGGCCTTGAGCTGACCCCTTACCTCTGGACCCCGGCGACCTGGATGGCGGGCAAACAAGCGGCGATCCTGACCTATATCGATGAGTGGAAAAAACCGGTACTGGTCGGCGGCGACACCCCGAGCAGCGACGGCTACATGCTGTTCCACAGCGTCGACGTGGCCAAGGGCGGCATCCACTTGTGGGTCAACCGCAAAGACAAATACATGACCCAGATCAACGGCATGATGGCCAAGCACGCTGCGGCCCAGGCCAAGGAAGGGTTGCCGGTCACGGCGGACAAGAACTGGGTGATCGTGAAACCTGAAGAAATCCAGTAAGACCGAGGCGCTCCAATCGTCGGAACGCCGCCCGGAGCCGGCTCACTCCCACAAGGTTTCAGGTGAAACACAGATTATGTGAACACCAAAGATCCCTGTGGGAGCCAGCCTGCTGGCGATGGGGCCATGGGTCGCATTGGAAGAATCTGTTTAAAAAACATCTCCAGACATTCTCGCAGGCTACACATTCTTGCGTAGCGGACTACGCGTGCTTCAGAATCCGCCGGCTTGTGCGCCTTGCTCCCGGGACTTACCGTTTACCTGTCGCTGAATATCAGTGATCGGGTTTGGTAGCCCGGATTTTCCAGGCGTATGGCTCAACCTTTTTGCAGTGACTTCGGCCCTGCTTTTATGGTGGTCATGCGTAGGGCACTTTCGAGTGCGCCGGGTTTCCTGGACCGGTCTACCAACCTGCGTATGGCCGCCACCCATCGTTTGGTAGCGAGGGTGATGGCTCCTTGTTTATCCAGGAGATTCATCAATGAAAAAAATCACCCCCGATCCCCCCGATTCCGAAAACCTCTCCGCCCGCGTCAACGCCACCCCGCGCAAGCCCAGCAGAATGTTCATGATCACCCCCGGCATCGACACCGAAACCCTCTTGGCCCATGCCTGTGAATCCCTGGCGTCGGCGAATGTCATGGCCAGCGATTTCGCTGGACAGCTGGAAGGCACGCAACGCAGCACGATGCTGGCGATTGCGCAGATCATTACCATGGGTGAGCTGGCCGTGAATCAGGCGCTGGATAACCTCGATCCGCAGGGTTAACGCCTTTGTAGGAGCGAGCTTGCTCGCGAAAAACCTGAGGACGCCGCTGGGTGCCAGGTTTCCAGCGTTATCGTTAATGACCATCGCGAGCAAGCTCGCTCCTACAAGGGATCGTCGCAAACAAAAATGCCCCGCACTTGGCGGGGCATTTTTATGGGCAACGGTTAAGCCTTACAGCCCGTCGAGCATCGCCTTGTTACGCACAGCACCCTTGTCGGCGCTGGTTGCCAACAGGGCGTAGGCTTTCAGTGCGGTGGTTACCTTGCGTGGACGTTTTTCCACAGGCTTCCAGCCTTTCTGATCCTGCTCGGCGCGGCGACCGGCCATTTCTTCGTCGCTGATCAACAGGTTGATCGAGCGGTTCGGAATGTCGATCAGCACTTTGTCGCCGTCCTGCACCAGGCCAATCGCGCCACCGGCAGCGGCTTCTGGCGAAGCGTGGCCGATGGACAGGCCCGAGGTGCCGCCAGAGAAACGGCCGTCGGTGAGCAGGGCGCAGGCTTTGCCCAGGCCTTTGGATTTCAGGTACGACGTCGGGTACAGCATTTCCTGCATGCCCGGGCCGCCTTTCGGGCCTTCGTAACGGATGATCACGATGTCGCCGGCCTTCACTTCATCCGCGAGGATGCCGCGTACGGCGCTGTCCTGGCTTTCGAAGATTTTTGCGTTGCCTTCGAACACGTGGATCGACTCGTCGACGCCCGCGGTTTTCACCACGCAGCCATCCAGCGCGATGTTGCCGTAGAGAACGGCCAGGCCGCCTTCTTTCGAGTACGCGTGTTCGACACTGCGGATGCAGCCGTTTTCACGGTCGTCGTCCAGGGTTTCATAGCGGGTCGACTGGCTGAACGCGGTTTGCGTCGGGATGCCCGCCGGGCCGGCCTTGAAGAAGTGATGCACCGCTTCGTCGTCGGTCTGGGTGATGTCCCACTTGGCGATGCCTTCGGCCATGGTCTTGCTGTGCACGGTCGGCAGGTCGGTGTGCAGCAGGCCGCCACGGGCCAGCGAACCGAGGATGCTGAAGATCCCGCCGGCACGGTGCACGTCTTCCATGTGGTACTTCTGGATGTTCGGCGCGACTTTGCACAGTTGCGGCACGTGGCGGGAGAGGCGGTCGATGTCGCGCAGGTCGAAATCGATCTCGGCTTCCTGGGCAGCGGCCAGCAAGTGCAGGATGGTGTTGGTGGAACCGCCCATGGCGATGTCCAGCGTCATGGCGTTTTCGAACGCCTTGAAGTTGGCGATGTTGCGCGGCAATACCGACTCGTCGTTGTCGTGGTAGTAACGCTTGCACAGCTCGACGATGGTGCGACCGGCCTGCAGGAACAGCTGTTCGCGGTCGCTGTGGGTGGCCAGGGTCGAACCGTTGCCCGGCAACGCCAGGCCCAGGGCTTCAACCAGGCAGTTCATCGAGTTGGCGGTGAACATGCCGGAGCACGAACCGCACGTCGGGCAGGCGCTGCGCTCGTACTCAGCGACTTTCTCGTCAGAAGCGCTGGAGTCGGCGGCGATCACCATGGCGTCGACGAGGTCGAGACCGTGGCTGGCCAGTTTGGTCTTGCCGGCTTCCATTGGGCCGCCGGACACGAAGATCACCGGGATGTTCAGGCGCAGGGCCGCCATCAGCATGCCAGGGGTGATCTTGTCGCAGTTGGAGATGCAGACGATGGCGTCGGCGCAGTGGGCGTTGACCATGTACTCGACGGAGTCGGCGATGATCTCGCGGCTCGGCAGAGAATACAGCATGCCGTCGTGGCCCATGGCGATGCCGTCATCCACGGCAATGGTGTTGAATTCTTTGGCTACACCGCCGGCGCGTTCGATTTCGCGGGCGACCAGTTGGCCCAGGTCCTTGAGGTGGACGTGGCCCGGTACGAACTGGGTGAACGAGTTGGCAATGGCGATGATCGGCTTTTTGAAGTCGTCATCTTTCATCCCCGTGGCGCGCCACAGAGCGCGGGCACCGGCCATGTTGCGGCCGTGGGTGGATGTTTTCGAGCGGTAATCAGGCATGAAGCACTCCGGGCGGCTAATCAGGTATCAAAAGGGAAGTGAGCTTCTATTGACGTCTGGAACACTCAGAAATGGCCGTGTGTCCGGAAGTTGCCGATAACTTTGCGGGATCGCCGCGCGCTTCAGCTTGAGCTCATAAACCCGCCGGGGGATGACTGGCGATGAATGTCGCGATTCTACACGGCTGGCGGCTGGAGGGAATGGCCACCCACCAGACAAATAAGCTCCACCCCCTGTAGGAGCGAGCATGCTCGCGATGGTCGTCAACGATAACGCGGGCGGCCTGACACCCCCGCGTCGCTCGATAGTCCATCGCGAGCGTGCTCGCTCCTACATCCACATGGCGTCCCAAAGTGGATAGTCGCCGATATGGTCGACGAGGCCTGCGCGTAGAGGGTTGGCGATGATGTACCGAGCGGCGAACTTCACGTCCTCCTCCCGGCGCAGTGCTCGGTCAAAGTAACCTTTTTGCCATACCCTCTCGGGCTGGTCTCGTTTGAGGTTAGTAGCACGGGCACTTCGGGCTTTGGTGGCTTGCATCAGTTTCGGCAAATCCCCGTTATGCAATTCAACCAGCCAGTGAAAGTGGTCCGGCATGACGACCCAGGCAATTGAGGTGGCGTTACCGGCTTCCTGAGCTCTTCTGAATTCGTTCACTACCAGGCGGCCAAGGTAAAAATCATTGAAGATCGGTTGCCGCTCGTGAGTGACAGCAGTCAGGAGATAGATCCGGCCGGATTCCGAGTGACGGCCGGTACGTAACCGATGAGCTTTTGGCTTGCTGGACATTCCGTTGTCCTCTTCTGTGGTTGGAAGGGAAACGGTAGGCGTGGGACGGGAGGTTGTCGCTTTGGCAATGGATCAGGATGTGACATGCGCCCTGTAGGGGCGAGCACGCTCGCGATGGTTTCAAAGACGCCGCTGGGTGTCAGGCTTCCAGCGTTATCGTTGACGACCATCGCGAGCGTGCTCGCTCCTACAGAGGCAGGGTGTTAGCTGTTCGGCAGCAACCGGCAGGTGATGCTCTTGATGTAGCGCGTTTCAGCGATGGCCGGGTGGACCGGGTGGTCCGGGCCCTGGCCGCCGCGTTCCAGCATCTGGATGTTACGGTCCAGGTGACGGGCGCTGGTCAGCAGGATGTTCTGCAGGTCGTCTTCCGGCAGGTGCATCGAGCACGAGGCGCTGACCAGGATGCCGTCCTTGCTGAGCAGGCGCATGGCTTGCTCATTCAGGCGACGGTAGGCGCCTTCGCCGTTCTTCATGTCTTTCTTGCGTTTGATGAATGCCGGCGGGTCGGCCACGATCACGTCGAAACGTTCTTCGCTGGCTTTCAGCTCTTTCAGGGCTTCGAAGACGTCGCCTTCGATGCAGGTCATTTTCTCTGCGAAGCCGTTCAGTGCCGCGTTGCGCTCGACGCCGTCGAGGGCGAAGGCCGACGCATCGACGCAGAACACTTCACTGGCGCCGAACGCGGCCGCTTGCACGCCCCAGCCGCCGATGTAGCTGTACAGGTCGAGCACGCGTTTGCCTTTGGCGTAAGGGGCCAGGCGTGCACGGTTCATGCGGTGGTCGTAGAACCAGCCGGTTTTCTGGCCCTGGATGACCGGTGCTTCGAATTTCACGCCGTTCTCTTCCAGCGCAACCCACTCCGGCACCAGGCCGAACACGGTTTCGACGTAGCGGTTGAGGCCTTCGGCGTCACGGGCGGCGGAGTCGTTCTTGAACAGGATGCCGCTTGGCTTGAGCACTTGGGTCAACGCGGCGATCACGTCTTCTTTATGGGCTTCCATGGTCGCCGAAGCGATCTGCACCACCAGGATGTCGCCGAAACGGTCGACCACCAGGCCCGGCAGCAGGTCGGAGTCGCCGTAGACCAGGCGATAGAACGGCTTGTCGAACAGGCGATCGCGCAGGGACAGGGCGACGTTCAGACGGTGCACCAGCAGCGACTTGTCCAGCGGCAACTTGATGTCACGCGACAGCAGGCGGGCACAGATCAGGTTGTTCGGGCTCATGGCAACGATGCCCAGCGGCTTGCCGCCGGCGGCTTCGAGGATCGCCTGGTCACCGGCCTTGAAGCCGTGCAAAGGGGTGGCCGCTACATCGATTTCGTTGCTGTAGACCCACAAGTGGCCGTTGCGCAGGCGACGGTCGGCGTTGGCTTTGAGGCGCAGGCTAGGCAGGGACATGACGTCGCTCCGGAAAAAAGAGCGGGAGTATAGCGTGTTGACGTCCGGGATAGGCTGGCAAGTGGACATGTGGCGAGGGAGCTTGCTCCCGCTGAGCGGCGCAGCCGTCCTAAAATCAGCAGTTGCCGTATATCAGGGAAACCAGCATTCGCTGGACTTGCGTCTGCTTCGCAGCCGAGCGGGAGCAAGCTCCCTCGCCACAGGAAGGTGTACGGTCGATGATTGGATTTGATGAAACTTCAAGGCGAAATGTCGGCTGGTATGTCGGATCCAACTTTATAAAGGTTAGAATCGCCGCCTGTCCCAGAGTGTGTACTTATGTCCCAAGAGCTGACCACCGAACAGATTCAACAGTCCCTGCAAGGCATCAGCGTGCCAGCGCAGCCGCAGATCATGGTGGATTTGCAGATGGAACAGTACATGCCGGACCCGGACCTGGAGGTGATCGCCAAGCTGATCTCCCAGGACCCGGGCCTCTCCGGGGCCTTGCTCAAGATCGTCAACTCGCCGTATTACGGCTTGAGCAACAAGATCGCGTCGATCCAGCGCGCGGTGAATCTGCTGGGCAGCCGTTCGATCATCAACCTGATCAACGCGCAGTCGATCAAGGGCGAGATGAACGACGACACCATCGTCACCCTGAACCGTTTCTGGGACACCGCCCAGGATGTGGCGATGACCTGCCTGACCTTGGCCAAACGCATCGGTGCGCAGGCGGGGGACGAAGCCTACGCACTCGGGCTGTTCCACGACTGCGGCGTGCCGCTGATGCTGCAGCGTTTCCCCGATTACATGGCGACCCTGGAAGAGGCCTATGCCAACGCCAGCGCCGATTGTCGAGTGGTCGACACCGAAAACCGCGTGTTTAACACCAACCACGCGGTGGTCGGGTACTACACTGCCAAGTCCTGGCGCCTGCCGGAACATGTCAGCAACGCGATTGCCAACCACCACAATGCGCTGGCCATCTTCAGCGATGAGTCGTCACGCAACAGCCAGCTGAAAAACCTGCTGGCGATCCTGAAAATGGCCGAGCACATCTGTGCGTCATACCGGGTGCTGGGCAATCAGAACGAAGACCACGAATGGAACAGCATCAGCCACCTGGTGCTCGATTACGTCGGTCTCTCGGATTACGATTTCGAAACACTCAAACAAACGATTCGCGACCTCGGGGCTCATCGCTGAGCAACGGCTAGCCTGACTCGAGAGCCCCATGCCTGAACTGCCGGAAGTCGAAACCACCCGCCGTGGCATTGCCCCGCACCTGGAAGGCCAGCGCGTCAGCCGGGTGATCGTGCGTGATCGTCGCCTGCGCTGGCCGATTCCGGAAGACCTGGATGTGCGGCTCTCGGGCCAGCGCATTGTGCTGGTGGAGCGACGCGCCAAGTACCTGTTGATCAACGCCGAAGTCGGCACGTTGATCAGCCATTTGGGCATGTCAGGCAATTTGCGTCTGGTGGAAGCCGGCCTGCCGGCCGCCAAGCATGAGCACGTGGACATCGAACTCGAATCCGGCCTGGCGCTGCGCTATACCGACCCGCGCCGGTTTGGCGCAATGCTCTGGAGCCTCGACCCGCTCAACCACGAACTGCTGATTCGCCTCGGGCCCGAGCCTTTGACCGACCTGTTCGACGGTGAGCGCCTGTTCCAGCAGTCCCGCAATCGCTCCATGGCGGTCAAGCCGTTCATCATGGACAACGCGGTGGTGGTCGGGGTCGGCAATATTTACGCGACCGAAGCCCTGTTCGCCGCCGGAATCGACCCGCGCCGTGAAGCCAAGGGCATTTCCCGGGCGCGTTACCTGAAGCTGGCCATCGAGATCAAACGCATCCTGTCGGCGGCCATCGAACGGGGCGGCACGACGTTGCGGGACTTTATCGGGGGTGACGGTCAGCCAGGGTACTTCCAGCAGGAACTGTTCGTGTACGGGCGCGGCGGTGAGCACTGCAAGGTCTGCGGAACTGAGCTGCGTGAAGTGAAACTGGGGCAGCGCGCCAGCGTCTTTTGCCCTCGCTGCCAGAGCTGAAACGCCTACGGTCTATAGTCAGTGTTCTGACTGCCTAGCCGAAGGACCGCGCCATGAACCTGTTTCGCGTTTTAATTGTTGCGCTGCTGCTGAGCGTCGGCCCGCCGGTGCTGGCGTCCAATAACGGCAGTGGCGACCCGCGCTACACGATCCAGAATCCCCCGGCGTACGCCATGATCGGCGACCTGCTGATTGCCCGACCGTTGCTGGTGGTGGCGACCGTGATCGGTGCCGGGGTATTTGTGGTGTCGTTGCCGTTCACCGCGCTGGGCGGCGGGGTCGGCGATGCCGGGCAGGCGCTGGTGGTTGATCCGGCGAAAGCGGCGTTTGTGCGTTGCCTGGGGTGTATCGGGGATGGGTTTGAGCAGCGGGAGTGAAGCCAGTCAGATCGTCGATGAGGCTGATGGCCCTATCGCGAGCAGGCTCGCTCCCACAGTAGATTTTCGGTGCGTGTCACAACGCAGTTCCCCTGTGGAAGCGAGCCTGCTCGCGATGAGGTCGGCACAGGCGCAACAAAAATACCTGGCTCAAGCCTTACCGGTAATCACCCGATACTTCGCCATCAACTGCTCTTCAGTCTCCGGATGCGCTTCATCCAGCGGAATGCAATCCACCGGGCAAACCTGCTGGCACTGAGGTTCGTCGTAGTGGCCCACGCACTGCGTGCACAGGTTCGGGTCGATCACGTAGATCTCTTCGCCTTGGGAAATGGCGGCGTTCGGGCACTCGGGTTCGCAGACGTCGCAGTTGATGCAATCGTCGGTGATGATCAGGGACATGCTAACTCCAGCCGGGGCGGCAGGCCCGGGCGCTAAAAACCAATACGCAATTGTGCCGCATTGGCGCTGTAGGAGCGAGCTTGCTCGCGAAAAACCTGAGCACACCGCGGGGTGTCAGGCTTATAGCGTCATCGTTGACGATCTTTGCGAGCGAACTCGCTCCTACAGTTCAGATTTACTTCTTGAATCGTTCAGTCAGCGCATCTGCCACGGCAGGGTGCACGAACTTGGTGATATCGCCGCCCAACGCCGCGATTTCACGGACCAGCGTTGAAGATATAAACGAGTAACGCTCGGATGGCGTGAGAAACAGGCTTTCCACATCCGGCGCCAGCTGACGGTTCATGTTGGCGAGCTGGAATTCGTATTCGAAGTCCGAGACCGCGCGCAAGCCGCGCAGGAACACGTTGGCGTTCTTCTCTTTGGCAAAATGCGCCAGCAACGTCGAGAAGCCGACGACTTCAACGTTCGGCAGATGTTTAGTGACCTCGCGGGCCAGCTCCACACGCTGTTCCAGGGGGAACAACGGGTTTTTTTTCGGGCTGGCGGCGACAGCGATGATCACATGGTCGAACAGGCGCG
This sequence comes from Pseudomonas sp. PB120, assembly GCF_009761815.1. Classification (GTDB taxonomy): domain Bacteria; phylum Pseudomonadota; class Gammaproteobacteria; order Pseudomonadales; family Pseudomonadaceae; genus Aquipseudomonas. Next base: position 34,844 of record NZ_RWIN01000085.1, read on the forward strand.
AGGCGCGTTCGACCAGATCGCCATGGCCCTTGGTAATAGGGTCGAAGGTACCTGGGTACAACACTCGGTTCATCGCGTCGTCCTGGCGGGAGTCCGTTGGGGAGTCGGATGGTATCGCAGCCGTCCCGGTCGGCCAAGTCGCCTGTTGGGTAAGAAAGCACTATAGACGATAGGAATATTCTCCCTTTTCATGCGTTTTTCAAACGTTCTGCCAGGGAAGTGGCGAGTTGCGCTGTCAGGCCGTAGACCGACAATTGTGGATTTGCGCCAATGCTGGTGGGGAACAGCGAGCCGTCATGGATCGACAGATTGCTGAGTTGGTGATGCCGGCCGAGGCTGTCGGTCACGGCGTTTTTCGGGTCTTCGCCCATTGCGCAGCCACCCATCACATGGGCGCTGCCCAGGCGCGTGCGGTAGAGCTCAAGGCTCAGGCCGTCGATCAGCGTGCGCGCTTCGGCCAAGGTTTTCACATAACGCGCGTCCGCGTGCATCGGCATCACGGCGCTGGCCCCGCCGGCGAACTGGATCTCGGCCATGCTGTGGAACGCCCGGCGTAAACCGTCCCAGGCGTAAGGCGAGACCTGATAATCGAGCACTGGTGTGCCGTCGCCGCGCAATTCGACGCTGCCACCGTTGCTGTCGGGGTGAAAACCGTCGCGCAGCAATGCCAGCATTGCGTGGGTGTGGGGCAGATTCTCCATGTGCTGGGCGTTTTCTTTCCCGAAACCACCGAGCAGGGTGGTGGCCAGCGCCGGGTGCAACGGCGGCACTTCCAGTTTGTAGGACATCTTGCCGGTGGTGCCGTCCTGCCATTGGAAATGGTCGGAATAGATGGACTGCGGCGCGCCGTAGAACGGATTGATTACTTCGTCGAACAGCCCGGCGGACATGTTGACCAGATGCAGGAACGTGCGTTTGCCCAGTCGCTTGTGCGGATCGGGCGCGTCGGAGCGCAGGAGCAACGCGGGGCTGTTGATGCCGCCGCCGGCCAGCACGAAATGCCGCGCCTTGACCGTGATGGTCTTGCCCGTGGGCGCCACACAGCGCTCGTCCATCGCCACGCATTGTAATCCGGTGACCTTGCCGTCCTTGATCGACAGCTTTTCAGCGCGGGCCAGGTAGAGCAGTTCGCCGCCCTTTTCCAACGTCGCCGGAATGGTTGTGACCATCATCGACTGCTTGGCGTTAGTCGGGCAGCCCATGCCGCAGTAACCGAGGTTCCAGCAGCCCCGTACGTTTCGCGGGATCACATGCCAGCTATAGCCGAGTTGTTCGCAACCTTTGCGGATCACGTCGTTGTTGGCATTGGGCGGAATCATCCAGGGCGCGACGCCCAGGCGTTGTTCCATTTTTTCGAACCATGGCGCCATTTCGGCCGCGCTGTGGCCTTTGACATCGTGCGCCGTGGCCCAGTGTTCCAGCGTCGGTGACGGGGTGCGGAAACTCGATGTCCAGTTGATCAGCGTCGTGCCGCCCACCGCCCGGCCTTGCAGGATGGTGATCGCGCCGTCCTTGCTCATGCGGCCGATGCCTTCCTGATAGAGGCTGGTGTACGCCTGGTCTTCGAGCATCTTGAAGTCGGTGCTGGTCTTGAGCGGGCCTTCCTCGATCAGCAACACCTTGTAGCCGGCGGCGCTGAGGATTTCAGCGGTCGTGCCGCCCCCTGCGCCGCTGCCGATGATTGCCACGTCCGCTTCGAGGGTCAGGTCCTGGGTCAGTTGCGCGCCGTTGTGGGTTTTCCAGCCACGGGCCATGCCATCGCGGAACAGGTCGGGTACGGGCATCTTCAGGTTCTCTTATTGTTTTTAGGTGAGGGTGGATGCTGTTCCTGTAGGAGCAAGCTTGCTTGCGATGGATCTGAAAACGCCGCGGGGTGTCAGGTTGCCAGCGGTATCGTTGACGTCCATCGCGAGCAAGCTCGCTCCTACAGTCTTAAACGGTAGGCGGTCCGGGATACCCGCAATGCACCCAAGACTCCGCCCGGCTGTACCAGGCCATCATCACCAGTTGCTGCAGCGAGCTGTGCCCCATGCGCAACAGGCTCAATGAGCTGTTTTCCCAGCGATCCAGAAAGTGCCGGATCTCATCGGCGCTGGCATTTTCCCAACTGCCCCAGATCCCCGTCAGTGGCCCGCGCGTGACGGCCATGCCCAGCACATCGAACAATTGCCGAGTGAGCTTGAGCATTTCCGGAGACAGATGATCGAGCCCGTTATCCAGGCAGTGCAGCGTCTGATCGATCGCCGCCGGCATTTTTTCGGCCGCTACAGCGCCGTCCAGCATCACCGGGATCAGCGCCCGCAGAAACAGCAGATCACCGCTGCGCAGGGTCGTAAATCCGTTCGCTGCAGCGCTCGACGAGCAGCCACTGAGGCTCGCCCCCAATCCGGCCGTCGCCAGGAAAGCCGTCGCGCCGAGGCTGAATTTGAGCAGGCCGCGACGTGACAGCGCGGGTGTATCGGACAGGCTTGGGCTCATTATTGTTATTACCCGAGGGTGACGATGGTTAGCGGATGAACAGCTTCTGAATCACTTTCTGAATGGCTTTGCCGTACGGCGGATAGATCAGTTTCGCCGCGTTGAAACGCTGTTTGATCAGCACGCCCTTGGCCTTGCTGAATGTCAGGAAACCTTCGTGACCGTGGTAATGGCCCATGCCCGAGGCACCGATGCCGCCGAACGGCATGTCGTCCTGCGCGACGTGCAGCAGCGTGTCGTTCAGGCACACGCCGCCGGAGTGAGTTTCGTGGAGGACACGGTTTTGCTCTCGCTTGTCGTAGCCGAAGTAGTACAGCGCCAACGGACGAGGCCGTTGGTTGATGTAGGCAAACGCTTCGTCCAGGTCCGCGTACGGCACGATTGGCAACAGCGGGCCGAAGATTTCGTCCTGCATCACCGTCATGTCGTCGCTGACATTGAGCAGCAGGCTGTGGCTCATGCGCCGCCCTTGGCCCTGATCGAACAAAGGAATCAGCAGCGCGCCCTTGCTGGTGGCGTCGCTGATGTAGCCGTTGAGCCGGGCCAGCTGTCGTTCGTTGATGATCGCGGTGTAGTCCGGGTTATCCGCCAATGTCGGATAAAACCCGTGAACTGCCTTGCGATAAGCTTCAACGAAAGCGCCTACACGATCTTCCGGCACCAGCACGTAGTCCGGGGCGACGCAGGTTTGCCCGGCATTGAGCGTCTTGCCGAAGGCGATGCGTTCGGCGGCATCCTTGAGCGGCACGTCGCGGGAAACGATGGCCGGGGACTTGCCGCCCAGTTCGAGGGTCACCGGGGTCAGGTTCTCGGCCGCCGCGCGCATCACATGTTTGCCGATGCTGGTGGCGCCGGTGAACAACAGGTGATCGAACCGCAGCCGGGAGAACGCCACGCCTATATCGGCCTCGCCGAGCACCACACACACCAAATCTTCGGGAAAGATCCGGCCCAGCAATTCCTTTAGCCGCACGCCAGTGGCGGGGGTCGACTCGCTGAGTTTGAGCATCACCCGATTGCCCGCCGACAACGCGCCCACCAACGGCCCGATGGCCAGGTACAGCGGGTAGTTCCACGGCACGATCACTCCGACCACGCCCAAGGGTTGATAGACAACTTTGGCCGAAGCAGGTTGAAACGCGAGACCGACCTTGCGCCGCGAAGCTTTCATCCAGCCGTTGAGGTGCTGGCTGGCGTAATGGATGCCGTGCAGGCTGGGCATCAGCTCGGCGAGTAGTGTTTCGTCGGCACTGCGGTGGCTGAAATCCTGGCTGATGGCATCTATCAGGGCCTGGCGTTCCTGGTTCAGCAACTCCCGCAACGCCTTGAGCCATTGCTGGCGCTGGGCGGCGGGCGGCATCGGGTTCGCGGCATAGGCGGCACGCTGAGCGTCGAACAGGGTTTGGAGTTCTTCCAGTGGCTGCTGCAGGTTCTGAAGGTAGGAAATGTCAGCAGTCATGGTGGGCTCCGGATTTATTGTAATGAGGAACTTTTTAGAGTCTATGCTCTATAAAGTCAAATGACATTCTGAGATCACTTGTTTTATCCGCCCGCGGATAGGTCGTAAGATGCCCCTCAACGCACTCTGAATTAAAGCCCAAGCCATGGCCCCTCGGATCAAAACCAGCGAGCGCATCGTGCAGAACAGCCTTGAGCTGTTTAATCAGCAGGGCGAGCGCAGCATCAGCACCAACCACATTGCGGCCCACATGGAGATTTCTCCGGGCAACCTGTACTACCACTTCCCCAACAAGCAGGCGATTATCGCCGTGCTGTTCAGTGAGTACGAAAGCCTGGTGGACAGCTTCCTGCGCCCGCCTCAAGGGCGACCGGCCACGGTGGACGACAAGCGTTTCTACCTTAAGGAACTGCTGGCGGCGATGTGGCGCTACCGGTTTTTACATCGCGATCTGGAGCACTTGCTCGACAGCGATCCTGAACTCGCCGCCCGTTATCGGCGCTTTTCCCAGCGCTGCCTGATCCATGGCACTCATATTTACGCGGGCTTCGTCGAAGCCGGCATCCTGTGCATGGACAAAGTGCAGATCGAGTCCTTGACCCTCAATGCGTGGATCATCCTCACGTCCTGGGTACGTTTTCTGTGCACCACCCGGGAAAACTCCAATCACCTGAGCGAACAGGCGATTAAACGCGGGGTGTATCAGGTGTTGGTGCTTGAGGCCGGTTTCGTCACGGATCAGTCCCGCGCGGCGGTCGATGCCCTTTACGAAGAGTTTTACGTGCCGCTGGCCCAAGCGCTGGAAGAAGTGCATTAGGATCAGACATCGCTGACATCACAGGAGCCCGTTATGCCGATTGCGCAATTGATCAGCCCGCAAGCACTGGACCTGAAAAAGGACCAGCCAGGGCTGGTGATTCTGGATTGTCGTTTTGCCCTCGAAGACCCGGATTACGGGCAGCGCAGCTATGCCGAAGGCCACATTGCGGGCGCTCGCTTTGCTGATCTTGAACGTGATCTAAGCGGGATAGTGATCAAGGGCGTGACCGGCCGCCATCCGTTGCCTGAAGCGCAGGACTTGATCGAACGACTGCAAGCCTGGGGCATCAACAACGACAGCGAAGTGGTTTTGTACGACGACGGTCCGGGTGCATTCGCGGCGCGGGCCTGGTGGTTGCTGGCCTGGCTGGGCAAGCGCGATGGCGTGTTCATCCTCGATGGCGGGCTCAAGGCCTGGCATGCGGCCGGTTTACCCCTGAGCCTGGATGCGTGCGATATCACGCGCGGGACCTTTAGCGGAGCGCCAGACAAGGCGCTGGTTTTGAGCGCCGAACAGCTTCAGCAACGCCTTGGCCAGCCGGCTTTGACTTTGCTCGATGCCCGCGCATTGCCACGCTTCAAAGGTGAAGTGGAACCAATTGACCCGATTGCCGGGCACATTCCGGGGGCGCAATGCGCGGCGTTCAACGAGAACCTTGGCAGCGACGGGCGTTTTCTGCCGGCGGAGCAACTCAAGCAGCGATTTGCCGCGAAGCTCGAGCAGCGTTCACCTGAGGATCTGGTGGCGTATTGCGGCTCTGGCGTAACGGCCTGTCACAACCTGTTTGCGTTGTGTCTGGCGGGTTATCCGTTGGCTTCGCTGTATGCCGGGTCGTGGAGCGAGTGGATCAACGATCCTGCGCGGGGCATCGCCACCGGCGAGTAAACACACATCCCCTATAGGAGTGAGCCTGCTCACGATGAAGTCATAGCATTCAGCATTGATGCTGACTGTTACACCGCTATCGCGAGCAGGCTCGCTCCCACATTTAGATCTTCATTGTCTTCAATATCCAGGCAGTTGCCGCGCACTGCGATACGCACCCGGCCCCACCCCGTAAACCTGTTTGAACTGCCGGCTCAGATGACTCTGGTCGGCAAAACCCAATTGCGTGGCCACTTCCAGCGGCAGGCAGCCGCCCTGTAACAACGCCCGCGCCTGGGCGATGCGCTGCTGCATCAGCCAGGTGTGCGGCGGCATGCCGGTGGCGCGGCGGAACACGCGGGTGAAGTGGAAGGGTGACAGGTTCACCGCTGCGGCCAATTCTTCCAGTGAGGGTGGCGCGGCCAATTTCGCTTGCAGCAATTCCTTGGCCAGTGTCACCGCCCGGTGCTCCTTGCCGGGCTTGCCGGCGTCCGGGACCGCCGCATGACGCTGCAACAGCGAGAGCATCATTTCCCGCCAGACTGTCTGCTGTTGCAGGGCGGTGGACGGACTTTCCAGCAACCGATGCAATTGGCAAAAACCCTTCACCAGGTCCGGGTCGCGGTACAGCGTGGCGCCAAAGGCGGGCAGGTGGGCGGTCGGCAATTCCAGTTCGTCCAGCAGCGCCAGAATCTGCCCGCTGTCGGGGTAAAACGCCCGATACAGCCAGCCATCCTCCGTCCCTTTGTGGCCGGTGTGCAGTTCGTCCGGGTTGATCAACACCAGCGTGCCGCTGCCCGCCAGGTGTTCGGCACCGCGATAGCGATACCGCTGGGCCCCGGCCATGATCATGCCGATCACAAAACCATCATGCACGTGGGGCGCGAAGCGGTGTTCGATGTAGCGCGCCGACAACAACTCGACCCCGGCCAAGGGCGCGGTTTGCCAGAAGCGGATCGACTCGCCCTGATCGTTGGTCATGACTTACTCGCGGCCCACGGCGGCCAGCCACTGCGGGATGCGTCGTTCAAGGTAGTAACCCGGCTGCCGGAACGAGCCATCGACGAAGCCGACATGCCCGCCCTTGGCCTGCAATTCGAATTGAGTGCACGACGACAATTCGTCCGCCTGCGGCAGGCTGTGCGGGAACACAAAAGGATCGTCAGCCGCCTGAATGATCAAGGTCGGTGTGCGAATCTCGCCGAGGAAGTAGCGGCTTGAGGCGCGGCGATAGTAATCCTCGGCATCGATGAAGCCATTGAGCGGCGCTGTCACCCGGCCGTCGAAATCCCAGAAGGTCCGCATGTTCTCCAGCGAGCCGAGGGCTGCCAGTGCCGCGAGGCCTTCCTCGCGACCATCGTGCTGGAACTGCCGTTGTTTGTTCTTGATGTAGGCCAGCATCTCGCGCATGAAGTGCGCCTGATAGACCTTCGAGAAGCCCTGGCCAATGCGGTCGGCACACTGATCCAGACGAAACGGCACCGAGACCGCCACCGCCCCGAGCACGCCGCTCGCACTGCCGGTCTCACCCAAATGCTTGAGCAAGACATTGCCGCCCAGGGAATACCCGACGACGTACAACGGTGCGAGCGGGCGTTTGGCCCGAAGGTGCCTGATGGTTTCGGCCAGGTCTTCACTGGCCCCGGAATGGTAGCTGCGCGGCAGCAGATTGGGCTCGCCCGAGCAGCCACGCCAATTCAAGGCAACGCTCGCCCAGCCCTGGTCCCCGAGCGCTTTCTGCACCCCGGCCACGTAAGGCGAATTCGAAGAACCGGTCAGGCCGTGCAACACCAGCACCAGCGGTGCATCGGCGCTGTGCGGGCCGTGCCAGTCCAGATCGAGAAAGTCGCCATCGTCCAGCCACAAGCGTTCGCGCTGGCGTTCGATGTGCGTGGTTGTGCGCCACAGCGGTCCCCACAAGGTTTGCAGGTGTGGATTGCCGAGGCCGAAGGCGGGGGTGAAACGTTCTGACAGAAAGGACACGATTGCTCTCGATGCAGCGGTGCGCAACCTATGCGCACCTTTTCAGGCCGGTGGGTTAACCGGCGATCTCTGCCATACGTTGCCACAACGCGTAATACACCCGCCCGGATTTCTGCTCGCGGTGCAGGCGCCAGTTGCCTGGCAGGCCAAGGCTCGATGGCGCGTTTTCGCTTTCAGTGTAGATCCAGGCTTCGTCAGCCAGCCATTGACGCGCTTCAAGCAGGGTGCACACAGTCGGCAACAGGTCCTGGTTGAACGGCGGGTCGAGGAACACCACGTCATAAGCGCTGGCGGCCTGGGTTTCCAGGAAGCGCAGGGCGTCGGCGGTCTGGATCTGGCCGGTGGTGCAGCGCAGCGTTCCCAGGTGTTCCTTGATGCTCGCGACCGCAATGTTGCTGGCGTCCAGCGCCTGGCCCATCGCTGCACCCCGAGACAACGCCTCGAGAAACAACGCGCCGCTGCCGGCGAACGGGTCAAGGACCTTGGCGCCGGCGATGTAGGGCGCCAGCCAGTTGAACAGGGTTTCACGCACGCGGTCCGGCGTCGGGCGCAGGCCCGGTGCGTCGGGGAAGCTCAGCTTTCGGCTGCCCCATTCACCGCCGATGATGCGCAGCTGGTTCACGCCGTTATGCACGTTGTGAACAGGTTTCTTTGGACGAGTGGCCATTAATGCTCCGGAACCCCGAGCGGCTGCTCGGCAGGTTTATCAGATGGGGCCGGTAACGGCTTTTGCGGCACGGTCGGGCCAGCGCTGACGATGACCATTTTGTCCGTGCTCAAATGTTTGTTCAGTGCGGCCTTGACCTGTTCGACGGTCAGGCTCTGGGACTCACGCATGAAGTCATCCAGATAGCTCAGCGGCAGGTTGTAGAAACCCATGGCGCCGAGTTGACCGACGATGTCGGCGTTGCTGGCGGTGGACAGCGGGAAGCTGCCGGCCAGTTCACGCTTGGCGTCGTCGAGCTCTTTTTGGGTCGGCCCGGTTTTAAGGTAGTCGGCGAGCACGTCCTGCACCAGTTTCAGGGTGCCTTCGCTCATTTCCGCGCGGGTTTGCAGGTTGATCATGAACGGGCCGCGTGCCTGCATCGGGGTGAAACCCGAGTACACGCCGTAAGCCAGGCCACGTTTTTCGCGCACTTCGCTCATCAGTCGGGTACCGAAACCACCGCCGCCGAGGATCTGGTTACCCAAGGACAAGGCTGCGTAGTCCGGATCGTCGCGGTCGATGCCCAGTTGCGCGATCATCAGGTTGGTCTGTTTGGACGGGAACTCGATGTGGCCGATGCTGGCCTGGGGCTCTTGCGGCTGCGGGATTTTCGCCAGTGCAGGACCTTTTGGCAGCGCGCCGGAGACTTGCGCTGCGATAGCCTCGGCTTCAGCGCGGGACAGGTCGCCCACCAGCGCAATCACCACGTTGCCGGCGGCGTAGGCTTTCTCGTGGAAAGCCTTGAGCTGCGCCAGCGTGATCGCCGGAACGGTCTTCGCCGTGCCATCGCTGGAACGCGCGTAAGGGTGGTCGCCGTACAAGCGGTTCATCAGCTCCAGGCTCGCCAGCTTGCCGGGGTTCTGTTTCTGGTATTCGAAGCCGGCGAGCATCTGGTTCTTGATGCGGGCGAAGGAGTCGGCCGGGAAGGTCGGATGGCCGACGACTTCCGAAAACAGCTTCAGCGCCGGTTCGCGTTTGTCCGGGGCGCTGAGGCTGCGCAGGGAGGCCAGTGCCATGTCTTTGAACGCGCCATTGCTGAAGTCTGCGCCCAAGCCTTCGAAGCCCTGGGCGATAGCGCCGACATCTTTGCCGGCCACGCCTTCGTTGAGCATGGCGTTGGTCAGCAGGGCCAGGCCCGGTGCATCGCCATCCTGGCTGCTGCCGGCGGCGAAGATCAGGCGCATGTCGAACATCGGCAGCTCACGGGCTTCGACGAACAGCACCTTGGCGCCTTCAGGGGTGTTCCAGGTCTGCACGTCCAGCGTGCGGTGGCTTGGCGCTTTGCCGTCGAGTTCGGTCAGCGATTGCAGCTTCTGGCTGGACTTGGCTTTGTCGAGGGCTTCGCTGGCCGTCGAGTCATCGGGACGCAGCAGATAAAAGGCACCCGCGCCGATCAGTGCGACAGTCAACAAGCCGATCAGGGCCAGGCGTGGTTTTTTGCGCTCACTCATGAGTCGTCTCCTCCGGCAGTACATGGGCGACACTGAGACGTTCGCGGGTGAAATACAGTTTGGCGGCGTTCTGGATGTCTTGCGGCGTCACGCTTTCGAGGTCGGCGAGTTCGGTGTCCATCAGCTTCCACGACAGGCCGACGGTTTCCAGTTGGCCGATGGACGTGGCCTGGCTGGTGATCGAGTCGCGCTCGTAGACCAGGCCGGCGATGACCTGCGCACGCACGCGCTCCAGCTCTTCAGTGGACGGCGCAGTGGTTTTCAATTGTTCGAGCAGCTTCCACAAACCGGCTTCCGCCTGCTCGATGGTCTTATCTTTCTGCGAGTTGGGGGTGGCCGACAAGGTGAACAGGCTGTCGCCACGGGTGTAGGCGTCGTAGCTCGACGACCCGCCGGAGACGAGTTCTTCACCGCGCTCCAGTTGCGTCGGGATGCGCGCGCTGTAGCCGCCGTCGAGCAGGGCCGAGATCAAGCGAAGGGCGTTGACCGGGCGCTTGTCTTCGGCGGTGGCGATGCTCGGCACGTTGAAGGCCAGCATCAGGCTCGGCAGCTGGGTTTTAACGTGCAGGGTGATCTGCCGTTCGCCGGGCTCGGCCAGTTCCAGAGGGATTTTTGCCGGTGGCACGTCACGCTTGGCGATCGGGCCGAAATAGCGCTGGGCCAGGGTTTTGACTTCGTCCGGGGTCACGTCGCCGACCACCACCAGCGTGGCGTTGTTCGGGACGTACCAGGATTGGTACCAGTGGCGCAGCTCTTCGACTTTCATGCGGTCCAGGTCCGCCATCCAGCCGATGGTCGGCGTGTGGTAGCCGCTGGCCGGGTAAGCCATGGCCTTGAAGCGCTCGTACGCCTTGGACATCGGTTTGTCGTCGGTCCGCAGGCGGCGCTCTTCTTTAATGACTTCGATCTCGCGGGCGAACTCGTCGGCCGGCAGGCGCAGGTTGGCCATGCGGTCCGCTTCGAGTTCGAAAGCCACGCCCAGGCGATCACGGGCCAGGACCTGGTAGTAGGCGGTGAAGTCGTCGCTGGTGAAGGCGTTTTCTTCAGCGCCGAGGTCGCGCAGGATCAAGGATGCTTCACCGGGGCCGACTTTCTCGCTGCCCTTGAACATCATGTGCTCAAGGGCGTGGGACAAACCGGTTTGTCCCGGCGTCTCGTAGCTGGAGCCAACCTTGTACCAGACCTGGGAAACCACCACCGGCGCACGATGATCTTCGCGCACGACGACCTTCAGGCCATTGTCGAGGGTGAATTCGTGGGTCGGTTGCGGGTCGGCAGCGAAGGCTGAAAGTGGCAGACAAACTGTGCTGAACAGCAGGCCTGCAGCGCGGCGGGCTAGAGCATTCATTCGTTTTTAAACCTGTTGGGTTGCCCGCTTGTTCTTAGCGTCAGCGGGCGAGAGGGTGCTAGGATACTGATCCGTTTTACTGGCGGCCACGCCTATCAGGCCTTTGATCGGTCAGCAGGTTGTTTGGGTTCGCGGCTCGGGCGTTGAGTTTGTCAGCTAAACTCTGCGTTTTCGCCGACGATGCCGTTCCAGTCCTTCGTATTAGTCGACCTTTGAGGCGCTGTTTGCGCCTCGACAAAATGTTGCGCGTGAACAAGCTGGGTCAATTGCAGTCTGTTCTGCATCGAATATTTATTTGCCGAGGCGTCCTTGGGCGCGTCGCTACCGTGAGATAGCCGTCCTCCATGTTTGGTTCCAACGACGACAAGAAGAACCCAGCTGCGGCTGGTGAGAAGAAAAGCCTGTTCGGATGGCTGCGCAAAAAGCCGCAGGAACCCGTCGTCGAACAGCCACAGCCACTTCCTGAGCTAGCGCCTGCGCCGGTCATAGAAGCAGAGCTCGCGCCGATTGTGTTGCCCAATGCCGAGCCGGTGCTGCAACCGGTGGCAGAAGTTGAACCCGAGGTGGTGGTTGAGCCATCGCTGGCACCGGCCGTTGAGCCCTGGCTGACCTTGCCGGTGGCGGAAGAACCGGTGGCGCTGGTGGTCGATGACCTGGCGCCGCACGTGACCCCTCCGATTCCAGCACCGACCGCGTTTGCGCCTGAGCCGATTCAGGCGCCGGTGGTTGAGCGGGTTGTTGAAGCCGAGCCTGCGCCTGTTGTTCCAGAGCCTTTGATTCCTGCATTTGTTGCTCCGGCCGCTCCGGTTGTGCAAGCGCCAGATCCGGCTCCGGCTCCGGCACTGGTGATCCCTCCCGTCGTCGCCGCGCCTGTTGCTCCTGCCGTCACCGCACCTGTTGCGCCTGTCGAAACCCCGCCAGAGCCTGCTCGCACCGAAGAAACCAAAGCCGGTTTCTTCGCCCGCCTCAAGCAAGGTCTGTCCAAGACCAGCGCCAGCATCGGCGAAGGCATGGCCAGCCTGTTTCTGGGTCGTAAAACCATCGATGACGAGTTGCTCGAAGACATCGAAACCCGTCTTCTGACCGCTGACGTGGGTGTGGAAGCGACCTCGGTGATCATCCAGCGCCTGACCCAGAAGGTCGCGCGCAAAGAGCTGGCCGATTCCGACGCGCTGTACAAATCTCTGCAAGCCGAGCTGGCGGCCATGCTCAAGCCTGTCGAGCAACCGCTGAAAATCAATTCGCAGAACAAGCCGTTCGTGATTCTGGTGGTGGGCGTCAACGGCGCCGGCAAGACCACCACCATCGGCAAGCTGGCGAAGAAACTGCAGCTTGAAGGCAAAAAAGTCATGCTGGCGGCGGGGGACACCTTCCGCGCCGCGGCGGTCGAGCAATTGCAGGTCTGGGGCGAGCGCAACAAGATCCCGGTGATCGCCCAGCACACCGGTGCCGACTCGGCTTCGGTTATCTTCGATGCCGTGCAAGCCGCCAAGGCCCGTGGCATTGACGTGTTGATCGCCGACACCGCCGGTCGCCTGCACACCAAAGACAACCTGATGGAAGAACTGAAAAAGGTTCGCCGGGTTATCAGCAAGCTCGACGCCGATGCGCCTCACGAGGTGCTGTTGGTGCTTGACGCCGGCACGGGTCAGAACGCGATCAACCAGGCCAAACAATTCAACCAGACCGTCGAACTGACCGGCCTGGCGCTGACCAAGCTCGACGGCACTGCCAAGGGCGGGGTGATTTTCGCCCTGGCCAAGCAATTTGGCCTGCCGATCCGCTACATCGGCGTCGGTGAAGGCATCGACGATTTGCGTACTTTTGAAGCAGACCCCTTTGTCCAGGCACTGTTTGCCGAACGGGAGCGTTCATGATTCGTTTCGAACAGGTCGGTAAACGCTATCCGAACGGTCACGTCGGCTTGCATGAGCTGAGCTTTCGAGTCCGTCGTGGCGAATTTTTGTTTGTAACCGGCCACTCCGGCGCCGGTAAAAGTACCTTATTGCGCCTGCTGCTGGCGATGGAGCGTCCCACCACGGGCAAATTGCTGCTGGCCGGGCAAGACCTTGCCACCATCAGCAACGCACAGATCCCTTACCTGCGCCGGCAGATCGGCGTGGTGTTTCAAAACCATCAGCTGCTGTTCGATCGCACGGTGTTCAACAACGTCGCGCTGCCATTGCAGATTCTCGGGCTGTCCAAGGCCGAGATCGTCAAGCGCGTGGATTCGGCGCTGGAGCGCGTGGCACTCTCGGACAAGACCGATTTGTACCCCGGCGACCTGTCCACCGGTCAGCAGCAGCGCGTCGGCATTGCCCGCGCCATCGTTCACCGTCCCGCTTTGCTGCTGGCGGATGAGCCCACGGGTAACCTCGATCCGCGCCTGGCGGCCGAGATCATGGGCGTATTCGAAGACATTAACCGTCTGGGCACCAGCGTGCTGATCGCCAGTCACGACCTGGCGCTGATCGCCCGCATGCGCCATCGCATGCTGACCCTGCAACGCGGCCGCCTGATCGGCGACGGGGAGGCTGGCGAATGAGTGCGACACGTAGCCCCAAGGTTTCCGAGCGCGTGGCCCCCAAGGCCGCCGACCCGCAACCGCAGAAGAAAAAACGCGACGATGATGACGGCCCGGACTTCGCGACGCTGTTCCGCGCCTGGATTGAAAGCCATCGCGCCAGCCTGATGGACAGCCTGCGCCGTTTGGGCAAGCAGCCCATCGGCAGCTTTTTCACCTGCATGGTGATGGCCGTTGCCCTGAGCTTGCCGATGGGTCTGTCACTTTTGCTGAGTAACGTCGAGCGACTGGGCGGTTCCTGGCAGCGTGCGGCGCAGATTTCGCTGTACCTGCAAATCGAGGCCAGCCCTGCCGAGGGCGAATCGCTGCGCGAGCAGATTCAGGGCATGCCCGGAGTCGCGGATGCGCAATATGTGGGTCGCGATCAGGCGCTGGAAGAATTCCAGCAGCAGTCCGGTCTGGGCGAGGCGCTTAAAGAATTGCCGGAAAACCCGCTGCCGGGCGTGGTGCTGGTGACCCCGAACGAAGTCGACAAGCCCGCGCTTGAAGCATTAAGACAAAAACTTTCCGAGCTGCCGAAGGTACAGCAGGCGCAACTTGATCTAGTCTGGGTCGAGCGTCTGGCCGCCATCCTCAAGCTGGGCGACCGTTTTGTCTTCGGCCTGACCGTGCTTCTGGTTTCTGCATTACTTTTGGTGATAGGCAATACCATTCGTCTTCATATTGAAAACCGCCGCACAGAGATAGAAGTGATTAAACTCGTGGGCGGTACTGACAGCTATGTACGCAGACCCTTTCTGTACATGGGCGCGCTGTATGGCTTTGGTGCGGGGATACTTTCCTGGGGTGTATTGGCGTTTGGCCTGAACTGGCTGAACGAGGCAGTGGTGGGGCTGGCCGGTTTGTACGGCAGTAATTTTGCGCTGGCCGGCGTGCCGGTAGCCGACGGTCTGTCTCTCTTGCTTGGCGCGGTGCTGTTAGGGTATATCGGTGCATGGATTGCAGTCGCACGCCACCTGAGGGAGCTTGCGCCTAAGTAGTATCAATTTGCTCGTATTGACCTTTCAGCGTTTTTGGGAACTTGTCTTTCGGTTTCCGGTCAATTTTCGCAGTGCTGAACTGCACGAGTTTGTAAGTGGGAGGTTTTTTCGTATGACCAATTCTTTGCAACCTGCATATGCTCTGGTCCCGGGTGCGAACCTGGAGGCCTACGTGCACACCGTGAACAGCATTCCATTGCTGACGCCGGAGCAGGAGCGTGAACTGGCCGAGAGTCTCTATTATGAGCAGGATTTGGGGGCGGCTCGGCAGATGGTGCTCGCCCACCTGCGTTTTGTCGTACATATCGCCCGTAGCTATTCCGGCTACGGCCTGGCTCAGGCTGACCTGATCCAGGAAGGCAACGTCGGCCTGATGAAGGCTGTGAAACGCTTCAACCCGGAAATGGGTGTGCGCCTGGTGTCGTTCGCCGTGCACTGGATCAAGGCCGAAATTCACGAGTTCATCCTGCGCAACTGGCGCATCGTGAAAGTCGCGACCACCAAGGCTCAGCGCAAGTTGTTCTTCAACCTGCGCAGCCAGAAGAAACGCCTGGCCTGGCTGAACAACGAGGAAGTCCACCGTGTGGCGGAAAGCCTCGGCGTAGAGCCACGTGAAGTGCGCGAGATGGAAAGTCGCCTGACCGGCCATGACATGGCCTTCGACCCGGCCGCGGAAGCGGACGACGACAGTGCTTTCCAGTCGCCGGCCAACTACCTGGAAGACCACCGGTATGACCCGGCCCGTCAACTGGAAGACGCCGACTGGAGCGACAACTCCAACCACAACCTGCACGAAGCGCTGGAAGTGCTGGACGACCGCAGCCGTGACATCCTCTATCAGCGCTGGTTGGCTGAAGAGAAAGCCACGCTGCACGACCTGGCGCAGAAGTACAACGTGTCGGCCGAGCGTATTCGTCAGCTCGAGAAGAGCGCGATGAACAAGCTCAAGTTGTCGATCGCCGCTTAATCGGCAAACCGGCAATAAAAAACGCCCCGATCATAGATCCTGTGGGAGCGAGCCTGCTCGCGATGAGGCCTGAATATTCAACATCCAAGTTGACTGTCAGACCGTCATCGCGAGCAGGTTCGCTCCCACAGTTTTTTTGGTGTATTCGGCATTTAGGTTGGCTACTGGGCCCAAGGCGCCCGGCGCGAATCGTTGAGGCCCAGTAGATAGCTGTCGCCACCTAGTTGGCTCATCTGCTGCCGAATCCACCCGGCCCGCCGCGAGACATAAGAAGTCGGATGGCTCGCACTCCAAACCCGCGGGTTGGGCAGTACGGCTGCCAGATAGCTCGCTTGCTGCCGGGACAATGACTTGGCACTGATACCAAAGTGATGCCGGGCCGCTGCTTCCGCGCCAAACACGCCGTCATCCCACTCGACGCTGTTCAGGTACACCTCAAGAATCCGCTGCTTGGGCCAGAACACTTCGATCAGCCCGGTAAACCAGGCTTCCAGACCTTTGCGCAGCCAACTGCGGCCGGACCATAAAAACAGGTTCTTCGACACTTGCTGACTCAAGGTACTGGCGCCGCGAACCGAGCCGCCCAGCTCGTTGTGGGCCAGAGCGGCGCGGATGGCGCCGAGGTCAAAACCCCAATGCTCCGGGAATTTCTGATCCTCGCCCGCAATCACCGCGACCTTCAGGTCGTCGGAGATTTCATCCCAAGGCTTCCAGGTGCGTTGCAGGTCGATGGGCTCGCCGTCGAACCAGGATTCGACCTTGCGTTCGACCATCAGCGTCGTTCCCGGTGGTGGCACCACGCGAAAAATCAGCACCAGCAAGACGCTGCCCGCCGCGAACCAGAGCAGGGCCTTCGTGAAACGACGGAAAATTAAACGCAGCATAGAGATGGCTTGGCCGAACCCGTTGAGCGGGCCATTATACAGACCCTGTTGATCGAGGCTGACTGGAGTTCTTCATGCTGCGTGGCTTTCTGATGCTGGCCGCTTTTTTCGGCTTCACCGGCGTGGCCCTTGGTGCGTTCGCCGCCCACGGCCTGAAAAACCGCCTGACGCCCGAATACCTGGCGATTTTCCATACCGGCGTCACTTATCAACTGGTGCACACCCTGGCCTTGTTTGGCGTAGCGCTGCTGGCCACGCAAATTCCAGGTCGCTTGATCACTTGGGCGGGTGCATCCTTTGCCATCGGCATCCTGCTGTTTTCCGGCAGTCTGTACGTGCTGACCATGACCGGCATCAGCAAGCTCGGGATTATCACCCCCTTCGGTGGCCTGGCGTTCCTGGCGGGCTGGTTCTGCCTGGGCCTGGCCGCCTGGCGTCTGACCTGACCTGACCTGACCTGCCTGTAGGAGCGAGCTTGCTCGCGATGGACGTCAACGATAACGTTGAAATCCTGCCCCCCCCGAGGCGATTTCAAGTCCATCGCGAGCGAGCTCGCTCCTACAAAGTCCCATTACAGACGAATGGCTTGGGTCAGTCAGACTGATCGGGCTAGAATGCCACCCCCTAAAAATGATGGCGGCATTCGGCATGCGCATTCAGTTGAACGGCGAATCCCTTGAACTGCCCGACGGTGAAACCGTTGCGGCCCTGCTGACCCGTCTGGAACTGACCGGACGCCGGGTGGCGGTCGAGCTCAATCTGGATATCGTCCCGCGCAGCCAGCACGCTGACACCACGCTGAACGACGGCGATTCAGTCGAAGTGGTTCACGCCATCGGCGGCGGCTAGTCGCCCGGCCCGTAAGGGCACAGAATTATTCTGCAAGAACCTCAACCCTACAGAGGATTTCTCATGAGCATCGTTCGTAGCGACAAGCCTTTCGTCCTGGCCGGTCGTACTTACCAGTCGCGTTTGCTGGTAGGCACCGGCAAATATCGAGACATGGAAGAAACCCGCCTGGCCATCGAAGCCTCGGGCGCGGAAATCGTCACCTTCGCCGTACGCCGCACGAACCTCGGGCAGATCGAGGGTGAGCCGAACCTGCTTGAAGTGCTGTCGCCGGATCGCTACACCTTCCTGCCGAACACCGCCGGTTGCTACGACGCTATCGAGGCCGTGCGCACCTGCCGCCTGGCCCGCGAGCTGCTCGATGGCCACAATTTGGTGAAGCTGGAAGTACTGGCGGATCAGAAAACCCTGTTCCCCAACGTGATCGAAACCCTCAAGGCCGCCGAAACGCTGGTCAAGGAAGGCTTTGACGTGATGGTCTACACCAGTGATGACCCGATCATCGCCCGGCAATTGGCGGAAATCGGCTGCATCGCGGTCATGCCGCTGGCCGGTCTGATCGGTTCGGGCCTGGGGATCTGCAACCCGTACAACCTGCAGATCATCCTTGAAGAAGCCAAGATCCCGGTATTGGTGGATGCCGGTGTCGGTACAGCCTCCGACGCCACCATCGCCATGGAACTGGGCTGTGATGCTGTGCTGATGAACTCGGCCATCGCCCACGCCCAGCAGCCGATCATGATGGCCGAAGCCATGAAACACGCGATCGTCGCAGGCCGCCTGGCCTACCTCGCCGGCCGCATGCCGAAAAAACTCTATGCCAGCGCCTCTTCGCCGCTGGATGGTCTGATCAAGTAAGAGCCATTGATGACTGAATCAAACGACACGCCAGTCCAGACGGAAGAAGGCGATGAGCGCCAACACCGCCGCATCAAGAGTTTCGTGATGCGCGCCGGGCGCATGACCGAAGGCCAGCAAAAAGGTCTGGAGCAGGGCACGCCGCTGTTTGTGCTGCCACTGGCCGATGCGCCGGTGGACTTCGACCAGGTGTTTGGTCGCTCGGCACCGCGCTCGCTGGAAATCGGTTTCGGCATGGGCCATTCGTTGCTGGAAATGGCCGCCGCTTCGCCGGAGCAGGATTTCATTGGCGTGGAAGTGCACCGTCCGGGTGTCGGTGCACTGCTCAATGGCGTGCTGACTCAGGGCCTGACCAACCTGCGGGTCTATGATTGCGACGCGATCGAAGTGCTCAATCGCTGCGTGGCCGATAACAGCCTCGATCGCCTGATGCTTTTTTTCCCGGACCCGTGGCACAAGAGCCGTCACCACAAGCGTCGTATCGTTCAGGCGTCGTTCGCTGAACTGGTGCGCAGCAAGTTGAAAGTCGGCGGTGTGCTGCACATGGCCACCGACTGGGAACCGTACGCCGAGTACATGCTGGAAGTGATGAACGTTGCTCCGGGTTATCGCAACCTGGCCGAAGACGGCAAGTGCGTACCGCGCCCGGCCGAACGGCCGATCACCAAGTTCGAACGCCGCGGCGAACGACTGGGGCATGGCGTGTGGGACCTGAAGTTCGAAAAGCAGTCCTAAGCCTTACGCCGTAAACCTGTGGGAGCCAGCCTGCTGGCGATGGTGTGTCAGTCGACATCAAGGTGTCTGACACGCCATCGCCAGCAGGCTGGCTCCCACAGTTGTTTT